>NZ_CATKQT010000052.1:0-354682 GCF_949767855.1 Brevibacillus sp. IT-7CA2
CCAGGGAATGGCCTTTTTGCTTGTGAATGAAGTTAGCATGTAAAATAGGCGATTCGATTCAGGTCTGTCCCGTAATACTCCCATCGATTCCCTCTCCAGCGATAACCGGTTACAGAGTTACGACTGACATAGACGGGGTAGAACCAGAAAGAGCGACCATTTCGCAGCCAAACGTACGTGTAACGATATAAACAGGGATAGAATCCGCCAGCATCAATCCGACGTGTTCCCCCATAACCTCTTGCTCCCGGTGCACTTGGCGTCCTGCTCGGTGGAGGGCCTGGTGGCGGAGGGGGAAAACCTCCCGGTGAACCGGGGGAACCTGGGGAACCTTCTGGACCGCCAGGGGGAAATTGATATGACATGACGTGTCACCTCCTACTAGTCTCCCTATAGGAAATGCAGCAAACGCACAGATGGTATGTGCGTTTGCCCGCCGTCATTCACCTATTTTTTCCGCAATAGCCTGTATATAAAGTCCTTGTCCGCCACCCCGCAGGCGTCCCCACTCTTTCACCCTTTCGGAGTGTTTCGATTGGCTGTTACTCTGCACAAAAACTGTACAGTCTCTCCCATTTTCAACCGATTTGATCCTTTTACGAGGAAGGCTGTATTTGGCTTCAGCTGTTGTGCTAGACGACGATGCAAGCCTGCCTTGCTCAAGCAATGCCTGACCCGATTTGCCGGAAAACCGGAGAGAATCGCTGCTCTGGCAATATACCTAGCACTTCTTCCCAGCGTATATAAGTAGTCTACATTTTTTTGACTCAAATATTTCCCGACATCCTCATGACCTTTCACGTCGTATGTGCCCATTTCCAACATACTGGCGAGCACCGCGATCTTTGTGGTATGCCCTACCTGGCTTAACACATCAATCGCTGCCTTGGCCGCATCTGGATTCGAGCTGTAGGTATCATCCAGCACCTGAATGTTATTCGCGAGTCGATAGCTGGTTAGTCGTTTTCGCTGTCCGCGAAACTGGCTTAACCCACGACGAATATCATCGACGGGAATCCCCATCGTATGTGCGACTGCGATAGCAGCCAGCGCGTTGTACAAATTATGCTCGCCGGGAATGGGGACAAAAAATGATTCCTTTTCTCCGCGCAAAGAACATTCGAATTGAAACCCATTGCCCTCTATTTTCGTTCTCCCCGCCTTATAGTCCGCCTCCTGCTCCTTGCCAAATGTTATGATTTTTCCCGTGAACGAACCCAGATAAGGCTGTTGAATAAACTGGCGAGAATAGGGACAGTCCCAATTCAGAAAAATGGTTCCTGTGGGTTTCATATGACGAATTAACTCCGTTTTTGCTAACGCCAGCTGCCTGGCATCACCGCCAAAATTTCCGATATGAGCCGTGCCAATATTCGTAATGACTCCCATCGACGGCTGTATGATTTTACAATGCTGTCGCAAATGACCACTTCGATAAATACCATACTCAAGCACTGCGGCCTTGTGCTCGTCCCGAATTCTTTTGGTATGTGCTCTTGTATTTCCCAGGAAGTTCTTGTTGTACATCGATTTATATGTGGGCATGCGGAGATTCAGGATGGAATAGATCATTTCTTTTGTTGTGGTCTTCCCTGCACTTCCCGTCACAGCGATAACCGGCTTGTCGAGAATCAGTGTCTTTACAGGTACAGCAGCAGCTCTTCTCTTCTTTTTCACGGGTATCACCCCTTTGCCTCGTTCTTCTCTCGATCAGCTTTCCTATTGTATGAACGACATAGACAGCCTGTATAGACCATTATCTATGAAAACGTTCCGCTACAATCCAAATCAGACGGACGACTTCTGGAATAGAGTAGGAGGGGAGGTGAAGCGTATGAAAAAGAAGGCCACCATCGCCGCTGTAGGTGACATCCTGATGTGGAAAGAGCAGGTGGCAACTGCCAGACTGCCTGGTACAGATCAATTCTCTTTTACGGATATGTTTCATCCCGTGGCACCGATTCTCTCAGCGGCAGATCTCACGATTGGCAATTTAGAAACCACCTTTTCCGGGAAAACACAGCCTTATCAAATCGGTTCGGCACGAACCGGTTACCCTCGCTTCAACTGTCCAGATGAATTGGCTCGGGACTTGAAAACTTCTGGATTTAACGTATTGACTACAGTGAATAACCACTGCCTGGATGGCGGAGTAACCGGACTTTGCCGAACTCTTGATGTTTTGGATCGATACAAGCTTGCTCATACCGGAACATATCGAAGCCCCGAGGAAGCAAATAGCTACCTGATTAAGGAGGTAAACGGCATTCGCATCGCCATGCTTGCATACACCTACGGGACAAACAAGCAGGTGATCCCCGCTCATACGCCATGGATTGTCCGACTTCTTCATCTTGACACAATATTATCCGACCTGAGAAAAGTCCGTCCTCTCGTCGATGTTGTGATCATCTCCCTTCACTTTGGGATTGAATTCCGCTATACACCAACGACACGCCAGCGACAGCTCGTACAAAGCCTGCTCGACAACGGTGCTGATGTCATCCTCGGAGCTCATCCACATGTTCTGCAACCTGTTGTCACCCCGAGTATCACGACTGCTCACGGAACAAAGAGACAAACACTAGTCGCGTATTCTTTGGGCAACTTCACATCAGAGAAAATGCTCTCGTTTGATCAATCTCAGTGCGGAGCAATCCTGCGATTTACTGTCGAGAAGGATGAGAGGAATCAGATTTCATTCGAGCAAATTTCGGTCATCCCGACCTTTTCGCAACGCTATGTAATTCAAGGGCGTATATGCTTTCGTGTCATCCCCATGCGTTCCTATTTGAAAAGCCCTGATCTGTATGTGCGACCCCTACAGAGAAAAAAGCTCCAGTTGCTGTGGAATCGTGCCATCCGCATCATAGGCAGGTCGCGTGGCGTATTGATTGAATAACACTGGGGCAAACGAGGGAGCAGGCAGTTTGCTCCCTACCCTTCCTCTTTTCCTACATAGATCACGATTGACGATTCACAGAACATTTTGGTAAAATCTCCTTGTAACCAACAAAATAACTTTAGATAGTTACTGAGGAGAGATGACCTGCATGATCACCGTTCGCCGTATCCACTCGGAGGATTTACCTGCATTTCTTGCCTTCCCGGATCATCTTGCGTCCGTTCGGGATGATATAGCTGCTTACCTTGACAAAATGTTCACACAAAGAGCCATGCGTCAGGACTGGTGCTTCGTTCTGGAGGTACAGGGTGAGATCGCTGGTCGTCTTGCCTTCTGGACATTGCCTGGCAGTAATCAAGCGACTGATTTGGTTTTGTGGGAGCTTCCATGGAAAGAGACAGAATGTCCTTCGCTTGGAGCTCATTTCTTACGCGAAGTCTTTACACTCATGGCAGGGAATCTTTCGGAGAAAATCGGCTATGTTCTGGATTCACCTTCCTCCTCTCCCCAATGGCAAACGGATCACCAAGAGCGAAGAAATGTTCTGGAAGCGCTCGGCTTTCGAATTATGCGGGAAACAAACCGCTTCGAATGGCATGCACCGATTGAGGCAACTGTTATACCGTCAAACGAAGCCCATGATCCGATCGTGTACCGCAGTCTTCCTGAGGTTGGCGAGATTGCATTTGTGGATGCCATCATGCGCGTCTCACAATTCACCCATGATCAACAAATTACAGAGGAGTGCTTGGAAAAAGGACCTCTAGCCCAAGCACAGGAAATGTTCAAAGATTTACAACAAATGAAGTACGAACCGGAATGGTGGCAGCTTGCCTATACAGCAAAAAATGAGCTTATTGGTTTTTTGATGCCTACGGTGAGCCCTACCTTTGCCACGATTGGATACATAGGTGTTCTCCCCGAGCAAAGAGGACACGGCTATATAGATCGATTGCTGAAGCAGGCCACAGACGTTCTTGTAAAAGCAGGTGAAACGTACATCCGCGCAGATACCGATGTAAAAAACACGCCAATGGCCAAAGCCTTTTTACGTGCTGGATACCACCAGTTTGCCAGTCGCCAAGAATTTTCCCTGGATCGCGGCTTGTTGCTCTAACAGACATACAAAAAAGGGGGCGATTGCAATAACAATCACTCCCCTTGCTTCCCTTGTATGGACAATATTTATGGGACAATTTCAGACATTTCTTCTGGGCATACAGCTTGCTTTAGCATTACTGTTGCCTGTACCGTATCTACGTCTTTTACCAGTTCAATCTCACTAATGAGGAGCTGCTGCGCATTATCCAGCATCACTTTGTCACTCGTTCCCAATACTTTTTCTTTACTCATACCAACCAAATCGCGAATGACCTCAGATTGCTCGTAAATATCGCCACTCTTCATTTTTTCTGTATGAAGCTTGTAGCGCTGCGCTGCATTCAAGGCGGTGTCGCGTTGCCCCTCTCGCATGGCGGCCAAAACATTCTCCAGAATGTCGGCTTCGACCACCTTTCGAATACCAAGAGCGGACATCTTTTCAACCGGGACCATGATGTTTAACTCTTTCAGCAGCATATTGAGCAAATAATAGAGGTGTTTTTCACCCAGAAATTCTTTCTCCTCCATCGCCTCGATTACGCCTGCTCCGTGCATCGGATAAAAAACCTTGTCTCCAACTTGAAACATACGTCCACCTCCTTCAAAGCAATCTATAATCATTATAACACAAATATCGAATTTAAAATTTTTTATTTTATCATGACGTTTAAAATCAAGTCAACAAAAAATTTACATCTTACTCATTGAGCGTTTCTGTTGCCATTCGCCGCCTAGTTTAAATGCGATCACACCCCCGACAATGACCAGAACCCCAAACAATTGCGTAAAAGTAATTGGCACTTGAACCAGCCCTAACCAGCCGATTGAATCCGACCATAAAGCAAAGCCAAGCTGGGCAGTGAGAACAATGGAGATGGCATACGTTGGGCCAAGCAGTCTCATCCCTTGCACCAGACAAAAGACTACCCCAACGCCGATCATGCCACTGAACCAGTACCACGGTTGCATAACTGGAAGCGAAAACAACTGATTTCCTTCGAAAATGAGACCCATCGTCAAAGAAGACAGAAATCCCATCCCAAGCACAAGTGTCGTGGTAGACCATGTTCCTGCCTTTTCACTTACTTTCCTGTTAAAAATATTTTGCAGGCTGACCAACAAGCCAGCCAGTAACGCGAAGAATATCCCGACTACCATGATTTTGACACTCCTGTCTCATTATTCGTTCGGAGTCTCGCTCGCCATTTTAGCTAAAGCTTCCCTATCCTTGATCAGAAGGAATCCATTGGCACGCTCAATCAGTCCCTCCTTGCAGAACTGCTGGATGACCCGATTCAAATGTCTGTAGCTCGTTCCAATCATATTCGCTGCATCCAAGAGATTGCTCGTACTGATCCGTTCTTTGTTGGCAGAATTCCACTCTTCTATCGAAACGGACAACAAATAACGAGCGAAACGTACTTCTACTGGGTACAGAAGGTTGATGCTTAATGAGTTGGACTTCACACAAAATTTATGCGTAATGATTTGCAGTAAAAATTGCAGGAGTGGAGCGTAGTCTGTACCGTATTTTTTCAACCAGCGATAATGAATCCCGATCATCTGAACAGACGAGGCCGCTTCCACCGAATTCAGATAAGAAATTCCCCTTACGTACTCAATATCTCCGATCACTTCAAGCGGCTTTTTAAAGGAAAGGATCAGGGTTTTTCCTTCGGGGGAAGTCGTAAAAATCTTTACTTTGCCCTTCACTAACACATACAGATGACAGGCCGTTTCGCCCTGAGCACAAATGAGCTCCCCTTGATCAAATTGGAACAAGGACAAATGCGGCAAAAAAGGCTCATGAAAAACAGACGCTAACTGATGGTCACGGAGATATTGTTGCAAAAGCTCACGATTTTCGATTTCCTTCATTCCTCTGTTTCACCCTCTCGTCATCAGGCCCTCAGTATTAGTACCCCCAGAATCATCATTCCGATCCCAATAAAATGCGGCAGCCTCATCTTTTGTTTATCAACACCGAACCACCCATTACTGTCAATGAGAAACGTCAGGCTTAGCTGCGCAATCAAGAGAGCTGAAATTGTCATGGTTACCCCGATATGCTGGATGGCCGTAACATTGCTAAAAATGATAAACGCGGCGAATGCCCCACCTGTCAAATATAACGGTTTCACTCGCCTGTATGCCTGCCATTTTCCATCTCGAAAAAACAACAGGAGTAAAAAAGCCGTGAGGAAGCCCGTTAACTGCGTAAGTGTCGCGGTTTGCCAAGTACCAATATCCTGACTGATTCTTGAATTCGCTACACCTTGCAAGGTAATGAAAACGCCGCCCAAAATAGCAAAAATAATCCCTTTCATCCTCTCACCTCACACTGATCTGTTCCTAATTAAAAAGGATCGCAAGGTGGATAGGGAAGGACATATGTCCTCAGATTTTCGTTGCAAAAAACAAAGAAGAGGACCTTCCCTTTAGAAGGACCCCTCGCTCATTCTTCTCATTGAATCTTGCTTTGTTTCACGATTCCTATCACAAGCAGAACGATCATCCCAATGATGGTGATCGGCAGAAACCATTTCCCAAAGCCGCCTCCCCATCCTAGAGCAATGGAAATCGACTCCAACAAGATTACGGAAAATATAATTAAGCAGCTATTTTTTATTTGGTTCACGATTTTTCGACTGTGCAAATAAAACTGCTCGGCATTCGATTCAGTGAAGCGCGCCGGATAGTTATGGAGCTCCGGATGTTTTTCGAGTACCTGCATGAGGAAAATAATAAAGACGCCAATTCCAGGTAAAAGAAGCAGTTCCCATTTTGAGCCCCAGCGATCTACTTCCCCCAAAGCATTGTAATGGGCAGGCACCTCGTCAGGAAGCTTATTCCATGCAAAGACTAAAAAGAGTAGCGATCCCACGAAAAATAAACAACCAACTACATCCCATAACCATTCGTTGCCTGTCTTTGGTATTTCTATAATTGGTCTCTTCATATTTTCCCCCCTACTGCTGCTCCTCCTACAAACATTTTACCATTTCTGTCCATTTGTGAGTCAAGGTCAATCCGTCACACACTTCTGGGCGTTTTTACATATCTTGATGTGGAGTAAGGAGGGAACAACAGTGAACGACCAATTGCGAGAAAGTATGTTGTTTGAGCATCGTTTTTGGCTACAAATTCTGGGAGATCATGCCCGCTTTATTTTTCAATCACTCGCTCCGAATGAAGAGCGTGAGATTGAAAGAGCCGTATACTTTATCGTGTCATTCGATAACTTACTGGATAACGCCAGGCAAAGCCTCTCTTCCGATGAACTTCACACACTCAACCAGCAAGCAAGTGCACTCACCCAACAACTCCGTGATTTTAAACTCCATATTCTAGAAAGGCACCTCATCAGTAAAATATCCATCAGTCTTCCACCCACGTTTATGAACCACATGGTCAATGAACTAGAAGAATATGAACGAATCTTACATGCTTTCCTCTCCGGAAGCTTGCCACCTGCCAACCACCCGGTAGATCTCCACATCCTCTGGCTTTCCGATGCGGTAGGGCATGCAGCCACCATCTCTTCCCTTTTAGACATGGTGGAAAAAGACTATCAGCTCAAAAGTGAACAATTCACCAAAAAGTTCGAGCATTTTTACCTAAAAGCGGTGGAATTAGCCGGATATCTCCGGACAAACCTGAATAACTTCCCGGCACTACGCCGTTTTAACCATCAAGCAGAAATGGAAATGAAGCTTTTTCAGGTATTCTTGCATGAATTGGAAGAGATGCGGATGCGCGATGAATTGCTAGGAGTCTTCTCCCCGCTCATGGCTGACCATATGTCTCGAGAAGAATGCTACTATTTGATGAAGCTATCTGAGGTTGCCGACGTGCAATCACCTGACTGTTTCCCGACCAGACCGCGAATCGAGTAAAAGATTCACCATTTTCAGAACAGGGCGAAAGCTAAGGGCTTTACGCCTCTTTTTCATTCTTTCTTTGCGATATCCACTCATGCATAAGCAAGCAGGAAGCTGTCCTCATATCCTATAAAGTACCAACGTTAAGGGGGAAGTGTCATGGATCCGATTGAGCATCATAGACACCGAATGCATCACCACATGAGGCAAGCAGAACGTTTTCGCTCTTTAGCTTTTGAACATCGTCATGATCGCATGCGTCATCATACCTTTAGAGAAAGAGAACACTTCCATCGCATGCGGGCCCATCACCACAGAACGCAAATTCATTCGATGCGTCGTTTTTGACATGGAAAACTCCCGTTATTGGGAGTTTTTTTTATGGGACAAGCCAGAAAACGCCCGAAACAATCGTATGGAGAAATGGGCATCATTCTTTTTTTGAATCTGTGCTCATGCCCATTCACGAAACTGGGTAAACGCATAGACATACATCATGTGTGATCAATAGTGGAAAATGGGCTATGGTCCGCCCAAATCCTTATGCGGAGGTACAAAATGACAGATGTTTTTGTTGATCGATCATTAGAGGAAATACGTTTTTGGTCTCGCATCATGAAAGAACACTCCCTGTTTCTCAAATTGGGCTTTAACTGCGAAGACACAAAATTAATTGAAGAAGCGAATCGCTTTTACTGCATTTTTGAAGAAATTGAAAGCCAAGCACTTTCCTTTTCTTCTGACGTAGACCCTCAACGAATCTATGACTTTAATCAAATCGTTCACAATGCCGTTTCATATATTTGGGCTTTTAAACGCAAAGTACTCGGACTCATTATTCGTTGCAAAATCGGTGGTAATAACTTTCCGCTGTTGGTCGATCACGTGAGCAGGGAAGCCGCCTATTTTCGAAATCGATTAGAACAACTGAATACAGGAAACCTTGATCCCTTACCTGATGCGGTGATTAATGAGAATGTCTTCTTCCTACGAATCATGGCCGACCATGCGAAATTTATTAACCATTTGCTCGATCCTTCCGAAAGAAAGCTAGTGGATCAAGCTAGAGAGTTTAGTCATGATTTTGATCAATTATTGTTCCAAGCTCAGGATCTTGATTCCATGCGCCCCCAGTCTCAAACGCAACCGCTACTGAATCAATTTGTCGATCAAAATCGTGTATCCGTCCGTCAATTGCGTGACTTCAAAAAAACTGCTCGTGATCTGATTGAGGAATGCAAAATTAAGAGCATAATCCCCCCATTACTCGCTGACCATGTATTTAGAGAAGCCTCGCATTTTCTAGAGATTTTAGATGCCTTTGAGGTATCCCTTACACACGCCAAGTAGCAAAAATTCACCCGTAAGATTGTCACTTTATGCAAAGTGTATCTTACGGGCGATTGCTATTGGTCGTACCTGGGAACAACAGATTAGCCTAGACATAAAAACGAATTCAGCACCCTGCCGATGTGGATATTTATGTTCGACAATCAGTTTTTTGCTGTCAAACCCAATAGATTGTGGATTGTACGGCCACTTCATTGTTCCACGGTTAGTTTCGAAACTCAGAGCCATATGTTTACCTCCGTATAAAAAGAGATGGGTCATTTATTCGACCCATCTTACATGCTTAATTACTAGGCATTGTAATTGTAACACCGTGAGAATCAGCAAGATTTTTAACAGCAGCGTGATACTCTCGCATTAATTTTCTTCCTTCTGCTAGATTCTCATTAGCTTTAGCAATCTCAGCATAATCTTGCTTCTCAAGTGCTGATACGACCATGACAAACCCACTATGTTGAGAAGTAGCAGCTTCAATAAACTGTTCGTGAACTTCTTGTACTTCAGGAGTAGACGGCCTAATCTTTTCTAGTTCCCCTATGAACTGTGAATAAGTCGGTATAACTTTCTGGGTCAACGTTTCGTACATAACATCGTCATCTTGGAAGTTTGCCCCTGACACTGCGGAATAATCAGCTATCGCTTTTTTCTCAAGTGACGCAATTTTAGGTACTTCGTTATTTATATAATTCAGCAAATCTTCCTGCACTGCATCTGTTCCACACCCTGGCAGTACTATTAATGAAAAAAGCAGTGTAAAAATAATAAGGATTTTTGATTTCAGCATTGGAATCACCTTTCGACAGGACGAAATTATTATCATCAATTATCCCATCATACAAGGCATCTTTCATTGCATATATTCCGACAGAATTCGACTTTATTCTAATTGCCTCATTTTTACTGTTTGTTGTGGCGTTAAAGTTCGATCGTTATAAGTTCGTGAGGCGTAGTTTGAAATACCTTCCGTTTGCACTTGAACCGCACGATTATCTTCAACAGTAACACGTAAATTATTGTTTGAGTGAACCTCTATTGGATTTTGCTGAAGTTTGCTCAAATGATCAACTAAGGTAGGAATCAGTGACGTTGCTTACGACGACGGAGAAGTAGGGCGTGTCATTTCTTCAACCATCTGCTTCTTGTAGCTACTCTTTAGGAGTGGATCGTTATCGATTTCACGTAAGTATTGAAGGCGCTCCCTCTGTTCCTGTTCTCTAAGGTTGCCTTCCTCTCTTTTAGCATCCCCAGTCCTTTTGTAACGCTTTTCGACTCGACACTGCGAGGGTCATCGCTATTTAGCAAGAAATTCTCATTCAAACGCTTTTGAAGGTACGTCTCAATGTTTCCACCACATAGCCTGTTAATAAAAATTCGGAATCCATTGCTGCATTTGATTTTGCCTCCGAAAGTAATTGTTCCGAGAAATTCTGTATAACAGAGGCATATTTCGTATCTTTTTTACTCATCAAGAAATCAATAATTCCTCTTGTTTCTTTACTGTACACAGGAGAGACCATTCCTTCAGGAGTAGACCCGGGCTGTAATTTATTCTGAGCATTTTCAAGCAACCACTGGTCAACACCTGTCGGGCTGTACTCGTTGTAAAAGTTTTTCACTTAGTTTTCATTATAGTATTCACCATACTCGCTTAACCCCCAATACTCTGCTTTTTTATTGAAAATACCGTTAGTGTCCAACTTCGACTTCTCGGTCACTAACAATGGATGAAACACCGCTGTATCCGGTTTTGGCCAATAAAAGTCATAAGGTCCAATTAAACTATTAACAGAAACATATTGATTTCCGTCAGATTCCAAATAATAATAATCATCAGAGTTTTTTGTGTACGTATTATTTATATTGACAATCGGAAAATACTTAATTTCAAGTCTTTCTTCATCAAATTTAGGATATAGCTTGATCCCTTCATTTGGGACGAATGAAGCATTATATCCTAATGTGTCCCCTATTGCATGAACTGGCAGGTATGATGTTCCATCAACAACTATTGCCCTATTATTAAGTGTTTTGCCATTAATGTTTACTGGCAGCTCTCCCTCAATAACCTTACCAACCAAATTAATCACTTCAGCATGTACACTTATCGATCCTCCTATTAATAATTCAAATAAAGTTCCAATTATATATTTACGCATTTTATTCCCCACCAATTCACATTATTTCTTTTTCTTTCGAATATAATTCATGCTTTGATCAATGGACTTGTAAAAATAGTCATACCAAATATTGGGATTAGTACCACTTCAAATTTATATCATAGTCGATCTTTTGGAAGGCTACGGTATAGGCGTAATCTTCCCATTATTACTTTAAATTTCATTATCGAATAGAGGCATCAATTTAACCATCTCAGTCGCTCTTGAGGCTTATTTCATGAAAAAAGACACTCAGATCATACCGAGCACCGTAGCAATTTGCATAATTGCCTCTTTCTTTATTGTGTAGAATTGGTCTTTTGTTTTGTCAAACCTAAATCCAGATATACATTGATGTCCTTCACTCTGGACGTGCTGACATACTTCTCTTCGATGATCTGACGCTCTACTTCATCCAACGATTACTGTAAAGCCCTTTCGATCTGTCGTGCTTTCAACTCATTCGTGGACTCAGACCTTTGAAGCTGTGGAAACAGTTGATCGATCCCCTTCTCCTGTCGCTCCTTTTTATTTTGTACAGCAACACGAAAGGCTTTATATTCTTTTAATGCTTTGACAACAGCCTTTCTGACTTCTTTTTCATCTACTAGTTCCAGAAATGACAGTTGCTCTTGTGCGCTCATCTTTCCAATTCCCACTCGTAGTAGCCCATGGAATAATTTTCTTGGTTAAAGAAATTATTAGGGCTCCCTGATTGGGGACTTATTTTTTGTCTATTTTTTTACTCCCGAAATATTTTGTTAATTATCGCGATTTATTTACTTTAATGCTATCATTCACAAAGGTACAAATTACCCAATGATTACCAATTAAGGTGGTATTAAAATGGATGTATTAGTTTTTGGGATTGTGGTAATGATCTCAATTGTGAATTTGTATTATCTGCTGAAGCAAACCAATCAACATTTACAGAGAATCGAAGACCTGCTTACCAAGTTAATCGATAAAAAGGATTAACATAGTTCATCACAATTTCTCTTGTGTTGAATAGCCTGCAGCAGTTCTGGGTTCAAATTGTTCTGTCTGAGCTCTAATTATTGAATTCCCCCATTTTTTTAACTCATGTAAATTAGTCCAAGCATTATCTCTTTTCCTTCATATGTTGATCCTACGAAACGTAAATAAGCGTAGAAGGTGAAAACATGAAAAAAAAATCATCATCCAAGATTGTGAAAAAAAGAGGTGTAAAACGGACAAAAATCATCACCCTAAGTCGGAAAAATATACGTATAACAGATAGTCTCGGAAATGGCTTTTGGCGCCACCGTTTTCTGCCCATCGAGATTCGACCATATTCATATGAAAATATTAACTTGATACCAGCACCAGAAGGTACTAGGAGGGTTATCAGTGCTGGATGGCTCATTGAACAAAATGAACCTGTATATGTGCTTCAAAATTACCCACTTGGACTAGATAGATGGTTTATGCGTATCTATAACCCAACTGGCTTTTTTAGAAGAGTATTTACTTGGGTAATAACTAAATCGCCATAAAAGGAAATTTGATGGACACGCAGTTGTGCAATTGCTTCGGTTTCGTCAGAAGTCTCGATATAGCGAGAAAACATTTTTGACTCCTGTCTTCTTGCAGGAGTTAAATCTTTTCGCTAGCAAAATTATGTCTGCTGCATTCCTTCCTCCCCTTCTCACAAGTAATGTTTTGACAGATCAACTGCTTTCTTCACGCAGGAATTTCCACCCCCCTGTCCTATTTAATCAGGAAAAGGAGATGATCTGATGACTGAAGTAAAGAAGATCGCTTATAAGAAATTAATTCATCAAGCTTTCCTAGACCTAAAAAACAGTGGTGCTTTTGACGAGGCTACCTTTTATAGAAATTTCCGTATAGCGCATGCATTCCATAATCTCGCAGAGTTTATCGTCGTAGATTTTGTTGGCTTCAATGAAGATGAATTTTGGTCAACAGTCAACGCATTAACCTCTCAATTTGATTTGCACCATTACAGAAAAATTTTCGATGAAGCCGTTATGGAAAGGTGATATTTCAAGATTTCTGATGTCTCTTCATTGGAGCGATCATCTTGTTTATCAAATCGATTTTTTTGTTTAACTAGGTTCATTTCTAAAGCTACCACTAAATGGGTTAACTTTAGTTAGAAGACAGATTTGAATATATGACCTATGTTAAAGTTGCCCGTTGTAAAAACTTTCTTATCCGTTGATGAACGCCGTGTGCGATGAAAGTTGCCTGCCCGGTGTAGGCTCGAACAAAAACCCTCACAAACAGAAGGGAAAAAGTCGAGAATAGCAATCACAAACCTATAATTATCAAGCAAATCGATGTTTTCCAATTAACTTTGAGATTCCCGAATGGACTACTCGAGTTTTCGGATTCTATTAGGGACCCCGACGATGATCCTCTAACTTATTCCATTACTCTAAGTGACAGTAGTATTGCTCAAGTATCCATTGACTGTTCAACTGGTAATGCTAACTTCACCGCATTAAAAGCAGGCCAAACTACTGGTACTATTACAGCGAGTGATGGAATAAGTGGTGAAGTATCTTCCATCGACGAACCCTTAGGAAATCCTAGGGGTCTCTTTTTACTCAATAACTAATGAGTTAAAGGCGGTCCTTATTTATGGTATTGTATTTTGACTGACAAATTTTGAGGTAAAGCAATTGATTTATGCTAAAGTAAAAAACATTATTGATCGATGGGACCCGATTGGGTTAGTTGGTATAGATCCCGAACACGATCATTACCGATTTGAAATAAATGAGATTATTAAACTTCTTCAATCTAACTACAGCACCCCTGAAGAGTTGGCCAAACATGTAGATAGCATTTTCATCGAATACTTCGATGACGAACATTCTCTGAATACACATTGTGTATCCTCATGCTATTACGATCTCGTGCCGGAACAGTCCGGCCTCAGCAGGCTCCATCGGTGGTGGAAAACGGTCGACTTGGAGTTGTAGTAACTGTTTTCCGCGTTTGCTGGTTCCCGCCTTTCGAAAGCCCGCCGCGTGAAAGCATCCGCCCCGCAATTGTTTGCCTACGTATGTGATCATGCCGTCTGCTGGCGGTATGCCGCACATATGTCGCGTAATTCCCAGCGCCAGAACGATCAAGTGGCTAGAAAGGTAGTCTCCTTCGTTCCGAAACAAGGTGCATTCCCACGCATCCTAGCCGTCGTCTCTAATGCCATGTCACCCACAAAGCCTTTTCATCCTCGGTGAGTAGAACCAGATTCTTTCCCGGTCGACAAAACTGGTTGCTACCTGGCTTCTGGCGGGTGTAATGCCGATCAGCCAGAGCCAGCGCCCTTTTGTCGCCTTTATTTATCAGGTTCCACGACATTCCTTTCACCCTCCCATTTATCAAATCGTGTGTTGTGTTCCCATTTCGAAGTAACGGCTTCACCCGCCGTACTCTCTATAAAACTAAATATCTATGCATGCACTTTACTAAAAACCGTTTTAGTGTTACCATTTATTGTAAATAAAACCACATTATTAGGAGGGGCTAACAATGCAAAAACAAGATTTGTTTGATTTAGATGTACAGGTGAAATTTGTAAATCTAGTGAATCCAGACTTGCACGAGCCTAATATGACACAATGGTGCGTAACATTTGTTGGACGCTGCAGCTTGACCTGCTGAGAAAAGCAGTCTTTTAACATAAGTCGGGATACAAAAAATTTCAACTCACTGGCGACAGTGGGTTTTTGTTTTGTCTTAAGTAGGTAATTGAGCCCATTATCCCCAATTACTGTTGTGTTAATTACTGCCGGATGGAGAACCTTTGACCTTCTCGGTTTCCTCGATTGATGGAAGTACCGCTACAGCCACTGTAAATACATCGGGAATCGTACAAATTTCTAGATTTCCCAGTCAAATAGGTATCGTTACAATGACAATCACAGCCACTGATGCCAAAGGAGCAACAGTCTGGGATGCTTTCCAAGTCGATATGCATTAGCCATTTCTGGTGCTTCATGATCATGTAAATGCAGAAATTACATTAACGCACCCTTTGGATATCCAGGGGTGTATTTTTTTCATTACTGAAAGTCTCTTCCTTCTTTACAAAATTACCGTTGTGTTAAGCACGCGTCTCAATCGCCTCAATCGTCCTTTTGCGGCTATGTTGTAGAGTGGCTGCCAGTGAGTTGCAACCTCTATTCCATTCTTCCGCTAAGAGTTAAAAAACTTTTTCGTCCCTCCATCGGTTAGATCAAGCTCTACTTCATGCTTTTCCCATCCCATCACCTTCGTTGCCAGCATGTTGATGACGTGTTCATGTTCCTTCCTACGCTTTGCCATCTGTTCGATTGCGCAATTATCAAGTGCATATTATGTCTGCAATCCTGATACCACCGATCGGAATAATAGTAGCCCTGAGAGGTTCGTCAACCACAAAATATATAGCCCTACCTCCAGGCTAACCGATCAACCTGGCTTCCTGGCACGCTGCTTTTCTGTCCCTTCTGCCATTGATTGCTCACCAGTAGGATCGTTTGTTCTTCACTGAAAGACGACGACAACTTGCATCCCAGCTGCCGTGATCGCCTCTGATCTGCTCTTGTGAGACTTTTTCATTCATACTACACAGGAGCAAGATAGCGGCTGACAAATTTCATACCCGCTGCCAAAGTCACTACAAGACGCTTATTGCACCTTCTGCTGCTGTTCTGCCACTGATGTCTCGTATTTTTCACCGGTAATCCCCTCATATTCTGGTGTTTGATTTGTCATTTGATTTTCTCCTTTGTAATAGTAATTTGCGCTAGGCTATTTCTTTTGGTCCTCCATTCTTTTGATTCGTACAATTACCCATTCCCCCTGCGCTTTGACTGATCCAATAAGAGCCTCTTGATCAGCAAGCAAATAGAAAAGCCACCCGGCATCCGAGTGGCTTCATCCTATTTACTTGTCTGTATTTTACGAGTGTGAATTCTAACCATTAAAAACACTTGTTGTGTAAACTTTTGTAATTTCCCTCAAAATAGTGTCCTCCGCTGCGAACAAACTACCGATTCTGTGGCTGCTTCGTCCGATAAAACTCATTAAACAACTTCATTAACGCTCGCTTTTCGATACGGGATACATACGAACGAGAAATGCCCAGCTCACGCGCAATTTCGCGCTGTGTCTTTTCTTTGTCCTGATCCAACCCAAATCTGCCGATGATGACCTCTTTTTCGCGCTCATCAAGGATGTGAATGTGCTGGTAAATTTTATTGGACTCCAGCTTGAGCTGTACTGCGTCGACCACTTCGTCGGTTTCTGTGCCAAGGACGTCGATTAAGGTAATTTCATTGCCTTCTTTATCCGTCCCGATTGGGTCGTACAAGGATACATCTTTTTTGGTTTTTTTCAGGCTTCTTAGATGCATGAGGATTTCAATCTAAATGTCAAAAGGGGAGCTTAGGCAAACTTAGAATGTGAATATCTCCACGCTCTCTTCAAATACTCTTACTTCCCTTACCACATGACGGATCAGCTCTTTTTTATCCTCAAAGGTTAGCTCATCCTGTGCCTTCGATAAATAATATTCAGCGGCTTCCTGGATCAAGTTGCGGCTATACTCATAATTGACCTGCTGTTTTGTTTGATCCAGCAGCTCGTTTAGACGCTGATTCAGTTTATCTTCCTTCTCCTTCAGTTCTTTCAACTCTTGGCGAATATCTTCTTCACCAATATCTTCTTCACCAGACGCAAACAATTTAAGCAATCTTTTACGTCCTGTTTTGGTTTTTTCAAGTTCTTTTTGCAATCGCTCCAACTCCACTTGCTCGAATGGAGTTTCCACTTTATCTTCCACTGCCACCGCAATCTCGTCAGGATTATTCAACCAGGACGCAACCGTTTCCCAAACCTGATTGTCCAATTGCTCACATCTTATACGGCGACCGCATCCCTTGTTTTTTGCACCTGCGGTATTCTTGACATCGGTATACTCAAATACATGTTGGCTCCAGTTTTTCGCTTTTCTTCCTGGCATCGTATTTCCACAAGTCCCGCAACGTACTAGGCCGCTTAAGAGGTACTCGTTGAAGCTCCGGCCCGCCCATCTTCTTCTAGATTCCTTTAGTAGTCGTTGAGCATGTTCAAACTTCATTTCATCAATAATGGATGGGCAGGGCAGTAATATCCATTCTTCTTTTGGGCGCATTTTCATACGGACTTTCTCATCCGGTTGTCGAAACTGGTTGCCGAGCATCCCTTCTGTATTCCATTTATTCTGATAAAACCTCCCCACGTATGCCTCATTCATGAGCATCTGACGTACCACTTGTCGATGCCATACACTCGATCCCCGCTTTGTAGGAATCCCCTTGCTGGTCAGGTAAACGGCTATTCCATTTATCCCTTCAACAAGATCATTTGGCTGAGTAAACAGATCAAATACAAGACGCACTACTGCTGCCTCAGCTTCATTTATTACTATCTGTTCCTTCTCAGAATCATAACTGTACCCATATATTTGAAAGTCACGGAGAACGCGGCCTTGTCTTGCCTTTTCTCTTCTTCCACGACTCATACGCTCATTTATTTTTGCCTTCTCAAATTCAGCAATCGCTCCACGCATGCTGTAAAAGAGCTGACCTTCAGGAGTTTTTGCATATTCGCCATTTACGAACACAAGCTCTATACCACGTTTATCAAATTCATCTGTAATAAGCAGCTGGTTCATTAGCTTACGCGATAAACGGTCAGGATCCAGACAAACAATCTTTGTTATGACTCCATCCTTTACATCTTGTCTTAGTCTTGAGAGAGCAGGCCGATCTAGGAACTCGCCTGATACATCATCTATGTATTCGGCAACTTCACTCGTCGCTGCCTTCTTCCTGCATTCCCTTAACTGATCGTCGAGGCTGAATCTGCTCTTGGCTTGTTCCTCTGTACTCACCCTGGCATATATTCCGATCATACGGCTTCTCCCTCCTGTACTTGCTTAGTAAATATAGATAACAGGCGGAACGAATACTGTCAGTAGAACTTCCCGGTATAATCTTTACATGCACCGTTCATCCCCTCCTGTCGAGAAGATATGCGCGAACAGCTTGTCAAAAGTAGTGTGGAAACACGAAAAACCCGTCACCTTAAATCAGGGACGGGTTACCGATTTTTTGAATACAGTCCAAGTAAATAGTTTCTAGGGCTATGTTTTTTATCTTAATATTTCCAAAAAAGTAATTTACAATAATTTCCATAATATTATAATATAAGCATGTGCTTATCAAATTGAAAGGAGATGTTTAATCGTGAAAAAGTTTCTGTCTGTGATCTTGGCTTCTGCTGTATTATCCATCGGTGTCCCTTCCGCTTTTGCTCAACATGAAAATACCTCAAACAAGCAAGTTTCTCCTCAACCTGCTTCAACAGTAAACGCTACACATAGTTTCCCATTTACCAATTTGTTGACTACCGAAGAGTACCACTTTAATGCGAAGAGAGGTAGTTTTACGTTACATTATTCTCAACATAGTTCAGGGAATACAGAAGTAAATTACCAATTGTGGTACATCATTGATGATAACAATCACGAACTAGTTCGAGAGATTTTTAGAAAGGGAGATAGGAGTAGTAGTAGTACATTCACAATTCCTAAAGCAGGAGCTTACTATTTTGAAATCACAAACCGCAGTAAAGATAATAACAATCAATATATACCTGTTTCTGGAGAAATAAGATTTACAACCCCGTAATGTGTAACAAGAACAAACCCGCCTCCGCAAAAGGGAGACGGGTTGTTTTTACGCTGCTAGAATAAAATCGACGAATACTGGTGAGCGGAGCATGCCGCTCTTTGTCCAGTTCCGGAATTTGACCTGGACTTTTATCTTCGGTTGAATGTAAACAAATTCCGCTTAATCCTAGCACGATATAACATTCGGACTTAAACTGCTTTTGTATTCCTGCACTTTGGGTAACTACTGCATCCGTAAAATTCCCCTTTTGTTCCTTTTCTTAAAACCATTTGGCTACCACATTTTTCACAAAGCCTTTTTTCAGTTGGAAACTGAGTTATAACTTTTTTGGGATCTAGTTTTGCTGAAGGATTCATCTGGATTATCATTTCAATGAGTGCTTCGCGATTGATCAATTTTACCCCGTTAGAGGCAGCCAGCTTATAAGCAGCATCAGTGAAGTCTCTATTAGTTACTACCCACGAACCCGATGCACCATAATGTTTCATTGCCCCAACGACTTGCTGAATTGCTTCGATCCCAACGTTTTTAGAGTAGCGCTTAGCTTGGACAACTGTTTTAGTGCCATTCTTTTGCAATATCAAATCGGCTCCGAAGTCTCCTGAGGCACGTGTTACTTCTGCTTTAAAACCTTGGGACTTGAATAATAGCCCAAGGTATTGCTCGAATTGTAGGCCATCCATTTTGTCTATTTCGCGTATTCCTGATTTCCTTAATCTCTCTTCTCTCTTTGCGCTCTGAGCAATAGCAATCCAAAGAGCAGCACCCATTACAGCAGCAAAAGCAATTCCACCGATGATAAATGAATTTGTATAGTAATATGCCCCGCCAAATGCAAATAAAGAAAGCAGTCCGACCAACTGGCTTATCGGGTCATCTCCCTTTTTACTTCTTCGTGCCAAAAGTACAGTCCCCTTTCAAAAATAGTTCTTTCAGCATATCTAATCACCTATTTTCTACCAAACGAAACAACTATACACAAATATACAAAATAATAAAAACCCACCCTTCTTTTCGAATAGGCGGAGAGGTTCGCTGTTGTAATCCTTCGGTACATACTATGCACGCCAATTCGCTTGCTACTTGGCGTCGTATAAATAATTGTTAAGGCGAACTTGGCATTCAGCTTTTAAATGCGACACGTTCATGGATTACTCCGAAGAAATTCTAATCACTCAATATTGAAATCATGGGCTTTAATCATCATCTACTATACTGATATGAATATAAAAAAGAGTGAAGTAACCCGAAGGGCAACTTCACTCTTTTGGATTGTTATTCAATTTCTCGGAAGTAGTCGTAAATTCCAGCTACAATCGCATATGCTGCGCGCTCAACTTGATCAGGATCATCATACCAATCTTGATTAATCTTACCAATTTCAAGGAGTGCTTTTGCTTCAGCTACTGTCGTATCTCTTAATACTGCTAAGTCATCCGACCAAGCTATTGCTTGTGTCTGGAAGGTCGTATACTTTGTTGCAATATTCTCAGCCAAAATCTTGGATGCTTTTCCACCCTCTTGATAGGCCGCACCAACACGATTATAAAGATTCTCAGTATTCACATGAATACTGAGCAAAATATCAAGATCGTCATTGGCGTAATACCTATTGATTTTTTTTACTCGCTCATTGACATCCTTAGCGTCGGTCGTACCACCAAAATCCTTATCAGTAATACGAGTCATATAAACTTTTGCACCTTCTGTTTCAAGCATGGTTCTAAGAACTTTACTAAACATCAGAGTAACATCTTTTTCTTGCCGACCCTTATAAACTTTGCCTGGGTGATCGCCGCCATGTCCTGGGTCAAGAGCAATCCTTTTACCTGTCAAATCCATTGTGATTCCACCTTTTAATTTTGGGTAAGGTATTCTGGCCAGAATTTCCTTTCAATATATAAAGTGAAAAACCTGATTGAAAATACAACCTTTGGAAAAGAAAATATAAAAAAACATCCCATATCACAAAATTGTGATTTAGGATGTACATTTAATAAGCGTATGATTATCAAAAACTAGTATTAACAAATAAAAGAATTACGTTTATAATTTTTGGTTAATTTGATTATAATACTCAGTAATTTTCTTTTGAAATGCTTCTACCTTACTGAAGTCTTTTATGTTTAATTCAGCTGATCCGCCTTCTTCATCATTAACATAATAGGTTTGATATATAATATCAATAAATTCTTTCATCATTCTTGTTATTTCAACTAACTCTTTAGTTTGATCCTTACTAAGTTCCATGGATTTCTGGCTCTTTTCAAGGTGGGCAAAGATATCTTTGAATCTGCTTGTAATTGTTTGTAGATATTCGTTCCCCACAATACTATCAGCAACTATTGAATATGCCTTTACTTCTGCAAGTTTATCTTCAATATTACTTACACTTTCCCTATTAAATGTTTCCTCGTGAAACTTACTTTCAATGTCTTGGTAAGTAGTCACAAGGAGAAACAAATTATGTCCTGCTAGAGATTTTACCCTTAACTCTATCCCCTCCTTTTGTATCTGAGTAATAAATGCGTACCCAGCCAAGAATAAAATAATTACTCCTATCGCAATTTTTTTTATCATTGGATACTCCTTATAGTATTAGTTTTTATATAGTATACATTCTTTGTATTATACCAAAAAATGTATATAATTAGAAAGGACTTTAGCCCTCTCCTTCCCATAGCCGAATTTTCTTATTTTTTCAATCCTAAGGGGGACAGCATTATCAATAAATCAGTTACTTTTCTTCGGAAGTTTATACGATTTGACAGCTTTAATCATCCGAAATATTATCTCTTGATGTATGTCTTCACGTACACCTATATCCGTGAATTTTAACGACTTCCGAATCTTTGGCTCAAATCTTTCTATGATCTCTACCATCGCACTCTCATCATTATTTTGCGCTCGCTTTACCAGCGTTAACAGGCTCATGTATTCCGCCTCCCTCCAGCTGTTTTCTGAGCTTCAGTAACGCTCGTTTCTTTGTTTTAGATACGGCTTGCTGGCTAACGCCTAACAGACTTGCAGCTTCCGCTTCTTTGAGATTCCTCAAATAAAGAAGTTTAAGTATCTCCTGTTCCTTTTCTGTGAGGGTTTGAACAGCATCCAAAACTCGTTTGTCAGCTAATACATCTTCCCACTCAGATGTGTCCTCCCGTTCACTTTTGTTTGTGTCGCTAACAAGGTTGTCTACAACCATTTCAATCTCGTCTGTAGGCTGGCATACCTTGCCTATCTTTTGATTACGAACAGCCAACTCGATAGCTGTAAAACGAATGAGTGACGAAATAAATTTGGTCAATTGGACCTCAGCGTAAAACTCCTGAAGTCTACTATCCAATTCATCACTCCTCAGCGTGTCGCCCGGTGAAGCAAGCACTCGTTGGTATAGTAGTTGATTGTCTGCTTGAGCTAGAAATGCATCCAGCAACTTCTGATTAGCTACGTCTGTAAGTTTGATCACGAAGTGCCTCCTTCCAAAAGGGGATCGTACGTTCGAGTTTCCGATAAAAAAAAGAGACGTGCCATAATTACACTGACACGTCCCGAACCACTCTATCCATTTTACTAAACAATCCAGTTTGTTTGCTTAATAATCCTGTAGTGTAAACTTTTGTAATTAATTGTACAGCAGATTCACCTTCTCGGGACACTCCACACGCCTTATTGCAGAAAATATTCAATCCCTTTTAGAATCTGTATTTGTGCTTCCTCGCTGATACCAACGTAAGTCCCCACAATAGCCAGACCGCCTGTGATAATAAGCAACACAGATTTCTTATGCTTGCTCAAAAAGTTATTCATGAATCTACACTCCTTTCATCTTTACAATTTTATTTGGGCCATCCCACTCAATCTGTAGACAAAGTGCGGCAGCCAGCTCACGAGCTGGAGCATAAGCCGAACCCGATATGAGCTTTTCATTTAGGTCATTGCCGTTTACACGCACATCTTGGGTCGCCGCGATCCACTCCACTTTTCCGCCAGCAGCATTGGCTACCGCTCTGACAGGTAGCATGGACACACCATCCTTTAAGAAACCAGTCACTGATAACAGCGAACCATTCAGGCTAATAGCAACCGGTACTTGCTGTGGTTTGTCTGGTTTGTCCACAGGTTTCTGTAAATACTGTGAATAATCCGACCGAAACTTGACCATCGGGAATGCAGGGCAGTTTTTCCATGAATAGCCGGGGTACTCCTGGTGACCAAGCACCTGCTTCATGGATGGAATCTGTACCTGCAGGTGCTGGATCAAGCGATTCGCCACATCGAGCTGTGCTGCGGTTGGTTGCTGTGTCCGGAAGTCCCCTACAAGACAAATGCCTAACGCATGACGGTTGCTATTGCCTACGTGGTAGGAAATTGTTTCTAGATCGTTACACCAGTAAATCGTTCCGTCCTTTTGGATCACAAAATGATAAGCAATGCCCGGCCATCCGTTCGTGCCAACATGGTAGCGTGCGAATGCCTCTGGCGAACCGCTTTTTGTAGCTGAATGGTGGAGGGCTGCCGATCGTATATCAAACGGCTTACGACGTCCATACCTTAGAGTTTTATGGCGTGGCAAAGAGGTGCGAACGTCGATCACACGCGCACCGAGAATAGTCATATTCATCGTTATTTTGTCTCCTTTCGTGCAGCACGCTCAGTCTTGGCTTTGATCTCCGAACCGCCAAGTTAACAATCGATTTCGGAACAGGCCAACCAGCTCGGTGAGCATTTGCTGTGAGGCTGTTCCATGTGTGATAGAGTAGACCAAATGTGACTCCATAAAACAGAAAGCCTGGTGTGCCCATCACCCGATCCAGTAAATTCGCTACGGCTGGCAGTGCAAAAAGAAACAGCGACCGTGGGATTCGGGAAAGACCATAATCAGACGAGTAGGTATGGTCCTTTTTCGCTGCGGAAATACCGGTGATCCAATCGAGTGAAATCATAAGAAAAAGCACGATTAAAATATCGAGCCGACCCGTTCCATAGAGGTATTGGAATATCGGGGTAAGAAATATCCCCATGGTTACTGCAATTCCGTTTGCTGGGGTCACTACGTTCTCTAAACTCTGTAAAAACTTCATCAGCTCATCTTCCTCCTCACCCCCTCGGGGCACAAAAATAGCCCCGCTAGGTACGAGGCTGGCTCAAGGTCTGGTTGAAATAAAAAATCACCAACCTAGAATTCTTGGTTAGTGATTTTCGTGAATTCCTCTGGAGAGATTTCTCCAAAAGGATTTGATGTTGTTTTTACAGCTAGTCGCAGCTTCTCTGCTGTGATCCACTTCATGCTAAACGCTAGTGCCCAGAATGCCATCAGTTACCATCTCCTTTCAATTGGATTAGCTCAAGCTTAACCATGGCTAGCTGCTCCCCCATTGTTTGGATTAGCGCATCCTTTTGGATATTGCTAATTTTGAGAAAGGATAGCTCCTGCCCCATCGTCATAACGGGGCCCTGTTCTTGCTCTTGCCTAATTTTCGAAATAGGAACTACATTTAGGGTCTTCATCAATCGATCTGAAACGCTCTGTTGCTGTTCCCTTGGCAAGAATGACCCACAGATTAATCGCCCAATTTGCGGCAGTCTTCGTTTTGTTCGTGAAGAGATAGCCTCGGTTCCCTTTTACTGCTCCCGTACAATCTTCCCAGGTCGGCACAGCATCCAAGGCATTGTTATAGACCTTTACACTCTCAATTGTGGCTCCTTCCGTGATATACCTCTCCAGCGTTACAAGTACCCGCAACGGCATACCATCAAGGATGAAATGCCCCTGTACATCCGGGCTATCGAAGTTGAGTAGGAATTCGATATGCGTCTCTGTTCGAGTGAATGTGTAAATTCGTTCGGATGAGATTCCCGCACTGTCAGTAGCGACTAACTTGATTTGATGCTGCATGTCTAAATCCAACCGAATCCAAGCCTCATGACTGATTTCTACTTTGTATTGTTGCCCTGCAACGCCTTGGAACGATCTGATTTGCTTGCCGTTTAAATACTCGCTGAATGTGAATGTATTGCCCTCTGGATCGGTGGCAGAATAGTTCACTGTTGGAAACTGCATAAAGGAGCCGAGGTCTCTAACTAAATTTTGAATATTATATTAAGTTCTTACAATTCATTTGCTTTAGTATAGATTTATGGTAATAATAGGAAATGTACCTAATTTTAGGAGGTTTTGATTATGAAGAAAAAAACATTCTTAGGTATTTCCTCATTAGTTTTAAGCCTGTCATTAGCAGCATCAGCATTTGCAGCATCTTATTGGGAGAAAGAAACTAACCAGAATAGTAATAACGACTGGGGTCAACGAGATGCAAATGGGTTTGTTATCGGTATTGACGATGTTGCCCAAGGATATATCTGGGACTGGAAAGACCGAGACTATATCGCTTTTAAGCCAAACCAAAGTGGAACAAGAACAATAAGGCTTAATGTTCCGTCAAACATGGATTTAAAATTTGAAATATGGGATGCAAGCCGCAATAAAGTATTAGATGAAGAAATTTCAAATAAGAATGGTGTAGGTCAAGCAGATTCTGTTACAATGTATTTTTCCGCACAGAAATATTACATATTGGTTGATAGAGTAATTGATTCAGGTGCAGAGGGAAATAATTTACAAGGCTACTCTTTATCAATTCAATAAACCAATATTTGATTTATCATGACCCGCCCATTAAATAATGGATGGGCTTTCTTAACTTAATTTCTCTTATGTTAAAACTTGTTCTCCATTCGTAAGGAAAGAATATTTCGAATTTGAAAATATTGTATTTTTCATCATATAAAGGTAACCTTTAAACAAGCCCAATTATTAGGAGATGATAGAAAATGAAAAGATTAGCATCTGTAGCTTTATCCATTTTTTCAGTCTTTGCCATTATTTCATCAGCGAGTGCCGCAACACCTCAAACTGTTCAATCAAATGTTACGGCCCAAGCGACTGTCACCAAGCTTGTTATTGAAGAAGATATCCCTTACAATTTCTATCCTTATGACTATGCTCCTATTTGGGTAACTGCTCATTTTTCGGACGGAACATCCAAGCTTGTATCAAATGAAGTTAACGTAACGGATGAACAAGCATGCGAGTATATCAAACAACCTAAAACTGTATATGCTATGGTTAAAGCGACGAGATCTACAGGAAATGATGTTGGCTGGTTTACTGTTGAGTACGGTGGCGTGGAAAAGACGCTCTACTTTAGTGTTGAATAAGATATTAAACCAGAGTCCTTCAGTAATATAGAAGGACTCTTTTGTTACCCTCTCCCTCCTCTGCTTCGCATTTCCACATATCCGGTTTTAAGCTGCAATAGTAGTTTTCCGGGCAACTCTTACATACATCTGGCATTTTATCTAATTCAGGCATCCCGTTCCCCTCCCCAATTCCAGAGCCATTGCTGCCCTTTTGCTGGTACTGGATCAATAGGCTTTACATCCGTCATTTCCCAAGCATACCGTCCGGTTTCAAACCACCCGAAGGAATCCTCTTGTAAGCAAACACGTTTCGTTTTCCCACCTTCCCCGCTGAAAAGCAGTGGCATGCCGCTCTGATAATCTTGTCCTACAGCCCAGCATTCAGTTAGGTTTGCTGTTGCAACTATCGCCCCAGTCGGCAGGTTATCGGCTGTATACCTGTGTTCTGACAATACGCTATGGAATGGCTCCTCCAAGCAAATCTCCATGTCCACTTTCTTAGCTGCATGGATCGCAATTTCTTTATGTCATCAATAAGCGCTGCTTTATCTTCGGGAAAGAGCAGCATCATTATCCTGTTCCAAGAACTGCTCGGTTGGAATCAAATCATGCTGGTCAACATTGATTCCACATAAGGTGCATTCATAGACCCCGATCGCACTACTGTAATGAAATAGCTTTTCGCACCCACACGTTGGGCAGCACAACCCGTCCATCTTGTTCCCCTCCCTGGGTACAAACGTACTGTTTTGATAAATTACTCAATATCTTGCGTGCAAGCCTCACACAACTCGCCTTCTTCATCGGCGAAGTAATCCGTTTCTGACAAGCAATTACTGCATACTTTGTTCAATGGCGGCCCTCCTATTTAACAAATCGTGTATTGTGTAAAATTTTGTATTTACTTGAAGGAATAATCATTTTAATGTATATAGTGTTTGAAACATAAATCTGGGATTCGAAAGGTACTTTATATGACTCGCTCAAAAAAATTGATACTATTAGGTTTCATCACAGGTTTATTAATTTTTGTTGCTTTTCCAGTCCTTCAAAAGGAAGCGCCCCTGATGGGATTATGGATGATTCTGTGGAGTCGTATTAGTTTACGAAAAGGCTCTGTTTATGGAATCTGGAAGCTTTTAACCTACATAACATTAGTGATTGGCTGGATACTCTTGCTTTTCGGGATACTTCTGACAGCCTTAGAGTACATTTTCTAAATTACCATTTTGTATACTTCATATTGTTGTAAAATGGTAATTATCCATTTGTAGCTATACCGACTGATTAGCACCCGGTCATGATTAAATGCTGATTGAAGTAACAGGTCATTTTACTGATGAGATTATCCTTCATGGGAAGAAGCACGAAATTCTTGAATTGAAGAATATGGTCGCATATGCTTTAGAACAGAGCGAACAAACAAGTGATTTCCCCCATGTCTTTTGTAAGCTCTTTAACTTTGAACTCATCCCTTACTCACCTGACATTAAAGTTGATGTTGTTTTCGACACAGATACTCATCGTATTTACCAACCCTTTTATTAAAGGGCTTTTTTCATTAACTATCATGTTAAATTGGTTATGACCAACATTCCTCCAAGCTTACTATTTGGTATAATTAACCATAAATTGGAGGTGTTTTACATTGCTGCTAATATCTAAAGTTTTATTAGCGTTGCTCCTTTTCTTGTGGGTCGGTGCGGAAATTATCTTTTCTCCAAGTCCCCAAAAGGTTAGAGCTAGAATATTGTTTTTCATCGCATTAGTCGTAATCAGCGGAGCAATTTACTGGATAGGGTATTGGTTATAAGGTCCACCTTACCTCCCTACACATTTTGATAAATTGGTCTTTTATTAAGTCCAAATACTTGAGATCTCAAAGCAAAAAATGGTAAAATTTTCAATAATCAACATTTAGGGGGTGTCTCAAATGAAGTTATATCCTCAGACATAGAAAATTTGGAAGCGAGGAGTTATATGTCATTTGAGATTATTGAACGCTCCCCTACTCTTGAAGAGTTTCATCAATTGTGTGTTTCAGTTAGTTGGGAAAAGACGATGAATTTCAAAGTGATCAAAGACTCACTTAAAAATTCTTTGTACTCAGTTGTTGTTCTCTCCGAAAGTAAAATAATTGGTATGGGCCGAATTATCGGCGATGGGTACGTTTATTTTTACCTCCAAGATATTGTTGTACTTCCGGAGTTTCAAAAAATGGGGATAGGGACAATGATTATGGACAACCTTATGTCCTATCTAAAAGAGAATGCTCCCGATAAAGCTTTTATTGGTCTCTTTTCTTCTAACGAAGGTAAGTTACTGTATGAGAAATACGACTTTAAGCAGTACCCTGCTTTAACAGGAATGTTTCGTGTTGCGCCAATATAGTTAGTTGCAAGTCTCCTCCGAACCTGGGGGAGTTTTTACTTTTTTGCCTCAAATGCCTTATCTCCCTGAGCAATTTGTAAATAAACAAAATTCGTGATACATTTTTGTAAAATACTGTATACAGGTGAGTATTATGAAAAAAACAACTTTGCAAAAAACAGGTTCTATTATAATTTGCTTGATTGGTCTTTATTTAATGATAACTAGCCTGGATTACGGTTTATTTGGGTTTATTTGGTTTTCTTTATTTAGCTATTGGAATTTGGAGTGTTTTTACATACTTTGGCAAAAATGATGAGTGATGTAACTTAAATGAGCTTGTGTGCCCTGCTTTTTTTGTCCTATCCTCCCGCGTTACACTCCTAGAAAAAGGAGTGTTGTCTCCGTGAATTTTTTAGTTACTAGTTTATTGAAAAGTTCCGTTATCGGCATAATTTTCATTTTTAAGTTCTATTCTGGATTCTTCGTTTGAATTTGGTTCTGGTGTTTGATTTGTCATTTGATTTTCTCCTTTGTAATAGTAATTTGCGCTACGCTATTTCTTTTGGTCCTCCATTCCTTGGATTCGTACAATTACCCCTTCCACTTGCGTTTTGACTGATCCAATAAGAGCGTCTTGATCAACAAGCAAATAGAAAAGCCACCCGGCATCCGAGTGGCTTCATCCCAATATCCACAAAAAAACGCTTGTTGTGTAAACTTTTGTAATGAAATGTCATTTTTCACATCTGTTTATCATTAACTTTGAATGGAAGTAGAGAACGAGCTACGAAATGTTACCTCAAAATAACGTCCTCCGCTGCGAACAAACTACCGATTCTGCGGCTGCTTCGTCCGATAAAACTCATTAAACAACTTCATTAACGCTCGCTTTTCGATACGGGATACATACGAACGAGAAATGCCCAGCTCACGCGCAATTTCGCGCTGTGTCTTTTCTTTGTCCTGATCCAACCCAAATCTGCCGATGATGACCTCTTTTTCGCGCTCATCAAGGATGTGAATGTGCTGGTAAATTTTATTGGACTCCAGCTTGAGCTGTACTGCGTCGACCACTTCGTCGGTTTCTGTGCCAAGGACGTCGATTAAGGTAATTTCATTGCCTTCTTTATCCGTCCCGATTGGGTCGTGCAAGGATACGTCTTTTTTGGTTTTTTTCAAGCTTCTTAGATGCATGAGGATTTCATTCTCAATACAACGCGCAGCATACGTAGCCAGCTTGGTGCCCTTATCCACCTGATAACTCTCGATTGCTTTGATCAGGCCGATGGTACCGATGGAAATCAGATCTTCACTGTCCTCACCTGTGTTCTCGAATTTCTTCACAATATGCGCCACCAAACGCAAATTGTGCTCAATCAGCTTGTTGCGGGCGTAAGGGTCGCCTTTGGCCATGAGTCGGAGGTACTTTTCTTCTTCGGTGTCCTGAAGCGGTTGCGGGAAGGCATTGTTCTTGACATAAGCCACAAAAACAAGAAGTTCTTTAAAAACAAGGGAAAGCGCCGCGATAATGCTGGACATGGCTGCCACCTCCACGTCTGGAATAGCTTACTTCTATCCATATGTGGGCGGTTGCCTATGCGTGCCTGTACGCAGGGAGTTGTTGTCGATTAATTCACTGTTGCTTGTATGGTAAAGGATTCACATTTGTGCATATGGATCGAAGCTTAGAAAAAATGAGATATTTTGGTAAAATGAACAAAACGAATGATTGGAGCGATCACCCATGGTAGAATTTGGCGCTGTGTCGATCGAATGGGGTACTGTACTCTTTCAGCTCTTTATCTTCTTCATGCCCATAGCACTTGTCATTGCTTGCTGCTTGTTCATCGTAAAACGCACGGAAACCAAGCAAAAAGCCATCGCCGAGCTGGAAAAACGTGTCGCAGCACTTGAGCAAGAAATAAAGCGTCCGAAATCATAACGGACGCTTAGCTTTTTCCCCTATTCAAATAAAGCCATCATCTCTTCGTCTTCTCTTTCGCGTGCTATATCGTATGGTGTTTGCCCCTCCATGTCCTTTTTGTTAGGATTCGCACCTTTAGCCAGCAGCAACTCTACCACATCCACACGCTCCTCTCCATCCGCTACCTGTGTGTGCAGCGGGGTACTTCCATCATGAGCGCTGGCATGTATGTCTGCACCGTGCGCGATGAGCGCCTCTGCGACCTCTGGATAGAGCGCGATATGCAACGGAGTAATACCCTCATCGTTTTTCGCATGGACATCTGCTCCCTGTGCGACTAAGTACGCAATGAGGTCAACATCGTCTGTCATCACAGCGCCATGCAGTACGGAAAACTCATACTCATCTTTCTCATGCAGCAATTCCGGCTGTTTCGTGACGATCTTTTTTACGAGCTCAATGTCTCCTAATTCAGCTGCATCATATAAATCTGCGAAATGGTAAGCCATATCTGTCTCTCCTTTCTTAGGCATTCTTCCCTGCTCCTTACCGCTCCTCTGTCTCAAATACAAGTTTGGCGAGCAGGACCACCGGTGCATCTTTTTCTTGCCCGCCCTCAGTGAGATCGAACAATTTTTCGTTAATCGGACCGTACCGAGATTCATTGCCATACAGCAAAATCACATGTGGGTACTTGCCAATCTCCTCTGTTAGCTGTTTGGGCCATTCTTTTCTATCCAGTGTTGCATTCATCGCATATTCGTTTTCCAAATACGTGAAAAAGTCCGCTCTGGCCTCTGCATCCTGTACCTCATGCACTTCAAAAAAGTCCTCGTCCACCCATTCAAGGCCCGACGCTGTTAAAAAGCCAGACGGTATCACTTCCCCGTCCTCATCGTAAACCGGAGTCAGAAAATCCGCTAGTTCATCAGAAGACTGCAAGGCTGCTCCCCATACCGTTACCACATTTCTCATTGTCTTTCCCCCTTGCTTCATTCCTCTTGCACAAACACGGGTCAATGCCTCTTCGTCTAATGCTTTGCTGTTTCCAAGGAAGATCGAATGCGATCTACACGCTCCTTTTCCTTGCGCAGAATGGCTTTTTCGTACGCTACATCCAACAACCGATTGATTTCTTGCCAATTCGCTTCACCTGAAGGCGACTCACCACTCGTCAGCATTTTCCCCCAAGCACTTAACGCAATCTGCCGCTGTGCTTCATTTCCGTCCAGCCAATGAATCAGATCATCCCATTGTGGACGTGATACCGCGAATAGATCATCCCAACCTTCAATCGGGTACACCACATGCGGTTTCATCCACAAAATGACTTCACGGGAGCGAAAGTGATGCAAATGACTGTTGGCAGCATATCCTACCAGACATTCTTTTCTGGCAACGACTTCGTCCATCTCGGCCAAAACTCGCTGCAAGCCTTCTTCTTCTGGCAAACAAGCCGCCGTTACATATGCACGTAGACTCGAGCCTATGCGTTCATAATGTGGCCCAGACTCCCAGAGCGAGCGTACCCAGCTCTCTGCCTTTTTGCCTACTGTCTCGACAATGAGCTGGCACCAGAGTAGCAGATTGCTTGATGAGGTTTCCTGCTCGATTTGCGCTACCCATTTATGCAAAATCGGCTCCCAGTCGTACTGAGCAAATGCCTTTTGGATACGTGAATCTCCTGCACCATGCATTTTGGCAAACAAGACCAGCTTCTCGAAATCTTGCGCGGCCTCTTCAAAGGTTAGCGTCCGATAGGTTTGCAGCCATTCTTTCCACTCTTGTGCGACTTGCCCCTCAACATCGAGTCCCTCTGCACCTGCGAGCGCTTCATAATTCCAGCACTCTGCCCCAATACAGCCGAGCTCTGTGACTCGCTCTACGAACTCTGTGAAGCTTTTGCCGAGCAATAGGAACTCGTCTGTCTCATGTCCCCATGAATAGACGGGAGGGTCATCCGCGCCTGTCGACAAATCGATGAGCAGCATGTCGCCATTCCCGCCGACGTGAAAACAGAGATATCTTTTCTCGTCCTCACTCTCTTCGTCTCCGCCAAAGTACGGCCACTCAAATGCATCCAATGACCATCCCAAATCTCCACTGAGTGAAAAAGGATCTAACGCTCGAGAGGGCAACGACCAATTTATTTGAACTTGGCTGCTGCCCGCATGCAAAATAGTACGGATCGTCGCAGGAAAGCTGATCCCGAGACTCTCCTCTCTTCTTTCGATTTCTTCCAGCCCCGCCGGTGGTTCTATAGTGAGCGGCCAAACCTGGGCACCTTGACGCTCCATATCATGCATAAGTAACTTCCACGCTTCAAACCACTTTTCTATTCGCTGCTGCATTGGCATAACGACCTCTCTCGTATGTCGTTTTCTATGTTACGAATTCTATTTCTATTTTCTTTATCTAAAATTCTATTTCATATCCTACTAAAGCACCAATTATATCCATTTTTTCATGGTAAAATTATATATTAAGTCTCTACTTTTACCGATATTAGTAGAAAAAACACGGAAATGAGGACCTAGCTGATGACCACCATTGGAATTGATTTGGGCACGACGAACAGTCTGGTGGCCTACTGGACTGAGAATGGACCCGTGCTCATTCCAAACGCGCTCGGAGAAACACTGACTCCTTCTGTGGTCAGCGTCGATGAAAACGGCGAGATTTTGATTGGAAAAATCGCCAGAGAGCGCCTCTTAACTCACCCTGATCGGACTGCTTCTACCTTCAAACGGTTTATGGGGACAGAAAAAAGGTACCAACTGGGAAGATACTCTCTTTCTGCCGAAGACCTTTCCTCCTTTGTGATTAAATCTTTGAAGGCGGACGCTGAGGCTCATTTAGGGCACCCCGTTCACGAAGCAGTTATCAGTGTGCCTGCCTATTTCAACGACACACAACGCAAAGCAACCAAACGAGCAGCAGAGCTTGCTGGACTGAAAGTAGAGCGTTTGATCAGCGAACCGACTGCCGCTGCGATCTCTTATGGGCTCCATCAGGAGGAAAGCGAAACACAATTCCTCGTATTCGATTTAGGTGGCGGAACGTTTGACGTTTCTATTTTGGAAATGTTCGAAGGTGTGATGGAAGTAAAATCAATCGCTGGAGACAACTTTTTGGGCGGCGAAGACTTTACCGATCTGATTGCCTCTTACTTTATAGAAGCCCATCGACTCGATATCAACACGCTGGACAGCAAAACGCTTTCGTCCATTCACAAACAAGCTGAGTTGTGCAAGCGCGCCTTGTTTTCCGAGCAAGAAGGGAAAATGAGTGTCAATATCCAGGGAGAACTGGTTGAAACGACCCTCAGCAGGAATCAGCTGGAAGATCTCGCGTTTCCGCTGCTGCAACGACTGCGTCAGCCGATCGAGCGTGCTTTGCGAGACGCATCCATCTCCCCTCGGGAACTGGACGCAATCGTGCTTATTGGCGGTGCGACGCGGATGCCGCTTATCAAATCCATCGTAAGCAAAATATTTGGGAGACTGCCCTATTCCCATATTAATCCCGATGAGGCTGTTGCATTGGGAACAGCGATTCAAGCAGCACTCAAGGAACGCAACGAGGCGTTAAACGAGCTTGTTTTGACAGATGTTTGCCCATACACACTCGGTACGGGTATTGTACAAACCATGGCAAACGGCAAACACGAAGACGGCTACTTCTTTCCGATCATCGAGCGCAATACGCCAATCCCGGTCAGCCGGGTAGAACGGCTATACACCGTAGTCGATTATCAACGCTCCATTCTCGTTGACGTGTATCAAGGGGAAAGCCGACGCGTCGAACATAACCTCAAGCTTGGCGAATTGAATGTAAAAGTTCCCCCTGCCAAAAAGGGCGAGGAATCTATCGATGTTCGTTATACATATGACATCAACGGGATTCTGGAAGTCGAAGTGACTGTCGTCTCTACAGGAGTCAAAAGCAAGGCCGTCATCGAAAAAAATCCGGGCAGCCTATCACAAAAGGAAATTGAGGAGCGTTTTCAAGCTCTTCAAAACATTAAGATCCACCCCAGAGAGCGAACCGAAAATCGATTGCTTCTGGCAAAAGGCGAGCGTATGTATGAGGAAGCGTTGGGCGAAGACCGCATGATCATTGCGAATTATTTACGCCGGTTCGAAAGTGTCCTCTCCACCCAAAATGAAAGAGACATCGCCAAAGCAGCAGAAGAATTGAAGCAGCAGCTGGACATGTTTGAAGGGTGGAATGAGTATTAATGGGGATTTGGGAGATTCTCGGGATTGAACCGACGGACAATCCTGCCCAGATAAAAAAGGCTTATGCCAAAAAGTTGAAGGTGCACAATCCAGAAGTTGATCCTGAAGGTTTTCAGCGATTGCGAGAGGCGTATGACCTCGCTCTGAAGTACACACGCAATACCAAGCGGAATCGTATGTTCGAAGAAACGCCCCTACCGGAAAGAAGACAGACGAGACAACTGGATGAAGGCGAGAATCATGAATCGGAAGAAGAATCGGTTCCCCTTCAGCCACCACGGCAGCGCTATGAGCTGGCGAATACCGATTCCGAAGAAGAGGCAATTCACCTCCAGCCGCCAAGACGTCTTTACGAGCTGTTGCATTCTGAACCTGTAGAAGAAGAGCAGCCTAACTACGATCCACCGCAGCGACTCACACTGTTTGATAGGTTTCTAGAGGAAACAACGCAAGAAGTTGTCTCTCAAGAAGAAATCCCCATTCCCAAGCGGTACGATTTCACGGAGAGCTACGATCATTCCGAACGCTCCATGAACCCCGATGATATGGTCGAGCGTTTTTTCCGCCGTACGCAAGAGCTGTACGATAACTATCACGAACGAATCCAGCTTGAAAACTGGCGTGAGTTGCTGAATGACGAGGCCATGTGGAATGTCGGCTGCCATCAACTCATCGATACGCAATTTCTCCACTTTTTAGAAGAACACTATCACTTGCCTCATGAGGTGTGGAAGCTGCTCGATTCTCATTTTCAATGGCGGGAGAAATCGGAAAAGCTCGCAAGCCAGCTCTCAGGACGTTTTGTCGCTTACCTGAACGGTCAGCTCAATCAGACCTTCACGCTGCGTTACCACTCTTTTGAGAATCGTGAGGACTTGGATATTGAAGCGTTTCTAGAATGGCGCAGCGATGCGTTATTTGCCCTCATGGAAAATGATTGGGAAACGGCTCAGAGTTATTTGGCAAAAGCCCATACCCTGTATGCTCTTGACCCCGATTTGATCCGTTTACAGGGCGAATATTTTTTGCGAACCGGGAATAAGAATCGTGCCTTTCATACCTTTGATCAATTGTTACGTCTTGATCCAGATAACATCGATGCGTATTTGTATCGTGCCCGGCTTTTCCTTGAAAAAGGGGATGCCGCCGATGCGATCAAAGATTGCGAGGAAATCCTCACTCGCATGCCGGAACTGTGGGACGCTCGCAGCTTGCTGGGGAAAGGCTATCTTCAGCTAGGGGAATGGGAAAAGGCTCAAGAGGTTTTTCAGGAGATGCTTTCGCATAATCCCTCCGATATCGACGCGAATATATGCCTGACGCAAATACAGTCTCCGTTTAACAAGATGACCGAACCAACTGCAAACAAGCAAGCCAAAGCCGCTAGGAGAAAAAACTTACGCGCACTCGGGCTTCCTGGCAAGTTATCAAGGTTCAAGCAATTTTTTGCCATTTACACGAGACGTAACATTTGGACGATTATTTTTCTCCTTCTGCTCCATTACGCTATGTTTGCTGTCGTATCCATGAAGCTGGAGATGACTTCGGAGCAGATGCTTGATTCCTTGATCAATCAATTTAAGCCTGTCCAAGTTAAGACGATGGACGAGTTAAAACAAACTACGCTTGGCTACCAGGTGGAATTTACATTGACCAAAGCTTCCTATATCAATATGCTCCGCGTCTATGACAAAGAAAAGCATCCCGAGCCAAAAGCCGAGTTCATTCCTGCTGCCAAAGCCGAAGAGCGAGATCTATTAAACTCTGACACCGGTTATGTAAATGTGGGTTATCTGGATCAAAAAGCGATCATCGTCATTACGGACTACGACCATGCCAAAGAAATTCATGACAAACATTCCATTACGATGCGAGGAACGCTCAAGGCGATACCGGATGGTGAGATGTTGCCTGTCATTGTGAATGCTTTGGACAAACGCAAGCATCCGCACAATGCGGTTCTCGTGACCGATACGTATATCAATGCCAAGCCTGACTTGGAAGAAAAAGGATGGACGGGATCATGGCTTATGGGCATTCTCGCGATAATTTCCATGTTGTATTACATCCGCATCATTCGTGAGATTCCCAAAACTCGCAAAGCATTGACATTCCACTAAAGGAGGCAGGGAGGACTTCCATGACAAAAGAAGCAGAAAACGAAAAAGAGATCGACCCAAAGTTAAGTCGCTACTTGCATGCTCTCTCCTCTGTTTGCTTAAATCAGAAGCGGCTCGCGTATTATTTGGCAATCCACGAATACAACCGCCTGCGCGATACGTTTTTGCGGCTTCGAATTGATAACAGATGGGACACGGGAGATGCTGCGAAAACGCAAGAGCGCTTAACTTGGTTTTTGGAACATGGGCGAAGAGCTGAGTTTGATCAGCATCGCCACGTATTATCCGCACTCAGCGCTGCCAATCGTCCCAACTACATCGCATCCTTAAAAAAAGGCGACCTGGAGTCAGCCCGGCAGTTGATCGTGTACTCGTACATGAACAGACTCCCACATGCAGGCATTGCCGCCTTTGATTACGCTTGGTATCTCATTATTTGCAAAGCAGGCGCCCAGCAGTCCTATCTTCCCAAGGCAGATGCCGTAGAAAGCATGCTGGACGTAGCCAAGCGAATCCAACTCGCTTATTCGAGCTGGGAAGAGTATTTATTTGCGTATGCATGCGGTAATCTATACGACGAAGCAGGCGCGACCAAAAATACGAGTAAAGCAACCGAAGCTCATATTTTGAAGCTCCTGACGGGTAAGTACAGCCCGATCCGTGAATTTGACTGGAAGTTTGATCTCACACCTTATCTGTCCTCACCTCAAGTAGAAAGCGTGCCTTCTTTTAGCAGCTAAGCGTACGAAAAAACGTTTCCCTCGGACTTTTTGCGCTATGTCCAACGGGAAACGTTTTTTGTTCTTGTATCTAGCCTCGATAGAGATCTCTTATGCCTTTTCCGATAGGGCCTTCACCATATGGCTCAATTTATGCCCGCTTACGATCACTGTCCCATCCTCACGATAGCCGAGCGATTCATACAGCTTTCGCGCACGTGGTTTTTCCTCGTCAACGAGCAAAGCGATTCGGTCATGCCCGCGCTGAATCGCTTCTTTTTCAAAGGCATCCAGCAGAAGAGATCCGATCCCCTTCCCTCTGCATGAGGAATCAACCGCGACAGAATCCAAATAAAATTCGTCATCCTTTGCTTCTTTTACAAGCGTAATTGTCTCGCCAGTCAAACGTTGGACATGCTCAACGAAGGGGCGATCGAGCACCTCTGTTTGGCTCCCATGATAAAAGAGCGCCAGTCCTACCGGTACATCTCCATCCATGGCAATCACCGCGTTTTCGTAGCTGAGTCGGTTATTTTCCTTCACAAAAAACTCTTCCATCATACGAATCGCATCCGCTGCCTCCGTTGCACCTGTCAGCGTATGCGCGATATCTCCAATGGCATCATAAATCAATGGCGCAGCAAAAGCTGCATCTGTAGGTTCCGCTTTGCGTATCATGTGTTTCCTCCTCGCATTTCGAGCATTCGCACGACACGACTCTTTTCGTTTCTTTGTCTATCATGCACACTTTCATTGTGTCACAATCTGCCAAGCGGATCGAGCTTTCCCGACGATCGTTCACAGATCAGCAACAATGAAACCGCTCTCATTTCTCAAGAGCGATTTCACCTTTTTCGCATCGACGTTCCTATCCAATCATTTTTTCAATCGTCAGCTTGCGATCATGCCGTAAATCGAGGAATTCACCCATTCTTCGTACCAACGGACGCATCGGTTCATCCTGATGAATAAGAATCACTTCGACTTCTTCCCCGCTACTCAACCTCGCCTTCGCACCTACGTACAGCAAGGCAATGTAGCGCACAAACTGTGCAACGATCTCAACGTTCAATATTCCATTACAGGCTTCCTTCCACAGGAGCTGTGCCGCCTCGAATGGAGAAGTCCTCCCTTTGTACACCCGATCAGAACAGATCGCATCAAACATGTCGGCAACGGCAAGCACCTGACATTCGATCGGAATGCTATCGCCTTTTCTTTGCTCCGGATAGCCAGACCCGTCGAGTCGCTCGTGATGCAGCAAGGCACACAATGCCAACAGCTCAGACCCACCCTTCATCTCACGGATCATTTCATAGCCGTAGATGGTATGCTTCTTCATGATCGTAAACTCTTCTTCACTTAGCTTGCCTGGCTTAAGCAATATTTCCTTGGGTACCCTCATTTTTCCAATGTCATGCAAAAATCCTGCTGTCCCCATGAATGCTACTCGCTCTTCATCCCATTTCAACAAGCGAGCAATGAGCGAACAGAGAATGCCTACATTTAATGAATGTCGGTATGTATAGCTGTCTGCCCCTTCCAGTACGTACAAGTTCCGGAACAACCCCAAATGCTTCGTCGATTTTTCTGCTACATCAAAAAAGATGTTGGAAAAATGATCAAGACTCGGTGCTACGCCAACTGTCAGTTCATCGAAGAGTAGTCTCGTTTTGTCGAGAGCTTGTACATAAGCAGCAACGGTTTCGGAATCTGCCTCTAGTTGGAATAGTTGAGAAGTAACTTCCTCACCCGTTCCCTCCGTCAGACTCTGTATAATGTCAACCTCACGGACTCGTTGCTTTTGCAATAAAATCACATGGGCAGGCGTGATCGTCGTGTTTTGTCCCAGCAGCAAAATTCCTTGTTCGGTGTACAAATCAGCCGCTAAAACTTGTCCAATCAGTGAGAGATCAACAGGTGCCAAAGGCATACAATCAACCTTTCCAGTCTCCGTCTTTTAGAGGTTGTTCAAAAAGTCGACTTTTTGAACTCACACTTTTACTCAAATTATAGAAAGGAAGAGGGTGAGTTACAATCTTTTTTTCGACAATTCATAACTTTGCTGGACGCCGGGACCTTTCATAATTCGCATACATATGATATCAAGCAAATGTCAGTGGTTTTATCAAGGAGGGACGAACGTCTCATGACGACGTTGTACATCACACCAAAAGCGTGGAAACAGATTGAGCAGGCCGTACGAAAAAAACCCTCACTGGAAACAGGAGGGGTTATGATGGGATACCCACTTGGTGAGGATAGATGGGTCGTTACGTATGCAAGTGAACCAGGCCCAAATGCGATTCACCAGCCACACTCTATTTTTTTCGATGACACGCATCTCAATAAGCTCGTCCGCAAATTAAGCAGACATCGACAATGGAAATACATTGGTGATTGGCATAGTCATACGGTAAAACGCCTATCTCCCAGCAAAGGTGATAAGAGAACCATTTGGTCAAAAGCGTCGCAATCCATGTACATGTCCTCCTCTCCCCTCATGCTGATCGTCGGACTAGGTAAAAACAATCAAATTAACGCAAGAGGATTCATCCTCGGAAATACTCTTCGCGAGGTTGGGAAGATTGAGCTGTATGATCGGCAAGCTCAGCAACAGCTCGGTGAAACAGCTCCATAGCCTGGTTTTTTCCCCAGCTCGGCTGATTTTCTGCCACGACACAAATGGCGTAACGCGGCTCTTCTAACGGGGCGTACCCGAGAAACCACAGGTGGTTGTTTCCATTCGCATCCCCGATTTGCGCAGTCCCGCTTTTGCCTGCCACCTGCCAAGCGGAATTCATGAGCATCTGTCCTGTTCCCTCAGTGACGACTTTGCGCATCATTTTTCGCAATTTATTGGCAGTGACGTAGTCAATTCCGTCCAAAGAGAGCTCCTGCTCTGGGAATGCGTGGAACGACTGACCATTTCGGTATGCGATCTCTTTTACCAGCCTTACTTGAGAGCTTTGACCGCCACGCAAAATCGTTACCATCATGTTGGCCGCTTGCAAGGGGGATATTCGTACATCCCGCTGACCGATGGCGCTTTGAATCAGGACGCCTTCATCGTCGCGGGATACTCCCTCTGCAAAGACTCTACCCGGCTCTTCACCATCCAGCTGCTTGAAGTTTTTCAGTTTATACAGATGAGGCGTAACATGCCCCACTTGAGTGGTCAAGCCCAGTTTTTTTGCATATTCCTCCAACTTTTCTCCGCCCACCATCTTGGCGATATGGGCAATCGCAATGTTACAGGACTGGGCATACGCTTCTTCCAGTGTCACACTGCCGTGACCTTCTTTTTTCCAGCAGGAGAATTGGTATTTCCCATACTCACCTGTACATGTGAAACGGTCAATTGGTGAAACGATTCCTTCCGCCAAAGCTGCTGCTGCTATCACTGTTTTATAGACAGAACCAGGTGGGAGTTGTTTGAATGCGCGATTCTTCCAGTTGCTTGCGTTTCCTGTGACATTCGTTTGATCATAGGTAGGGCGGCTCACAGCTGCAAGAACATCGGCTGTTTGTACGTCCAAAACGACGATACTGCCCTCTTTTAACCCTACTTGATCGGCTGTTGCCTCCATGCTTCTCTGGATTGCTGCATCCAAGGTAGTCGTTAATGACAACGGATAGTATTGATTCGACTGCTTTGTATAGCGAATATCCAACCCTCGGAGCGGTTGTCCGTGCCCATCTACATAATAGGACAAGACAGACGGCTCTACCCCCTGTAAAAATCGGTCAAAGCTTCGCTCCAGACCCGATGCTCCCAGCGTACTCTCGGCATTCATTTTGCCGCTGGTCCATTCATCAGGATACAGCTTCTGCACCATGTCGGGATTTTTATGGATAAAACCAATCAGATGCTTGGCTACTTCATCCGTGCGGTATCGCTCTGTCACCGCCAAAGCCACAACTCCCGGGATGGCAAGTGCATTGATTTCCTCAGCCTGCCGCTCGGTGAGCATCACCAGCTTGCCGGACTCCTCTCGCATGAGCAGCGGTACTTTTGCCTTTTCCATCGTCTCCGACAGCCGTTCCTTGGATTCTTCGGTTATGTGAGCCAATCGCTGCAAGCCATCTGTTCCTTGCAGGCTCCCACGCGCCAACGGGAACAAAATCAAGGCGAGATGCTCTTCTCCGGTAAAGGCATACCCATTTCGATCCACGATATCGCCACGCCCGCTATGCAGCACGATGCTTTGCTGTCTTTGCTTTACTGCTGCCTTTACCAAATCAACGCCATGCCGAGAAAACCGATGGGGCGAACCGAGTTGAATCCACCACAATCGCACGACCAAACCGAGCCATAACAACGACATGGACAACAACACAAGAAAGTGACGTCTTTTGATTCGTCGATCCAGCTGCATCGAATTCCCTCCCTGGCTTTTTTCACCAGTATTGCCGGAATGTACGCGACAGAAACAACGAACAAAGAAAAAAGCACACCGTACGTCACGGTGCACTTTTGGTATTTAAGATTGATTGGCGAATTGTTGCTTCTCCAATAAAATATTGCTGATCTTCGTGGATAACAGATCCAATGCTACTCGGTTGTAGCCGCCTTCTGGAATGATGACGTCTGCATATCGCTTGGTCGGCTCAATAAACTGCAAATGCATCGGTCGAACGACGTTTAGATACTGTGTCACGACAGAATCGAGGGAACGACCGCGCTCTTCGATGTCACGTACGATTCGGCGTACAATACGCACGTCCGCATCGGTATCGACGAATACTTTGATATCCATCAAATCACGAATCCGCTCATCCTCTAGAATCAGCATTCCTTCCAGAATGATGACATCCTTCGGGTCGACCTGGATTTGCTCCGGCTTGCGGTTATGCTCCTTGAAGTCGTAGATCGGTTTTTGGATCGCTTTTCCTTGCATCAGCTCCTGCAAATGCGCAAGCAACAAATCGTTGTCAAAAGCGAAGGGGTGGTCGTAGTTCGTCAACGCCCGCTCTTCTGGGCTCAAATGGCTTTGATCCTTGTAGTAGGAATCCTGCTCAATCATCGTTACACTATCATTTTGGAACTGGCGGTACAGCTCCTTTGCTACAGTCGTTTTTCCAGAACCACTGCCTCCCGCTACCCCAATCAATACGGGGTTACCCATGCTTCATGTCCCCTTCCTCATGATGCTTTACACGTTTACGACCCTATGTTTTTACTTCTTTTTCATACAGATGGCCAACCCGTCTCCGACCGGAATAAATGTCGTTTCTAAATCAGGACGCTCCATCAGATGTGAATTATAAGAAAGCAGCTTGTCCACCATCGGACGCTGGCGCTTGCCCGCTTCTTCAGGGGTCGCCACCAGTCCTCGGAACAGGACATTGTCGCTGATTACCAAACCGCCTTCGCGAAGAAGCGGTAGATACAAATCGAGGAATACTCGATACTGACCTTTGGCTGCATCGATAAACAAGCAGTCAAATTGATACGACTCCGGCAGCCCTAAAGTGGCGTCACGTGAGAGTATTTCCACACGATCTGCACATCCTGCTTCTTTTATATTTTCCCGTGCTCTCACCAATCGATCTTCATCTATGTCCATCGTGACAATTCGCGCTTCCGGTGCAGCTTCTGCAAGCCAAATGGTGGAATAGCCAATTGCCGTACCCACTTCAAGAATCGCTTTGGGACGATGCAGCAACAACAACATCCGCATGACTTGAGCGGACGGGAGCTGCACAATCGGAATGTTTTCCTCTGCCGCCTCCTGCTCCAGTCGCTTGAGCAGCGGAGAACGCTCGGGTACCAGGCTTGACACGTAGTCGTCAATTGCCGGATTGGTAATCATGATTTCACTCCTCTTTCGTTACAACCGAATTATTATAGCACACCTTGAGAAAGCTTGGCTACGTCAAGCGCTGTTGATCGCATGCAAAAAAAAGAGGAAACTTGGTTAGTTTCCCCTGCTTTTCTTATCATTTGCTTCATGCTCTTGCAGTGTTTTGGAAAAGTAATGCTCGGACGTTCCGTCTTTTTTCGTCACGTAGAAAAAGTAATCGTGTTTCGCCGGATTGACGACGGCTTCAAGCGAAGCTCTGCCTGGGCTTGCAATCGGTCCCGGTGGCAATCCAGGATTTGTGTACGTGTTGTACGGACTTTTTACTTTTAGGTCCTCGAAGGTCAGACGGTCTCGTTGTTTGCCGAGAACAAATTGAACCGTAGCATCAGCCTGCAACGGCCACTTATCGCGAATCCGATTGTAGTACACGCCTGCTACAAGCGGACGCTCCTTGTCTACTGTTACTTCACGCTCAACGATCGATGCGAGATTAACCGCTTTATCCAGTGTTAAATCGTGCTGCTTCAGCTGCTCTGTCCACTCTGGCTTCCATTCCTTTTGGAATTGAGCCAGCATACGCGAGACGACATCATGCGCCGTAGCGTCTTTGTCTACCTCATACGTTTCCGGGAACAGATACCCTTCCAGACGGTGTTTTCGGTCTGCATGCTTCGGAATGGCTGCGACAAAAGGATAGTCGGGGAATGCACCTTCATTTACTTCTTTTAAGAACGCCGCCTTCTCTACAATGCCTTCTTTATCGAGATGATCTGCGATCTGTTCGACATTCCAGCCTTCTGGGATCGTAAATCGGTTCGCATTGATCACCGTGTTTCCTTCCACCATGGCGGTTAGTATCTCGTCAATGGCTTGGCCAGTCGTAAATTGGTATTCTCCCGCCTTAAGATCAGGGGCCACGCCTTTATACTTCACGTAGTAATTAAATACATCGGCATTTCGGATCAGGCCTTGTTCTTCCAGTAATCGACCGATTTTTTGTACGGATGAACCGGACGGAATCGCCACGTTTTTCACCGTCTGTTCACCTGCAACCGGCTGTAATTGCTGGTACACGTACCACGCTGCTCCCCCCGCAGCCAAAATGATCAACAACAATAAGGCAACCAGCCACATCACAATTCGTCCGCCGCGTCTGCGTCGATGCGTCATAGGGCGGCCAGGGTTAAAATCAGGCTTCGCTGACATTGGTTTCAAGCTAGAAATCCTCCCTTTAGGGTCTCTTTATCTCCATCCCATCCATTATACAAGAGGCTTATCCAACTGTCACTTCATGGGTGATTTTGGCGAAAAAAGTCATAAAAAAGAGCCCGCCAGTTGCGGACCCTTTTCTCACGAATCTATTAAATTCCGTCTTTCTCCAAATCAGCAATCAAAGTTTCGAAGGTAGCTTCTACTTGCTCCCACTCTTCATCATCTTCGATTGGCATGAGCATGTCTGTACCATCATAACGCAGGAAGTGAACCTCGTACTCTTCTTCCTCTTCCTGATCTACTGGTACGAGCACCAAATAGCTGCGGTCTTCAATGTCAAAAATGTACATGATACGAAAATCTCGCGGTTCCTCGGTACCTTCTTCTGTTAGCGCGATCACATCGCCCACTTCGAACTCTTCCATCATCTCTTCACTCATTGTGGTCACCTCGATTTCGCGTCCAAATATCCTTGGAGGATTAAAATGGCCGCCATTTTATCTATCACTGTCTTTCGCTTTTGACGGCTGACATCAGCAGAAATCAGCATACGCTCTGCCGCCATCGTCGTCAAGCGTTCGTCCCACATGTGGACAGGAAGAGACGTGCGTTCCTCCAAAAGCTTGCCAAATGCTTGACACATTTCAGCACGCGGGCCTATGGTTCCGTTCATGTTTTTGGGCAAACCAACGACGAAAGCCCCAATTTGATACTGCGAAACTAATTCGCTCAGGCGGGCAAGATCCTTTTCCTTGGATTGTCGCTTGATGGTCTCTACTCCTTGCGCAGTCCATCCCAGCTCATCGCTGACAGCCACTCCAATCGTCTTGTCGCCTACATCCAACCCCATCAATCGTGTCATCGTTAAGGTCTACTTGCGCTCTGACAAGTAAACGGTCACCAACTCTTCTATGATTTTGTCCCGTTCCAATTTGCCGATCAGGCTCCGCGCGTTGTTGTGGCGTGGGATAAACGCCGGGTCGCCAGAAAGCAAGTAACCTACGATCTGGGTGATCGGGTTGTATCCTTTTTCCTGCAGGGCTTTGTACACCTCTGTCAATGTTTCTTGCACATCCGCCGCATTCGCTTCCTGTGGCACCGTGAATTTCATGGTATTATCCAACGAACTCACAATCAACACCTCGATTTCCTTTGAGACTCTTTTGGTTACCTACTCTTTTTTGTATTCGACTCGGATTTCGTTTACTCCTGTCGATTATACAAATTTCTCGTGCAATCGCACTATTTCGCTACTGCTTGACTCTTCACGAAGTCAACCACTGCATCCAGTGCTTCTTGCAGCTTGGATGGATCCTTACCACCGGCTTGTGCCATATCAGGACGTCCACCACCGCCGCCACCACAACGAGTTGCGACTTCTTTGATGATCTTGCCAGCGTGAATGCCTTGATCCATGAGATCTTTGGTTACACCTGCAACGAGGTTCACCTTGTCGCCATCGACCGCACCCAACACAATGACAGCGGAGCCGAGTTTGTTTTTCAGCTCATCTACCATACCGCGCAGGTTGTCCATATCGACAGCGGAAACACGTGCAGCGAGTACATTCATGCCGTCTACTTGTTGGAGTTTATCCGTCAACGACGCTGCCTCGATGTTCCCCAGTTTTGCACGCAGGGACTCGTTTTCGCGCTGTACTTCTTTCAATTGTTGTTGCAGACCTTCTACACGTGCAGGTGCTTCAGCCAGTACTGGTGCTTTGAGTGCTTGCGCCACTTCTTTGAGTGTAGTGAACTGCTGGTTCAAGAACTGGTAAGCGCCGCGTCCTGTTACTGCTTCGATCCGGCGTGTACCTGCACCGATACCGCTCTCGCTAACTAGCTTGAACAGACCGATTTCAGCGGTATTGTTCACATGGCATCCGCCGCACAGCTCCAGGCTGTACTCACCCACTTTTACAACGCGTACAACGTCGCCGTATTTTTCACCGAACAACGCCATCGCGCCCATCGCTTTTGCTTCAGCCAATGCTTTGTTGGAAATCTCGACACTCAGGTTTGCCCACACTTTTTCATTCACGATCGCTTCGATACGCTCCAGCTCTTCTGGAGTAATGGAGCTGATGTGAGTGAAGTCAAAACGGAGACGCTCTGGTGCTACCAAGGAACCTGCCTGATTGACATGCGTTCCTAGGACATCCTTGAGTGCTTGATGAAGCAAGTGAGTCGCTGTATGGTTTTGGGTGATAGCCAAACGTGCTTCACGGTTCACTTCCGCGCGAACCTCATCGCCTTTGCGCAGGGTACCTGCTTCGACGATGACGGAATGTACATTTTGACCCATTGGTCCTTTTTGTACATCTGTCACACGTGCTTTCACGATATCAGAAATCAGGAAACCTTCGTCATTGATCTGACCGCCGCTTTCTGCATAGAAAGGAGTTTGGCTCAGAACGATTTGTACGGTTTGACCTTCTTCTGCTTCTTCTACCAGCTGGTTGTCCAAAATAATCGTTTCAACTTTACCTGTTGCTACCAATTCAGTATAACCAACAAATTGGCTCGTAACCGTCAAATCAGACAATGGACCACCTTGGATTTGCATGCTGTCTACATCTTGACGTGCTGCACGTGCACGCTCACGCTGTTCTTCCATCGCTTGATCAAAGCCATCGCGATCGACAGTCAGCCCTTGCTCGTCTGCGAAGTCTTCCGTCAAGTCAACAGGGAATCCATACGTATCGTACATTTTGAAGACATCTTGACCAGACAGTTGTGTCTTTCCGCCCTCTTTTGCTGCCTTCACCATGTCAGACAGGATCGCCAGACCGTCGTTCAGTGTTTCGTGGAAACGCTCTTCCTCGGCACGAATAACTTTTTCGATAAACGCACGCTTTTGGACAACTTCTGGGTAGAATTCGCCCATCATCGTTCCTACTGTCTCAGTCAAGCTGTACAGGAATGGCTTCTCCACGCCCAGCTTTTTCCCCATACGTACGGCACGGCGAAGCAGACGGCGAATGACATAGCCACGTCCTTCATTGGATGGAAGCGCACCGTCACCGATCGCAAACACAACCGTACGTGCATGGTCAGCGATAACCTTCAAGGCTACATCCATCTCAGGGCTTGTTTTATACTTCACACCGGAGATTTCCGTGGTCTTTTCGATCAGCGGGAACAGCAAGTCTGTCTCAAAGTTGTTGTCTACGCCTTGGATGACAGACGCCATGCGCTCAAGACCCATCCCCGTATCGATGTTCTTCTTAGGCAGCGGCGTGTAGGTACCGTCTGGATTGTGGTTGAACTGGGAGAATACCAGGTTCCATACTTCCAGGTAACGCTCGTTCTCCCCACCTGGGTATAGCTCAGGGTCGCTCGGGTCGTTTCCGAACGCTTCTCCACGGTCATAGAAAATCTCCGTGTTCGGTCCGCTCGGGCCTTCTCCGATATCCCAGAAGTTGCCCTCCAGTCGGATGATTCGCTCTTCTGGAACACCTATTTTCTTGCTCCACAGCTCAAATGCCTCTTCGTCCTCTGGGTGAATGGTAACGGAAAGCAAGTCTGGATCAAAGCTCATCCATTTTGGGCTCGTCAAAAACTCCCATGCCCATTCAATCGCTTCTTCCTTGAAGTACTCACCGATAGAGAAGTTACCCAACATTTCAAAAAAAGTATGGTGGCGAGCAGTACGTCCCACATTTTCAATATCGTTCGTACGAATAGACTTTTGCGAGTTCGTGATGCGCGGGTTGTCCGGGATGATTCGGCCGTCAAAATATTTCTTGAGAGTCGCCACACCACTGTTGATCCACAGAAGGGAAGGATCGTCGATTGGAACCAATGGAGCGCTAGGCTCAATGCGATGTCCTTTTTCTACAAAAAAGTCGAGGAACATCTGGCGGATTTGATTGCCTGTCAGTTTCTTCATCTACATTCTCCTCATCTAAAAATAAAAAAAGTCCCCATCCCCTCAGGGACGAGAACTGATTTTCTCGCGGTACCACCCTGCTTACAGGCTCGCTACACGTATCTGAGCCAAGGCCTGTCGCTTAAGTGGCGTCTAACGGTGCCAAGCCGCCGGGTTTTGCCCGGTCTTAGGAGTAGCCTTCTGCTGCTCTTCTTTTGGTCGCCCTCTCAACCATGGAGCGCCCTCTCTGTAAAAGGTCTGCAACATACTCGTTCCCTCATTGATTTCACATAAATCACTTTGTCCATATTATAAATATTTTACCTGATCACTGTCAACTTTCATGCATCATGACAGCGATTCGGCTGACGATCACTTTGCAAACGGCAAGAATGGGGACAGCAACGATAAGCCCGATGATCCCCCCTACAGTCTCCCCTACCAGCAGTGCCAAGATAATGAGAAGCGGGTGCAAATGCAAAGAACGACCAACGATGTTTGGGGACAAAATATTCCCTTCCACGATTTGAATGATGAGATTGACAACGAGAACGAGTAGTAGTGTCTTGGTGGAAATCGTAATCGCGATCACAACTGCCGGTGCCGCCCCAATCAATGGTCCGATGTACGGAATGATGTTGGTGAGACATACGAATGCAGCCAGTACAAAAGGATACGGCATGCCGATCCACCAGTAGCCCAGGTATGCGAAAGCGCCTACGATCAGGGCGACAATCATTTGTCCATGTATGTATTTACCCAAGGATTCATTAATATCCCGCAGGACGATCAGCACTTGCTTCCGATAAGCCTTTGGAACAATCGACATCCCCGTCTCATGCAACTGCTTCATATCCTTCAAAAAGTAAAAAGCGATAAACGGCACGATAGCAAAAGCAAACAACTTTCCCATCGAATGTCGAGCATTATCCACAATTTTCGATATGGAATGAGACATTCCCTCATTCGACTGGATGATCACCCGGTCCACACCCTTCGAGATGCTATCCGGCAAGAAATACTTTCGTGCCTCCCACTCACTCATCCATGTATAATACCAATCCATCAGGCGGGGAATATCGTCTGACAGCTCCACCAATTGTTTCGTAAAAACAGGGATGGCGTTTATGATCGCAATAGTAATCACCAGTACAAATGATCCATAAATGAGCAGGACTGCCATTAAGCGCGGAACTCTTCTTTGTTCTAGCAATTGCACGACCGGATGGAGCAAGTAAGCGATGACGAGTCCCAATATGACGGGAACGAGCACTTCTTTTATGACCGAAAACAACTGTGTCAGGACTGGTCGGAGCAGCCAAAGCAGATTGCCGATGACCAAAAGTGCGATGAGCCAAACAGCAGCAGCAAATAGACGACTTCGCCGAAGTTCATCCACGTTCCCCAACTCCTCCCTATTTGCAAACATCTTTTTTAGCTTGTCTCATTCACATTAATTTCATGTAACCTATTGACACACAATTTCGTGTTCAGTAGTATGTAATTACAAGAGGATATCTCCAAAGGGGAGTAGCTTTTTCGCAACATAGTCGTCATTACGGGATTTTTCCCCGGCTATGTTGGCAACATTTTCGTAAATGTTGTAAGCAAGACCTTTGCCGACCAGGTAAAAGGTCTATTTTTGTTTTCCCAATGACCTTTTCCTGTCCCGGGAAAGGTCGTTTTCTTTTTCGCCCCTTTACACACACTATAGGAGGTATCAAGAAAACGGCCAGCGGATTATTCGCTTCCAAAATGGATTAGGAGGAGGAAGAGAAATGGATTTATTGTTAAGCCCTGAGTTTTGGACCGCATTACTTTCTATCGTTATCATCGACCTGGTGCTGGCCGGGGACAATGCCCTCGTCATCGGGATGGCGGCTCGTAACCTGCCTGCTCATCAGCAAAAGAAAGCCATCATCTGGGGAACGGTTGGTGCAATTGTCATTCGTGCATTGGCGACACTCGCTGTCGTTTGGTTGTTGAAAATTCCTGGTCTGCTGCTTGTAGGTGGTTTGATTCTCATTTGGATCGCCCTCAAACTGCTGATTCAAGATAATGGTCATGAGAATATGAAGGCAAGTGGATCGCTTGGAGCAGCGATTTGGACGATTATCGTAGCCGACACAGTAATGGGCTTGGATAACGTTATCGCGGTTGCTGGTGCAGCACATGGTGATTTCCTTCTGGTAGTTATCGGTTTGATCATCAGTGTTCCGATCATGGTATGGGGTAGCACATTGATCTTGAAGCTGATCGAGAAATATCCGATCGTTATATATATCGGTTCTGCCGTATTGGCGTATACCGCTGCGAGCATGGTAACAAGCGAGAAGTTCCTCACACCATTCTTTGCCGCTTACCCTTGGGTCAAATGGGTATTCATCGTAGCTGTTGTGGTTGGTGTCCTGTTGATCGGACGCATGAAAAGCCAACAGCAAAAACGTTTGGCAGAACAATCTTAATGCAAAGCAAGGCTCCGTCGTTTCCGCGACGGAGCTTTTTCATGTATGTCGAAAAAAAAGCACCCGAACACAGTGTATGTTCGGGTGTTTATTTACGTTCCACTTCACATTTTGTGTTAACGAGTAACGGCACGCATCAGCTTACGACCTGATTTCCACATACGCGTCACATCACGCATGGAGAAGGGCAACTGATTCCAATTCAATGAAAACCGACTGCGACGTCGCGGAGCCATCCAATAGCCAATGATCGCCACAATTCCGCTTGTGGCCAGAACCCGCAACAGGCCTCGAATGAACAAGCGTGCCACCTCCATTGGTTTTGCCGCTCAAATCCATTACATATTCAAGTGAGCGGTTACTGTCTGATCCTCAATAAACAGATCGTTGAGCGAATGCAAAGATCCATCTTCCTCAACTTGGTAGACAGAAGCGATCTGCTCATTGGAAACGCTCATTTCTATAAAGCAGTTCCAGCAATAGTATTGATTGGTTCCAATCTTTCCTACGTCTTTGGAACTGCAATTCGGGCATATGACACGCATCACGCTTTTCCTCCCTTTCACGCCTGGCCACGAACTAGTCCGGCACGATCAGGTTTTCTTCCCCGATGATAACGGATGCTGGTGCAGGGAGGCGCTTTCGTCCTTCCGTAATATCTGCAAGCCAGCCATTCGATAGTTCGTACCCTACAAGTTTCTCCCAGTTGGCTGAAAAGTAAACATCTTCCAGCCTCCCCAAACACTCTCCGGATGCGGTTATCACCGCTTTTCCTTTTAACTTCGTCTTTCCCGTCACAATGCCGACAGGCTCTAGTCCGGCGAGATTAGGTAAGGGCGTGATCGCGTCTTTTCCCGATACGGTAAGGCAGGACTCCCCGACCGCATGAATATGTTCGGTAGGAATATAGGTACCTGATTGGAACCAGCCCTGTTCGCTCAGCAAGACTCCTCGTACATGCCAAGTGGAGTCGCAAAGAATGTCACGCACGGTTCCAATCGTCTCCCCTGTTTGTAGGCAAACAACTGGCAATCCGACTGCATCCATTGCCTTGCGCATGTGGGACATCCCCCTTCCGCCTTGTTAGTATCAGGCGAAATGGACACATCCATTCGGCGCAAATGGTTCCAACTTCACTCTTGCTTTAGCCGTTCTTCCAGGTAACTGTACCGTACCCCCTCCTCATCAGACTCTACAGCAGCGCGGAACGCATCCGGCTCTCCACACATGATGAGGAATGATTTGCTCCGGGTAATCCCGGTATAGACTAGCTTGCGTCTGAGCATACGGTAGTAGCTTTTGACAAACGGCATGATCACAATCGGAAATTCGCTACCTTGAGACTTATGAACCGAGCAGCAGTAGGCAAGCGTCAGCTGATGATAATCCGAACGCTTGTACACCACTTCCCTGTTATCAAAAGCAGCGACCAGCATCTCCTGGTTCTCCGCATTTTCATTCGGGAAAAAGATGGCGACGATCTCACCCATGTCACCGTTAAACACCTGTTCTTCAGCATTGTTCACCAATTGCAGAACCTTGTCCCCAGTACGGAAAGTCGTCTCGCCGAAAGTAACTTCACGCTTTTGTGGCGTTTTCGGATTAAACAGCTCCTGCAATTCTTCATTCAACCGGTTCACACCGGCATTACCTTTATAGATAGGGGCTAATACCTGAACATCTTTTGCCGTATATCCTTTTTTTACGGCTCCGAAGCAAATTTGTTTCACTGCTTCCGGAACTTCTTGTGGCAAACTTGTGAAGAATCGCCGATCCGGGGTGGTTTGTAGCAAATCTGCCGGTACATTCCCCTTGCGTACATCATGGGCCAACCGAATAATGGTGGACTCTTCTGCTTGCCGATAAATTTCTGTCAGCTGTACCAACGGTAGCAATCCAGATCGAATCATATCCAACAGGACGTTGCCTGGTCCTACGGAAGGCAACTGGTCAGGGTCACCTACCATGATGATCTGCATGTCGTCTGGGACCGCACGAAACAATTGATTTGCGAGCCAGATATCGACCATGGACATTTCATCCACAATTAATAGCCGACCACGGATTGGGTGCTCCGCGTCATGCTCGAAGCTCTCCCCTTTGTAACCGAGCAAGCGATGGATGGTCATCGCTGGTAGACCCGTAGTCTCTGTCATACGTTTTGCTGCACGTCCAGTAGGAGCCACAAGAACGATCGGGAACGGATTTTCTTCGCTGTATTTTTTCAAGTCCAGAGATAATCCATGAAGCTGAGAAAAGACACGACAAATCCCACGAATGACTGTCGTTTTCCCCGTACCAGGTCCCCCTGTCAAAAGCATCAGACCTGCTTTGATCGCCTGTTCAATGGCATCACGCTGCGTCTGGGCATACGTAATAGCCAGCTCATCCTCAACCGCCCCTAATGCACGGTAAAATTCTGATGTCGGGAACGTACCGAATTCATCCCGCGCAGCGAAGTGACGCAGTCTTTTGGCAAGACCGAGCTCGGCAAAAAACAGCGAGGGCAAATACACCCGCTCATCTTCCCAGGCAATTTTGCTTGACACAAACAGGGCTTCCACTGCCAGTTGAATATCGTCTCCAGAAAAGACGTGCCCCCCGCACTCTTCGAGAAGGCCCAGCGTTTTTTCACAAAGCTCCTCCACAGGCAAATAAACATGTCCTTCTGAATACGAAGCCTCCTGTAAGACAAAGAGGGCCGCCGCCTTCACACGTTCTTCGGAGGAAGCAGAGATTCCTGTTGCTCGCGCAATGTCATCTGCCCGCTTAAAGCCGATTCCTACGACATCCTCAATCAACCGATAAGGCTCTTCCTTCAGCACTGTCATCGTTTCCAACTTGTAGGTCTGATAAATACGCAGCGCCATGTTCACACCAATGCCGAAGTCGTACAAAAAAACCATGGCACTTTCCAAGGAGCGATGCTCGACTACGGAATCATAGATCGTTTTGGCACGTTGTTCAGAAATGCCTGGTACCTCAGCCAATCGCTCTGGGAAGTCCGCAATAATTGACAGCGCATCTACCCCGAGCTGCTCGACAATTCGTTTGGCCATCTTCTTTCCGATCCCTTGAAACAAGCCACTGGCTAAGTAGCGCTCAACCCCGGCCAATGTTTTCGGCGTTTCACGTTCGTAGCGCTTTGCTACGTACTGCTGTCCAAAACGAGGGTGTGTCTTCCATTCACCGTAAAAGGTGTACAGCTCATCTGGATGCGGGCGAGGAAAATTACCGACAATAATGACCTCCGATTCTTTAATCGATTCGGTAGTCTCTTCTATCTTAAGACGGATAACTCCGTACCACGTTTCTTCCTTGTAAAAAATTTCTTGAGAAACAAATCCTCTAATAAAGTTTTCTGCAAACAGCGAGATTGACTGCTGCTCGTCCATCTAAACGCCTCCTTACATAAAAACCGTTCCAGAAAGGAAAAATCCACTTCTCTTGAAAGTGGATTTCTCATATGCTCGTCTTAAATTGTAAATCGTTTTACTTGTTCTGACAACTGCTCGGCCATTTTCGCAAGCGTTTCTGATGCTGCCGTCATTTCCTCAGACGTTGCTGTCTGTTCTTCAGACGCTGCTGCCACTTCCTGCGTATCTCTGGACGCTGTTTCCGCAAGTCCAGCTATTCTTTCGGAGTGACTCACCAATTGAACTGTATCGCGATGAATCGCTTGGGCTGCATCGTTCATACGATGTACTTGCTGGCTGACGTCTTGAACCGCCACCAATATTTGCTGGAAGCTGTCTCCTGCCTGCACCACTCCTTCGCGTCCATCCTGTATAGCGACGGCAGTCGTTCCCATTTCCGATACAGCCGCGAGAATATCTGTATGGATCGTATGAATCAAGCCTGCGATCTCTTCTGCAGCCTCACCCGATTGCTCAGCCAGCTTCCGTACCTCTTGGGCCACAACCGCAAAGCCGCGTCCCTGTTCCCCCGCCCGCGCAGCCTCGATGGCGGCATTCAAAGCCAATAGATTCGTCTGGTTGGATATTTGACGAATGATCGTGATGATTCCGATGATTTGCTCGGATTGAGAGCCAAGCTCGCGGATAACCTGCTCCGTTCGACGGGCATGATCCGTGATTTGATCCATTTCTTGTACGAGCTCATGCAGCTTGCCCTCCCCAACCTGTGCCAATCGATTCGCGTCTGTCGCGTCAGCATTTACTTGAGAGGTCGAGGCCGCAATGAGTTGGATATCTCCTCCGATGCGAGACAAAAAGCGTACTGTATCTGTCACGGTTTGTTTTTGTTGTTCGGAACCTGTAGCGATTTCCGAAGAAGCCATGGAAATCTGTTCGGAAGCACGGGCACTTTCTGTCGCACTCGCTGTTAATTCTTCCGAAGCTGCTGCGACCTGTTGGGCTACTCGCTGCACCTCGTTGACCATGCTGCGAAATACCCCCATCATCTCATTGTACATCGACGATAATTCCCCGAGCTCATCCCGGGAACGTACAGTCACATGCGAGGTCAAATCTCCTGTCTCTGCACGCTTCATTGCCGATACCAGCTCTTTTAGCGGTCGTACCAGCTTGTTGACAATAAAAATGCCTGTGACGAGCGCTAAGGTAGCACTCACCAGGTTGAGGAGAAACATCATCGGACGACTGCTCTCAATCGTCGTCAGCAAATCATTCTCGTAGCTGCCAATGACTAAAATCCACCCGTTTGGCAGCTGCTTATACGCCGCCACTTTGGTAGAGCCTCCAAATTCATATTCGATCCAGCCGTTTTTTTGAGCGAGCATGACTTGTGTGAATTCTTCATTCGCCAAAGAGGTATTCTCGACTTTCGGGTCTGGATGAAAGATGGCAATTCCACTCGCATCCAAGATATAGGCGTAGCCAACCATACCATTTGGCTTGTAGTAGTGTTCGGCCACTTCACGTGTTAGTTCGTTAATTTTCTGTCTGTTTCCCTCACTAATCGTTGTATCTTGAGCGTAAACAGTTAGCTCGCGTGCCTTCATTTCCGTTATGTATTGCAAGTCAGATACAGCCAGCTTGTATAGCGCGCTGCGTGCATTTTCAAATTGGATATAGCCGACGACCATTAATGGAAGCATGGTTAGGATGAGTATCGTAAACACCAGTTTGTAGCGAATAGAGTAGCGTCTGGCCAACATGAAAGTCCTCTCCTTATCGGATGATCCGAATTATAATAGTTCTTCAGGATTAGTACTACAGAATCATTCTACCATCCTCTTCCACAATTCACCACAAACTCCAATAAGAAACCCACTTTTGCTCAAATGAAAAAACCGCTTGGCTTCATCCAAACGGCTTTCATCCTTCGTTATTCGCGTACCAAACGCTTTACAATCGCAGCAATCGCTGTAGCAGCCTGCTTTGCCTCTTCCACCGTATTCGTAATCCCAAAGCTGAAACGAATCGCTGAATGAGCAATCTTCTCGTCCACATGCATCGCTATTAGCACGTGTGACAGTTCTAATGATCCGGATGTACAAGCTGAGCCACTCGCTGCTGCAATCTTGGCGATATCCAGATTCATCAGCATGGTTTCTGTATGAACACCCGGGAAGGACACATTTAAAATATGCGGCAATGCCTGCTCGCTATGTCCATTCAGGCAGTACGTAATTCCTGCTTCCTGCCAGACTGCGATCATCTCTGCTTTCATCTGCGCATACTTTTCAACCCGCTCGGCCATTTCCTCGCCAGCGACCTTTGTCGCTTCGGCAAACCCAACAATCCCGGCCAGGTTTTCCGTTCCCGCTCTGCGTTTGCGTTCTTGTGAACCGCCGTGCAAAATCGGGGAAAACGGAACCTTACGCGCTAAATACAAAGCGCCGACTCCTTTTGGACCATTAATTTTATGGGCGGATACCGAGAGCATATCAACAGGCAGCTCCCGTGCATGGATAGGAAGTACACCAAAAGCTTGCACGGCATCCGTATGAAAAACAATCCCTTTTTCACGCAGGAAGGTACCGATTTCCTCAATTGGCTGGATCGTTCCTACTTCGTTGTTCCCGTACATAATGGACACCAGTACCGTATCCGGGCGCACCGCTTGTTTCAGATCATCCAAGCAGACCATGCCTGCCTGGTCAACAGGCAAGTACGTCACTTCAAATCCTGCCTGCTCCAAAAATTCACAAGCATGCAAGACTGCATGGTGCTCGATTTGCGAAGTAATGACGTGACGACCACGTTCGCGCTGTGCCATTGCAGCGCCGATGATTGCCATATTGTCCGCTTCTGTCCCGCCACTCGTAAAGATGAGCGATTGCGGATCAGCATCCATAAAGTCGGCAATCGTGTCTCTCGCATGCTCCAACGCTTTTCGCGCTTCGCGACCTGCACCATGGACACTAGATGGATTCCCGTATACGTGAGTCAAATAGGGAGTCATAGCAGCAACTACCCGCGGATGTACAGGCGTAGTAGCTGCATGGTCAAAATACATTAGATCTGACACTGCTGTCACCTTCTACCAACTTATATTCTAGATATAAAACATATAATTATCGCCAGGACCATCGTCTTCAAAGCTGATTAAGTCCTGAAGGGATGTCGAATCCAGAACAGAAGAAATACTATCCCGAATGCGCAGCCATAAAAAACGCTTAGCCGGATCTTCTTCCTCTGCAAATTCCACAGGGCTGATCGGTCCTTCCAGCACGCGAATCACATCGCCAGCAGAAATCTCATCCGGCTGCTTTGCCAGAACGTAACCGCCATATGCGCCACGAATGCTTTTTACCAAACCCGCGTTGCGCAGAGGTGCAATCAATTGCTCCAAATAATGCTCGGACAAATCGTGTTTTTGGGCGATGCTCCGCAGTGAAGTCGGCCCTTCTCCGCAACGGTTGGCCAATTCCATCATGATCGTCAGCCCGTAACGTCCTTTCGTCGAAATCTTCACGTTAACAACTCTCCTCTTTGTATCGGTAATACGCGCCCGCCCCCTACATGTCCTCAGTATCGTGGGACACACTAACATCTTAGGGGGTGATATGCAGATGACAACGAACAAACGCTCGGAACGAGGTCGCAACCACCCGTCCGACACCTTGTACGAACAACCCGCAGGCACGATTGCTCACAAAGCCCGTTACGGTGCGAGTGAGCAGAGCAAACAACCGAATGAAAACGGTGATTTGCCCAATAAACCAGGCGGAAATGTCCGCACGTAAATGTTAGCTCCCCCTATTATTCGGGGGAGTTTTTCCTTGGCAATCCATGTCCATCCATCTTCTGTCTTTCTTCCTGGAAGCGGCGAATGTGACGCTCATAGCCGTGGTCCTTTGGCTGGTAGAACGAGTAGTTTACACCGTCAGGCAGATACTGTTGAGGTACATACCCATATGGATAGTTATGCGGATACAGATATCCCTGACCGTGTCCCAGCTTCGCAGCTCCCTTGTAAGCAGAATCTCGCAGATGAATCGGTACTTGCTTGTGACCATCCGTTCGGATACGATCCAACGCAGAATTAATTCCGTTGTAAGCGGCATTGCTTTTGGGGGCGGTTGCCAGGTATGTCGTCGCTTGTGCTAAAGGGATACGCCCTTCAGGCATTCCCACCAATTCTACCGCCTGAAAACAGGAAATCGCAACTGTGATCGCTTGCGGGTCAGCATTTCCGATGTCCTCTGAAGCCGAAATGACCAAACGGCGAGAAATGAAGCGCGGATCTTCTCCGGCATCGATCATTCTCGCTAGCCAGTAAAGAGCTGCGTCCGGATCAGAACCACGAATGGATTTAATAAAAGCGGAGATCGTGTCGTAATGGTTGTCCCCACTCTTATCGTAACGTACAGCCCTGCGCTGAATGGATTCTACGGCGACGTCCAACGTCACGGTAATTCGCCCATCCGCTCCTGGTTGCGTCGTTGTCACTGCCAGCTCCAATGCGTTCAGTAAACGTCTGGCATCCCCTTCCGCGTATTGAATCAAATGCTCTGCCGCTTCCGGTTCTACAGAAACAAATAGCTCCGCCAATCCGTTTTCTTCATCAGTAAGTGCCCGATCCATGACCTGCTTCAATTCCTCATGAGAAAGCGATTGAAGGGAAAACACTTGTGAACGCGACAAAAGCGCCGGATTCACCTCGAAAAAAGGATTCTCCGTCGTAGCGCCAATCAAAATGATCGTGCCTTCCTCTACATAAGGAAGAAGGGCGTCCTGTTGCGATTTGTTGAAGCGATGAATCTCGTCTACGAACAACGTTGTCCGCTGACTGTCCATGACGAGCCGCTCCTTTGCCGCATCCACCACTTTGCGGATGTCAGCGACACCGGCCGTTACGGCATTTAACTCGGAGAAATGCGTGCGTGTGGTCCGGGCAATGACTTTTGCCAGCGTTGTTTTCCCTGTACCTGGAGGTCCGTAAAAAATGACAGAGGACACTTGATCTGCTTCAATCGCGCGTCGGAGCAGCATTCCAGGAGCCAAAATATGCGATTGCCCGATTACATCCTGAATCGATTGTGGCCGCATCCGTGCAGCCAATGGCTTCTGTTTGCCGCCACCCTGCTGGTCGTAGGCAAACGTGAATAAATCATCCATGTTCCACTATCCTTTTACAGGCTGCCACTCCAAAATATCTCTTGCCACTACACTGGCCAAAATTAAACCAGCCACAGAAGGCACGAAAGCATTACTTGCTGGAGGCATCCGTACTTTGCTAATCGGTGAATTCGGGTTGGAAACGATCTGTTCGCGTACATCTACACGTACGGTTACGGGAATCTCACGGGAATATACAACTTTTACCCCTTTGTAGATACCGCTTTTCCGCAGCTCACGACGAATGACCTTTGCAATCGGATCATAACTCGTTTGGGAAATATCGGCAACCTCAAAACGGGTCGGGTCCATTTTGTTGGCCGCACCCATGCTAGAAATAATAGGGATATTGCGACGCTTCGCTTCTTTAATTACATGGAGCTTCGCGGACATGGTATCCATGGCATCCACGATGTAATCCAGTTCATGCTCAAACAGCTCATGCGCTGTTTCTTCATTATAGAACATATTGAGTGTTACGACCTCGCACTCTGGATTGATCGTCGCAATACGCTCCTTCATGAGCTCAGCCTTTTTTTGACCGACTGTGTTCAGCGTCGCATGGATTTGGCGGTTGATGTTCGTAATGTCTACTACATCCTTATCTACCAAAATGAGCTTGCCTACACCTGTACGCGCGAGTGCTTCTACTGTAAAGGAACCGACTCCACCAATTCCTAATACTGCAACGCGGCTATTTTTCATTTTTTCCAAACCTTCGGGACCGAAGGCCAATTCACAACGAGAAAATTGATGAAGCATATTTCGTGTCACCTTTCATTCGCAAGCGAGATTATTGTGGTAGTTTCACACTTACTTATAGTCAATCGGAAAAGTAGGATTGAAGTAGAAAAAAGGAGCCCCATTATGTCGTGTTACTCCTTAGTTTTGAACCTGCTCATCGCAGGTGGGTGTCTTGCCGAACTGTTACAGACGTCCACTCTAAGGAGGCATGCCTTTACAATCACGGACGAAAAACTCCCTAAACAAACTTTGTGGCTCAAAACTATCGGATGTCACGAGCATCGCAGGGCTTTCATCATAGTATTACCAATGTATCAAAGAGCAATGCAGTTGCGCAAGTCGATTACGCTTCCACCTTTTCTTCTTCTGTGACAATTGTTGCAATGGACAGCTCTTTCAATTGTTTTTCGTCTACTACATCTGGAGCATTTACCATCAGGTCGCTCGCACTTGCTGTTTTCGGGAATGCGATGACTTCACGCAGGTTAGTACGGCCAGCCAAAAGCATGATCAGGCGGTCCAAGCCAAGAGCAATTCCACCGTGTGGAGGTGTACCGTATTCGAATGCATCCATGAGGAAGCCGAATTGTTTACGCGCCTCTTCTAGTGTAAAGCCAAGTGTGGTAAACATTTTTTCTTGCACGTCGCGCTTGAAGATCCGCATGGAACCTCCGCCGAGCTCGTATCCGTTGAGAACCATGTCGTACGCTTGTGCGCGCATTTGACCTGGATCGGTGTCGAACAGGTGCAGGTCTTCGTCTTTTGGACGTGTGAACGGATGGTGCAGGGCAACGTAGCGTTTTGCATCCTCATCCCACTCAACCAGCGGGAAGTCTACCACCCAAAGGAATGCAAACTGGCTTTGGTCAATCAGACCGAGTTCAGCACCCAACTTGGAACGAAGAGCACCCAGTGCATCTGCTACTACTTTTGGTTTGTCAGCAACGAACAGGAGCAAGTCGCCTTCTTCTACCGCCAAGCGTGCTTTCATCTCGTTAAGTTCTTCTTCTTTAAAGAACTTCGCAATTGGTCCTTTGACTTCGCCGTCTTTGAAGCCGATCCAAGCCAAGCCTTTTGCGCCATAACGGGAAGCGAATTTGCCCAGGTCATCTGCTTCTTTTCGGGAGTAGTGTCCGCAGCCTTTTGCGTTGATCGCTTTTACTTGTCCGCCGCCAGCTACAGCTGCTGCAAACACCTTGAAGTCGCTTGTCGCAACCAGATCAGATACGTCTGTCAGCTCCATGCCGAAACGTACGTCTGGTTTGTCAGAACCGTAACGCGCCATTGCATCCGCATACGTGAGACGAGGGAATGGAGTCGGTACGTCTACGCCAACCGTTTGCTTGAATACGTGAGCAACCATCTTTTCCATCATTGGCAGGATTTCTTCCATAGACAGGAAAGAGGTTTCAATGTCCACTTGGGTAAATTCAGGCTGACGGTCAGCACGCAGGTCTTCGTCACGGAAGCAACGAGCGATTTGGTAATAGCGCTCCAAACCGGATACCATCAAAAGCTGTTTGAACAGCTGTGGCGATTGCGGCAGTGCGTAGAACTCGCCTGGATGTACACGGGAAGGCACGAGGTAGTCACGTGCGCCCTCGGGAGTGCTCTTTTGGAGAATTGGTGTCTCTACTTCCACGAAGTTGTTCTCATCCAAGTAGTCACGGAATGCTTTCGCTGCTTTGCTGCGCAAAATCAGGGAGCGCTGCATTTCAGGACGACGCAAGTCCAAGTAGCGGTATTTCAGACGAACTTGTTCATCTACATCGATCTCGTCTTCAATCAGGAACGGAGGCGTTTTTGCATCGTTCAAGATTTCGATTTCAGAGATGTGCACTTCTACTTCGCCGGTTTTCAGCTTCGGATTGATTGCTTCTGGTGCACGGTTTACAACTTTCCCTTTTACAACCAGTACGTATTCGCTGCGAACCTTGTCAGCCGCTTCCCAAGCTTCTTTGTTGTACTCTGGGTTGAATACGATTTGGACGATGCCAGTGCGGTCACGGAAGTCAATGAAGATGACGCCTCCGAGGTCGCGACGCTTTTGTACCCATCCATTCAGTACGACTTCTTGCCCAACGTGTGCTGTTGTTACTTCTCCACCATGTACGGTGCGATATTGCCAAGACATGATCATTTCCCCCAACAATTTGTTTTATGGATTTACTTTTGCAGCGAGTACCGAAACGAGTTCCTCGCGTTTCACTTCTTGTTGCTCGCCTGTTGCCATTTCTTTTAGAACAAACGTGCCATTCGCTAATTCAGACTCACCGATGATCGCCGTAAAACGAGCCTGTAGACGATCTGCTTGCTTCAGCTGTGCTTTCATTTTCCGATCCAGATAATCCAGCTCAGCCGCAATCCCTGCTTGGCGCAGTTGGTCGACGAGTACGAAAGCTGTTGTTTTCGCTTCTGGTGTCTGCACCACTACGAAGCAGTCGATGCCACCCGAGATCGGCAGTTGAACACCTTGCTTTTCCAGAGCCAACAGCAGACGCTCGATACTGAGCGCGAAGCCGATGCCCGGCATATCGTCGCCGCCCAGCTCTGCAACCAGTCCGTTGTAGCGCCCACCGCCACAAAGCGTTTCTACCGCACCGATCTCTGCCATTTTGATTTCAAATGCGGTCAGCGTGTAGTAGTCCAAGCCGCGAACCAGACGCGGATTCACATGAAACGGAATATCCAGCGCGGTCAAATAGTTTTGTACGGCTTCGAAGTGAGCCGCTGATTCTTCGCTCAAGTAGTCCAAAATGGACGGAGCGTCCATCGTCAATGTTTTGCATTTTTCATTTTTGCAATCGAGCACGCGCAGCGGATTGCGATCAATACGAGATTGGCAATCCTCGCACAACTCGGAGCGAACACCGTTCAAATGTGCGAGCAAATGCTCACGGTGACGCGCCCGGTCTTCTACCGTACCTACGCTGTTCAATTCCACAGACAGTCCAGTCAATCCGAGCTCCTGATACAGACGAATCGCAAGGCCAATGACTTCTGCATCGATCGCTGGATCGCTTGAACCGATCGCTTCTGCACCGAATTGGACGAATTGGCGATAGCGGCCTGCTTGCGGACGCTCGTGACGGAACATCGGTCCCAGATAGTACAGCTTGGTAGGCTGATTAGGCACACCGTACAGCTTGTTTTCCACGTAGGAACGAACAACACCCGCTGTCCCTTCTGGACGCAGCGTGAGAGCATCCGTACTGCGCGGATTGGCTACACTGTACATTTCTTTTTCCACGATGTCAGTCGTCTCGCCAACTCCCCGTTGGAACAACTCTGTGCTCTCAAACAGCGGCGTGCGAATTTCCGCGTAATTGGAGCGGCGACACAGATCGCGGGCCTTGGCCTCCACGTAGTGCCACAGCTCTACAGTACCAGGCATGATATCCTGCGTACCGCGTGGGATCTGGATTCTTGTCATTCCTCTCGAACCTCCATGTCTTTTCAAAAACTCGGGCTAAAGCCAAACCTTCAGGATCAAGGAACTTTTATTTATGACCAAATAAAAAAGTCCCTCGTCTCCTGACATTTAGCAAATCGCCGCATGTCAGGGACGAGAGACTGGTTATACTCCCGTGGTGCCACCCTGTTTGAATAGCCCTACATCATAAAAAGGCTATCCCACTTATTAGCCGTTAACGCCGGCACACGCCTGCCAGTTACTGGGGAAAGAGATTTCTTTCAGCCGTTCACTGCGGTCTTCAGGGATGTCATTCACCAAGCCGTTATACGAAAGCACTCTCAGCCACGGCGCTTTCTCTCTGGGTATCCGGTTCCTAGATACTTGTTCCCGTCATCAGATCATTTCTTATTCAATAAAAAAGCTTAATGTGAATCATAGCAAACCCGCCAACAGCCGTCAACAGGCGCTCAAATAAAACTTTTTTTATTAATAACAAGTATATCCATCGCTTACTTGCCAGATACCTGTCCAGCCGTTCTCGCACCCGAATAGATTTCATCCAAATCACGGAGCTTGTTTTCAACCAGAACCTTGTACGTGTCATTGTATGTTTTCGGGTCCTTCGGATTCGGAAAGCGCGTCAGCTTTCCGCTTCCTGGAGCCATCAGCTTGGATACTGCACCACATCCGAGACCAAGGATGGTTTGTACCTCTTCCATGATCATGATGTTGTAGATGCTCTCCTGCCCTGGCTTGGCATATCCGACATTCTCCAGATTTCCCAAAATGTTTTTCTGCCGATACAAATAGTACGGGTCATAGCCGTTCGCCGCTGTCCACTCGGAGGCCATCTCCATCATTTTGCTGATCTCATCCCGACTGGCGACCTTGTAGCGGTCTTTGTTCTGCGTCATTTCTGATGCTCTTTTAAAAGACAGCGTATGCACCGTCAGCGAGGCAGGCATTAGCTTTTCTACCTCTTGGAGGCTGTGCGCCAGCTCGGCTACGCCTTCGTTTGGCAGCCCGATGATCAGGTCCATATTAATATTAGTCAAGCCCATCTCCATAGCCAGATGGTATTTCTCAATCGTCTCTTCGACGGTGTGATGACGTCCGATTGCCTGGAGCGTCTCCTGCGTGAACGACTGTGGATTAATGCTGATCCGATCGACTTCCCACTGCTTCATCACATCAAGTTTTTCGCGTGTGATCGTGTCGGGTCTTCCCGCCTCAACCGTCAGCTCGCGCACATCTCCCATGTGTGGAAATGAGCGATGCATCGTCTCAAACAGCTGATTCATATCATCCGCGGTAATACTTGTTGGGGTTCCGCCACCGAAATAAATGGACGTGATCCGTTGGTCATTCGCGCGAAGCCACTCTCCCATCCGTTCCATCTCGTAATGGAGACCTTCGAGAAACGGATTAACCGAAGCCGTATGACTGCGAATCGCGTAAGCAGGAAACGTACAGTACGCACACTTCGTCGGACAGAATGGGATGCCAATATACACAGACAGTTCGCGATCAATTTGATACAAATCAGGCACGACGTAGAGCTGCTTGTCTACGATTTCTTGTAAAAGCTTTAGCTTGTATGGACGCAAAATCACATCCTGCTGCAATCTCTTGTGTGCTTCCTGTCTGTCTACACCAGCGGCGTTCAACTGATGCAGCAGTTTCGTCGGGCGTATCCCGGTCAAAATACCCCAGCCTTGCTCCATGCCCGTGTATTCTTCCAGCATCAATAACAGCGCATAGCAAAGAGCTTGCTTGGCCGTCTTTTTCATCGCTTTTTCATCACGTGCTACGTAGTCTCGCTCCACCTGATGGGAAATGCTTCGTTTGCCATCGTATAGCTCTCCCGAAGCTACGACTCCATTTTCATGCACGGTCAATGCCAGCTTGATTTTCAAATCAGCCTCACCTGTCCACTCGGGCACAAAAGTGAGCGCTGGATCTTCATAAAATAACGCGAGAATTAAGGAGAGTTCCCGCTCGAATGCGTGTCCCTCACATATGATCTGTATCATGGAGTTCACCTGCTTTTTTCAAAAATGCCACTCCTCATCATAGCCGACGAGAATTACTCGGGTCAACTAGACAAGTTGTGGCATCGTGTGCAAGGTGGCAAATACGGTCATGTCCGTTTTTGCCGAGGATGTTGGATATCCCGCAAGCCTGGATGAAAATCTTGTGCCATTTCCGCATTTTGTAGTGACGTTTCTTTCTCCAAATCGTCTTGAAAATCAACAGACAAAAACTGCCGATTCAATCCTTGCGCGAATGTTTCCTTCTTTGACTGTCTCACGATGAATTCCTCCTGAAAAGCTGCGTGCGCTAGCATCTAGTAAAATCTAGTATTGCCTTGCCAGATGAAAAGCAATCAGGGAACTCATGCAGAACTTTGTCGTTTTTTGCAGGAAAAAGCAGGAGAAATAGCGAAGTGATTATTTTGGTAAAAACATGCAAGAGAGCAATGAATTCAAAAAGCTACGTATTTCGGAAAGGATGTCTATCGTGTTTGTTCGTCAAAAGATCCTGAGGAGTCTCCTGACTGTCGTCTGTGCCATTTCCCTCCCCGTTTCTGCTGCTTGGGCCGCCGGTTCTGTTCAGGTCACCGTGGACAAGCTCAACGTCCGTTCAGGTCCTAGTCTCCAAGACGCTATCGTCACTACACTGCCGAACAAAGCTACGCTACCCGTCATCTCCACCAAAAATGACTGGATTCAGGTAAAGCTTCCGAACGGTCAAAACGGTTGGGTAGCGAACTGGCTCGTCAGCACACAGCAACAACAACAGAAACCAGCAACTGCATCTGCCAAGCACGTGGAGAGCACCACAACGAATCTCAATGTTCGTTCTGGACCCGGTCAGACATATGCAGTCGTACAAACAATCAATCCAGGTACGCGCTACCCCATCGTGCAACAGAGTGGCGAATGGTTCCAAATTCAACTCAACGCAGGAACAAAAGGCTGGGTCGCAAACTGGCTTGTAAAAGAAGTAGGTGCGGGACAAGCAGTTTCTCCTCCTCCTACTGGTAGTACACCCCCACCAACCAATCCTGCGGGCACAGGATCACAACCGAAGCCTCCTGCCGTACAAGGAGCCAGTCTAACCTTGGATTTCGCTCCGTACGTATACGCCACGCCAGATGCGAGTACACCTGCTATCGGTCAACTACATGCGGGCGAGAAAATCACGGTCTTGAACAGACAAAATGGTTGGATTCAATTTCCATACGACGGAGTCAACGCTTGGCTCTCCACCGATCAAACCAACCCGGACACAGGTCAACCGACTCTGCCCGAAAATGGAAACGGAAGCACGCAACCTCAGACTGGACAACCATCTTCTTCAAGTCAAACCGCCACAGTAAAAACGGACGGATTGAATCTGCGCAGTGAACCGAACACAACCAGTGCCATTCAAGCTATACTTCCAGTCGGAAGCAAGCTGACTGTTTTGGAAAAACAAGGAGACTGGTACCGCATCAACACAGCGGCCGGAATAACTGGCTGGGTGGCTGGCTGGCACATTACGGTGAACCAACCAAGCATGCCTACTCCGAGTGGCCCATACGTAACGATCATGAATCCAGATACCAATGTTCGTTCTGGTCCGAGTACCGATCACAATGTTATCAAACAGGTACAGCCTGGCGAGAAATACGGGATTGCCAATAAATCAGGCGAGTGGTTCCAAGTAAACTTCCCTGACGGCACCACAGGCTACATTGCTGGCTGGCTCGTTTCTGCTAATGGTGCACAAGCTGTAGTACGCAGTAATGATCTTGCCGGCAAAGTCATCGTCGTCGATGCTGGTCATGGTGGTACAGATGGTGGTTCGACTGGCTCTAGCTTCTCTACTTTAGAGAAAACAGTCAATCTGCAAGTATCTATGCTCCTGCGAAACAAGTTAGAAGCAGCAGGTGCCAAAGTCATCATGACACGGGCTGATGATCGCAAGCTGACCCTGCAACAGCGCGTCGACATCGCGATTCAAAATCAGGCTGATATTTTTGTCAGCGTCCATCATAATACGCATCCAAACTCAGCAACGAATGGCTCGATTATTTTCTACTACAGTCAAGGTAACTCTAGCAAGCTCGCCTCCCTGGTTCAAACGGAACTAGTGAAAGCGACGAGCTACAAGGATATGAACTATCGTTACGGAAACTATTTCGTTCTACGCGAAAACCCGGTGCCATCCATTTTGGCCGAGATCTCCTTCTTATCCAACTACAACGATGAGATTCGCGCACGTTCCGAGAAACAGCAGGATCTTGCAGCGGAAGGTCTGTTCAAAGGGATTGTCCAGTACTTTAATACACAAAGCAATCAGGGAGGCTGATCCCTCTCTTACAAACCCCCCCATGCGAAAGAAGCTGCTCTCTCGTATGGGGGGTTCTTTTATGGTGTACCCGCTCGCATCAAGGAAAGGCAAGCAGGAATTCCAAGAGGATTTGCGAATATCATAAGGCATCGAAAGGAGTGATGACGGATGAAAAACAATCACAACATCAGCAATCGCACGGTATGGACGCAGGTGATCACAAGTTAACCTTTGAAAATGGAGTGATTTTTATTAAAACGATGTTTGAGTACAATTGGATGGTTCGTGAAGAATGGCTGAAATGGTGCGAGGATGTCCCAATGGAAGAATTGCTTCGTGCGCGCATCGGGGGTGTCGGGGGTATTTTGCACACACTGTTCCATGTTATTGATGTAGAATGGAGCTGGATTCAAGTCATGCTGGGAAGGCCTGATTTTCAAGAAAGCTTCGACCTTCACAACCGGTTGGAAAAGGTTCGTGACCTGGAGGCGACTTTTCGCCCGGATGTGCTTCAATTTTTACGCAATTGGGATGAAAGTATGGAAACAAGAGCCTTTCAGGATACGAAGTCTGACGGCAGCATCGCTACATACACATGGGGTGAAATTATGCGGCACATGATCGCTCATGAAATCCACCATGTCGGGCAGCTATCGATATGGGCGCGAGAAATTGGGAAAAAGCCGATTTCCGCAAACCTGATCGGCAAAAATCTGATCCTCCCTGCAACCAATTTCATTCACTGACCCAATTTAGTACTGAAACGACAAAAACGATTGCATCCGGCAATCGTTTTTGTTTTTGTCTTCGCTATTTGTATTAATACGTCGGGCGTTTTTCCCACGGCTCGACCTGACCGACGATTATTTGCCGTTCAGATGTTTGCAGAGCGTCAATCACCCCAGCCGCAATTTCATCATTTGTCAGCCAGCGTGAATACTCACCTGCACATGTAAACCCAAGGATGACCCGTCGATATATACAAACTTCTGATGTAGGTGCTATCGGTGGATTCCTCCAAGCACCGCTCCCACACACATGCAACAATTGCCAGCGCTGCTCAGGTCGCGACAGTTCTTCCACGATCACAGAGAGTGCATGTGGTGCAGTCGAATGAATCCACGCGACAACCACATCCATCGGCCCTCTCTTCTCTACGAGCTCGGCCATAGCCTGACGCAGGCTGTCTGTCTGGTGGTAGTCTTGTGGCAGCAAATGAATCGACTCTGGATGAATGGAACCGTCTCTGACACTTCTTAATTTAACTGGATCACGACCAAGTACAGTTACTTGATAACCTTGACGAGCCAGCCAGCGGGAGACCTCTGTAAGCATGCCACTCGCACCAATCACCAATGCTTCTTTGGCCATGTTTTCATCCCCCCGATGGTTGTGTTTACGATTCCACAATCAGTGTGACAGGGCCATCATTTAACAGACGTACGTCCATCATTGCGCCAAAGCGTCCTGTTTCCACCTGGAGCCCTTTTTCACGCAGCTTGGCGTTAAACAGCTCGTACAGCGGTTCAGCCTGCTCTGGTCGTGCGGCAGCCATGAAGTTCGGCCTTCTGCCCTTTCTGCAATCGCCATACAGCGTAAATTGTGATACGGACAAAATTTGACCACCCTTATCTAAAACAGAGAAGTTCATTTTGCCTTCCTCGTCTTCAAAAATACGCAAGTTAGCAATTTTGTCTGCGACAAATTCTACTTCTTTTTCTGTGTCTTCATGCGTAATTCCTACCAGCAGCATTAAGCCGTGTTCAATTTGTCCGACGATCTCTCCTGCCACGGTAACACTCGCTTCTCTCGTTCTTTGTACGACAACCCTCACACTGACTCATCCTTCCTGTTAGCTAAACAAGAACACCCAATCCAATAGGGATTAGGTGCTCAGTATCCGGCGAACCGAATAAATATCTTTGATGCGCTTGATGCGCTCTACTACTTTCAACAGATGATCCACATTGCTAATCGAGATGGTCATATGAATCGTTGCCACTCGATTTTTATCAGACTTGCCACTGACAGCCGCAATGTTCGTCTTTGTCTCTGCCACAACCTGCAATACATCGTTTAACAGTCCGCTCCGATCATTGCCCGTGATCTCGATCTCTACATGGAAATTATGTTTGAAATCGGTATCCCATTCGACATCAATCAGACGCTCTGTACATTCGTCTGTCAGTACGTTCGGACAGTCCAGTCGATGCACCGATACCCCACGACCTCTTGTAATGAAACCGATAATCTGGTCGCCTGGGACAGGTGTACAACAACGCGAAATACGGACGAGCAAATTATCCAAGCCACGGACTTTGACGCCAGACTCACTCTTGGCAGAATGATTTGCTGGATTCGGTTTGACCTCAGGAATGGTCGGGTTTTGTTCTTCGCGCTCTCGACGGAGTTTGTCTAGAAGACGAGTCGCAATTTGCGAAGCCGTAATACCGCCATAGCCGACTGCGGCAAACATGTCTTCTGCCCCTTGGAAATTAAACCGGGCTGCCGCTTCCTTCAGGTTCGTTTCCGTCATCGCTTCTTTAATATCAAAGCTGCGCGACTTGATCTCCGCTTCCACCATCTGCTGACCTTTGGCGACGTTCTCTTCCCGCTTCTCTTTTTTAAACCACTGTTTAATTTTATTGCGAGCATGCGCGGACTTGGCCATCTTAAGCCAGTCCTGACTAGGCCCGTACGAATGCTTGGAGGTCAGGATTTCGACGATATCGCCTGTTTTCATCGCATAGTCGAGCGGTACAATCTTGCCGTTCACTTTGGCGCCAATTGTTCTGTTTCCTACCGCAGAGTGAATCCGATAGGAGAAGTCCAGCGGTACAGAGCCTTTTGGCAGCTCGACTACATCGCCTTTTGGCGTGAAGACGAAAACTGTATCGGAGAAAAGATCCTGTTTGAGACTCTCCATGAACTCTTGCGCGTTCGGAGCTTCTTCCGATCCACCTTCAATAATCTCCCGCAGACTACCCAGCTTCTCTGCAAACGAGCCTTGCACGATGCTTTTGCCTTCCTTGTACGCCCAGTGAGCCGCGATCCCGATCTCAGCTGTCTGGTGCATATCCCAAGTGCGGATTTGCACTTCCAATGGCTCACCTTTTGGCCCAATCACTGTGGTATGAAGAGATTGGTACATGTTCGTCTTTGGCATGGCAATGTAATCTTTGAATCTACCTGGCATCGGCTTCCACAGGGTGTGCACGATACCGAGAACCGCATAACAGTCGCGGATGTCATTCACGATGATCCGCAACGCAAGCAGGTCATAAATCTCGTTGAACTGCTTGTTTTGTCTCGTCATCTTTTTAAAAATGCTGTAGATATGCTTCGGACGTCCCGAAATTTCTGCCTCGATGTTTAACTCGCCCAGCTTTTCTCTGATCGTATCCGATGCTTCGTTCAGGTAGGCTTCGCGCTCCACCCGTTTCTTTTGCATCAAATTCACAATCCGATAATACTGTTGCGGATTCAAATACCGAAGCGCTGTATCTTCCAATTCCCATTTGACGGAAGCGATCCCCAAGCGATGGGCAAGTGGCGCAAAGATTTCCAGTGTTTCATCGGAAATCTCGCGTTGCTTCTCCTCGGACATGTGCCGAAGTGTCCTCATGTTGTGCAGACGGTCTGCCAGCTTGATCATGATGACGCGGATGTCCTGTGCCATGGCAACCAGCATCTTGCGGTGGTTTTCGGCGAGCTGCTCTTCCTTGGACTTGTATTTAATTTTTTCCAGCTTGGTCACTCCATCTACCAGGAGAGCTACATCCGGTCCGAACTGCTCACGGAGATGATCAAGCGTAATCTCGGTATCCTCCACGACATCATGCAAAAATCCAGCCGCAATCGTAACGGCATCCATGTGCAGGTTTGCGAGAATACCCGCCACAGCGATTGGGTGCATAATGTAAGGAACGCCTGATTTGCGTATTTGCCCTTCATGCGCTTTTTCGGCAAGCTGATAGGCACGTGTAATCAGGTCCATATCCGATTGTGATAAATAGGTGCTTGCTTTTTTTACTATCTCATCAATGCCGGTAATCATAGTTCCCTTCCCTTATCCTCTCAGTAAAATAACCTCGTTCGAGGCCTTCTCACGGAGGAGCGACCGCATTATAGCGGAAAGTTTCACCGAAGTATTGCCGGAAGCAGACGCTGAGGCACTTCGTGATGCGCTCCGGAAAGTTTAAGCCTGGACGCATTTCGCACTGTGAAGCACTTGAACTTTCCTATACGTCTAGAAAACTTGGGCTTTGCCAAGCCTTTTGGCGCAGGCGAAGGCTTACTTGCACGTATCATGTCTGTCTATTTCATACTATTATCTTGTATGTGGTTCGTCTTGTAAAGCTGAATTCCCCTGTAAAGTATGTACAGCCCCAGAAAAAAGAAAAAAACGGGCATCTCACCCGTTTTTCCTTGTTGCATCAATTAATATTGAACGAGCGATTTGATAGGAATTTCACCTATTTTGCTACGTCCATCCAAGTAGGACAGTTCGATAAAGAAGGCAGCTCCTACTACTTTACCTCCGAGTTGCTCAATCAAATTGATTGTTGTCTCAATGGTTCCACCTGTCGCCAGCAAATCGTCTGCAATCAGAACACGCTGACCTGGTTGGATAGCATCTACGTGTACAGCGAGTGCATCTTTTCCATACTCCAGGTCGTAATCGGCCTTGATGGATTCATATGGCAGCTTGCCAGACTTGCGGATCGGTACAAAGCCAATTCCCATTTCGTACGACAATGGAGCACCTACTACGAATCCACGTGCTTCTGGACCCGCAATCACGTCTGCTTGTACTTCACGTGCGAAGACAGCCAAGTCTTGAATCGCTGCTTTGTAAGCAGGGCCATCCTTCAACAGAGTAGTGATGTCCTTGAAACGAATACCTGGCTGTGGAAAATCTGGGATAACACGAATGTATTGTTTAAAATCCATGAAAAATTCCTCCTAAACGGTGGTTGGTTCCACCAATTGATGAAGCGATTGAATCATTGCATCAGAAGAAGAAAGTAATAAATCCGTAGCTAGCTGTGCCTCTTCCTTCCAATTCGCGTAGAGCATAGAGCTCTCGAGCGGCCTTTTCACAGTGTTGGCCAAGAGCGTGTACTGCTCCGCCTCCTCTACTAAAAACTCCAGCTCCATAAAGATGGCAATCATGCCGTCCAATAGATTTCTTTTCCATTGCAGCTTTCTAGCCAACGCATCCATATGGATTTTTTTAACAGTTGGCACCTGGACGAAAAACTGGTACAACTGTTTAAAATGCTCCCGGCCCGGACAGGAAAGCCGCTCCATTCCTAAATCCGGATCACCAAACAAACAGTATATGCGCTCCGCTTGTTTGAGCAAGACACGAGCCACTTCCAATTCGGAACGATGCTTCGGCAAATCATACAAAATCACGTTGGAAGAGGCTGTGATGTTCGTCCCCTCTCGACCAACCACGAACAAGGAATTCACCTGATCGCTTGTCGCTTTCGCTGCCAGTGGCTCGTAGCTTTCCTCGCGAAACAGGATGGTCACCGAATTTGACTCCGCCATCACTTGCTGCCATTTCTCTATCTTGTCACGACTGCCTCGCCAGTCAAACACTTGCTGGTGTCCAACAGACAAATCACGGATCGTCAGCTGAGGCTTTCGATTTCCGTTCCATTCGTTTACAGACAGTTCTCCCAATACGTGAAAACGTGCCTTGGGCGTTACTCTCTTTGTTACATGTGCCCAGTTGAAGCCAATTGCATCCAAAGAGGTACCCGCTTTGTTCAATGTACACTTCAAATGATTGTCATCGCGCCCAATGGTGCGCATCCCTTGCGTTTCTACTTCTTCTAACAAAACGAGCGGTGTTGGATTCCCCATTCCATATGGGGCGAGCTGTTCGAGTTGCTCCGCCGCGGTCAAGCTGATCTCTTCCATGCTCATCGCAACGTCCACTTTGGTCATCGGCGTGAAGTCTTCAGCGGACAACCACTCTCCAGCGAGCTCGTTTAATTTTTGGCGTAATAAGTCGAGATTTTCTACAGGCAAGGTCATCCCTGCTGCCATTGTATGACCACCATAGTGGGGTAGCCATTCCTTGCAAGCAGTCAGACCTTCATACATATCAAAACCTGCAATGCTTCTTGCCGAACCTTTTGCCGTTCCTTTTTCCGGATCAATGCCAAGCACAATCGTTGGACGGTAAAAAAGTTCGACCAAACGGGAAGCTACGATCCCTACCACGCCCACGTTCCAGCCTTCTTTAGCCAGAACGAGAACATTGTTCTGGTCAGGCGGATACAGCTCATTCACCATCTGTACAGCTTCCTCAGTCATCGCTGCGACAATTTCCTGACGTTCGCGGTTTAAGTCGTCCAGCGCCTGGGCACATTTCTCTGCTTCGTCCATATCCGAAGTCGTCAGCAATTTCACAGCGGATTCAGCCGTCTCCAGCCTTCCACTCGCATTCAGACGCGGTCCTAGCGCAAAGCCTACATGTCCCGCAGACAGCTCGGTATCGGCCAACCCACAAACTCGGATTAAGGCTTGCAGACCAAGGTTCCTTGTATGATTTAAGCGCTTTAATCCTGCTCGAGCAAGAATGCGATTTTCATCTACCAACGGCACCAGATCCGCTATCGTCCCCAATGCAGCCAAATCAGCCAAATGCAGTGGCGGTTCTTTCAGCAAGGCATGCCCCACTTTAAAGGCGACCCCTACTCCCGCCAACATATCAAACGGGTACGAACAGCCGGGCTTCTTGGGGTTAATCACAGCAAATGCCTCCGGGATGATTGCCGGAGGTTCGTGATGGTCGGTTACAATGACGTCAAGACCTAACTGGTTCGCGTACGCTACCTGCTCCACTGCACTGATCCCTGTATCGACAGTGATGATCAGCTTATAGCCACTATGATGCAGATGCGCCAATGCGTCTTTATGTAACCCATACCCTTCTGTAAAACGGTTGGGAATGTAGTAGTCAAAAACAGCGCCGAGTTGGCGCAGTAGATGTACCATTAGCGATGTGGAGCTAACCCCATCGGCGTCGTAATCGCCGTATATGCAAATCGGTTCTTGCCTTTGAATGGCTTGTTGAATGCGATGCACGCTTTGTTCCATTCCATCCAGCAAGAAAGGGTCATGAAACAATTCTGGACCGGCTTGCAAAAAATCACGAGCCTTTTGTGATGTGTCAATGCCACGTATCACCAGAAGCTTGGATACGAGCGGAGTAAGCTGGCAATCTGCGGCAATAGTAGCAGCAAGCTGCTCATCATAGGTGGCCAGTTTCCAGCGTGTTTTCGCTTTCAGCATGGGCGTTCCTCCAATCCTCATTCATTATAGAGGATGGAGCACAAGCCTGACAATAGTGAGGCTTGCTCCGGTAAAAAAAGGAGAAAACCGCGGGAATATCCCCGCGGCTTTCGGATTAGCTTTCGTTTGGAGCTGTTGAAAAGCGCTTCTTGTTCAGTTCTCTCTTTTTCAAAGAGACCCAGATTTGCGCAGCGATAAAGATCGAAGAGTAGGAACCACTGAGCAATCCGAAAATCAGTACGAGGGAGAAGTTGCGAATCCCTTCGCTTCCCAAGAACACAATCGCAACGGCTGTCGCCAAAACGGTTACCACGGTAAAGACAGAGCGGCGCATTGTCTGCCACAAGCTCACGTTTACCAGGTGTTCCAGGTCTTCAATTGTCTTGGTCTTCATCACGCGTTCATTTTCACGAATACGGTCAAAAATAACAATCGTATCGTTCAACGAATAACCAACGATCGTCAAGATCGCTGCGATAAAGGTCAAGTCAACCTCGAGTCGAAACACGGAAAACAACGCGATCGGGATAAATACGTCATGCAAGAGCGCAATCGCACACGCGACCCCAATCAAGAACTGGAAGCGGAACGCTACGTAGATGGCAATCCCAAGTGCAGCGAACAAAATTGCAAAACCCGCATTGCGTACCAATTCTTGTGCAATAATCGGATCAACTGTAGACTCTTGCTTGGTTACCTGATCACCATACTTGGCTATCAATGCCTGTTCAATCTCCGTCAGCTTTTCCGGTGGAATGGTTTCTTCAAAGCGTGTAAAAGCCTGTTTTTCCCCATATGCTGTCACATCTGAAAAAGATGTCTCCGGTAGCTTTTCCCGGACGATCGCATCAATATCAGTCGTCGAGAAATCTTTCCCGATATACATATCCAGACGTGTACCTGCTTTAAAATCAACCCCGAGGTTCAACCCAAGAGTGAACATGGACAGCAGGCCCAACGCAAGAATAATCCATGAAATCACAAAAAACTTCTTACGATTTTTTACAATGTTGTACTTATCAGCGTACTCTAGTGCTCTATAACTCACCAATTTCACTCTCCTTTACCCCGAACCAAGACGGCTTCTTGAATAGGTTCGTACGGATCAACAAGCCGAGGAGGAAGCGAGAGGCAAAAACGTTTGTAAAAATACTTACGATCGTTGTCAGCATCGAGATAATCGCAAAGCCTTGGATAGAGCTAGTCCCGAAGAAATACAATACCACAGCTGCGATCATAGCCGTAACCTGTGCATCCAAAATGGTGACCAAGGAACGTCGTTCACCTGCACGGAATGCAGATAGAATTGTCTTACCGGAACGGATCTCTTCCTGAATACGTTCGTAGGTAATAATATTCGCGTCCACGGCCATCCCGATTCCCAAAATGAAACCAGCAATCCCTGGCAATGTGAGCGTCGCATCCATCCAATCCAAGAAGAGCAGGGAGAGATAGATGAACGCTGCCAATGTAAGATTCGCGACCAGACCTGGCAAACGATAAACCACCAGCATGAACAGGAAGATAAAGGCTCCACCGATATATCCTGCATACAAGGTTTTTTCCAAGGACATCGCACCAAGTGAAGCCCCTACAGATGTTACCTGTTTCTCAATCAGTTTGGCCGGCATTGCACCGGAGTTAAGCAAGTCAGCCAACTCTTGCGCAGATTCTTGCGTATAGTTACCGGTAATTTGTGCACTACCACCGGAAATGACAGACTGAATCGTCGGGTTGGTCTGCATTGTATCATCTAGGAAGATTCCCATTGGCTTACCAAGATTTGCACGAGTCACGTCTTCTAGAAGTTTCGGTTCTTTAAATTTGACGGTAACCAACGGTCTTTTCAGGTCGTCGTAACCGACTGCTGCTCCCCCCGGAGCCAAATCGCTACCTTTCATCATCGTCTTGCCTTCTACGTCACGGAACGTAAGTACAGCTGGCTTACCGATCAACTCACGAAGCTTTTCCTGATCAGCATCATGGGAGGCGATCCTCACGCGGATTCGGTCCGGCAGCTCGACGTTTACCTCTGGTTCGGTAACGCCACCGATATTCACCCGTTTTTCGACCATTTGCGCAGTTGCAGCCAATAATGTTGTATCGACCTTTTGTCCTTCATTCAGGGGCTCTACCTGATACAAAATTTCAAAGCCGCCCTTTAGATCCAATCCTAGTGTGATATTGCTTGCTACTTGTCCAGTCGTGGTAAACAAACCGCCCAACAAGCCCACCACAACCAGGAACAATACAAGTCTGCTCCATTTAATCATGTAATACCCCTCTTTCCTAGCCGTGCCTCGTCGTCGACACGAAAACCAATATGCCCATTATAGCGAAGGAAGAAAAAACGTGTCAATTAATGCTGGAAAAGCGAACCATGGTAACCAACCCCTTATCTGCATCGCGCATTTTTACCTATACGATTTAGATAAGAAGAAGTTTCACTAAGAATTTTTGTACATTTGAATCATGAGGTAATTCATATACTTGTTAGTCTTCAAGGACAAAATGTCGTTGACAAGCTGGTGGATCGGTGGCATTACTTTATAGCCGTTCGTGACGCATTCCCATATGTCTTCAGCTGCCACATTGTCATACCCCAAGAGAGCAAATTCCTCTGCCTTACTTACACAAAGACTCGCGACTTGCCCATACCATTCCTGTTTTTGCGCTTGGTCCATCCCAATTTCCCCCTCAAAGTAGTCATGCCGACAGCGGCACGTCCATATTCTTTACTGAGTGAATTTATCCTTGCAAAGGAGCCTTCCATGAAACAATCCTTCTTTTACGGAACGGTCATCCTCATTATTGCTGGTGGCATCACCAAAGTGTTTGGCTTTGCTCACAGGATCGTGTTGTCGCGCATTATCGGAGCGGAAGGAATGGGGCTTTATCAGATGGTTGTGCCCCTTTTATACTTTCTGATTACTGTGACGACATTCGGACTTCCGGTCGCCATTGCAAAGCAAGTGGCAGAGACGGAAGCGGCTAATAATCCCCGGCTGACTCGCCGATTTCTGTTACTAGCCTTGTCGGTCGCCGGCGGGATCAGCCTCTTCATCTGTGTTCTGCTCCTCTTGTTCTCTCAATGGATTGCTGGAATGCTATTCGCGGACCCTCGTGCACACATTGTTCTGCTTGCCGCCATTCCGGTCATCCCGATTTCTGGCATTTCTCTTGTCCTGCGAGGATACTTCCAAGGCAAGCAAAACATGATCCCTACTGCGGTCTCTCAGCTTGTAGAGCAAGTCGTCCGAATGGCACTGGTTGTTGTCATGACGATGTCGTTTCTTTCGGCAGGCATCGAGTACGCCACAGCAGGGGCTGTCGCCAGCATTATTTTTGGAGAAGCAGCCGGACTCTTGTACATTCTCTGGCAGTATCGCAAAGGCAGCAAAAAAGCAGCAGCTCAGCTTCTGGATAAGCCCCTTCTCATGACGGTTTCAGCAAGCAAAAAGAGCTTGTCGCAACTTATCCACGTCGCACTCCCTGTCACGCTAAGCCGCATCATCGGCTCCATCGCTTACGTTCTAGAGCCGATGCTCGTACCGTACGCGCTCGTCATTGCAGGCTTTACCACCTCGACTGCTACTGGTTTGTACGGACAGTTTGCCGGGATGGCTGTTCCTTTGCTACTTTTCCCCACTTTTTTAACGTATTCCTTGTCCGTTTCCCTCGTTCCTGCCGTGGCGGAAGCGGCCTATCAAAAAAATGCTCCACTCGTGCATCGCCGCATTTATCAAGCCATGCGGATTACACTCGTCATCGGAGCACCTTGTACCGTCTTGCTCACCATTTTTGCAGAACCTTTATGTGTCCTGCTCTACGGCAATGAGTATCGGGAGGTTGGCGTGCTGCTAAAAGAGCTGGCACCGTTCTCCGTCTTCCTGTTTTTCCAAGCACCGCTTGCAGCCGCCTTGCAAGGCCTCGATTACGCTCAGGTCGTCTTTCGAAATACGCTGATCAGTGCCATCATCAAAACTGTCGCCATGTTTTTTTTCACGGCACATCCAGCATTCGGCATTCACGGCGCTGTCATTGCTCTTAATATCGGCATTACACTTGGAACATTATTGCATTTTGCCAGCCTGATCAAAAAAATTGGTTTTACGGTCGACCTTCAGGAATTCGGCAAAATCGCGATCGCCATGTTACTAATGGGTTATTCCGGTTCCTACATTGCCAAGCATTGGTTTATGGACGTATCGATTGGACAGCTATTGACTGCAAGCACCTTCATTAGCACCTTGCTGTACTTTGTCCTGCTCGTCGCCATGCGCGTCTTGGGCAAGCAAGACGTGCGTCGCATTCCGTGGATCGGCGAACAACTCGCCGTGTTCTTCCCTCGCCGCTAGCGCCTATTGCAGCGGCTTGTCTTTTTTGTCCAAATACATGATGCCACGTTCGTCAATGCTGCAAAAAGAAACCTCTCGAATGTCTTTGATTCCGTATTTGCGGATTTCTCGTTTCAGCCAAAGCTGGTTTTGTCCGATCTTGTTCAGTGCTTCCGTTCTCACCTTGCCATCGAGAATCAGTGGGATGGGCAGACCTTTGTACGAGACAGGACCGACTTGTGGCTTCATCATCAACGATAAATCTTCCCTCGTAATCTTTTCTTTTTGCTCCTTTAAAAACACACTCATCTGTCCGGTTGGCTCCAACAACGCAAATTCAACATCGGCAATGTTTTTTACGTCTTTTTGCCGCAGATGTACCATCAAATCATCCATGTTCAAGCGATTGCGACGCATCGCCTGCTCCCTGATTTGCCCATTTTCTATAATCAAATCGGCAGAGCCGTCCACTGTATCGCGGAATTTCTTGCTCTTTAATGACAGATAAGCGAAGGCGACTTCCAATAAGGCAATCAACAGCATCGGCAAATAAAACCGAAGAGCAGGCTTATCGACATCCTCAATCGCCAGTGCAGCCATTTCTGCAAGCATGATCGAAATGACTACATCAAAAACGGACAGCTTTCCCAATTCCCGCTTTCCCATCAACCGCACCAAGATCAAGAGGAAAAAATACGAGAAAAGGGTGCGAAGTAACACCATTGTAAGATTATCCACTTTCGCTGCCCCCCAAAGAACATTTGATACTAGTGTTCAACAAGGGGCAGGGAAAGTATTAGCACCAATTACAGCCACTTTCGCTTGCGGAAAATGTGGAGCATGGCAAACGTCATGGCTAGCATAATCACGAGTGCCACGATCAGCATATACGGTTCGGCTTCTTCACCCAGCCATGCGAAAGTATTCATCCCGAATAGTCCGGTGATAAATGTCAACGGAAGGATGATCGTAGAGATGATTGTAAGAACTCGCATCGTCTCCGTTGTTTTGGCGCTAATGATGGTGTAGTAAGTATCCAACGCACCGTTAACCAGATCACGGAAGGTTTCCGTTGAATCGGAAATCCGCTCCAAGTGGTCTGTTAGGTCGGTGTAGAACGGAACGTTTTCCTCGGAAATATCGAAGGAGTAACGGCCATTGACGTTCGCGAAAATTCTTTTTTGCGGCATGATCACTCGCCTGATTAAAATAATCGTTCGCTTCAACGCCAGGAACTCTTCGGTAATTTCCTCCATCTGATGTTCATAAATCTCGTCCTCCAGCTCGTCAATCCGCACACTAATCCGATCAATAATGGGAAAATATTCATCGGTAATCCCGTCTACAATGGCATACAGCAAATAGTCAGGACCTCTGTTCAAGTAAGAAATGTTGCGGTGACACATGGCAGCGATCCGACCGATGGTATTCATCGGAGACTTGTGGATCGTCACGATGTAGTTAGGGCCGAGAAAAACGTTCAGTTCTACCGTTGTGATCTCGTCATCGCTTTCTTCATTGTAACGCAGGGCGTGAAAAACGAAGAAATAGTAGTCATCGTACTTGTCTACCTTGGCACGTGGACTGACGTGCAGGCAGTCCTCAATTGCCAGCGGGTGAAAGTCGAAAATCTTGGCAATATAGGGCAGTTCATTGTTTCCCACATCATACAGATCGATCCAGAGTAGATCCTCTGGTGATTTCAGCCATTGATCCTTCGTTGCCAGATCAACGTCGTGAAACATCTTCTGTTCAGAGTGGTTATAAAAGTACGTTTTGATCAATCTTCCTCACCCCCGTCTCGTTCCCCATCCATCATACGAAAATTCCTATCAATGTTCAACGCGAAGATGAATACGTGAGCCAAGCCTCTCATATAGATGTACAAACACTTCCAATAAGGGGGTACATACCGTGCGAAGTGCATCTACCTCTGTACTGACAGGTCTATTGTATACGACATGTCTTGTTTTAATTGGAGCGTTGCTCGCGACCTTGCTCCTTAGCTTCACCTCGATACGGGAAGGCACGCTGCCCTATTTTACGTACGTGATCAATGCCATCGCCCTCTTGATCGGGGGATTCGTTACTGGACGTCGGTGCGGCGGCAGGGGCTGGTACTACGGCGGACTTACCGGACTCACTTACTTCCTTTTCATCCTCTTGATCGGCTTCCTCGGCTTTGACGCCCCGATGCAATGGGGGACCTTCCTGTTCTTGTTCGGTGCTTTTGGAGTGGCTGCGTTAGGAGGGATTCTCGGCGTGAATTCGGCCAATTCCAACAACAAGCATAAAGGCGGTAAACCTAAAGTTATCAAGCCTCGCCGCTAAAACAAGACAGAAAAAAGCAGGTGGATCACCCACCTGCTTTTCGCATGTATTATTTGGATTCTTCTTTTGCTTCTTCGCTCTTTGCTGGTTCACTCTTTACAGGTTCGTTGCTGGAAGAAACTACGCTGTTGATCGCACCACGATCGAACGTAACGTTTACGTTATGAGCAATACGCAAAGTGATAGTATCATCAGATAGGTCTTGGATCGTTCCATGCACTCCACCGATTGTTACGATCTTGTCGCCTTTTTTCAGAGCACCAAGCATAGCGTTGCGTTGTTTTGCCTTCTTTTGTTGCGGACGAATCAGCAAGAAGTAAAAAATCGCAAACATGATGATAATCGGTAAAAACTGAGTCAAGCCATCCATGAAAAAAATCCCCCTCGATTAAAAAGATCTATCTTCACCCAATCCATATTGAGCGAAAAACTGGTCTCGGAAATCTTGCAAGCGGTCTTCGGCAATCGCCTGACGCACCTGTTCCATTAACTTCACCAAGAAGTGCAGGTTATGGTAGGTAGTTAATCGGATACCAAAGGTTTCCTCCGACTTGACCAGATGTCGGATGTAAGCACGTGTGTAATTTTTGCAGGTGTAGCAATCGCAATTTGGATCAAGCGGGGTAAAGTCACGCGCGTATTTTGCATTGCGGATGACCAGTCTTCCCTGGCTTGTCATGCATGTCCCATTGCGGGCAATTCTTGTCGGCAACACACAATCAAACATGTCGATGCCGCGGATCGCTCCCTCGATAAGAGCATCTGGTGAACCAACCCCCATCAAATAGCGGGCTTTGCTTGTCGGAAGCAATGGAACAGTATGCTCCAGCACTTCATACATCAAAGGAAACGGTTCTCCCACGCTCAAACCGCCGATCGCGTAACCTGGGAAATCCATGGAAACCAGATCGCGTGCACTTTGTGCGCGCAAATCGTTGAACATACCACCCTGAACGATTCCAAACAACGCTTGTTCGTTTGGACGAGTATGCGCCTTCAAACAACGCTCTGCCCAGCGGGTTGTTCGCTCCATTGATTTTTTTACGTAATCGTACTCCGCAGGATAAGGAGCACATTCATCGAATGCCATGAAAATATCGGCACCCAACGCGTTTTGAATCTGTGTAGCCTCCTCAGGACCAATAAACAGCTTTTCGCCGTTTAGGTGGGAACGGAAGGATACTCCTTCCTCCGTAATCTTGCGGAGGTTACTAAGGCTAAATACTTGAAAACCGCCGGAATCAGTCAGAATGGCACGGTCCCAATTCATAAAGCCGTGCAGTCCGCCTGCCTCGCGAACAATTTCATGCCCTGGACGTAGAAACAAATGGTACGTATTACTGAGGATGATGCCCGCGCCAAGCGCTTTTAACTCCTCGGGGCTCATCGTCTTTACTGTCGCTTGTGTACCGACAGGCATAAAGACAGGGGTGTCAATCGTCCCATGAGGGGTATGTAACTTACCGAGACGTGCACCAGTTTGTTTGCATGTTTTGATTAACTCGTAGCGTACAGCCAAATCTTTGCACTCCTCAAGCTCTGTATGTAAGTCTTACCTATTATAGAAAAACTTCTGGATGAAGTAAACCCACCTGACTAATAAGTATACACTTATACGGGTGGGTTGTTCACATTTTATAAAATTAACATCGCATCGCCAAAACTGAAGAAGCGATACTCCTCTTCCACAGCCGTTTTGTAGGCACGCATCACATTCTCTTTTCCAGCCAAAGCACTCACGAGCATGACGAGCGTAGACTTCGGCAAGTGGAAGTTTGTCAGGAGCCCGTCCAGGATGGAAAACGTGTAGCCCGGATAAATGAAAATATCCGTCCAACCAGAGGTTGCGACCAGCTTTCCTCCATTCGCGCGCCCTACTGTCTCCAATGTGCGGCAAGATGTCGTCCCGACAGCGATTACTCTTCTACCTTCTGCTTTTGCCTGGTTTACCAGATCTACTGTTTCCTCGGGAATCTCATAGTACTCCGCGTGCATGACATGCTCTTCCACGGAATCCGCTGAAACAGGGCGAAAAGTCCCAAGTCCCACATGTAGGGTCACGTAAGCCAGCTGTACACCTTTTGCAGCGATTTGCTCCAAGTACGGCTTCGTGAAATGGAGGCCGGCTGTCGGTGCTGCTGCCGAGCCGCGCTCCTTCGCATAGACTGTCTGGTAACGCTCACTGTCCTCCAGTTGTGCGTGAATATACGGGGGCAAAGGCATCGAGCCTAATTGGTCGAGAATCTCATAAAAAATTCCCTCGTACAAAAAGCGCACGATTCGTCCACCCGTCTCTGTCACGTCTTCACAAACACAGCGCAATAGACCGTTTCCAAAAACCACTTCTGTCCCCTGCTTCATCCGCTTCCCGGGCTTCACCAGCGTCTCCCAGCGATCGTCACCAAGTGATTTCAACAAAAGGATTTCTATTTTTGCACCAGTCTCAGCCTTTTCTCCAATCAATCTGGCAGGTAAAACACGGCTGTCATTCATGACAAGTACATCCCCTGCTTGGAGGTGATCGATTAAATTGGTAAATTGCTGATGCACGATATTGCCTGTTTGTTTCTCTAACACAAGCAATCTCGATGATGTTCGGTCTTCTAGCGGGTGCTGGGCAATTAAATGCTCCGGCAAATCAAAATCAAATTGTTGCACGTCCACGAAATCGTTACTCCTTTTTGCGGTAGATCTTGTGGCAAACGACTTACTTTTCGATTGTCACATCCTGGTAGTAGTGTTGCAAGATATCTTTGTAGTCATACCCTTCCTCTGCCATCGCACGAGCTCCGTATTGCGAAACACCAAGTCCGTGCCCAAAGCCAGTACCTCGGAAGATGAATTGCGAGCCATTGACCATTTCTACTTCAAACTTCGTGCTACGCAGAGGGGAGCCACCTTGTTGAAAAACAGAACGGAAAGCATCCGGTGAAGAAACGACGATCGGCGTCCCGTTTGCTTCCATCGCGATCACACGTCCAGATGGACCGCGCTCCGTCACTTTCAGACTCGTTACGTTCCCTGCAATGCGTGGAGCTTTGTTCTTGTCATGCGCGGCATTGATCATGGCTGCAATCTCTGTAGCAGTAAACGGACCACGCGTCCACGAATACGCATTTTCTTCTTTTACTTCTGAGAGGATCGTTACTTCTGCGCCAGTAGGGAGTACGGACAACACACGATGAGTCGTTGTACTTGGACCTGAACGCAAATTGGTATTCTCGGTCGAAATGACCGCTATTCTTTTTCCTTCTGAATTGTTCTGGCCTGTTTCGGTTACCAGATCATTTCTTACATAGCCGAGCGTTCCATCTGCTAAAGCCACGCGGTACCATACGCTCGCATTTTCCATTGGATATGTGTCTTTACTTTCAACTGATCGCAAATAAGGAACCGGATTGCCCCATACTTCTGTGCCGTCCGCCGTCATACCGCCTGCATTGGAATAGAAGAGTGACTCTGCTGGCTTGCCTTGGTAGTAAATGATATTGCCTTCTGTATCGTCGACGGCCTCACGTACATCATCAGACTCTTTTGTATAGCCATAATACGCCTGTTCGAAAACCGTGTCGGATACATTGGCAACTCCATACTTATTACCTTGCCACACAGCACGAGTTCTCGACAGGACTGCCTGTGTTTTCAATGCTTCCATCGGCCAGCCTGGAGCCATTTCAGAGCCAACGACTCCATACAGATACTCTTCCATTGGAAGCTCATTTACTAGCGTCAAGTGACCATTGTATTCCGATAGCTCCATCTCACCGCGATATGTGCGCTGCTCTCGTTCCACAACGCCAATCACCGATTCATCGCCTGCTTTATTTGCTTCGACAGTCAGCTTAACTTGAGGAGAGAATACATACTTCCAAATCACTTCATCCGGTGATCCGTATACATCCTGCTTCAATATAACATAAGATTGGCTGTCTGGCTCCTGATAGGAGAAAGAAGGAAATGCGGCGTTTGCTTTTCGTTTCAATTCTTTCACAGCATCAGGACTACCCTCGTCGCCGATCCAAACCGCATATTTGACTTTATCCCCATCTGATACCATCACGGGATAAGCAGGAATACCTGCTGCTTCAAATGACGCTTGCCATTCTTGTGCTTCTTTTAAACTTTTGAATTTACCCGCTTCGAGTCGAAGTGGACCTTTTACCAGCGGGTTCTGCCCGATTGCCTGGGCAACTGTTTTTGCCTGATTGGCTGCAGCCTGATACGTGTCATACGTTCCACTTACGACTTGATAGACGGTCTGACCGTTGCGCTTTGCCACCTGGATTGAGCCCTCGTATTTGCGTTGGCTCATTTGCTGTGCAATCTGCTGTGCACGGTTCCAGTCACCTGTTTCGGCAACGATCAGATGATATTCATCAACCCGGTAACGGGCTGCATCTCCCTTTAATTCGGGTAAATCTGTCTTGCCTTCGGGTCCATTGAGTACGACTTCCATTCCATTTTCAGCCGTTAGCGTCACGGAAGGAACTACTCCCCGATAACCTTGTCCCGTATCCACAAATAGCGCGACCCTGATATTGTCGCCGGCTGCCTGCGCTGGTACTTGTCCTCCTACGAGAACTACTGATAGCAGGCCCACCGAAAGGACTTTCCCCATCCATTTCTTTCTCATGTCGTCCATTGTCCTTTCTCCACCTGATTTTCAACAAAAATTGGCATGTCTTCCCAATGTTTTTCGACAATCGCAGGCTGATCTCCTGCCTTTTTCGTAAAATGGGACCAAACGCCCGCACGCAAAAAAGCCACCGGAACGATGAGCTCCGATGACCTTCACACTTGCCTATTTAAACAGTCGGAATAAATACATGCCAAGAGACAGGACGATGCTAATCACAATACAAGTCACAATCGGAAAGTAGAACTTAACGTTTTCCTTTTCTACCACGATATCTCCCGGCAAACGCCCCAGTGGCAAAAATCTGCCTCCTACTTGCCACAAAAGACCGATTACGATTAATGCAGCACCACCAATAATAAGTAGCTTGGCTACAGGATTCACGATTTCATCTCCCGACCAAAGTGTTGGTACGCACTCGGAGTGAGAACACGCCCCCGCGGCGTCCGCTGCATGAAGCCAATCTGCATGAGGTATGGCTCACAAACATCTTCCACCGTTTGCGACTCTTCTCCGATTGTTGCTGCGATCGTATCCAGTCCAACCGGTCCGCCGTCAAAGCGATCAATAATCGCTAGCAATAGTTTATGGTCGATATGATCCAGACCGCAGGCATCCACCTGCAATCTTTCTAGTGCTTCTTTGGCAATCTCTGTTGTAATGACACCTTCGCCTTTTACTTGAGCAAAATCGCGAACCCGCTTCAGCAAACGGTTTGCCACCCGGGGTGTTCCCCGTGAACGTCTGGCAATCTCCTCTGCTCCGCCTTCTCGAATGACGACCTGCAGGATGTCGGCTGCACGGGAAACGATAAAGGTCAGTTCCGGGACTGTATAAAACTCGAGGCGATTTACAACCCCAAAGCGATCTCGAAGCGGCGCGGACAGCATGCCAGCTCGCGTCGTGGCCCCGACCAGTGTAAATGGTGGCAAATCCAAACGAACACTGCGAGCACTTGGCCCTTTACCGATAATGATGTCCAGTGCAAAATCCTCCATAGCCGGATATAGTACTTCCTCGACGCTTCGATTGAGCCTGTGAATCTCGTCGATAAACAGGACGTCGCCCTCTTGCAAATTCGTCAAAATCGCTGCCAAATCACCCGGACGCTCAATTGCCGGACCAGACGTCGTGCGGATATTCACACCCAGCTCATTTGCGATAATTTGCGACAAGGTCGTCTTCCCTAGACCAGGCGGACCGTACAGCAGTACGTGATCCAACGACTCTTTCCGCATTTTGGCTGCTTCAATAAAAATCTTCAGGTTTTCCTTCACGTGCTGTTGACCGATGTATTCGTTTAAATAGCGAGGACGGAGGCTCAGCTCCGCCGCATCTTCTTCCCAATTCATATGCGTCGTGATGATCCGAGAATCCAAAATCCTACCCCCTCATGAGCAACGCAAGCCCTTGTTTGATGAGCTTTTCTACACCATCGCCCTCTTTTGATTTCTCAGACAGCGTGTTTCTGATTTTTTGCAGTTCACCATCAGAGTAACCCAGTGCAGTCAATGCATCGAGTGCTTCGTTCAGCGCAGACACAGCTTGCTCGCCTGCTGTCAAATCACCCGCTGCAACAGTCAAAATCGCAGATGGTGTGTATCCTACCAATTTATCCTTCAAATCGAGGATAATGCGCTGGGCAGTCTTTTTCCCAATCCCCGGAAATTTCGTCAAATAGGTAACATTCTCCTGTTGAACCGCCATCACCAGCTGCTCAGGCGTCGCCGCAGCCAGAATGGCCAATCCGCCCTTTGGACCGATTCCGCTAACATCAAGCAACTTGCGGAATAAATCGCGTTCGTCACGGGTAGCGAAACCGTACAACAGAATGGCATCCTCCCGCACATGGTGGTGGGTAAACAATTTAGTTTTGCTGCCTTCATATCGAACGAATTGATACGGGTTTGGGCAAAACAGTCGATAACCTATTCCGCCGGTTTCGATAACTATGTATTCCGAATCGAGATAACTAAGTGTACCTTCTACAAAATCAATCATTTCTGAACCCCTTCCGAAATGGAAATGAACGCGCGAAACTGTGCGTGCGTAATAGCAATGCCCAATGCGTCCGCCACGTCGTCAGGCTTTGGTACTTCTTTTAACCGCAATAAGAGCTTCGTCATTTCCTGTATTTGCTTCTTCTCTGCTCCCCCGTATCCAGTCACGGCTTGCTTGACCTGCATTGGGGTATATTCATAGACCGGCACACCAGCCAGCTCTGCTGCAAGTATAATAACCCCTCGCGCTTGACCAACTGTAAAGGCCGTCGTCACGTTTTTATTAAAGAAAAGCTTTTCGACGGACATTTCATCGGGACGATATGTTTCCAGAAGGCTCTGCATTGCCTCAAAAATCTGTTTCAATCTAAGTGGCACTGGCAATCCTGCTTCTGTCTGAATGCTTCCATATTGGACGGGACGCAATTGGCTGCCCTCTTTATCCACAACCCCGAAGCCAACAATCGCAATGCCAGGGTCAATTCCTAAAATGCGCATAGTCCACTCTCCGTGAGCAAAGATTCTACTCTCTACTGTAACACAAAGCACCCGAAAAGCGAACGTGTATTTCCATATAAAAACCCGCTCCCTATTAAAGGAGCGGGTTATACGGTGTCTGTTAGTGTTTGTTCATTCCGAATGAATCCGACACATCATGCTGCATGTGGGCATAGTCGTCTACGCCACTCTGCATGTGCTCTTTGATCTTGTTGATCTGTTGGTAATTGAGCTTGTTGTGCCCCTGGTTCAACTGAACGTACAAACGCTGATGGAACTGGTCTTTGTAGCTACCTCTAGGCATGGTAGACATGGTCTAAAGACTCCTCCTTCGATCACCGTATGAAATCAGTATGGCGTAAGCGCAATGGTGTTATGATACCAAGATTTACGCCACATGAGCCAGACATCTTATTGAAACGATAAGCAGTGGAGGTGTTGGTTGTTGCGAAGCAAAGTCCTTATTTTTTGTATATGCCTCTTCGTAATCGCCCTGTCAATGCCGCACTCTGTGTTTGCCAAGGTCAAGAATGACATCACGGTCACCGTTTCGGTGTCACCTGAGTCCTCCTTCCAAACGAGCATGTCCTTCCGTGATCAAAAGCAATTTACGAAGCGGCTATTGGGCTCTACTACCGAAGTCGCCTCCTATAACCCGCACTGGGTACGTGCTACATTGACCGTAAAAAAACGAACGTATGTATATGATCACGATGGCCAGCTTTATGAAACAGAAATGCCTCGTCGCTATGTTTTGGCAAACGATGTTCGCCAGCGGATCGAAGAAATGATCAAGTCCGTAGAGACCATCCATTTTGCGCAAGCCATTCCCTGGGAACAGGTGAAAAAAACGTTGAAACGGATGGAGTTCGGTACCGTGATTGATTTAGAGACAGGCCAACGTTTTGATGTCCAGCGCAGAGCAGGCAGTCGCCATGCCGATGTTCAGCCGTTGACACGCAAAGATACACAGATCATGAAGAATATTTATCAGGGGAAATGGTCGTGGAAGCGCAGAGCCATTCTGGTAGAGGTAGACGGAACTTATTTTGCAGCATCCATGCACGGAATGCCTCATGGCGCTGGTGCGATTAAAGGAAATGAATTCCCCGGGCATTTTTGCATCCACTTTTTCGGCAGCTCCACTCATCGACGCACAGAGCCCGATCCCAGTCACAGCATGATGATTCTCAAGGCCTCCGGAGCGCTTGCAACTACAATAAAAGGGGCGTCTCCTGAAGAGCTCGTCGGCTATTTCCTCACGGCTCTGCATGAGCACGACACCCATGCGATGCGAATGACAACGGACGGATTCTCACTTCCTGAAGGGCTGTCCGCGATCGAATCTGTGCGATCGTCAGAAATCGTCATCCCGTCAGACGAACGCGGCCCCTTCTTGATAGAGGTTCCTGTTCGACTCACATACATCGGCCGGGAAGGTGGTAATTTTCGACGGACATGGAAGTTTCTTTTGCGCCGCGAAGTACCGGGGGAACGCTGGCGAATCATTGCGGTTGAACCGAATCCATAGCAATGGAAATAAAAATCCCTTTCCAGTCCAATACGTGCTTTTTTACACGAAAGGCTCGAAAGGGATTTCTTTTGGTCTACCCGTTTTCATTGGCCACTCCATTGGTATTCGCCATAGGTGGACAATACACTGTTATACTCTGCCAAATTACGAATGCGAATCCCCCGTTTCAGATTCTCCCATTCCTCTTTTGGCAGACTCGCTTCCATTTTCGCAGTATCGATTCGATAAAAGGTTTGCACGACATCTTGTTCAGCAGGCAGACCATGAAAGAGAGTAAGCATGCCGTCCGCAGCTATTCCGATATGTCCATTCTCCTTGCATGCTGGCGCTATATCCTGCTCGCGTTTCATTAAGATCATCTTGATAGGTTCTGCTTGTACAATTTCCCATCCATTATAGTTACCCATGACGTCTGCCAGTTGATTGGTACGAACTGTCACATGTTCTTCATCTCGCACCCCACACAAATAATGGCGAGCTAAAACCAGTTCATACGAATTACCTACGACTACGTCCGCTTTTCCTGTATGGTTCAGTAAACGAGCCAGACCCGAATCGTTTCCGTCCTTCCCTACTAACAGGATGCCGACTACGACGCCCGTGGCTAATGCTGCACCCCACGTCGCGTAAACCATCCACTTTTTCTTCTCAGTCACATAGAACCCCTTCTTTATATAGGTTTTTCTTCCTATCATTTCCACAAAGATAGAGGGACATACGCGACCAATGGGGGATTGACGATATATTTTTTTATTTTTGTCAATACAAAAAATTAATATACTATTTCATCTAGCTATCTATCCAGCTTCCGAATCTAATGATAAACTATTTTTGCTTGGCATTATTGTAAACTTATGGAGGTCATTTCAAACATGAAAAAAACGAACAAAAAAATGCTGACTGCTTTCCTCCTCAGCACTTCTTTGGTTGTTGGCGCACTCTCTTTTCCTCTTACTCCTGTAAGCGCGCAAACAGATTCTGTCCTCAAGCTCCGCCTGTTGGAAACGACAGATATCCACACAAACATCGTTAACTATGACTACTATCAAGACAAAAACACAGACGAGTTTGGCCTCGCAAAAACAGCGACATTGGTCAAAAAAGCAAGAGAAGAAGCGAAAAACAGCATCCTGATCGACAACGGTGACTTGTTGCAAGGAAACCCATTGGGCGACTACGTGGCAAAAATCGATCCGTTGAAAGCTGGAGATACTCACCCTGCTTATAAAGCAATGAACCTGATGGACTATGATGTTGCTAACATCGGTAACCACGAGTTCAACTTTGGTTTGGAGTTCTTGGACACCAGCTTGAAGGGTGCGAAATTCCCTTACATAAATTCCAACGTCTATGTAGATGACAAAGACAAAAACCCGGACAATGACAAAAACATGTACACTCCTTACGAAATCCTGGAGCGTACTTTTAAAGATGAGAACGGTAAAGATGTAAAACTCAAAGTAGGTGTAATCGGTTTTGTTCCGCCACAAATTATGCAGTGGGACAAGGCTAACCTAGAAGGAAAAGTAATCGCGAAGGACATCGTGGAAACCGCCAACAAATTCGTACCTGAAATGAAGAAAAAAGGTGCGGACATCATCATCGCGGTTCCTCACTCCGGAATTGGCCCTATCGAGGGTGGTCCTCAATTGGAGAACGCTAGCTACCAGCTGAGCAAGGTAGATGGTATCGACGCGATCCTGTTCGGACACTCCCACTCCGTATTCCCTGGCCCTGGATTCGATAAAATTCCAGGCATTGATGCAGAAAAAGGAACGATCAACGGTAAACCAGCCGTTATGCCTGGCTTCTGGGGTAACCACCTCGGCGTGATCGACCTGACGCTGAAACAAGAAAAAGGCAAATGGAAAGTGGCTGAGTCCGCTACAAAAGTAGTTCCGATCTATGACAAAGCTAACAAAGCATCCTTGGCTGATGCTGATAAAGCTATCGTAGATGCTGTAAAAGAAGATCACGATAAAACAGTTGAATGGGTTCGTTCTGCTGTAGGGAAAACATCTTCCCCGATCTTCAGCTACTTTGCACTCGTACAAGATGACCCATCTATCCAAATCGTAACCAATGCACAAAAATGGTTCGTTGAGAAAAACGTGAAGGGTACAGAATACGAAGGCATTCCAGTTCTGTCTGCTGGTGCACCATTTAAAGCAGGCGGCCGCAACGGAGTAAGCTACTACTCCAATATCCCAGCTGGTACAATCGCCATCAAAAACGTATCTGACCTGTACATCTACCCGAACACATTGAAAGCAGTTCTGGTCGATGGAGCTACGGTGAAAGAATGGTTGGAGCGCTCCGCTGGACAGTTCAACCAAATCGATGCGAAGAAAACAGATGAGCAACCACTCATCAACGAGTCTTTCCCAACGTACAACTTTGATGTAATCGACGGTGTTACTTATCAAATCGATGTTACACAGCCATCCAAATACGCTGTAGATGGAAAAGTAGCAAGCAAAGATGCAAACCGCATCAAAAACCTGTCTTTTAACGGCAAACCAGTAAAACCTGAAGACAAATTCATCGTCGTAACCAACAACTACCGTGCAAGCGGCGGCGGTGCGTTCCCAGGTCTGGATGGCAAAAACATCGTAATCGATTCTCCAGATGAAAACCGTCAAATCGTAATCGACTACATCCTGAATCAAAAAAATATCGACCCAGCAGCAGACAACAACTGGTCTTTTGCTCCAGTAGAAGCGAAGCTGAACGTTACATTCACTTCTTCTCCTGACGCGAAACCATTCGCTGAAAAATTGTCCAATATCAAGTTCATCAACGTATTGGAATCTGGGTTTGCGAAATTCTCTATTGATCTGTCCAAGCCTGCTTCCAAGTAAGCTTGTCAACAACACAAACATCCCTCTTTCGAGAGGGATGTTTTGTTTTATCCGACTATCCGACAAAATGGTAATGACCCCATGGAGAGTGCTGGAAAATTCGTTCTCCATCGTTTAAAAAACGTTGGCGATTCGCCATCACTTTGCCTTCCATTTGGATCAGCTGCATGACGCCCTTCATGTGGTAGCCTGGGCGCTGACTATACAAGCCCGTTACCTCCCGCAAGAAATTATCCGGATAGCGAAGCAATTGATGAACAGCCCAAATCTGGGTATCAGATAAATAGTTGACGTTACTATAGGCTTCCATCGCTTCCACAAAGGAATCCATGCGGTACTCTTGCATCAATAGCATCCGCGACATCAATTGTACCAGGTCAACAAGCTGAAGATCATGACCTACTGTATCAAGGTCAATCAAATAGCAATTGCCTCGCTCCGTAAGCAAAAAGTTATGACTCGCCACGTCTCTGTGCGCGAGTGTCCCCTTCTCCATGGCTAAAAACATTTCTGGCGTCAAAGGCAACTTGTAGGCAGATTGCAGCAGCTCCTTGCCATCTCGAAGAACGTGATCTGCCTGGTGCGAAATGAGCTGCTCCAGTTTTGTCTGGGGTCCTTTCTGTTCAATCGACCACATCAACCGCTCAAAGTATTCCAAGCGGCTCTCCCATTTATCTAAAAGAGCCGGTTTTCCTTCATACGCATACGAATGAGCAATAGGAAAATCCTGAGCTGCAACATGAAAACGGGCCAATGTTTCTGCTGTTTTTTTGACATCGAAAAGAGAAGCGTTATCTGCTTCATGCCCATCAATCATTTTCATGATGGTGTAATGACGGTCTTCATATGCAAAAATTTTGGACCCTTCCTGATTCGCCACATACTGCACGGTATGATGAAAGCCCTTCTCATGCAGTGCATCCGCTAACTCTGTCACCCACACAGCTTTTTCGACCTGCTTATATCCTTTGAGTATCCAGTGGCCCCGGTCTGTTTTTAACAGGTTGACGTTTCGCTTCGGCTTCACCCCGTAGATTTGACAGCGAAAAGTCTTTTCAATGGTGGATAAGATTCCTTTGTTCATCCCATACCCTCTCAGTAAGAAGAGGAATCTTCATGCCCATCTCCCCAGTTCGGCCAAACCCCTTGTTCAGGCATGGAAGCCATACACGGGGAAGGTGGGAACATCATGTTATTGTGAATCTCCTGTGGAGAACGATTGTACTTGCCTTTTCGTCCTCTGTACTCCGGGACTTCAGAAGAACACTCACATGATGATGACTCCACTGGTTCCGGGCACACTGGCTTCTTCGCTCGTGGCCGCTTTAATGGCATGGGTGGAAATGGTGGTGGGCATGGATAAGGAAACGGCATCGGTCTAATCGGTCGCGGGACGATTGGAAATGGATTGATTGGTCGAATTTGTTCTGGACTCACAATCGGTCGTCGATTTGGATAAAACGGGCCAATCCACGGATTCCCGAACGGTGGGCAAGGCGGAAATGGCGGAAATGGTGGGAATGGCGGGAATGGACGCACCTGTGGCATTGGCCTGCGCTCTTGCTCTGGGCTTACCCTCGTCGATGGCTTCATCTTCTGTTGCGGGCTCACTTTTGAAGGTGGCTTGAGCTGCTGTTGTGGGCTCACCTTTGAAGGCGGCTTCTGCGGCCGCAACGGACTCACCCGTGGCGGTGGATAGTTTGGCTGCATCGGTTGCAATGGACTTACTCGTGGTGGGTAGTTTGGCTGCATCGGTTGCAATGGACTTACTCGTGGTGGGTAGTTTGGCTGCATCGGTTGCAATGGACTTACCCGTGGTGGGTAGTTTGGCTGCATCGGTTGCAATGGACTTACCCGTGGCGGCGGATAGTTTGGTTGCATTGGTTGCAATGGACTTACCCGTGGCGGTGGATAATTCGGCTGTGGGCAAGGTGGGCATACATATGCTGGCGGTCGTGTAGGCTGTAATGGCAAGACCTGAGTCGGTGGTCTATATGGAATGTTGGGCACATTTTGATTCGGTGGAATCGCTGGTGGATAAATATACGGACTCACTCTGGTTGGAGGTGGAGTCGGTATGAGTGGACGTATAGGAACAGGCGGAACCGGAGGCAGCACATTTGGCTTCCCTGAAATGTTCGGTGGTTTATACGGTGTTGGCTTCTCAATCGGTTTTTCGATTGGTTTTTCGATCGGCTCCGTTGGTTTTGGAATAGGCTGTGTTGGTGGTGGAGGTGGTAATGTTGGTGGTGCCGTTGGCCTGACTACCTCTGGTGAAACAGAAGGGACTGGTGGTCTTGGCATTTCTTTGGGAGGTCTAGGCATCTCCTTGGGTGGCCTCGTTGGAATGGGAGCCGGCGGTAGAGTAGGTCGTATCTCCTCCCTGGATTCGATTTGTACCTCTCCTGATTCTTCCGGCTCAATGGGCCGCCTTTCGATTTGTTGCGGTACCTCCATCTCTTCCTCTTCCGTAATCGGTCTTTCTTTCACATAAGGGGCCGCCTCACTCATTGGATGGGGGGGCGTCGTTCTTTGCGGTGGTCGGACAGGAACTTGTTTCGCCGGAATCTTGATTCTCGCTCCAGGATAAATAATATCGGGAGTTTTTAATTGACTATTAAGGCGTAACAGTTCTTTGTAATCGACGCCATATCTTTTGGCGATCTTCCACATCGTATCGCCTTTTTGGACGATGTGTATTCTCAATGTTTTTCTCCTCCCTTGCACCAAGCTCCCTAACATCGTATGCAGTCATGGGCGTTTTGCTCCTTGACGCCACTCCTTTGTTGGGAGGGAGCAGAAAAAGAAAAAACCAATCCCTCTAGGAATTGGTCTGATGCATATAAAATGGATACGTCCCGAGCTGACGAACTTGACAACCAATGGCTTCAATCTCCGCAAACGCTCCTGGCAACAAGACGTCGTCCATCTTCTGTTCAATGTCGATGACAAAGTAATAGCTTCCGAGTGCTTTTTTTGTCGGACGTGATTCGATGCGAGACAAGTTGACCTTTCTCCAAGCAAAAGCAGCCAGTACTTGATACAATGCTCCCGGGAAATCTTCCGGCAGCGTTACCAGTATCGTCGTCTTTTCCTTGCGGGAAACCGGTAGATCAAGACTTTCCTGACCGACAAGAACAAAGCGCGTGTAGTTATTCGAATAATCTTGAATTTGTTCACGCGCAAACTCCAATGGATAAATCTCTACATTCAATCGAGTACCAACAGCAGCCCACGGCTCTTCTGGATGCTCACTCACCATTTTTGCAGCCAATGCCGTACTGTTTACCGTTTCAATCGCTGCTTCTGGCACATTCTCACGCAAAAAGTTATGACTTTGTGCAATCGCTTGAGGATGTGACAGCACTCTCGTAATCGCGGACAAAGGCAATGGGTGCTCTCTTTTTGCCACCAGCAAGTTTTGCGTAATGGGCAGTGCAAGCTCCGCCAAAATAGGCAGATCTACTTCGTGAATGAGCCAATCCAGTGTAGAATTGACTGTTCCTTCAATGGAGTTTTCCATCGGTACGACACCGTATGCCACTTCCTTTTTGGAAACAGCGTTTAGTACTTCAATAATACTTGGGTACGGAACGAAAGATAGCTTTTGTCCGAGTGACAATATCCGCGCTGCTTCTTCGGTAAACGTTCCACGCGGTCCTAGAAAAGCAAGTTTCTTCTCCATGGCTACTCCTATCCACTATGGTCTATCTCTGATGGATTTCTACCTGTACGCCATTTTCGTCCGGTTGCAAGATCATCACGCGGTACGAGATGTCGTGCCCTTTCATCACTCTGTCCACAAATGCACGCAGCTTCTCTAATTCTTCATCCGAAGAGAAAAAGCAGAGGATCGTCGGTCCAGCGCCGCTTAAAGCAGCCCCCAGTGCCCCGTGTTCAGTTGCTTTGTCCAGGATTTCGTTCAAGCCAGGTACAAGCTTTGCTCGATACGGCTGATGCAACCGATCCGACATTGCCCGTCCCATCAGGTCTAGTCTGCCTTGTGCCAGTGCAGCAACTAGCAAACTACTATGACCCACATTATATACAACATCCTCTCTGCTGTACACCTGTGGCAAGACGTTCCGTGCTTTTTCTGTCGAGAGCATAAATTCTGGGATCACGACGAGTGTTTGCAATCCCGCCGGAGCAGAAAACCGCACATATGGAATGGGGTCTCCTGGTACTTCGGGCATCGTCGCAACAATGATACCGCCAAACATCGAAGCACCCGCATTATCTGGATGCCCTTCCAGGCGTGTTGCTTTTTCAAACAACTGCTCACGAGTAAATGGTTCGCCAGCGAGATGGTTGGCTGCTACAAGTGCACCTACAATCGCAGCGGCACTGCTCCCCAATCCTCTCGTCAGAGGAGCGTCACTTGAAGCACGGATCGCAAGCTCAGGAATGGCGAGACCTGCTTCTTGAAACAATCTCGCCGCAACCTTGTACAGAAGATTGTTTTTGTCCGTCGGTGTTCCTTGTAGCTCCTTGCCCATCATCTCTACTGTCGTATGATCACTAATTTCCATTTCTACGACAGAATACAACTGGAAAGCCATTCCCAGCGCATCGAATCCCGGTCCCAGATTCGCTGTCGTTGCCGGTACGGTTACTTTTACATGTCGCCCGTTCATAATACAAATTCTCTCCCACTTTGACGAACCAGCTCCATCACAGCTTCATGTGTCGCCGGAACAGAACGCGGCTCTTCATCTACCAGCTTCAAAGCGATATTTGGATCTTTTAGTCCGTTTCCAGTCAGTACGCACACGATCTGGCTGCCGGGTTGAAGCCTTCCAGCCTCATGCAGCTTGATAATGCCAGCCAGCGATGCTGCCGAGGCAGGCTCACAAAACACACCTTCACTCTTCGCTAGCAAATGATACGCATGCAAAATTTCTTCGTCCGTTACACTATCGATGAGACCGCTTGATTTCGAAATGGCATTCAAAGCACCATCCTTGCTCGCCGGGTTTCCAATGCGAATAGCAGTCGCAATCGTTTCAGGGTTGGCTACTGGTTTGCCATGAACCAATGGAGCTGCTCCCGCTGCCTGGAATCCGTACATCTTAGGTAAACGACTCGATTTTTTGACTGCGAAATATTCCTCGAAACCCTTCCAGTATGCTGTAATGTTACCTGCGTTGCCAACTGGGATGGCCAAAATGTCAGGTGCGTCCGTCAGCGCATCGCACACTTCAAATGCCGCAGTCTTTTGTCCTTCGATCCGGTAAGGGTTCACGGAATTCACCAGTGTAATCGGCTCTTTCGCTGTGATTTCGCGAACGATATCCAACGCTTTATCAAAATTACCGTCAATCGCGATGACTTCTGCACCATAGGCGATAGCCTGTGCCAGCTTACCCAACGCGATATTGCCGTTCGGGATCAGGACGATGCAACGCAATCCTGAGCGTGCCGCATACGCCGCAGCTGCTGCTGATGTATTCCCCGTCGAAGCGCACATGATTGTGTTGCTTCCCTCTTCTACCGCTTTGGCTACAGCCATGACCATACCTCTATCTTTGAAAGAGCCGGTCGGATTGAGCCCCTCGTACTTGACGTACAGCTCCACTCCCAATTGTTTGGAGAGGTTCGGGGCGTGGATCAGGGGGGTGTTTCCTTCATGCAAGCTAACCAGCGGAGTTTTTTCTGTGATCGGGAGAAATTCCCGGTAACGTGCCAGGATGCCAGACTGTCGATCAGAAGCCATTATTTGTCTCCCCCTTCTACACGGTAGCAGCTCTGCACAGTTGATACGATATCCATCTGCTCCATGTAAGCCAGTACCGCATCCATATCACTTTTTGAGGACAGGTGTGTAATCATGATAATCTCCGCTTCACGTCCGTTGTTAAACGGTTGCTGGATGACCTGCTCAAGGGAAATATTTTTGTCTGCCAACATCTGCGTTATTTGAGCAAGTACACCGCGTTTATCGGCAACTACGATACGCAGGAAGTATTTCGAGAATTTTTCGCTGTCTTCTTTCAATACTTTTTCTTTGTATGGAGCAACCATTCCGCGTCCATTCACTCCTAGCTTTCTGTTTTTGACGACAGTGACCAGGTCAGACACAACGGCGGTAGCAGTCGGCAACTCACCTGCGCCCGGCCCGTAAAACATGGTCTCCCCTACTGCTTCCCCATGTACGTACACGGCATTAAAGACGCCATTTACGGAAGCGAGTGGATGGGATTTTGGAACCAGAGTTGGCTGCACACTTACCTCAATCGCCTCTTCGTCACGACGAGCAAGTCCGAGCAGCTTGATTTCATAGCCCAGTTGTTTGCCATAGGCGATATCTTCCTTGCTCACGGAACTGATCCCTTTTACGTCTACATCTTCTAGCTTCATCGGTACACGGAAGCCCAACGTTGCCAGAATCGCCATTTTGCGGGCGGCATCAAAGCCTTCTACATCAGAGGTAGGGTCTTGCTCCGCATAGCCCAGTGCTTGGGCTTCTTTCAATACCTCGCTATATTCTGCGCCCTCTTGACTCATTTTGGTCATGATGTAATTGGTCGTCCCGTTGACAATCCCCATCATTTTCGCGATACGGTCTGAGGAGAACCCTTCTACTAACGCGCGCAAAATCGGTATTCCACCTGCCACGCTTGCCTCGTAGAAAACATCACAGCCCTTTTCTTGCGCCTTCTCTAAAATTTCGGCCCCGTGCAACGCCATCAGATCTTTGTTGGCTGTTACTACGTGCTTGCCTCGTTCAAGTGCACCCAAAATGTATTCCTTTGCAGGGTGAATTCCACCAATTACTTCTACGATGACTTCAATTTCTGGATCATCCAAAAGACTAGCAGGGTCAGTGGTCAGCGCTGTCTCCATGGATGAAATATTGCGAGATTTTTCCGCATCCTTAACAAGAATACGGGAAATCTCAATACTGAGGCCGGTTTGCTTTTGCAAATCCTCCTGATGCGCTTGAATAATACGTACTACACCAGTCCCGACTGTACCAAAACCCATTAATCCCAATTTAATGCTCTGCTTCTCCATGTCTCTCTCCCCTGCCTTTTCTTTGATTGTTTTTTAGCTTAGCCTCTACCGACGATCATCGCTTTGCGAACGCCCGGGATCAGCTGCAAGCTATCCAAAAACTCCGTGCTAGATACGCGAAGATTAGCCATATCGACTGACATGGATATAGTAGCAATCCCTTGAAGTGGTATCGTCTGATTGATGGTCAATACGTTTCCACCTTGATCTGCTACATATGTGAGCACTTTGGACAAGTAACCTGACATGTGATCCAAAGAGAAAGTAAACGTCATAATTTTTTCGCTCATCATCGCATTGAACGGAAAAACGCCATCTTTGTACTTATAAAAAGCACTGCGGCTAAGTCCCACCCGTTCAACCGCATCATTCACGGTATCCACTTCGCCGGATTCCAGCATCTTCTTGGCTTCAATCGTTTTGGCAATCGATTCTGGCAGGATGTCAGATCGAATCAAGTAGAATTTTTCTTCCTTTTTCATGCGTTGTGTCCTCCTGAGAAAAACAGTTGTTTCTTCATAGAGGACATTATAACGGAAAGCATGTAATGTGACAATCCTTATCTGTCACTTTTTTCACCGGATCATATTTGGTTTACTTTGATTACATGAGGGGGAGCTTCTTCGCGCACAATAATGCGTATCGTATGGAGGAGGTGAAAGGCAAATGGCCGGACGTGGAAAGTCTGATAAATCGGAGCGCCGTAACAATCACCCAGCGGGTAAGCCAAGCAGTCTCGAACAGTTTGGCAATGACATGCGGGGTAAAAAGATGGCACAATCCCCAAACGTGATTGAAGATCCGAGCGGAAACGGATAAACAAGCACAAAAAACCCGGGACCTCATGATCCCGGGTTTTCCTGATTCGATTAGTATGCCAAAGAGGACAGACCGTTAATATGAGTCAAGTAGCGAACGTTACTCGCTTCTTTCATCAAGGTTGCTGGCAAGCCTTTCAGCTTCAATTGGCTTGCACCGATTGTTCCGATCGCGTCTTTACGGCCCAGGCTACCCAATGTACCGGAAAATACCGGTTTGAAGGTATCCATTTTGGTGCCGTTGAAGTGTGCGAAGAGATTGTGTCCCACTACTTCACCCATTTGCCATGCCAGTTGCGCAGTTGGAGGGAATGGACGACCTTCTGGCCCCATTACGACCGCACTGTCACCTGCGAGGAATACATCAGGGTGAGAAGTGGATTGCAGGAATTCTGTAACAGTTGCGCGCCCGCGGTTAACTTCCACGCCGCACTCAGCTACTACGCGATTTCCTTGTACACCACCTGTCCATACCATTGTTTTGGTTTCAATGGTAGCGCCATCTTTTAAGCAAACTGTGGTTTCTTTCATTTCCGTTACAGGTACGCCTGTCAGGAACTGAACGCCGCGTTTTTCCAAGCTCGTTTTCGCACGCTCAACCAGGTCAGGAGCAAAACCAGCCAAAATGGAAGGACCTGCTTCTACGCAGTAGATGGATACGTCTGCAAAGTCTACGCCGTGTTTGTGGCACAGATTTGGCAACATATCAGCGAATTCCCCAACCAGCTCGATACCTGTCAGACCGCCACCACCTACTACGAAGGTAACATCTGCTTTATTTTTGCTCGTCTTGTATTCAATCACCCGCTCTTCGAGGTGTGCACGCAGACGATTTGCTTCTTCTACAGACTTCAGTGTGAAGCTGTACTCTTGCAGACCTGGGATTCCGAAGAATGCGGTTTCACTACCCAGCGCAATTACCAAAGCATCGTATTTGATGGACTCGCCGCTCGCCAATGTTACGCGTTGGGAATCGAGACCAATATTTTCTACCGCGTCTACTACAAGGTTAATCTCTTTGCCACGCAGCAATCTTTCCAGAGGGAGCGCCACGTTTTGTTCAGACAGGTTTCCTACTGCCAAGCGGTGCAGTTCCGTAATAATTTGGTGAGTAGGAAAACGGTTTACCACCGTGATCGACGCTTCTTCAGCCGTCATGTATTTACGAGCAGTCAATGCGCTGAGCAAACCACCATAACCGCCGCCTAGAATCAGAATATGCTTCGCCATGCCCAATCCTCCGTCCATGTCTTACAATCAATAATAAAAAATACTAGCGTTTTTGTTGTTGACGTTCTGCTGATACTTCCAGGAATGCTTGTGCGAAACGCAATGTTTTTTGTACTTGCGGATCCTTGAGCATTTTGAGAATACCGAACAAACCGATAGTAGACTCTTCTACATGAACACGGTCATTGGCTTCAATGGCTGCTTGCGCAATACCTTTCGCTTTGTCAGAGATCGGTTTTACGAACTCTTCCATTCCGCCTTTGATGTCGTCGATCAACACATGATCATTTGCTACTGTTTGTACCAAATCATATGTTTTGGTCAAAAGAGTTGTCAGTTCTGCCAATTTAGGCAGGTTCGCCACCAATACGTTCAGTGACTCTTGAATTTCTGGTTTCATCAACTGATCGAGTACATCTTGTTGCTGTGCTGGTGCCAGAGTTGCAGTGCTTGCTACTTCAGCAGCAGCTTGAGCTTGTTGCGTAGTTGTTTGAGACATAAAAAAAACGTCCTCCTTTGCTTTGGAATAGAGGCCTTTCATTCTCGATGCCTGTTCATACGAGTAACGGCCGCTATTCTCCCTGAAAATCCGGTAAAAAATTGTTTGTAACATTTTTCACAAAGTAAAGCAGACAACGGATTCGAATAATCAAAAGTGAATGATTTCACGTGTATTTATTCAGGAAAGCGTACACAACAAATCATGACGTGAACAGGCTCGATTTAGAACTCTATGTACTCTACTATATACCTTCTTCACAGGAACATCAAAGGAAAAAAACCGCTTCCTTAGGAAGAAGCGGTAGGTGAGAGCTTTTTATAGTAATCCTTGATGAGTTCATGGTGCTTTTCATTGATATCCGTAAAGATTAATTCAATCATCGATTGCTTGTCTTGGAACGTTTTTTCCACGATTTTCGCCATCATGACGATCTCCTGCGCTTGCTTTGGTATTTTGAAAGACAAGTGGAGAAAATCGCCCTTCGACACATAACCGTCTGTACCCAATACAAGACGAGTAGGAGAGAATTTCAGCAACACTGCCTCGCCTTTTTCTTCGATCGGTCTCGCTCCCATCACCTTGTAAGGGACAGAAATACCGAGATCTGGGGAGATGGGATCCTGCTTGCGCTTTTGTGTAATTTCTACCCCTACACTAATCGGAATCATCCCTAAAAGCTTGATCGGCCAAAGCGTTTGCTCCGAAACTACTTCCAAATCGATTGTATTCACTGCCGCATCCGTCTCCCAACGAATGCGTACAGTTGATCCGAGAAGCTCTGCTTTCGTTTCAGGCTTCATCTCATAGGAAACTACGAGATAACTGCCCTTTGCATGTTCAACCAAAACTTGGACAGGTGTCGTCACCTGCTTGGAGATGATTAGCGGTAGCGTCGCACCGCGTTGGAGTCGTTTATCCCCCATAAATGGGTTCAGTGATGGGATATCAATCATGGTTTTTGTCACTCCACAAAGTCAAACTCTAATTTGCCGATCCGAACGGTATCCCCGTCTTTTGCTCCTTGCTTACGCAGGGCCTCATCTACACCCATGCTGCGCATTTGTCTTGCAAAACGTTGGGCTGCATCATAACTGGTGAGGTTGGTCATGCGTACGAGCTTCTCGATTTTTTCGCCGCTAACAACAAATACTTCGTTATCACGCGTAATCTCGAATTCGTCTGGTTCTTTTTCTGCACGGAAGACGACACGCTCTTCCACTTCCACAACTTCTTCGACAGTAGGCTTGTCCGGAATGGTCGCCAACATATCCCCGATTACATACATCAATTCCTGTACGCCTTTGCGGGTTGCAGCAGAGATCTCGTACACCTTCACATCTGGAGCCTTTTCCTTGAAAATACGCAGGTTTTCCACTGCTTCTGGCAGTTCCATTTTGTTCGCGACTACAATTTGCGGACGATCTTCGAGCTTCAGGTTATACATAGTCAGCTCTCGGTTGATCTGCAAATAATCCTCGTATGGATCGCGTCCATCTACCGCTGCCATGTCAATCACATGGACGATCAAGCGCGTACGCTCTACGTGACGCAGGAATTGGTGACCAAGACCCACACCTTCATGTGCGCCTTCAATCAATCCTGGCAAGTCAGCCATTACGAAGCTCTGCTCGCCCAAGTCCACAACACCCAGATTCGGTGTCAGCGTCGTAAAGTGGTACTCCGCAATTTTTGGCTTCGCCGCTGTTACACTGGACAGCAACGTGGATTTTCCAACACTCGGATAACCAACCAAGCCCACATCTGCAATCAGCTTGAGTTCCATGACAATGTAACGCTCTTGACCTGGCTCCCCGTTCTCCGAGATGTGTGGGGCTGGATTTGAAGAGTTGGCAAAACGAATATTGCCTCGTCCACCACGTCCACCTTTTGCGATCACAGCACGTTGGCCATGCTCTACGAGATCGACAATCACTTCTTTGGTATCATCATCAATGACAGTTGTTCCCGGTGGCACGCGCACGACCATATCTTCCGCGCCTGCTCCGTGCTGAGATTTGTTGCGGCCATGCTCTCCGCGAGGTGCTTTGAAATGTCGTTGATAGCGGAAATCTACCAGTGTACGCAGACCTTCATCCACGACAAACACGACATCTCCACCTAGACCGCCATCTCCACCTGCTGGACCACCCAGCGGTACGTACTTCTCCCGGCGAAAGGAGACAGCTCCGTTACCACCGTCCCCGCCTTTTACATATACTTTTACCTGATCGACAAACATGGTGTCACCTCTTTCATTCCGCGAATGGGACCACCAATTTCAGGACCCATTCTTCTTCCGTATGTATCCACTCGGTGACCTCCACCGTACTCTGTTCGCTTTTACGTATCAGCTTTTCCAATTCTTCCATTCCGGATGCACGAAGCACTCCGGCCAGGTCAAAACGAAAATGAACGCCACGCTCATCCATCTGCAAGCTTACCTGCATGCTGGCTGGTTCGTACCCGCTTTGGTCTACTTGATCGTTCACTGTGCATAATATCTCTGACACCAACTGAAACAAGTCTTGCTCGTCCAAAACTATTCGCGTGAGATCCACATGATTGCACACGTCTACTTCTAAAAGCAATTCATTGTTCAGTGCGTTAAATGTCAAGAAGAAGACGGACAACAAGGAGCTATTCAAACGGGCAACCATCGATTCCTGCATCGCCATCTGAGCGATGCGCTTCAAGTGTGCCTCTCCTTGTTCAGTACGGTTCAAATGCAAATAGCCGAGCAGAACCTGAACGTGGTTCAACCAGTCATGCCGCTGCCTGTTCAGAACGGTCAGCAACTGGTCTGTCTGATGCGTAAACAGCCTCCGCTCGTCCCCCATCACATTCACCCAAGTCGATAAGAATATCTTTCCCCTCTATTGTACCATAAAAAAGAACCAGACAAAAAGAAAACCCAGCTACATGGCTGGGTTTTTCTTAACAAATATTTACGCTTCGGAAGCAACTGGCTCGATCACAACTTGTTTGCGATCACGGCCCAGACGCTTGAAACGAACAACACCATCTGCAGTTGCAAACAGAGTGTCGTCTCCGCCTTTCATTACGTTCGCACCTGGGTAAATCTTTGTTCCGCGTTGACGAACGAGAATGTTACCAGCAGTAACGAATTGCCCGTCGCCACGTTTCACACCCAGACGCTTGGAAATGGAATCGCGACCGTTCTTTGTGGAACCTACCCCTTTTTTCGATGCGAAAAACTGAAGGTCCAAATTAAACAGCATGTTCATATCAGACACCTCCCTGCCATTTATCATCACTAACTTTTACGTATTTACCGTAATTCGCCTCAACTGACAAAAGAGAAATAACCATGCTCTCTGCCAAAAGCTGTTGTTTCTCGAGTGTAGCCCCATCATCCGAAGAGGAAAGACTCCACTTCAAGAAACCACCACCTTCTTGTGCGACATCGACTTCAGGAGTGATGCCGGTCAAAGGTTGAATGGCGTTTAATATACCAAAGCTGATGCCTGATACAGCAGAACAAACGATGTCTGCCCCATAGGCACCCGCATTGGCATGTCCGGAAATACTAATTTCATGGATACCGTGCTGCGCACGGCTCACGATCACTTCAATCATAACAAGTCACCAATTAAGCGTTGATCTTTTCGATCACAACTTTAGTGAATGGTTGACGGTGACCTTGTTTGCGACGGTAGTTTTTCTTGGCTTTGTATTTGTACACGATAATTTTTTTCGCTTTACCGTGTTTTTCTACTTTACCAGTTACCGTAACACCAGCTACTGTAGGAGCTCCTGCAGTAACTTTGCCGTCTTTGCTTACGAGAAGAACCTTGTCAAAAGTAACTACTTCACCTTCAACGTCAGCCAATTTCTCGATGAAGAGAACTGCTCCCTCTTCAACCTTGTATTGCTTTCCACCGGTTTCAATAATTGCGTACACTGTGTGCACCTCCTATACTCAGACTCGCCTTTACAGGTGCGTCGACGAGCGACGGCTTATGTACCTGATTCGTGCGGTTACAGTATGCACGAGGCATATCTGTATGACAACCATTAGGTTATCATAGCTACAATAGCCCAGTCAAGTTATTTCGATCGTAAACGCTCCGCCTCTGCCCGATTTCCAACGTATCCAATTCGAAACTCTTCTGGGTTCAAAGAAGGGACAAGCCGCTTATAGACATGGACAGGCCATGTAATTGCTTCCGCTTTTTCCCACTCCTCTATCATGTCCAACAATCTTGGCGGCATGTCCACGAGAACAGCCTCCGCATCTTGGCTCTTTGCCAATGCGGTGACTTCGGCGTACAAGCGCCGGAACAGCTCGTCTACTCGCCAAACTCTCCCTCGGCCCTTGCATGCCTCACACGGCTCCGTCAGCCGCTCCGTCAGGCTCGCACGCACTCTTTTTCGCGTCATCTCGACTAATCCAAGCGACGTCATCCCGAGAACAGTCGAAGGCACAGGGTCCTTTGCCAGCTCTTGTTTCAATCGCGAGATCACTCGCTCCTTATTGCTCTGCTCTTTCATGTCGATGAAATCAATGATCACGATGCCACCGATGTCTCGCAACCGCAGCTGCCGGGCAATTTCAGTTACCGCCTCCAGATTGGTCGCCGTCACTGCCTGCTCCCGCTGTTGCCCTCCCCCACCTGTGAATGAACCGGTATTTACATCAATGACTGTCATCGCTTCTGTCCTGTCGATGACCAAGGACCCTCCACTCTTTAGCGGCACTTGTCGATCACGAGCACGAATCAGCTCCGCCTCGACACCCAAGAAGTCAAAGATCGGCTGTTTGCCCTGATACCAGCGCAGCTTCTCTTGTACTTCCGGAGCAAAAGCTGCCAACGCCGCTTTTACCTGCTGATGAGTCGCTGCACCTTCTACCAACAGCTCATCCATGCCGTTTGCCAAGCCATCTCGGACCGCCATCTCAATCAACTCTGCATCCTGAAAAATCCGCCCGGTCGAGCGTAGTCCCTCCGCTGTTCGCAGCATGTCCTGCCAGCGATTGCGCAAATAGACCAGTTCGCTAATGAGTGTCTGCTCTTCTGCTTCCGCCGCTTCCGTGCGTAGAATACAGCCTTCTCCTTGCGCTACTGTCGAAGAGATCACCTGTTGCAGTCGTTTTCGTTTGGTATCATCGGTTATTTTACGAGAAAGCGATATGCTTTCTTCAGTCGGAAGGTACACCAGGTAACGCCCCTGCAAGCTGATCCGCATCGTGATTTTTGGTGCCTTCATTTCCAACGCTTCTTTACTCACTTGAACCAATACCTTTTGTCCTACGTGAACGCGTTCCGTAATACTTGGTTTCGCTGCTCCCCCCGACTCCACACCAACCGTGTCAACTACATACAAATAAGCATTTTGGCCTGTACCAATATCAACAAAGGCGGATTGGATACCAGGCTTCACATCCGCGATCCGTCCTTGATAAATGTCACCAACGCTCGCGTCTGCTCCCACATCCTGTGTACGCCATTCCTGCAATTTCCCGTTTTCCATGAATGCGATGCGGATGCTGCCACCTTGTGCACTGATCGCTACTTGTTTCACTGCCTTCACTCCTTATTCCCCGTGCAAACATTGCCCAAAAGAAGGATAACCGGGCTCATAGGAAGTAATCTAACATAGCTGCCAAGTCAAGGTAAAGGAGAGAATCCATGATTCATGCTGGTGATTTAAAAATAAGAGCCTTATCCTCCAATGATGCCGCTTACTTAGTCAAATGGCTTTCTGACGAGCGCGTTTTGGCTTATTATGAAGGTCGCGATCGTCCACATGACGAGAAGCTCGTGCAGCAAAGCTTTTTTCCGGAAGACGACGGTGAAACACGCTGCCTGATCTTGTACGCAGACGAACCGATTGGTTATGCGCAATTTTATCCACTCGATACCCCGGAAAAACAACTGTACGGGTATGCAAAAGACGACGTTGTCTACGGCATGGACCAGTTCATCGGAGAGCCTGTTTACTGGAATCGCGGTATTGGCACTCAGCTCGTTACAGCCATCCTCCACTATCTCCACACGGAAAAACAAGCACAAAAAGTAGCGATTGACCCACAAGCCTGGAATGAACGAGCCCTGCGTTGCTATGAAAAATGTGGCTTTCGAAAAGTAAAAGAGCTTCCTCTGCACGAATGGCACGAAGGAAGCATGCGTGATTGCTGGCTGATGGAATGGATCGCTCCTGCAGATTAAGGACTAAAGACTAAAGGAGCCTGCCCACTGCGGCGTCGTGCTTTTGCTCGAACAGAAGGGCATACAACAGCTGTTCCTCTGCCAAGAGACCCGCGCCTTGCACGTAGAAAAGATGGGAGCATCCCCGCCGCAGCTTGTGTGAGACAGCCAGTACTGTTTCCTCAGGATGCACGCGTATGGCTTGAACGGCAGCCTCTTCTTGCTGCCGTTCGTATTTTTCCACAAGAAAGCGAAAAAATTGATAAGGAAACCGCAAAAATGCCTGAATGTTCAACGTCAATAAATAAATCCCGATCACTGCTAAGTTGTACTTCAACTCCAAGCTGGACATCCCCACCATGATCCCCGCAAACAGCGTACTCCCCGTCATCGATATCATCGTCGCCTGCCTATACGACATAAACCAGCATAGAACAGCCAACAAGATTCTCCCGCCATCCAATGGCCAGATTGGCAACAAGTTGAACAGCGCAATCGTCAAATTGCTTATCAAGAAAAAGCGGGCCCACTCTTCCGTCCATATCCCCATAAACCAAAACAAGTACGAAGCAGCCATCATCACCATATTTAAGAAGGGCCCAGCGAGTGCCACGACAATCTCATCCATTGGGTCCGTGGCGTACGAGGCTTCCATCGTCGCTACTCCACCAAAAGGCAGAAGCTGCACTTCTTTTACGGTCCATCCGAGCTCACGCGCCATCGCTACATGCCCCAATTCATGGATCAGCACGATGACAAACAAGGTAATGACCTCCAAAAAATGGCCTGTCACCACGGACAAGCCGATCACCGCCCAAAATAGCAGGTGAATACGAAACCGAATGTCGAGCCAGCCTCCCCTATTCAAACGGTATCACTTCCAAGGGATTAACAAATTGCTCATTCACTTTCGCCCCTATATATAGATGACGTGATGTCTGGTCCATTACCCGTGCGGTTCCAATGACTTGACCAGGTTTCATGACCTCGTCTTTCGTCACCCCTATACTATCGAGATTGCCCAACCATATCTCCCGCCCTTTGGTTAGACGAACAATCACTGTGGTCCCATAATCAGGCTTTTCTCCGACAAACGCGACCCAGCCGGCTTCTCCGATCGTGATTTGATCGTTCATTCCCGTATTCAGGATCACATTTGCACTCTCTTGATCATAGGATTTTACGACTTTCCAGCTACTCGGGAGCTTCCACACAGCACCTGCGTTCTTTGTTGTACTCGTTGCTGGCACGGCAGGGGGATGGGTAGGTATCGAGGGAAGCATCGTCGGAATTGGACCAAATCTTGCTTCATACCAGTCCGCTACCCCCGAAAAATTAAAGTCCCGTGTCATGACTTCCCTCGCGGAGCTTTTCCAAGAGGCAGGGATCAGTGTAGTTTGAAACAAAACATAAGCAGCACCAATCAATAAGACAGATGCTAAAATTTGCACGCCCCACTTTTCATGGGACGGTGGCTGGTCCATCATATCATTCTCGCGCGGCGAGTAACTGAATGGATTCGGAGTTTCTTCGACGGGATCTTTCCAATCATCGACGTAGGGAGTATAGCTGTCTCGAGACTGTGTTCGGATTCGATCCAATCGTTCCCTCCGTCTTTCTTTTACACGATCTACTCTTTCAAACATGTCCATCCCTCCGCAGGCCAAGCCTTTAGAATCATCCTATGACTTGTCTACCTGCTTTATGACGACCGTTGTCCCTCTCCAACTATCCAGCTTATTGGTTGGAAACACGCAAAAAAGACAGTCTCCCCATTGAGAGACTGTCTTTGAATCTGTCAATTTTACAGTTTAGATACGCTAGCAGCTTGTGGTCCACGGCTACCTTGAACGATTTCGAACTCAACCTTTTGACCTTCGTCAAGAGATTTGAAACCTTCTGACTGGATTGCGCTGTAGTGTACGAATACGTCGTCGCCACCCTCAACTTGGATGAAACCATATCCTTTTTCTGCGTTAAACCATTTTACGATACCTTGTTGCATGAAACAAAACCTCCCTGAACATTACGCCCCACGAGGCGAAAGAGTGTAGCGTTAACCTCTTTTTTACAGATAAGCCTTTTGCGTCAAGGAAAAAAGTCATACGAATTGCGATTGACAATTGGTGACGTCACTCACAATACGTACGACTCCATACCAATCAATCAAACACTATAACTTGTAAAAATGGTTAACTTAGGATGATTTTAGCATAAGTATTTGCATTTGTCACGCATTTCGTGAATGTTCAAAAAGTCATCAATTCAGCACCAATAAAGTGGCGAGAACCTGATGACTTTTTGAATAACTCCTTTAATCAAAACGCAACTTGTCCTTACGCATCCCAATATTGAGCACGACACCAATGATCAAGAAGTTGGTTACAAGCGAGCTCCCTCCGTAGCTAATGAACGGAAGCGGAATACCCGTAATCGGCATCAACTGAATCGTCATCCCGATATTCTCAAAGATCTGGAAGGTAAGCATCCCTACGACACCCGCGACAACGTAGGAGCCGAACGGATCTTTTGCCTCCATCGCGATGCGGATCATTCGGTAAATCAAGACGAAAAACAGAATCATCAGCAAGCCTGCTCCGACAAAGCCCAGCTTTTCGGCAATGACGGTAAAGATAAAATCACTTTCTCCTACCGGCACCCATCCAAAGCTCGCTTGCGTCGGCGTATCAATCCCTTTTCCGAACAATTGCCCTGAGCCGATAGCAATCAACGCTTGCTTGAGCTGGAATCCTCGTCCCATCGGTTCAAGATCCGGGTTCATCCAAAAGACGATCCGATCCCATTGATACGGCTTGATAATCTTGAAAAAAATATCCTGCTTGTATTGATACAACAGTGTCATAGCGGCAAAAAAGCTGCCGACAAGCCCGCCCACATACAATACATGCTTCATCCGTATACCACCAACGATTAGCATAGTGGCAAGCATACCCGTATAGACCATGGCGGTACCCAAATCGGGCTGAATCAAAATCAAAAGCAATGGTACACCAACCAAGGCCATTACCGGAATCAGCTTATAAAAATAGTAAAACCGATCCGGATCCGTTGCCCTCTTGGACAAGAAGCGGGCCACCGTTATGATCGTGAACAGCTTCATCGGTTCAGAAGGCTGAAACAACACAGGACCAAGGTCATACCAGCTCGTCGTATTGTTAATGGGCCTCGTTTGAAATACCCCGATCAAAAGAATCAGACCGAGTGCATATAAGACATAGGCCATGTTGTGGAATAGGCGATAGTCAAATAGCAATGTCACACCTAGCACAATAAAGCCGATAACATACCAAAGGACCTGCTGATGCGCCTTATCTACACCTGCCGCAGAACCGGAAATCCCGAGATAGCTAAAGATACCCAGCCCTGCCAAAATCAAAATGATGGTCCAGTCAATTGTTTTTAAATGACGTTTTTCCAGGTCCATCCGTTTCCTCCTAGAAAACGTGACTCCCCTCTATAGAAAGAAGGGAGCCAAGTATTACCTATTTTAATCCAAAGAATTTACGCATTTTATGGAACACGCCCGCTTTTTCTTCCAATGGTTGTAATGGAACAGCTTCACCCAAAAGGCGACGAGCCACGTTCCGATACGCGATGGAAGCACGCGATTCGTGATTCATCACAGCCGGCTCACCTTGGTTCGCGGATTTAATGATATGATCATCATCCGGCACGACACCAATTAAGTCAATGGCTAACAAATCCAAAATGTCTTCTACATCCAGCATGTCGCCATTTTTCACCATATGGGAGCGAACGCGATTGATAACCAGCTTCGGCATTCCGATTTTTTCTCGCTCTAATAGGCCAATAATCCTATCAGCATCACGCACTGCGGCCTTTTCAGGTGTAGTCACGACGATTGCCTGATCAGCCCCTGCCACTGCATTGCGGAAGCCTTGCTCAATACCCGCAGGGCAATCGATGATGACATAATCATATTCCCGCTTCAGTTGCGTAATGATTTCCTCCATCTGCTCAGGAGTTACTGCTGATTTGTCCTTGGTCTGAGCAGCTGGGAGCAATGCCAGATTGTCAAACCGCTTGTCTTTGATCAGAGCTTGCGGCAGTCGGCATGCGCCTTCTGCAACGTCTACCAGATCATAAATAATTCGGTTCTCAAGTCCCATGACTACATCCAGATTGCGCAAGCCAATATCGGTATCTACCATGACCACTTTTTGTCCCAACAATGCGAGCGCCGTTCCCAAATTGGCGGAAGTGGTCGTCTTACCCACGCCGCCTTTACCGGAAGTTACGACAATTCCAATCCCCACGTCCGTTCCTCCTCTTTCCCTCAACCCTCACGCTTTTTCTCACCCAAATCAGGGCGGATTCGCGACAAGTAGTTCATTTTCGCTACCAGCATGATCTCATTTTCCAGATAGGCAAATTCTGTGCCTCCGGAATTATTCGTCCATTCCTCACCCGGCTTGCTGATCACATCTGCAATCCGCAACTGGGTAGGACTCATGACTGCAGCCGCAATAATTACCTGTGAGTCACCGGAAATACCTGCGTGCGCGTACCCTCTGAGATGACCCAGCACGTAGATGCTTCCTGTACTGCGAACCGTCCCCCCGGGATTGACATCTCCCAATAAGAGCAAATCACCGTCAAACTCCAGTACTTGCCCAGAGCGTACCGTATTTACCTGTATGGAAAAATGGGTTTTCAGGCGTTCAGCCATAGCTTCTTCCCGCGTGATCAAATCAGATTCGATTGTATGGATCACCAGGTTGCCCTTAGTTCGAATAATTTGAGTCAACTGCTCTTGTTGCTCGGGTGAGCAGTATCGTTTTCCCAATTTTATAGATACCCGAATGAGTGGCCCCGACAAAATCTGTTGGTGGCTATGCTCTATTTTTTCACGCATATCGGCCAGCAGTTCGTCGAAGGAACAGGTATCATCCATAAAGAAGACGAGACCCTCTTTAGTCCCTTTGATCGTGACCTTGCTTTTCACAGTCGTCACCGGTTTCACCTCGACCGATACCATTCGCCATACAGAAAGATTTTTCCTGCTCTGCATGAAAAAATTGCCGAATTGGGTCAGATGGTGGCATTTTACAAGAGCTTGACTCCATTATTCTCTTGGGCTTGATTGCCCTGGACAACCATTGCGGTTACTTCGCGGACGGTGGATTTGGCTTCGGAACCCCACCAGTAAGGACACCTGGATTCAGTTCATTGTAAGCTTCGAGCAATCGACGCGAGATCGGACCAGTTGCATCAGAACTGGACGTACCGTCTCTCAAACTGTTCGGCGCAATGACGACGAAAACCAGTTGAGGATTTTCATAAGGCGCAAAGCCGACAACCAGTGCATTTTCCGCCGGCTGCGACGTTTGTGCCGTACCAGACTTGGCTGCAACAGTGAAAGGCAACCCATTAAATCGTTGAACGGTACCACCTGGCTGAGTAACCAACCGCATCCCTTCTCTTACCACCTGTATATGCTTCGGATCGATATCAACCCGGTTGAGCACTTGTGGTTCAATAACCGAGAGCGTTTGTCCTGGTTTCTTCGGATCGGTTGTTCCTTTACGAATTTCTTTTACAAGATGTGGGCGTACCCGATATCCTCCATTCGCAATGGTCGATACGTATTGCCCCAGCTGCATCGGCGTGAACAGATCGTATTGACCAATCATCACGTCCGCCAAGTTTCCGTAGTAAAGGTTCTGGTTTTCCCAACCGGTATGTTCATTCGGCAGATCCACACCTGTTTTCACACCAAGACCAAACTGGGCATTGTAGTAATCATAGACAGAGAACTGCTTCTCCCAGCCTTCTTTCCCTTTTCTTGCTAATCGAATCGCCATTTCGTACATATACGTATTGTTCGACACCTGCAAGGCACGACGAGCGTTAACAGGTCCATGACCACTTGCCTTCCAGTTTCGTTTATACGTGTTACCAACATTCAAGCCGCCTCGGTCATAGATGACTTCGTTCGGTGTAGTCAGACCCTCCTGAAGCGCAATCATGACAGACAGTGGCTTGTAGGTAGAAGCAGGTGGATACGGCGTATAAATGAATCGATTTGATTCGTTCGGCAAAATAAGCGAGGCGTAACTCTCGTTGAATTTCTTGCGGTCGTAATACAGATTCAAATTGTAATCTGGATAACTCGCCATCGCCAATATTTCGCCCGTATTCGGATTCATCACCAATACGTGTGCGTCCTTAAATTCTTTTGGCGTAGTCGGGCGCTTCTTGAACGCTTCAAACTCTTCTTTCAAGATAGCCTCTACCTTGCTTTGATAACGCCAGTCCATAGCCAAAACGAGATCGTTTCCTGGCTCAGGGGCTTGGCGCATCTTCTTCTCTACCGTCTCCGAATTTTTGTTCACGTGCACTTCCATAATCCCGTTTTTACCGCGCAAATAACGTTCATAGGAGCTCTCCAAACCGGTTACACCGACACGGTCGATAGCGTTGTAGCCTTGTGCCTGATATTCTTTCAAGCTCTCAGGACGAATCGCATTGATGTACCCGAGAAAGTGAGTACCAAATGCCGAACCATCCGGATCTTCGTAAATTTGGCGAACAGGCTCCAGCTCCACACTAATTCCCGGCAGTTCGGTGCGTCGTTCTTCGATTTGGAACATTTCCTGCTCCGTGATGTTGACCTTGACACGTCTAGGGATGTAGCTGGCCATCTGCGGTGAACGCATCTCCTGCAGCAAAGAAAGCTTGTGCCATTGAAATTGGCGTTGCTGCTCTGTCAACGGCAGTTTGATATCCATGTCGAACAACGAGGCATAGCGCAGCAAATCCATGTCGGACTTTTCTGCTAAGCCTACGGGGGTTGGTAAAACTCCGATCTGATCCTTCACTTTTTTGGCGAGGTCATTGCGATCTTCCTTGTCCAATTTGAGAGTGAGGGTCATATTGGCGTTTATCGCCATTTTTAACAGTTCGAAATCCGTAGTGTTCGCTTCCGTAATAGCGGGTGTACCCGGCTTGGCAGCATTCAGTTTCTTAATAAGGTCTGCTCTCTCCTTGTCATCAAAAGGAGAACGAACGCGCATCCCGAGATACACAGCAGTTTTTACCAGCTCAAAGTCCGACATCTGATCGACGGTCTCTACTTTCGGAACGGCTTTTAACTTCGCCGCAACCTTTGTCTTGAGATCGTTTGTTTCTTGCGCATTGAAAGCAACAGGCAAAGTTGATCTCAGTTCAATCGTTTTCTTTAACAGTTCCTTATCCGTTCCAATTTTGCCGCCATCGGGAATGAGGATTTTTGCCAGACGATCCGCGACTTTCTCTTCATCAATGTCCTGTCCTTGTTCTTCAACGTATTGAACGGTGTACACTGGCTTATTCGAAACGAGTACCTCGCCATTTTTATCCAAGATACGGCCACGAGGAGCGGAAATCGGCAGTTCACGAATACTGAACTTTTCCAATTCATGCTTGTACTGTTCGCCTTCCACCAGCTGCACAAAGGCCAGCCGTAAAATAATGGCGGCGAAGAACAAAAATACAATCACAAACAATATATTGAGCCGAATAGGTATGTCTGATTTCGGTTCTTTGACTTCTTCCACGAACTCTCCTCTCCTTTGCCCTTACTGCATGTGCATTTCCTTTTTCGCCAGAATCTTGTTGCATACATTCTTGATCGGAAAGTATACCAGTAAGCCAAAAGCGAGATTAAACAGCACACTAGGCAAAATTTGATGTGTCAAAATCCATTGAACATCGAAGGGGGCAGCGGAAAACAAGCGGAACAAGGAATACAAAAGCCACTCATGTCCGAACAAAATCAGGAAGCTGGTAATAAAAACCATCCCGAATCCTCTCTGGAACAAAAGAACGATCATCCCTGCAAAGTAGCTGGCCACCATCATGGACATGGTATAGATTCCAATTAGTTGCCCAAACAGGACATCTTGTAAAAATCCGAACGCGATCCCGTAATACAAGCCCTCGCGCCTGCCGAGATACATCGAAATAAAAACGCAGCAGACAAGCGCAAACCGGGGGACTATCATCCAAGACAGACCCCCAGTGCCAGGTGAAAATACTTGCATCACAGTTCCTTCCAAAACAAACATGACCACGACGCCCAACGTCAATAAAAACCGAGCCATTACTGACCACCCCCGCTAGCAGGTGGAGCCGGAGGCACAGTTGTCTGTGTTTGTGTCTGACCGGCTGGCTGTTGCGGGATCAATTCACCATTGGGAGCGATTGTAAAATCTCGTTCCACAACCATGACTTCATTCAATTGTGAAAAATCAGCGCTTGGCTGGATGTAGGCCGTTTGAGTCAAGCCGTAATCATCTGGTTCTACGCGAACAATATAGCCGATCGGCAAATTAGGAGGTACGACGCCTCCCAAACCTGATGAAATAACTTGCTGATCTTTTTTTATGGCCTGTCCCCAAGGGATTTTACGCATGACGAGCAATCTCTTTTGCGGGTCGTATTCCTCGATGACACCACTAATCTGACGGTATACAGGCTTGCCTTCGACCAGTTCTTGCGTCAAAATACCCGCAGAAATATGGTCCCGTCGTTCATAGCTCGTCAACAATTCAACTGTAGATGAAAAGTTGGCAACACTCTGTACGCGCCCAATCATTCCTTTGGCAGTGATGACCGCCATATCCTTTTTGATGCCACTTTTCAAACCTTGATCGATGGTAACAACGTTGTTCCATGTATCAGGGTTTCTCGCTACGACTTCTGCAAAGTGAAGCCTGTAAGATTTGAGTGAATCTTTTGCCCCCACCATTTCTCGAAGGCGCTCATTATCTGCCTTGAGTGTGTGCAATTCGGCACTGAGACGGGCATATTGATCCAAACTTGCCTTGAGTGCCTTGTTTTCTTCATATACGCCGTACGCTTCTTCAATTTCCTGAAAAAAGCCAGAAACAGCCTGGGCAGGGCGATAGAAAAAGCCCTGCACCACGCTGAAGGTATCTTTGAAGAACATTTCTGGCCAGGTCAGGCTAACCCGTTCACGAGAAGTGAAGCCCACGACGGAGATAAGCAGGACCAAGCCTACAAGTACAATGATAAGCCGCTTATTCCCGAAAAACGACATGCCCTACCCTCCGTTTATTTACCCCGTTTTAGTCGGGAAGAGGTGATGCCTTGCTTGGATTTGAACAGGTGAATGTTCTCCAATGCACGACCTGTTCCAATCGCTACGCAATCCAGTGCGTTTTCCGCGACATGCACGGGCATACCCGTTTCCTTACTTAACAGGCGATCCATGTTGCGCAAGAGCGCACCGCCGCCTGTGAGTACAATCCCACGATCCATGATGTCCGCCGCGAGCTCAGGCGGGCTTTTTTCGAGTGTTACCTTCACCGATTCCACGATAGCAGAAATGGTTTCCGCCAATGCTTCTGCAATCTCTGTGCTGCTTACCGAGAGCGTTTTTGGCAATCCGGTTACAAGGTCACGACCGCGAATGTCAACGTTTTCGACCTCATCAGGAGCAATCGCAGATCCGATCTCCAACTTCAATGTTTCTGATGTCCGTTCCCCGATCATCAAGTTGTAACGGCGCTTGATGTACTGAATGATCGCCTCGTCCATCTCATCCCCAGCCACACGAATGGAGCGGGATGTAACAATCCCCCCGAGAGAAATGATAGCGACCTCTGTCGTACCACCGCCAATGTCAACGACCATACTTCCAGTCGGTTCCCACACTGGCAGGTCTGCACCGATCGCTGCTGCAAACGGTTCTTCAATCGTATATGCTTCCTTCGCGCCAGCCTGCTTCGTAGCGTCTTCGACTGCGCGCTTTTCCACCGCAGTAATTCCCGAAGGTACACAGACCATTACGTTTGGACGACGCGTAAACAGCCCTTGATTTTTTTGTGCTTGATTGATGAAATAACGCATCATTGTCGCAGTTGTATCAAAGTCAGCGATAACCCCGTCTTTCATTGGGCGAACCGCTACGATATTACCTGGCGTACGTCCGATCATACTTTTTGCTGCGTTCCCTACTGCTTCAATGGAATTGTTATTCGTACGAATCGCTACAACAGAAGGTTCACGCACAACAATTCCTTTACCCTTCACAAAAACAAGTGTATTGGCAGTGCCGAGGTCAATCCCCAAGTCACGTGTAAATCCACCAAACATAAAAAAACTCCTTCCAAATATTAATCCAAATGACAAGCATAAGAGAACCTCTTCCGAGGCCTCTCCAAGATAGAGCGACCGCGTTTTTGTGGAAGGTTTTCATGCGCACAAGAATTCATAGACATATCGATGATAAATCTTGCACGTAAAAACATGTTACAAGTACCCTTGCTCTTTGAGACTAACGTACTTGCCTTCCCCGATAATAACATGATCCAACAATGAAATCCCCACCAGTTCACCAGCGTCACGCAATGTATGCGTAATCGCGATGTCTTCCCTGCTAGGTGTCGGATCACCGCTCGGATGGTTATGTAGGCATATCACCGATGCGCTGCTACGACGGATCGCTTCTTTAAAGACTTCTCTCGGGTGTACGATGGAAGCGTCCAGACTGCCTACAAAAATCGTCTGCTTGCCAATCACATGGTTCTTGGTATTCAGAAAGAGACAGACAAAATGTTCCTGTGTCAAATGAGCAAGCTCTGGCGACATCAAATCAGCTACGTCCCGTGGTAAACGGATAGAAGCCCTATACTCTCGAGGCACTCCCATCAATCTACGCCCAAGCTCAAACGCAGCATGCAATTCAATCGCTTTGACTGGACCAATTCCTTTTAGCTCTGTTAACTCAGCATGAGAGGCTTGGGCTAAACCACGCAGGTCTCCAAACCTGGCTAACAAGCGCTGAGCCAGCTGATGAGCCGTCTCTTGTTCCCTGCCTGTCCGCAGTAAAATGGCAAGAAGTTCAGTATCAGACAGATGGACCGCTCCTTCGCGAAGCAGTCGTTCACGTGGACGGTCATAGTAAGGGACGTTTTTCAACAGCATTTTGTTACAGGTATTTGTTGCCATTTTATATCCGCCTCCAGCCATATTCACATTATCGAAAACGGCTGACATGGAGATGTTCATGAGGCGTATGGCCGTCGCCGCTTGCTTCAAGCATGACAACTTTACAATATCGGCATCCCAAAACGTGTCAAAAGAGTAGACGTGAGGCCTAACGGAAGACCAACAACTGTGAAGTAGTCTCCGGTTATTCCTTCCACGATCGTGGCTCCAATACCCTGAATGGCGTATGAGCCCGCTTTATCCATCGGCTCACCTGTCGCAATGTACGACTTGATTTCTTGCTCTGTTAAAGCTCGAATTCTTACGTGTGTTAGACTATGTGAGACTTCCGCACGGCCTGTCTCCACATCTATCAAGGCGACTCCACTATAAACGGTGTGCTCTTGCCCCTGAAGCATGGACAACATACGATATGCGTCCATTTCATCAACAGGCTTGCCCAGTATTTGGCCATCAAGAACGACTACCGTATCAGATCCTAAAACGACGCCTTCCGTCAAGCGAGAAGCCACTTCCTTGGCCTTGCGCAAAGACAATTCTTCTACTACTTCGCTCGCAGATAAATGCTCTGCTGTCGTCTCATCTACATCACTGGTGATAACGGTAAATGATAAGCCCAAAGCTTGCAGAAGCTCCCTTCGACGAGGCGAAGATGAAGCCAGAATGAGAGGAACATTTTTTTTCGTCATTTTTCAACCTACTTTATTCGTCGATGTATCCAAAATGCGAGGGCTAAGCCTCCGATACTGGCTAGATTTAGTTTTACCTGAAAGTTCAGTTCGTACTTCAAAATTTCTAAATCTGCCGCAGGCGACCAAGTAATCTCTTTACTCTTGGTCAAAAAAGGTAGCCAGGGACTTAAAATCTCCCCGATAATGCTGCCAAACAAAAGTCCACTCACCAACAGAAACACGAGAGTAAGCGTTTCTTTCCCCATTTTCCCAACTCCCTTTTTATAAGGGATTCTCTTTTTGCCAAACATAAGTTTAGCAAATGGGGAGAAGCGAAACAATCCCTGATTGCTCTTGGTAGTTACTGTATAGAAAGAAAAGGCCTCCTGCAAGAAAACCTTGCGGAAGACCATATAAACATGCACTTATGTGGATGAACGTGCATTTTGAATCCAGCTCGAGTAGCTCTCGAAAAAGGCAAGGACACCCGCCTGTACTTGCCACGCATAGGATTCGGCGCTTTCCACCTTTTTGCCAGTGCTCGCTTCTGCCATTTTGTCCCTGGCTGCCAGCGCTTGATTCACCCCATTTACCATCCCATCTAGCAATGGCTTCCAGGCTTCCTTAGGTTCCATTTTACGGCTTTCCTCCAGAAATTGGCGGTGAATTTCTTTTAATTCTGCTGTTTCTTTTGCCGTTGGCGAAAGTTGACCCGTCGTAATAATCAGCCCTGATTGTGCTGAAAGTGTTTGGACGAGTTTGACTCCGTGGGTGAAAAAGGCATTCACGTTAGGGTCACCAGATGCGTTGGCGGCTTTTCCGACAGGGACAGACCCTTCAAAAGCGGGAAAGGAAAATTCTTTGACGTATATATCCATGCCTTTGTTTTTCAAACTGGCGGCAAAGCCTAGCACAGCATCTCTTGTGGGAGCAGCGGCTGCGAACATGTACTGCTTGCTTGCATCCTTATAAAGCAAATGAGGAATCCCCGCTTTCTCCAGTGGTTCTACAGCTGTTTGCGGCGATGCATCCGGCTGGAATACTCCTGCCTGTGCAACGTACATGTTTACGGCTGGCAGTTGTAGGGCTATCGCTTTTTGACCCACTACGGTACCATTCGTTGGCGTCTCTTGCGTTGGCTGGCTTTCATTAGGCAAAGTGGGACCTGCCACGCCATTTTTCCCAGCGGTTTGTTCAGTGCCTGCACCCGGCGCGGTCAGTGTCTGAACCGTTTCACTCAGAACATTCCCGTACGACTCGGAAAACTCCTTTTGGGAAAAGACTGTCAAAACAAGAAATCCGAACAAGAGACCAATTGCTATAGCCCCACCCGTTGTTAATGTCGTGCGCCAAAAGGGCCCCTTTGGCCATAATGCTGCGAGCCGACTACCAGGACTACTCCTGTATCCCTTCTCTTCGGTATCCTCGAAGGAATAATCGGTTTCAAAGGAGTCGTTTGTCGTCTGATCGAATTCGACGTTCGGATTCGTTTCTTTCGTGGCAGCTCCACGTAGCTGCATCATGCGTTCCCATGCTTCGTTGCCCTTCTCTTTAAACGGGTCAGTAAACGGCAAGGGAGGCGCTTGAAAACGACCACGAGGCGTGTCATCCTTTGGGGTGCGCTTTCTACTTGCTTCCTTCGGGATATCGTCCCGCTTTTCATCCCAGAACCTTCCGTTCATTTTGACCGTCACACGATTTTTATTTTGTCCGCTCATACGCTTGCCCTCCTAGCCACAGGCTCTTTGTACTAGCATACGTTTTGCTCGGACTAGTTATGACTTCTATCTAGTGATTCTATTAAATTTGTTTCTACTACTATTCCCCATACCATTTCAAGAGGTATCGCTTATATACAAAATGACGGCTAGCCCAATCGTCACAAAAGGCGCAAACGGTACTTCGCATTTTATACTTACTTTTCGTATCAGCAATAAAACGAGAGAGACGAGCATAGCTGCCAAGCTCGCAACCGTTAGAACGACTACAAAATCGTGAACCCCAAGTCCATAGCAGACTAGAGCAAACAGCTTCACATCCCCCATCCCAAGCGCACGCGGCCTGTGCCAGCTGATCCATCCAAATACCAGTAAACAGAGAATCGCAAAGAATCCAGCCATCAGCCATTCCCTCTCCGAAGAGAGAACATATTCCATAATAGAAATCAGTACAAACCCTACACCTAATGCAAGATTGGGTATTCGTCTATGACGAAAATCTACCCACGAGAGGTAAAGGCAGAGCCCGAATAATATCACAGCGTTTGCCATTTCTTCATCCCCCAAGTTGAAACTGTCCTTAAGAATACGCTTCTTTCCTGGGACGAAAAAACTGCCCAGAACGATTCTGGACAGCCTCTCGATTTATGAACATGGTTTACGGATTCCAAGTGAACAAAAGGCCAGCGTGGACGAGACCACCGCCAAACCCATACAACAAGATCGTATCCCCTGCCTTTACTTTGCCTTCCTTGATCCCCAAGGCGAGCGACAATGGAATGGTAGCCGCTGATGTGTTGCCATAGTGTGTCAGACTGTACAATGTCTTTTCGAGAGGAAACTGGCTCTTCTCGCAAATGGATTCGATCATGCGCAAATTGGCACTGTGCGGTATGAACCAGTCGACATCTTCGAGCGTTTTGCCCGCCCGACTCACTACCTCCTGCATCCCCTTTGGAACAGTTGTTACTGCCCACTTGTACACTTCTCTCCCGTTTTGGACCATGCATCCATTCCCACTCAATTCTCGTCCGTCCATATGCGTGGACAAGCCCGATCGGTATACATGAATCCCTCCGTCCCCCTTTGAGCCTAAATAGGCGGACAAAAAACCAGGAGCCGTAGAGTCTTGCTCAACCAACACTGTACCCGCCCCGTCCCCGAACAGGATGCACGTCGTACGATCCGTATAGTCGGTTACTTTTGTTAAGGTTTCTGCACCTACCACCAACACTTTGCGATGCAAACCAGAGCTAATGAGCGCATTTGCCATATGGAGCGCATACGTAAATCCTGCACAGGTAGCGGAGAGGTCCATGGCTCCCGCCTGCTCGACTTGAAAATGCGCCTGGATTTGGCTTGCTACACTTGGAAATGGATAGTCTGGCGTACTGGTCGCCACCAAAATCATATCGACATCGCGGATATCCTTCCCATAATTCGCGATCATATCGTGGATAGCAGCGATGGCGAGATCACTGGTAAATTCATCTTCCCTTGCCATACGGCGCTCATGAATACCTGTTCGTTGTAAAATCCACTCATTCGATGTCTCCACTAGTTTTTCCATATCTGTATTGGCAAGAACGCGACTCGGCACATATGTACCGATAGCGGTAATTCGCGACTTGAAGGGGCTTGCATTTGTCATCATCCGATCATCACCTTCCGTTTTTATGATCTGATTATAACACTAGATATTAATATCTGGTACTAATTTTTGAATCAACATAGTGGAGGAGAAGAAAAAGCACAGTTCTCTTCGACTCTGACACGCCAGCAGGGGGATTCACTGCCCGTCTCCACTACAAAAAGGGACCGTCGAGCCAAAGCCACCCTACGGGCGGATGTTTCTCAAGGGAGAAGTGTTCGACAAGCGTGGTCCCCTTTTTGTAGTTCCGACTGGGTAGGCGTTGTCAAGGTCTGCGAGCCCTGTGCTTTTTCTTCTCACTAGCATTGTTGGTTCATCGATACCTTTTAAAATATTGGTAGATCATCCTTTGCAGTATTACGCCAAAACTTTTCGGTAGAAAATAAAAGGCTTGAAACCCGTAGGTTCCAAGCCTTCATATGCCTCTATCCGTTATTTCTCTAGCTTTTCAGCCAGCCAGTAAGCGGATTTCCAAATATCCCCTGCACCCATTGTCAACACGAGATCGCCCTCTTGCAATCCTTTGAAGACATGCTCCTGCATTTGTTCCTTCGTCGGAATGTACTGCGCACGCGGGTGGCTGTTGGTGCGGATTTTTTGCACCAACACCTCGGAGGTAACTCCTTCGATCTTTTCTTCGCCTGCTGGAGAGTAGATATCCGTGATGATCACTTCGTCTGCTTCTGCAAAGGCACGGCTGAATTCATCCATGAGGAAATACGTGCGTGTGTAGCGTTGTGGCTGAAACACAGCGATCACACGTCGGCCCGATGCCCTTGCCCCACTTAGTGTGGCGATAATTTCTGTCGGGTGATGCGCGTAGTCATCTACAACCAGGACGCCTCGTGCATCCCCGATAATTTGAAATCTGCGCTTGGCACCGCTAAAAGTAGACAGTGCCTGTGCAATTTTATCAAAGGAAAGGCCAATATCCAGGCAAACAATGATCGCAGCCAGTGCATTTGCAATATTATGCTTGCCTGGGACTACGAGACACAATTCACCCAACCGCTCATCCTTGTGATAAATCTGGCACGTGCTGCAACGATCTCCACATTCAATCGAAGTGGCAGAAAACTGTGCTTGTGCCACAAAGTTCGGATCGACTGCATACGTCACGACCGTTTTTTCTACGGACGGCATAACTTCACGCACATGTTGATCATCGATGCACAGGATCGCTTTTCCATCCGGTTTGAGATGGCTCAAGAACTGGACGTACGCCTGTTTCAAATTGTTGAAGTCGCCATCGAAATGCTCCAGATGATCTGGTTCAATGCTCGTCACAATTTCATACATCGGTCTGTATTCCAAAAAGGAACCGTCGCTCTCGTCTGCCTCGGCAATGACATAATCACTGGTACCTGCCTTTGCGTTGGTACCAGCACTCATTAATTCACCGCCGATGATGAAAGTCGGGTCTACATCGCACTCTTCCAGCACGTGAGAGATCATCGATGTCGTGGTCGTCTTGCCGTGTGCTCCGGCTACTGCTACTCCTGTGCGTTCATTCAATATGCGAGCAAGCATTTGGGAACGGTGCATGACCGGAATTCCCAATGTTTGACCTGCGATCACCTCAGGATTGTCTTTGGAAATACTGGTGGAGTATACGATGCTGTCTGCTCCCTCCACGTGGGCAGCGTTATGGCCAATATGAATGACCGCCCCTCTTGCTTCCAGCTTTTTCGCCAAATCATTCATGGCGACATCGGAGCCGGTTACCTTGTATCCAAGGTCGATCAAGACGCGGGCAATGGCACTCATGCCATAACCGCCGATGCCCACAAAGTGGACGTGTTGGGCCTGATCCACCCTATTCACCTGCCTCTTCTACTATAGTGGGAAAGAATGTGCGTACTTGGGCGATGAAGTAGAGCGAACCGCAGACGACCAACCAGTCATCCGCCTTCGCTGATTGCTTCTCCCGCATCCAAGAAAGGAGAAACGCCCGCCAGTCTGGGACTGCATCGAGAAACTCTTGCTCCCAGCCACCGGCTAAAAACGACTCTTGTAAGCTATTGGCTTCGGCTGCACGCGGGAAGTCAAAGGTTGTCACATGCAGCTTTTTGATTTTTGACTTTACTGGTGCGAGCGACTCTGCCATTTTGGCAAGCGGCTTATCTGCCAATCCAGAAAAGAGCAAATGCAACTGTACTCCGTCCGGCAACAACCGATCCAGACTGCTTACAAGCGCCTCCATTCCTTCCTGATTGTGTGCCCCATCCAAGATAACCATTGGTCTTGGAGAGATGACTTCTAGACGACCAGGCCAACGCGTTTGTTGCAAACCGCGAGATATTTCTTCTTCCTCCAGCAAGAAAGAGAAGTAATTTCGCAGGATATCGATGGTCATTAGAGCAACGGCTGCATTGGTTGTTTGGTGAATGCCATTCATGGTAAGACGGTAGGATGCTTCCGCACGACGGTGAATGCTTTTGTAACGAAACTGTTGGTCACCCAGCTGCTCCTCTACCTGCTCTGCCTGGAAATGTTCACCAATATGATATAGCGTACTCATCGTTTGTCTTGTGCGCTCCTCAAAAATCGCGAGAAGTTCCGGCCTAACCTCACCTGTGACTACTGGAACACCCGGCTTGATAATTCCTGCTTTTTCCCGGGCAATATCTTCCAAGCTTTCTCCCAATACTTTTGTATGGTCCATGCCGATATTCGTGATGACTGAAACAAGCGGAAGGACGACGTTCGTCGAATCCAATCGCCCGCCTAGTCCTGTTTCCCATACGACTACCGCTGGTCTCGCCACTCTTGAAAAATAAAGAATGGCGATCAGCGTAATCACTTCAAATTCGGTAGGGGAACCGAACTCTGTTTCTCGTTCGCATCGTTGCACCCATACCTTGACTTCATTCACCAGCTGCAATAGATCTTCTTCCGCGATCATGCTGCCGTTGTAACGGATGCGCTCACGGAAGTCAACCAAATAGGGGGAGGTAAATGTACCTACACTATATCCAGCTTCCATCAGCATTTGCGTCAGGAATGCGCAGGTTGAACCTTTTCCATTGGTGCCAGCCACATGAATAAATGGGATTCTCCGCTCAGGATGTCCTACTTGCTCCAAAACCCACTGCATTCTCTCCAGCCCCGGCCGTTGACCGAATCTGAGCAGTCCATGCAGCCAGTCGAGCGCTTGCGTATATTCTACAAACCCTTCTTCTGCATGCATACCACAATGCTCCATTCTCAAAAATATGCGATGGTATGGCGGATCATTCGCCCATCAATTCGGCAAGTCGTGCAATCACTTTATCCCGCTTATCCATGTAGTCTGCCATCTTCGCTTTTTCCTCTGCGACTACTTTTTCAGGTGCCTTGGCCATAAATCCGGCATTGTTGAGCTTTTTCTCAATACGCTCCACTTCGCCGTTGAGTGTCGCCACTTCTTTTTCCAGACGCTTCAGCTCTTGCTCGATATCGATCAAGCCTGCCAGTGGAAGGAACAATTCTGCTCCCGTGATCACAGCAGACATCGCTTTATCAGGCGTAGCCAGATCCAGGCTGATTTCCAGACGCTCAGGGTTGCAGAAACGGCTGAGGTAGTGCTCACCACGTGTCAGACGCTCAGCGGACAATGCATCGCTTGGCTTGATCAGGAGCTCAATTTTCTTGGACATTGGTACGTTTACTTCTGCACGGATGTTGCGTACGCTGCGGATGATATCCATCAACTGGTTCATTTCGCTTTCTGCTTCAGCAAAAATCCATTGCTCGTTAACGGTTGGCCAAGGTGCTACTGTGATGCTATCGCCTTGGTGCGGCAATGCCTGCCAAATTTCCTCCGTGATGAACGGCATGAACGGATGCAACAGCTTGAGCGTTTGATCCAGAACCGTCACCAGAACGGATTGGGTTGTTTTCTTCGCCGCTTCATCTGTACCATACAGCGGCAGCTTAGCCATCTCGATATACCAGTCACACAGATCATCCCAAATGAAGTTGTACAGCACACGGCCTGCTTCACCGAATTCAAATGCGTCAGACAGACGGGTTACATCTGCTATTGTCGCTTGCAGGCGGGAGAGAATCCATTTGTCTGGTGTAGACAGCTCACCGCTCAAATCGATTTCCTCGTATTTGAAGTCAGCCAGGTTCATCAAGGCAAAACGAGACGCATTCCAAATCTTGTTCGCGAAGTTGCGGTTTGCCTCCACCTTTTCCCAATAGAAGCGCTGGTCATTCCCTGGGGAGTTCCCTGTTGCTAGTGTGTATCGCAGCGCATCCGCTCCGTACTTCTCAATCACTTCCATTGGATCGACACCGTTGCCAAGTGATTTGGACATTTTTCGGCCCTCGGAGTCGCGAATAATGCCGTGGATCAAAACGGATTCAAACGGACTTTTCCCGGTAAATTCAAGACCTGAGAACATCATGCGAGCAACCCAGAAGAAGATAATATCGTAGCCTGTTACCAGGACATTCGTTGGATAGAAGTACTTCATGTCCTCGGATTCTTCCGGCCAGCCCAGCGTCGAGAACGGCCATAGACCAGAGGAGAACCATGTATCGAGAACGTCGTTGTCCTGCTCCAGCTTGTGGCTGTGGCAGCTTGGGCACTCAGTCACATCCGCGCGAGATACAATCGTTTCGTTACAATCTCCGCAATACCATGCAGGAATTCGGTGACCCCACCAAAGCTGACGGGAGATGCACCAGTCGCGGATGTTTTCAATCCAACGCAGGTAATTCGTCTTGAAGCGCTCTGGGACGAATTTCACGCTCTCAGGGCTATTTGCATTAGCCAGTGCTTCGTCAGCCAAAGGCTGCATTTTTACGAACCATTGGGTAGAAAGGTATGGTTCTACGACTGCATCGCTGCGCTCACTATGACCAACCTGATGAATATGCTCCTCAACCTTGAACATCACACCTTGCTCAGTCAAATCTTTGATGATTTGCTTGCGGCATGCAAAGCGATCCAAGCCTTTGTAGATACCAGCCAGCTCGTTCATCGCGCCCGTCTCATCCATGACAACGATTTGTGGCAACTGATGACGAAGACCCAATTCAAAGTCATTCGGATCGTGTGCCGGCGTAATTTTTACAGCGCCAGAACCAAACTCAGGATCAACGTAGTCATCTGAAACGATTGGAATTTCTCGTCCTACGATTGGCAAAATCACGGTTTTGCCGATCATGTCCTTGTAACGCTCATCTTCCGGATGTACAGCTACAGCCGTATCACCTAGCATTGTTTCAGGACGGGTTGTAGCTACTTCGATATAACCGCTGCCATCTGCCAATGGGTAACGCATGTGATGCAGCGCACCTTTTACTTCCTTGTAGATTACTTCAATATCAGACAGAGCTGTGCGGGCAGCAGGGTCCCAGTTAATAATGCGGTTGCCGCGATAGATCAAGCCTTTTTCGTAAAGACGAACAAATACTTCGCGGACAGCTTGGGACAAGCCTTCATCCATCGTAAAACGCTCGCGGGAGTAATCCAGGGCAAGACCGAGCTTTTCCCACTGCTCACGAATATGCGAAGCGTAGATGTGCTTCCACTCCCATATTTTTTCCACGAATTTTTCGCGGCCCAGATCATGGCGAGAGACGCCTTCTTCACGCAAGGTAGCTTCTACGCGCGCTTGAGTCGCGATACCAGCATGGTCCATACCTGGCAAGAACAAGGTGCTGTAGCCTTGCATACGCTTGGTACGCGTAATGATATCTTGCAAAGTCGTATCCAGCGCGTGTCCCAAGTGCAATTTACCAGTTACGTTCGGCGGTGGAATGACAATCGTAAACGGACGTTTATTCGGGTCACGTTCTGCCTTGAAAAATTGTTTTTCGATCCAATACGGATACCATTTGTTCTCTGCTGCTTTTGGATCATAGTTTTTCGGCAGCAATTGGTCAATGTCGGTTGTTGGCTGTGTAGACATGTACGACTCCTCCTATTAGCATAACTTGCTTTGCAAAAAATAAAAAAACCCTTCATCGCAAAGGACGAAAGGATTATTTTCGCGGTACCACCTTTGTTAACACACGATAAACGTCATGCTTATGGTGTGTTCACTCTGACAAGATAACGGTTGCGAACCGGTCTCGGCTAGGCACATGCTTTCACCGAAAAAACTCCTGGGCGACCTTCAGCCATTCATGACCTTAGAGAATCTCGCAGCAACTGATTCTCCTCTCTGCTAAGGTGTCCTGACTTACTCTTCCCACTCATCGTTCATATTATATGTAATTGTCGTATAGTTAGCTTTCACTATTATATACAATCACGCTGTTTGGCGTCAAACCCGGGTTTCGCCCACTTTTCCAACTGCAATGCCCAGTGCTTCGGTAAAACCGAGCACGCCCAAAATATCGAGAATTTCTTCTCGGACATTGACGATTTCTACCTGTTTGCCCATGGCCAACAGTTCTTTCGTGGTAAAAAACAAGCTTCCAATACCGGAAGAATCTACAAAGGAGACACCTTGAAAATCGACGGTAACGGATTGATTTCGCCCTCCATACTGCTGGAGCAATTCACCTACTCGATCTCCTACAGCCATGTCCAACTCTCCGACGAAAAACAATGTAGCCTGTCCGTTCGCCTCTGTTGCGCGGTAGTCCATGCTCAAACTCCTCTCAATAGGTATCGGTACACCCAATCTGCTCGTCCTTTTACTATATTACCCATTTTCATTCACTTGCAAACATTTGGCTTTTTGGAAATGGTTGCTTAACGTGAAAGGATACATTCTAAAATAAGCTTTGTGCCTGCCAGGGAGCTGCTCAAATAAACACGATCACAGTATTGCAGGATCACATGAAAACCGGCCCCAAGCGAGTGGCGCGTAGAAAATCCTTGTTGTAGGGTAGCTCGCGGGATATCCTCGAGCAAAATTCCTTGTCCTTCATCATGGATCACAGCGCGGCACATCTGCCTGTCATTCGTTAGGTATAACGTAACCACACCGCCTTTTCCGTGCTTCAACGTATTGGAAGCAGCTTCGTTGACCGCAACGAGAAATTGCAGCAATCGTTTATCAGAAATGCCTTGTGGTTCCAAAGCTTGCTTGAACAATTTACGCAGTTCTGCAAGCTGCTCCGGTAAACGGATATCGATTGCCAAGAGCTTATGCCCTTCCCGAAGCAAGAAAAATAATTCTTCATCACTAAGCAACAATAGCTTACCTTCTGTGACCACACCCAGGATATCTCTGTAGATCTCCCATTCCCGTCTTTTGCGTTTTCGTTCTTCTGCTATGACGGCGGTGACATCAATCAATGCGATTCCACAGGTCCGATCTGGCAATACAGATGTGTATAATTCAAACACCTTTGTGCCATCAGTGGTGACAATTTGCTCCCTTACAGGACCACCCGATCCAGCCGCCTCTTCGACGAGTCGTTGCATTTCTCGCTCTACTTCCAAACTCGCACGAACGTCACCCAGCGGACGAACTTTCCCTTCATCGTAAAGATAGAGGAAAACGGTCTCGATCTGACGCAGTATTGATAACTTCTGAATCTCTTGTTTTATTAATCGCCCCCGCTCGTCGTCTCGATCCTTCCAATGTAACAAGACGTCTGCCGGGTCCAATTCGCCACTCATGTGCCATGTATGAAATTCTTCCAGGAGCAATCGCTCCAGAACATCTTCCCGTCGCAAAACTTTTTCGATATCGATAATGTGGTACGGATCACCTGCTATACCGCGCAGTCCGCTACCAATAATTCGGAAATCATAGGCGAGCTCTATTTCTATGCGTCCGTTCAAAACATGATCAGAACTGCTTAACCCAATGGTCGTCCGACTCACTGCTACCAGCTTCGCCTGGAACGATTCCATCGTTGCTAGGTTCGTCACCTTTACAGTGCGGGGCGGAACTACTTTGTTTGCTGCACCGCCAGAACGTAGCGCGACAAGGCAATTATCACAAGTGGGATTGTCCGGACAACGCTCACACAAAATCACAGTTCATCCTCCTATTCACGCGCAACTACACGAGGGCTATACTCTCTTCAGGCTCAAATTGAAGAATCAACACAGAAATATCATCCGTTTGGTTTCGCTGCTGTGTTATCTCCATTAAGTAGGCCTCAACTCGATTCATCGATTCCTGCTTACTATCACCTGGCATATTTAATAAGGAGGATAGTTCTTCTAGCCAATGCCTGCTGCCTCGAATCACTTCTTTTCTCCCTGTATCCAGCAAACCATCTGTGTAGAGCAATAGCATGCCCTCTTCTTCTAAGGGTACCTCCTCCATTAGATACGTGCTATCGGGCAAAAGCCCTAGGCCGACCCCACCCTTGCTAGCTAAAATGGTTTGATTCGACTTGGACAAATAAAAAGGCTGTGGATGACCTGCCCTGCCAAAACGAATTTTGTGTTCCATCTCATCATAGACAGCAACCAGCATCGTAATGTAAGAACGGGTTTTTACTAAATCTGCATAAAGCAACTGATTGAGTCTTTCCAAAATCTCATCCGGCGAATAACTGGACTGCAAAACCTCCCGTACAGCAATCCTAATCCCCGTTGCCCAAATACTGGCCAAAAAACCGTGCCCGGACACATCCGCAATGATAAAACAGGTGTAGCGATCATTGATTTGTTTATAGTCAATGTAATCTCCGCCTACATAATCGACTGGCACGTAAACCGTTCTTGTTCGCAAACTGGTTAACTGCAATTCTTCTGTGGGAATGAGCTTCGACTGCATGCGTCTAGCCAGCTTCATCTCCATCTCGATTTCTCGCTGCCCTGATGACTGGTCCTGTTGACATCTGAGGATCAACGCCCGAATGTTCACGAGGAGCAGCCCATAAAAAGATTTCTCCAGTTCCTTTAGCTCACGGTCATTGACGTTACTCTGGGCGAACAAGCGGACATAGCGCGGTGTTTGAGCGGTGTCACACTGTTCCGAGACAACAATGCGCTCCTCTACTTCGCGCTGCACTTTTGCGCTCTCTTTGTTGCCACGCTCGATTCGAAAATAGACAGCACCTAGAGCCGATTCAAATGTGATCGACAAGAAGCACGGCTTGTCCATTTTCACGAACCACGTATCGACTAACTCTTCTATAAATGGCATGAGACTCTCGTAATTGACTTGGCGCTTGCTTTGCTCATTGCTGGTCATCACCAGATACTCGTAATTCTGTTTCAATTCCATTAGTTTGACCAATTGATGATTCATCCCCGAGCCACTTCCATACACACTTTAGCATAATTCTTTCTTTCGGGAATTGAGAAAAGGGTTATGGCAATTTTCAAAAACATTGTGATCACCTTTATTCGTTTCGTCCTAGCCTTCCTGCCCTACACCTTCCCTTTTCAGGCACTATTCAAACCACTATCTACTTTCCTTGAAAATGTTTTAGGCATTTGCTCAAGGTTGTAGACACTGTCCAAAGTTGCCGCGCATATGCTGAAATGAGGTGATTGTGATGAATTTTCGTTGGAAGTATAACCCCACGTATTTACGGATCAAATACGGATGCAAACAGGTGCTCTTTCCGCTGTTGGTTTTTCAATTTATCCGAACGGTTGTGTTTCCTACCTCTTTTGATGTCGTCCTTCTCGGTTTGTTAGCCATGCTCTATGTTGCCATCTCCCTTGAATGGTTATAAAAAAGAAAAACAACGCCCCACGCGGTGAGACGTTGCTCATTAAAAGGCTTGCTGGACCCAACGATGCAAACGCATCAGGCGGTCCATATCTTTTTCAAAACGTTGGACAGCGTAAAACTCGGTCCACTCACGGGGATGATGATAATAAATATCCAAGTCTCTCATAATCCTCTCCGGATAGGACAGAAACGAAGCCATCAGCTCAATTTCTTCCGGCCGTAGCGGAAATATCTCGGCGTAACGATGGAATAGTTGAGAAGCCCCAGCCTCATCCCCCGCCATTTGAAAATAAGTACGATAAAATAGCGTCAAATCGCGCACTGGTGTATCAAAGCTGGCACGATCAAAATTAAGCAGCCGTCCTTTTCCCGATCGATCTGGCACAACATGCTCAGGATTCGGGTTACCATGGATCAACGATAAGCGAAAATGAGCATGTGTCTCATGACGCTCACGCCAATCGGTCAATAAGTCTGTCGCTGTTTGCGCCATTTCTTCAAGAAACTCCTTGTTTGCCAAAAACACCAGATCAAAAGGGGAAGGATATTTACGTTCCTGCGCAAGGGTTGCCGCCTTATTCATTTGGTCTTGCCAATATTGCCAACGGTTCAGCAAGGAGTCGATAAGTGGCTCTACCTGTCTCGGATCATCGTAGCGATAGTTTTGTGTCAAATGATGAAGTTCCGCCAAACGCTCCAAGGCAGGGGGCGCCCAAGACAAGGGCTGCTCGACCCATTCCTCGCTTCCTGGCTGCCAGGGGGTTACGTAAAAGGCGGTGCTACCTTGTTGGACAAAAGGATCATCGTATTTCGTGTACGTAAAAGGAACGGCCCCATCCCATCCACGGTGCTGCAATTGACGCAGCATATCGCTGACGAAAACAAGACGTTGAGCGGGTATTTGCGTTCGTTTGCACACGAAGGAGCCGTAGGGAGTCGTCGCCTTAAATACATTTGGCTCCTTTAAAACGTCAATGCTCTGGGCATACATGTCATACTCTTTGAACAAAGGAGCAATGTCATCATACCGACTCATAGACTCCCTCCCTCCTCGAACGCTCGGCCCGCTCTGCAATATGCCGAAGCAGCAAGTCAACAGATTGTTGGCTCTGCAAGGCGTGCTCAATACCAGCGATCGACGCTTCTTGATCCAGCGATACGCGCTTTACGTACGATTCGATACTCCTGTACACTTCACGAGGACGAGCCATAAAGGCGAGTATCAACGAATAGTTTCCATAGGTGAGTGGCTTGCTTTCTTCATAGCCGTCAAAAAAAGCGTCAATCTGTTTCAGATCCTTGTGGGTTAAAAAGTGATCGCGCAAAAAGATGGCAACGTCGCGTTGCTGGACTGAAATCACCGGCCTGAAAAAACCTCTCAAGTACAGCTTCCCGTTTATCATTCCCCAGTTGTCACGCAAAAGGTCCCGATGGGATACAGCAACCGCCTCCGGAGTAATTCGCTCATGGGCAAGCATCGCAGCCGAACGGTCCATTCTTTGCAGCATAGGGGTCATGAGTTCCGATACCCAACGATTCTCCTTAGAATCCCGCCCAGATTTGGCTCGAAATGATTCGACCAGCTCTTTAGCACGTCTTCCTTTTTCTTCTACTTGCTGCTTTTCCTGCTTGAGCAAATCACTTCCGGACAGTAAAGGACTTTCCTGCTGAGACTGATGCATCATCGCGATCACGCGTCCGCATTGCCTCGCAATATCCTGGCCGGGCTGATAGTCTTCGAATTGTCGGTGATGGTCAGTCATGGTAACGCCGCGTTTACCCAAAATCAAAAATGGCTTGGTGTCTCTCGTCCGAATAAACCGCTCCACTTCTCGAAACCCCTGACGAGCCAGTCGTTCGCGCCAGGCAAACGACCAGCGCATCACATCTACACGCGGCCAAACGTGGAGTTCTTTGGGGCCCCGGTTTGTCTCCAATAAATAGCAATCATCTAGGGGCGTAATTCGGATTACGCGCGCCCGATATTGCTGGCAAACCTCGGAGAGATCAATTTTATCCACGGTCCCCCACTCCTCTATTGTGGGATGTACAGAATCTGCCCTGCTACAAGCTGCTCGGAAGCTAATCGGTTTACTTCCACGATTTTGGAAACAGGCAGGGAGTATCGTTGTGAAATATGCTCTAACGTCTCATCTCGCTGAATAATGCACATTTTCAGCTGACTGGAACGCTCTTCTTTTCTCCGGACAAACGACGTTAGATTTTGCATGGCCTCCACCGTAGAAGCGTTGACATTCGCCGCAGCCCCATATCGCGAAGAGCTAGATGAAGATTCCGCCTCCAACGCCATCGCTTCCTGTTTGGCACGACTCGCTTGTGAGAAGATGGAAGTAATGTTCACACGACTTCTATCTTCCTGGGAGGGTTTCCCTGAAATCGCCACTCGCACTTCTACATCTTCAGCTGCAGCCTCTGGTTGCGCAACGACTGGTTCTGCTTCTTGCTCAGGTTCTGGCTCGGATACACCACTGGCTTCCACCGCTTCTTGCACGGCTTCTTGCACGGTTTCCTGCGTCTCTTCTTCGACTGACGAGCCAGTAGGTTCATTGGAAACTTGCTGGTATGCGAGTGCCTGTTGATCGTGTAGAGCCAGTATTGGCTCCTCATGTCCTTGTTCTTTTTCGGCTATTTCTCTCATCTGCTCTTGCTCATCTGCCAATACTGACTGCTCGGAATAGGCGACAGAAGAATCGTAAGAAGCAGATTGTTGGGAATCGAAGTCATACGAAATAGGAGCAGTCTCCCGGGACTCTGGAGGATTGGACTGTGCCACTTCCAGCACATCACCGTATTGCTCGTAGTATTCATCCTCGACGGATTGAGCAATAGCCGGAGTATCGAACATGGAGGGAGATTCGGGAGATTCGGTTGATTCATAGGATGCTGGTAATGCCTGCCGCTCCAATTCCTCCTCCAGCGCACTCAGCTTTTGATCAATGTCATCGAGGGACGTCTGTTCCGTATATTCTTGCCCATCATCCCCAGCAGCAAAGGTATATTCCCACGCTTCTTCGCCTGGACCTGCTGCCTGCGTTTCGATCTGCTCCGCTTGTTCTGCTCTATCCCCGAGGACTATTCCCAAAATCTTCAGATCGGCATCAATTAGCATTTGATGTGGTGATTCCAGCTTGTAGTCAAAGCTGTCCACAATTGCGTAGATATCTCCGATCTCGGTAATCCGATCCAATGGAATGGTGATGTTCAACGGAATGCGATGACCGATCTGTTCCTCCCAGCCATAAAAGGCTTGATCCGATGCTTCCTGGCGAAAGGGAGTAAAAGTCATTGCCTCAACCAGCGATTCTCCTTCGCCGCCTGTCGCTTCTGCGGCTTCCCTGATTGGCTCGTACTTCCCTACTAATTGCAAGCAACCCGTTATCGAGATGTAGGAATCGTTTTCCAACACTTCCACATCTGGAACCAATTCCAGCTCTTGCAATTCACCTATTCCAGCTCTATCGGATGAGAGGAAAATGGTCTCCTTGATGGCAAAAGAGAGTTGCCCATCCTGTAATGCCATTCGTGCTCCTCCTTTCAAGTGCAGGACATTTCCCTATACTATATGGACAGGACGAGCCGTTTAGCACCGAAAAAAAAGGAAAAACCGGGTTATCTATCTCCCCGGTTTTACAGACGCGATCCATTCTGCTATTGCTTTTTTTCCCTGATCAATACAATCGGGTACACCTACGCCACTGTACGACGCACCTGCCACGATAACACCAGGGAGCTTTTCTTTTAATTGATTGTTCACATCCTGCACCCAAGCCTGATGTCCGACAACATATGGTATGGCATTTTGCAAACGTGATACGTTATAAAAATCTGGCTCTGCTCGAATCGTCATGATCTTGCGCAGATCGCGGAGGACAACCTCCAAAATTTCCTCGTCTGTCTGCTCCATGAAGGATTGCTCTCCTGCTCTCCCAATGAAGCTACGCAGCAAGGCTTTGTTTTTCGGCGTCGTATGCGGCCATTTGCGATGCGCCCACGTACACGCGGTAATTTTTGCTCCAGAGTGCCGCGGTACAATAAATCCTGTCCCTTCCATTCCTAAATCAATGGCTGACTCTGGAAACGCCATCGCGATGGTTGCAACCATATGCGGCTTCGCTTGTGGCAGAGTAGGAACTTGTACATAAGGACGGAACAACGGCTCTGCGACAGCATGTGGCAAGGTAAACAATACCGTATCCGTCTCAATCGTTTCCCCATTTTTCAATACCAAGGTGTACTTCCCGTCTGGACGTTTCATCAGTTCTTTGACACCGGTATTCTTCGAGATGACTTCTTCAGGCAGGCTCTTCTCGATTGCCTCTACTAAAGACTGCAAGCCGTTCTTCAACGTCAGGAAGATGCCTTTTGGCTTTTCTTGCGTTTTTACTTGCTGGCGAGAATGCTTCATCGCTACGATCAAGCTGCGATGCTGCTCCTCCATTTTGGCGAATTGAGGAAAACTCGCAAGCAAACTGAGTTTGTCGAGATCCCCGGAGTATACACCGGACAATAAAGGCGCTATAAGATTATCAATAACTTCATTACCTAGCCTACGCCGAAAAAAGTCACCCACGGAGATATCGCCGTCTCCTTTTGATGCAGGAAGAACGAGATCCAAAGCTGCTCGAAGCTTGCCCGGCCAAGAAATAAGATCGGTCGTGACAAAAGGCATGAGCTTCGTCGGTACACCCATGACCGCTCCTTCTGGTATAGCCTTCAGGCGATCCTGATGCCAAATATAAGCTTGGCCTGTACTGTTGCGAACGAGATCATCCGCAAGCCCCAAGTCCACTGCTAGCTCAGCCGCACTCGTTTTCCGCTCGAGAAACGAATCGGGACCTTGCTCAATCACAAACCCTTCGTGACGCCATGTCTTGATTTTCCCACCAAGTCGTCCCTGCTCTTCAAGCAGTTGAAAACGGATTGGCAAGCCTTTTGCTTCGATTTCCTTTTGTAAGTAATAAGCAGCGGTTAACCCTGTGATGCCGCTGCCTATAATCGTAATATGATAGGTATTATCGCTCATATGATCGATCCCCTAATTCGCCAGCTTCTTTCCGACTGCATCAGCCAGACAGGAAATGAACGCAGGTCTGGCGTTAGGCATCGGTGGACGATTGTAATGTACCCCTAGCTCATCTGTAACCGCTTTGCATTCCACATCATTATCAAACAGAACTTCCAAATGCTCCGCAATAAATCCGACAGGACAGTAAACAAATGCTTGGTAGCCTTTTTCTTCGTACAGCTCTCTAGTCAAATCCTGTACATCTGGTCCCAACCACGGATCAGGTGTATTTCCGGCGCTTTGCCATCCGATTGCATAAGAAGTGATCCCTGCTCGCTCGGCAATGAGCTTTGCTGTCTCTTCCAGTTGCATTGGGTACGGATCACCTGACTTCAAGATTTTTTCCGGCAGGCTGTGAGCGGAGAAGATCACGACTGCTTGTCCACGCTCTTCATCCGTCATCGTAGCAAACGTCGCTTGAATGGCATCTGCCCAATATCCGATGAAGCCTGGTTCCAGATACCAGCTCTCAATGCTCTGGATGACTGGTCCGCCAATTGCCTCGGAATGCTCCTGTGCTCGTCCATTGTATTCTTTGACGCTATAGCTGGAATAATGAGGCGCCAGAACAAGACTGATCGCTTCTGTTATCCCATCCCGCTTCATTTGCTCTACTGCGTCTTCGACAAACGGAGCGATATGCTTCAAACCAAGGTACCCTACAAATTCACGGTCTGGGTAGCGTTTGTTCATTTCCTGCTCGAGAGCGCGTACCTGCTCATCCGTAATGTCTGCAAATCGATTCAATCCATCTACAGCCTCGTAACGCGTCATCAAATCATCGAGCAGTTCTTGTGGTGGCTTACGACCACGGCGAATGTGCGTATAGTATGGTTCAATCTGTTCAGGACTGCGTGGCGTTCCATACGCCATTAACAAGAGTCCGATCTTCTGCTTTGACATGTAAGCGCCCCTCCTGATTAGACGTCCCTTTTGTAACTATGGATGAATTTCGTCAGTTGTTGCAGTGTTTCTACTTTGGCATCAGGGAATACGCCGTGTCCCAGATTGAAAATGAAACCTGGCTGTTTTGTGCCTTCATCCAAAATTTCCTTCGCCTTCGCTTCGAGCTTCTCCCAAGGGGCCAATAGCAGCGTTGGGTCCAAATTGCCTTGCAGCGTCTTCGTCACACCCATCTCACGAGCAGTTGTAATCGAAGTACGCCAGTCCAGACCAACCACATCAACAGGCAAGCGGTTCCAATCCATCAAAAGATGGCCAGCGCCGATACCAAAATAGATCGTTGGCACGCCAGTATCTTTTAGTGCGTTGAAGATACGAGTCATGACTGGTGTAATGTACTCGCGGTAATCTTCGTCATTCAATGCACCGACCCACGAATCAAATACTTGCACAGCTTGTGCACCTGCTTTAATTTGCGCTTTGAGGTAGGTGATGGTCATATCGCCCAGTTTTTCCATCAGCGCCTGCCAAGCAACTGGCTCGGTATACATGAATGCTTTTGTCTTATGATAGTGCTTGGAAGGGCCGCCTTCGATCAAATAGCTAGCCAGTGTAAATGGTGCACCTGCGAAACCGATCAATGGAACAGATAATTGCTGACGCAAAATCTTAATGGATTCAAGAATGTACGGCACATGCGTTTCCGGATCGAGCTCAAGCAGACGCTCAACATCCTTCAAGGATTCGATTGGGTTCGCGATTACAGGACCAATGCCAGATTCGATATTCACATCCACGCCAATCGGTTTTAGTGGCGTCATGATGTCTGCAAACAAGATTGCAGCGTCAACGCCCAATTGCTCAACAGGTAGACGTGTCACTTCCGCGCAAACTTCCGGTATGTAGTTCATTTCAAAAAAGCTATGCTTCGCGCGGATGGCGCGGTATTCTGGCTGATAACGCCCTGCCTGACGCATGTACCAGACCGGAACATGCTCTGTCGCTTCACCGCGACATGCTTTCAAAAACGTGTCGTTAAAAGTTTTTGCGGTCATGAATAAACCTCGCTTTGCACAATTATGTTTCCTTCAATATGATACCATTCGTCATTCGACAAGTAATGTCTCTTTTGTGTCAAAATCTTTTCGTTTCTTCCGTTTCCAATCCTATCCATCAGTGTTTCCAAACTTCTCCTATTGAATGCGAACGTCCCCGGTAGAACTTCGCACAGTCATTTTGGGTCCACCTGATCCAATCGATGCCTTCACTTTGTATTCCTCGTTCTTTTCATAGGTAAGGTTAGACCAGGTGGTTTCAATGCCTCCTGTATCTGTCGTTACTTCCAGCTGTGCTGCAGAAGGCTCCTTGGCTACTGTCACTCGAATATCCCCGGTATCCGTTCGAATGGAAACGTCATGGGTCAACTCTGGCATTGTCAGTTTATCAATCTCGCCTGTGGAGCTTTCAATGACAACGGCCGAGCGAATATTCGCCAGATTGATATCTCCTGTAGCTGTCTGGACGTCAAGTGCTTCTCCTTCATAGCCCGACACGTCCACATCTCCATTGCTGGTGGATATTTTCGTGTTCTTTGCCCGCAGCATTCCGCTCTTGATATCCCCTGTCATCGTTCCAAGCTGGACGTTCTCATACACTTTTTCTGGCAGGAAGAGCTCCAGCTTTACCTTCCCGTTGCGAGGATAAAACATATTGACGTGAGGGCGTTCACGCAGTTCTACGAGCAGCGTACCATCTGGTGAGACTACACTCCGAAACTCCAGTCGCTCCTGCTGTTGTTCGGATACTTCCCCGACCATCCGTACGCTCGCTTTTGGTTGCTTGCTTGCCATGATTTCCACATCAGCCGTTTCCGTCAGCAACTCAATCGCTTTTACCTCTTGTTCGATTATGCGTTCTTCATTGACTTGTTTTAACGAAAATGAGAAATTTTCTTGCTTCGTAAAGAGCCAGATGATTCCACATACACCGATGATGAACAAAAGAAGACTTATTCCAAAGAGTCTTTTCCCCAAATTTCGCATCTCATTTCCCCCTGATCATCTTCACGTTGAACTGGAGATAACGCAAGAACTGGCGATACAGCCATTTCGTCAATCGTAGCAAGCCGATGGCAAACATTCCGCCCAATCCTACGGAAACCATGCTGGAGAACAACAAAAAAAGTCGCTCTTGAGACGGGGCAGGAATCCCGTAATCCAAGAATATTCCGACTGGCGCGACCAAAAGCGCCGCAGTCATCGCATACAACCCCATCAGTATACCGATCAAGCCTAAAAATGGCCCCAAAACAAAGACGAGATTGAAAAATCCCAAGCTGATCGTCGCGACAATCGCTCTCGTCATATTCCCTACCGATGCGTTGGACTGTGCTTGATCAATTCGGTAGCCAGCCAAAAGCTCGCGTGCCACTAGCTTCGGACTTCCCAATCCTTCCGCAATTTCAAACTCCGTCTTCCCTTGTTTCATTCCCGAGAGAAAATGCTCTGTATAATCGGCAAGGATGTCTAAGCGTTCTTTATCAGGCAAAGCGCTAAGCAAAGCATTTAACTCATCCATAAACTCACGCCTTGTCATATCCGAGTCCCCCCTCTATGATCTCATTTACCCCGCGGTTAAATATTCGCCACTCCAAGACGAGGTCATTCATGTATTGACGACCGCGATTTGTCAGCTGGTAATATTTCCGTGGGGGTCCCTCTTGTGATTCCGCCAAATAGGTCGTAAAAAATCCTTCCTGGGTCAAACGGCGAAGCAAGGGGTAAACCGTTCCTTCAGAGATATGGAATTTTTCTGAGATGCTCGCAACCAGTTCGTAGCCGTATCTGTCTTGCTTAGCTGTCAAGACGAGAACACACAGCTCCAGAACCCCTTTTTTAAACTGTACGTTCATCAACATCACCCATGTAAAAGCTTACCAAATGGCTACTATATATTGCAAGGTACTTCATAATAACAAAACCTCTTTCTCGCAGCATGTAAAGGAGATGCGACCGCGTTTTAGAGGTAGGTTATTCTATCCGATACAGTAAAAAATGGACAGGGAGGTTTTTCTCCACCCCTGTCCGGTCAAACCTTATTTTACTTCAACAATCCTGTCTTCTACTTTTGGATTGACAGTTTTACGCTTGATCAAGCCTTCTTCCACAATGCTGTACATGGACAAGCCTGTGTTGAAGAATGGCTTTTTCAAAGATTCGTAACCATCTCCACCTGCTGCCAGGAAGTCGATCGTTGCCACTTTATACGTTTTGGTCAGGTCAAGCGGCTTGTCGCCAACTTTTACTTCTACTACGCGCTCGCCAGCTGGCTTGGATGGGTTGTACGTGAAGCTCATGCCGCTCACTTGCGGGAAACGTCCTGCTCCCTCTTCTACCTTGCTCACGCCGTTTTCGAGGGCTTTCTTCAGCTCTTCGCCTGTTACTTCTACGACTGCCAGTGTATTGTTCTCGAATGGCAGGAGCGTGTACAGACCTTTTTTCGTGATATCGCCTGCTGGCAGCTGTGTACGGATTCCACCACCGTTAGCGAGTGCTACATCTGCCTCATAGCCTTTGATGGACTGTGTGCGCTCCAGCATGATATCTGTGATCAGGTTACCCACGTTTGTTTCTTTCGTACGGACCAGTGCACGGTCACCATCGAGTGGCACTTCGGATTTCGCAATGACAACATTCATGACAGTATCGATCTTGCCCACGATTTCTTTTACCATCTTATCTACATCTGGATCAGCTACAACTGCTTCATCGTACTCTTTCAAACCGCCGCTGAATGCTACCAGTTCTTTGCCGAGGTAGTAGAGGTCAGCGCGTCCGAGGGACTTGCCGTACTCCCAGTCTTGTACGATGTACGTGCCGTTTACGAGTTCAGGTGCTTTCAGCGGTGTATGGGAGTGACCACCAACAATCAGGTCAATGCCAGGAACGTTTTTCGCGATTTCACGGTCTACGTTCACTCCGATGTGGGAAACAACAATCACGTGATCTACTTCTTTTTTCAGCTCAGGTACAAGTACTTTCGCCACTTCTACCGGTTTTTTGAATGTTAGCCCTTTTACGTTGTCAGGGTGAGTCAATACAGGTGTGTCTTCCGCCACGAAACCAACAAAGGCGAATTTCTTCCCGCCAATCTCTGCTTTGAAAACAGGTGGCAGCAATTCTTTTCCATCTGCCTTGAACACGTTTGCTGAGATGACTGGATGCTCGAGCATGTCACGCAGCTTTAGCAATTGCTCATAACCGAAGTCAAACTCGTGGTTACCTGCAGCCATTACGTTGTAGTCGAGGCTGTTGAGGATTGGAACAACAGATTCGCCTTTGAATTGGTTCACGAAAACGGTACCTTGGAAGGTATCACCAGCGTCCAAGAGCAAGAAGTTTTCGTTCTCTGCACGCCATTCCTTGAGCAAGGTTGCGATTTTGGCAAAGCCGAATTCTTTTTGGTTCTTGTCTTCTTGAATATGACCATGTGTATCGTTGGTGTGTGCAATCGTTACATGCGTGGTAGCCGCATCACCCAATGCTTGGAAAAATTCACCGCGCGTTACAGTCGCTTTGTTGTCGAGCTTCATTTTGTAGCCCAGTTTGTCAGCCATTTGTGTCAGCTTGGCAGACGTTACGGCTTGCGCAGGGTTTTTATAGTCGTCTTGTGTGAGAGCACCTTGGCTCTTTGCCCAGTCGAAGTAAGGAGTAGACCAATGAGCACCTTTAGCGGCTGCTCCCAGTTTTGCCTCTTTCAATTTGGAGAAAACAACAGTAGCCTCCGCGAGAGTCACGGCACGATCCAAAGCAAGATCGCCATTTTGACCCGCTGATACAATTGCCTTTTTCACCATCCAGTCAGTGTGCTGTACGGGATGCAATGGTGCTGCAAATGCTGAGGAAGACATCAGCGATGCAAATACGATAGATGCAAACGCCGTCATCGTAATCCGACGTGCCTTTTTCATGATAATTTCCCCTCTCGTCTATGTATAAATAAATAGGATAACGTTTTCATTATAGCAAAATTTGCTAGGACTATGGTGTGATATTTGTTTACTTTCTGTTTAGAAAGCTCATGAAGGCTTCAGCCATTTTCTCTGGTGATTCAACCATGCCCATATGCCCAGCATCAGGCAACAGCACTTGTTCGACGTTATTTTTATCTACTGTAAAAGTTTTTTCAGCAGGAATGATCTGGTCCTCTGTTCCTGCGACTAATAGCACAGGTAACGTCGTTTCTTGCAGCACATGATTGCGATCCGCTCGATCACGCATAGCGATTAATGTTTGGACGGCTCCAACCGGGCTCGTCTCAAAGCCGATTTCTTTTGCTAGCTGGACTTCTTCTCTCATCGTCTCGATATGAGAAGGTGCGAACAGCTTCGGTACGAGGGCTTTGATAAACGGCTCCATGCCATTTTGGCGGATGTTGTCTGCGCCTTTATCCCGATTGGCTTTGGCAGCGTCGTCATCCGGATATGGCGTCGAATGGACCAAGCCAAAGCTCGCCAGCTTGTCCGCGTATTGATTTGCAAATGCCAAGGTCACATAGCCACCCAGCGAATGTCCAAACAGATGAATCTTCGCTAAACCAAGCTCCTCTACAAGCAAAGCCAGATCGTCTGCAAAGCGCTCCATCGAATACGGTTCATCAGGCGCCGAGCTGTTTCCATGCCCACGCAAATCGATTGCAATGACCCGATGCGTTTTAGACAAGAGCGGAACTAGCTTATGCCAGTAAGATGAGCTCCCGCAAAAACCGTGGATCAAAACAAGCGACTCCCCCGTTCCTTCTTCTACATAGGCTATTTTGATGCCGTTACTCAGTTGGACTTCCTTTTTCATCGAATCATACTCCTTTAATGTTTGTTTACTTCTTGTCAAAAAGTGCTGCTGACCCTTACGATTGGAAAATAACCCTTGTTCCAAAGAACATGAAAGAGGTGTAGCTAGTAGATGGTATACCCAAAAACAGGTTCCGTGATCGTCAAGGACGGCAGAGAAATGACGTACACGCACATTCAGGCAAATCAGACGCCATCTCGCTCCGTCTGTTTTTTCTTTCCCGGAGCCAGCTATTCGTTCGACAGGCCTTATCTGTATTATTCTACCATGCTTTTTTTGAGCAAACAGATCGATCTCGTCCATGTGCACGCTGCGTATGGAAAAGACATCCCTGATTTCGAAACCAGCTCATTCGCAAAACGCAGCGCTTGGATCAGCGAGGATATGCAAACGGTTGTCTCCCAAGTACTAGATCAGCAGGAGTATGAACGTATTTTCTTTCTCGGGAAATCACTTGGAACAGTTCCGATTGCATGTTCTTTGCTCAAGGAACCTCGTTTTTCCCGTTCGTCTGCGATCCTGTTGACTCCGTTGCTGAGGGAGGATTTGGTCGTGGCAGACTTGCTTTCGCTGGAGCAAAATGTCTTTCTCGTCTCAGGTACTGCCGATCCCCACTACCATCAGCCTACTCTCGAAAGAATCATTACTTCCAAGCCGAATATTCATCGGTATCTGCCACAAAACGCAATGCACTCCCTAGACATCGGTCTACAGGTTGACCTTTCCCTACAAGTCTTGCAGTCTATCATGGATGAACTTGGTTGTTTTTTGGACAAGTCGCTGGACAATTAAGCAAAACGCTTCGATACCCGCTTCAACGCTTTTTTCATTTGCTTGCGTCTGCATTGCAACACTTTTTGGATAAATTTTTTTTCGGACTTTTTCAAACACCCTTTCGGTACCCTTTTGATCGCTTTTTTGATTTCTGAAGTAGGCAAAGATTGGATTTTTTTCACCATCTTGTCAAGCTGTTTTCGATTTTCCCGCGTGAACCGCCTCAATCCGTAGGGAATTCGTTGCTTCTTTTTGTCCCCGGTATGCAAGCAAAATTTGTATGCTTTTTTACAGGAGAACTTTTTCTTTGCTCTGCGAAGATTCCATTTATCTGGATTGCCAAACAATGATATGCCGTGATCGATGCCATACCATTTGTATTTCTTCCATGATTTTCCCCGGTAAAGAATCAAGTTGCGATTCGAACGATCCGGGTTAAGAATCCATGCATCGAAAGCAACCAAACGTGCTAATTTTTTGGCATTCTTGATATACTTTTGCGGTTTTTTCTTTACGTAAGACTTCGCCTTTTTCCAAGGAATAACCTTTTTGGCATTGGCTGTGACAGAGACAAGACCGCGCTTAATGTACCCTCGTGGTCCTTTTACACGAGCCTGCAATACTTTTGCAACGGGTAACCCGAGTTTTTTGGCCAAGTGTGCAGCGATGTATTCGTTAGCGACAAGAATACGATAACTCGTGCGATGATGTGCCCAGACATTCGATTTAAAGTATCCTTTCCGATTTTTCCGTTTGCGAACACTCCAAATCAACCGACCGTAACGCTTGCGCAAGTGCTTTCGATAACGCCATTTCAATTTCACCACACTTGTCACCCCTGTCCTGTTTTTTTACAGTATACGAGTCTGGATTCCAATTGGTGAAACCAAACAGCCAACACCTCCCGCTTTTGGGTTTAAAGGGTGTTGGCTGTTTAGAGGTGCTGCTTCGCTGTTCTTTCACCGAAGCGGAATAAAAATTTCGTACGTGTTCTCGACCCGAGCAGACTCATGTACAGAAGGAACGTACCGTTGATCGTAGCGCTCCATACGAAGAGCATACTCATCTACCTGATGGTCGCTTGCGTTGAGCCAACCAAACAAACTGTGATACGTGTTTTGGACCTGTTTCATTGGACCTGTGTGAGTAAAGCGAGCGTATGTCTTCGCTGGAATGGTGAAACCCACCATGCCCTCAGGGATATACTCAAAACGCTCTACTTCCACCACAATGTACTCGGTATAGATTTGGTGCGTCCGATTCTCGTCGCTAATGTCGTAACGAACATCTGGTGAAATCACGAGAGGAATCTCATCCTGACGCTTCAAAAAGGTCTCCCACAGCTTTGGCATGTACTCGACAAGCATGGGAAAAGAACCAGAGAAGCTAAGACCAACCAGATGCTTTTGCGGTACGTGAACAATCGTCCCTTCCATCTCTCCACCTCATTCATCTGCGTTTTACCTCGTAATTTTGACAATCGGTGGAAAAATCCTGCAACAATGCAAAAAAAGCACCTCCCGCCAAATAAGCGAGGAAGTGCTTTCTCCTTTTCGTTGCTTTTATTCAAACGCTTTTTTCATCGCTCTGTAGCTTGCTTCAATCGTCCGTTCGATATCTTCATCAGTATGTGCCAAGGAAACGAACATACCCTCAAACTGGGACGGCGGGATCATGATGCCTTCCTCCAGCAGATAGCTAAAGTACGCGGAGAAACGCTCCAGATCGGATGTTTTCGCTGTTTCATAGTTGATAACCGGTGTCTCTGTGAAGAACAGGCAAACCATGGAGCCTACGCGATTGAGCGTGTACGGAATGCCCAGCTTCTTGGCATTGTCAGCCAAGCCTTCAGCCAAACGAGCGGACATTTTCTCCAAGCGTTCGTAAGCGCCTGGTTTGCTGAGCTCTTGCAAGGTAGTCAAGCCTGCTGCCATTGCCAAAGGATTACCCGACAGCGTTCCTGCCTGATAGATTGGTCCTGCTGGAGCCACTTGCTGCATGATCTCCCGTTTGCCACCGTATGCACCAACTGGCAAGCCACCCCCGATAACTTTCCCCATCGTTGTCAAATCCGGGGTAATGCCGTACAGCTCTTGTGCACCGCCCAATGCTACACGGAAGCCAGTCATGACTTCATCGAAAATCAGCAGTGTCCCATGTTTCTCTGTAATTTCACGCAGTCCTTCGAGGAAGCCTGGCTGTGGAGGAACGACCCCCATGTTGCCGCCGATTGGCTCCACAATGACTGCTGCCAGATCATCGCCAAACGATTCAAATGCCAGTTTGACGCTTTCCAGATCATTGTAAGGAACCGTAATCGTGTTGTGTGCTGTTCCTTCTGGTACGCCTGGGCTGTCTGGAAGTCCGAGTGTAGCCACACCAGAACCAGCTTTGATCAACAGACTGTCGGCATGACCATGGTAGCAGCCTTCGAACTTCATGATTTTGTTGCGTCTGGTATAGCCACGCGCGAGACGCAGAGCGCTCATTGTCGCCTCTGTACCGGAGTTCACCATGCGCACGACTTCTACAGACGGCACGATCTCACAAACGAGCTTTGCCATTTCTGTTTCCCGCTCAGTCGGTGCGCCGAAACTGGTTCCAAGCGCAGCTACTTCCGTAATCGCTGCGAGGACACGCGGATGCGCATGACCCAAGATCAATGGACCCCACGAGCCGATGTAGTCAATATAGCTGTTTCCATCCACATCAAAAATGCGGGAGCCTTCTCCTTTTGCGATGTAAACAGGATTGCCTCCGACACTCTTAAAGGCACGAACCGGACTGTTTACTCCGCCTGGTATGTAATGCTGTGCTTCTGCAAATAACTGAGTAGATTTTTCTCTATTCATCTCGTGCTCACCTCGCCAGCCATTTTGCAACATCTTTTGCATGGTACGTAATGATCAAATCTGCACCTGCGCGCTTGAAACCAACAAATGTTTCCATAACGATACGCTCTTCATCGATCCAGCCATTCAGAGCTGCCGCTTTTATCATAGAATACTCTGCACTCACATTGTAAGCCACGATCGGCAGGTTGAAGTTCTCTCGCAGACGGAGAATCATGTCCATGAAGGCAAGACCTGGCTTCACGATCAAGAAGTCTGCTCCTTCTTTTACATCGGAAGCTGCCTCGCGCAGACCTTCCCGTGCATTGGCCGCGTCCATTTGATAGCTTTTGCGATCGCCGAATTGTGGAGTCGAGCCTGCCGCATCGCGGAACGGCCCGTAGAAAGCAGAAGCGTATTTCACCGCATAGGACATGATCGGAATGTGCTCAAAACCAGCCGCGTCCAAAGCTTCACGGATTGCAATCACGAAACCGTCCATCATGTTGGAAGGAGCAATGATATCTGCGCCAGCTTTTGCTTGGGAAACAGCGGTCTGCCCCAAAAGCTTCAATGTTTCGTCATTCACGACTTCACCTTCGTGAATCACACCACAGTGACCATGATCGGTGTATTCACACAGACATGTATCTGCAATCACGAGCATTTCCGGATGGGCTTCCTTGATCAGACGCATCGCCTGCTGGGTAATCGCATCATCATTGTACGCCTCTGTTCCACATGCGTCTTTATGTGTTGGTACTCCAAACATCAAAACAGCTTGTATTCCCAGAGCTACGATTTCCTTCATCTCTTCGGCCAATGTGTCCAAGGAGAGCTGATACACGCCTGGCATGGACGGAATCTCATTCTTAATACCGGTTCCTTCCACTACGAACAACGGATAAATCAAGTCTTCCACCCGTACGTGGTTCTCCCGCACCAGATTGCGCATAGCCGCGCTTTTGCGAAGACGGCGATGACGGTCAAATGTTTGTGCCATGTCGATTCCCTCCCAGATTCTCTATGATAGCTGCTAGTAATCCTTCCACGGTGTACTCACTCGCTACCACATGAACAGAAAGCCCGTTTTGTTTTGCTGTATCGGCCGTTATTGGTCCGATACAGGCTATCTGAACGTGCTTGAGCCAGTCAAACGATGCATAAGGCTCCATCGCTGCCATAAAATGCGTCACCGTTGAAGAGCTAGTAAACAAGATGATATCGATGAGACCTTGCTGGAGCTTTTCCACTGCATCTGGAGCCTGCTCTGCATCAATGACAGTGTGATACACGTCTACCTCTGTCACAGCAAGTCCCAAGCGAGCCAACTCCTTTGGTAGTGCCTTGCGGGCAATATCTGCACGAGGCAGCAGAACACGCTGACCAAGAAGCAGTTGATCATACAAGCTCGACAGCAAGCCCTCCGCCACGTAATCAGATGGGATGACAGCTACTTCGAGTCCGTGATGCTCAAGCGCCTTGGCCGTCTTCGGACCGACCGCAGCAATTTTGCCAGTGAACGCTTCGAGTCCTATCCCGAGCTCGCGCATACGCTCCAAAAAGAAGTGTACGCCATTCACACTCGTGAAGACCACCCAGTCGTATGTTGGCAACTGGGTGATGGCTTCGTCGAGCTTGGCAGTGTCCGTCGGCGGCATCATTTTTAACAGGGGAAATGCGTACGCTTCTCCACCCAACCGCTCGATATGTTCAACGAGCTCGCGAACTTGACTTCTCGCCCGCGTGACCATGATGCACTTGCCAGTCAGCGGCTTGTGCGATCCGTGGACAATCATTGCTCATTCTCCCGCAAGACTTGCGCAAGTACCTCTCCCGCTCCCTGCGCCAGAAGGGCTTCCGCCACTTGAATCCCCAGCGCTAGCGGATCTTGGCCAGTCGCCGTGTTTTTGAACATTTGCTTCCCATCTGGGGAGCCAACCATTCCGGTCAAAGTAATTTCATTGTTCTCACCAATTGTCGCATATGCGCCAATCGGTACCTGACAGCCTCCTTGGAGTTTATGCAGGAAGCTGCGCTCTGCCGTTACCGCCAAACGCGTCAGTGCGTCATCAAACTGCTTCAAGAGAGCGAGTGTCTCCTCATCGTCTGCACGACACTCGATGGCAAGCGCACCTTGACCGACAGCTGGCAAACTGATTTCAACAGGCAGGAACTGCGAGATGTTCCCTTCAAAATTCACGCGTTCAAGTCCAGCGGCAGCGAGGATGATCGCATCAAAATTCCCTTCCTCCAGCTTGCGTATGCGCGTATCAATATTTCCACGCAGAGATTCGATCTGAATGTCAGGGCGATGTGCGAGAATTTGTGCAGAACGGCGCAAGCTACTGGTCCCTACCAAAGCTCCTTGTGGTAATTCATCCAATGTCTTGCCGTCCTTGGAAAGCAGGACATCTCGGGGATCAACACGCTTTGGAATCGCGCCGATTACCAAGCCCTCTGGCAATTCAGCCGGCATATCCTTCAGGCTGTGTACTGCAAAATCGGTTTCCCTATCGAACAAGGATTGCTCGATTTCTTTAATAAACAATCCTTTTCCGCCTACTTTGGACAAGGTCACATCGAGGATTCGATCGCCTTTTGTCACGATTTCATGCAATTCAAAATCAGCCTCAGGTGCGAACCCCTTCAGTTTATCTACGACCCAATTCGTTTGGGTGAGCGCCAATTTGCTGCGACGCGTTCCCACATTCCATTTTCCCATGACAGCCTCCTTGATAAACAGCCCCTACCACCAGTCGTGAAATGTAGAAGTAGTGAAGCCTAAAAAATTGATAAGCAGTAACAAAAACGCCAAGACGTTCCACTGCGCGAGTCTGCGCATCTGCACCGTATCCCGATAGCGTTGGTACAGCCATAGCGAATAAATCGCAAGAACCAGCGTGGAGAGCACTACTTTTGAATCTAGCAGAAATTTCTCCGGCAAAACCATTTTACCCCAAATGATCCCTAATACAATCGAGAGCAAGAGCATCGGTACACCCAGCATGTTCATTCGGTACGCGTAGCCTTCCAATTGATCGAGGCTAGGCAACCGCCTGAGCAACGGGGACCAGCGTCTTTCCTTGAGCATTTTGTGCTGAAGCAAGTACATGGCCGAGAAGATCATGGAGAGCGAGAACGCCCCGTAGCTGAACATGGCCAGTGTCACATGTGTCAACAATAGCTCAGAGGTCAAGATACTCGATACAGCCTCAATCGGCGTTTCCGGCAAAAACATCGACATGACGAGCACGACGAATCCGATAATATTGGTAAAAAAAACCAGCAAATCAATCCGAAAAAAATAGTGAATGGTAAGCGACAAGCCTACCAGCACCCATGAATAAAAAAAGAGCGTCTCAAACAGCGTAATGACTGGAAAATACCCCTTCATGACTGCTTGCGAGACAAAAAATGCGGTTTGCAAGGCCCAAACGACAACAAGCAACCCGAAAGCCAGACGATTGACTTTCCGGTTGCTTTGCAAGAAGTCGTTAAAATAGAAGAGAACACTTGCAGCGTAGAGAAAGATCGTCAAGTCGTAGATCCATCTCACCTCGGCCATGTACTCTCTCCCCCACTTTCCCAATCGGTTTCTAACAGTAGCAGATAGATTGTTAGGTCAGCTTAGTCAGGGAACCGGGAAGCCAATACTTGCTCCCGAGAAGAAGATGTCTGTTTATTTTTATCGTTAGCCCAGATTGCTTCCTGTTCTTTTCGATCCAGGATCTCCTCCAACGCAAACATTTTCTCGAAAATATCCAGCACTTCTTCCCCATCTTTGGTAGCTGCCATTTCTTTTAAACGCACGACCGGATCGTGCAATAGTTGATTGACAATGCCCTTGGTTGTCTTGCGGATGATGTGCATCTCCCGCTCAGACAGGTTCGGCAGCTTGTTTTCGATTTTTCGCATCGCTTCGCTTTGAATCGTGTTTGCCTTGTCACGCAGTGCAGCGATGAGTGGCGCCACTCCAAGCGTCTGGTACCAGGTCGTGAATGCCACAATCTCTTCTTGAATCATGACATCCAGACGTTCCGCTTCACGAGAACGTTCTGAAACGTTACTCGCAACGATGCCTTCGAGATCGTCAATATCATATAAAAATACGTTATCAAGATCATGCAAGTCAGGATTCAGGTCGCGAGGAACTGCGATATCCACCATGAACAACGGACGATGCTTCCTTTGTTTCATGATCGGAGCCAGTTCTTTTTTGCCGAGGACATAACCTGTCGCTCCGGTCGAGCTGATGACGATGTCTGCTGTGAGCAGTGCCTCTGGCAGCTGCTCCATCGTACAGGAATCACCCTTGAACTTTTCTGCCAAAAGCTGCGCTCGCTCCAATGTACGATTCGCTACCATGACGCGTTCCGATCCATTTGCGTGCAGGTGCTTAGCGGTCAGCTCACTCATTTTGCCCGCTCCGACGATCAGAACAGACTTCCCTGCGAAGGAACCGAAGATCTTTTTCCCCAGTTCGACAGCAGCGTAGCTAACAGAAACCGCATTTTGTCCAATCGCTGTCTCTGTATGGGCACGCTTGGCGAACGTAATCGCTTGCTTGAATAAGGTGTTAAAGACAGTCCCTGTCGTTTGACGCTCCTGCGCCAACAGGAACGCATCCCGGACTTGTCCGAGGATTTGTGTTTCTCCCATTACCATCGAATCAAGACCGGAAGAGACGCGGAACAAGTGCTCGATTGCCTGTTCGTTCTCTTTTATATAGAGATGATCCTTAAATTGTTCTTTCTCCACGCCGAACCATTCAGCCAAAAAACGGCGAGTATAGTCTCGGCCAATATTCGCCTGGTCGCAAACGACGTAAATTTCCGTCCGGTTGCACGTCCCCAGGATGATACATTCTGCGATACTCTTCGTCTGGGAGAGAAGATGAAGAGCGCGTGCTGTTCCATCGTCGCTGAATGTAAACTTTTCGCGAATTTCGACAGGAGCTGTTTTGTAGTTTAAACCCAGCAAAAGAATATCCATAATGTCCTCCCAGAATAACAAACCTGTTAGCGGCATATGTAAAATGCACTATTATTATATCATTATGTCCTGAATCGGATAAGAGTAATTGTGAAAAGTTTATTAACGGAGTGTACTTTGCGTATATCCTATATAATCCGCTTGCGTTCCTTCCGGGAATCCCTTATGATGTCGGCTATACATGAAAACAGAAGAAAAATTGCGAAAATGTCAGAAAGGAGAGGAAAGAAGCTTTGAGAAAACCTTGGATGGCAGACATAACGCTGCTCCTCGTCGCAGTTATCTGGGGAACTACGTTTTTGATCGTACAGCAGGCAATCGCATCGCTGCCTCCCAATACGTTTAACGCCGTACGCTTTACCATTGCTGCGTTATTTTTATTGATCATCTATTTCATCCGCAATCGTCATCGTGGGCAGACCTATGAATGGAGAGGGCCACTGCTTCGTGCAGGCGTCATCCTCGGTTTTTGGCTCTGTCTGGGATACGCCTTTCAGACCGTAGGACTTTTGTATACATCGCCGTCCAAAGCTGGCTTTATCACTGGTTTATCCGTCGTATTGGTGCCGCTCTTCTCGTTTTTGCTCTTGCGTGAGCGTGTCAAGCCTTTCGCTATCGTCGGCGTGATTCTAGCAGCGTTCGGCTTGTATTTGCTGACACAGAACCAGTCGTTCTCCTTTAATCTCGGTGATGCCCTGGTATTCTTCGGTGCAATCTGCTTCGCCATGCAAATCGTCTCTACTGGCAAATACGCACCTCGTTTTGCAGCATTGCCCCTTGCCATTACACAATTAGGCACGGTAGGTGTTATGAGCTGGCTGTACGCCTTTTTCTTTGAGGATTGGAGTCGTGCTTTTGATCCGGCGATCTTGTTCATTCCCGAGGTGGCCTTTGGTTTGATCATCACTTCTATTTTCGCCACAGCACTGGCCTTTCTCGCGCAGACCGCCTTGCAAAAACAAACCAGCTCGACGCGGGTCGCTCTCATTTTCGCTTTGGAGCCCGTATTTGCCGCACTCACCTCATACGTCTTTATTCATGAAGTATTAAGTGGAAGACAGTTGACCGGATGTCTCCTGATTTTCACCGGAATGATTCTGGCTGAGCTGCCGATTCAGGAATGGTTGCGGAGTTTCCGTCAAAGAAAACCAAATGACGGTCGTGAATCCGCCTAATGCGAAAAGCAAAAAAGTTCCTTCTCCCCTGCGGGAAAGGAACTTTTTTTATGAGCTCTTCTTAACCTCTAGCATTACCGCATCCACAAAAAGCTGCATGACCGGTCCGCACACTTCTTGCGGGTAACGCTCCGTTCGTTTGAGCCACTGCTTGAGCCGGAGCAAATGATACGCTGCTTGTGGGAGTCGCCCTCTTGTCCCATGATCAATGAGTTCGACTGCCGACAGACCGACCTTGGACCATAGATGGAACTTCTCCACCCACGGCCTCGTTTCTTCTGCCAGCTTCTGATTCGTCATTCCTGCCAACAGCTTGTCTGCCGCAGCCTCCATCTTTTGAAAAAGAGCCGTCAAGTCAGCAATGGCTTTTTGCCGATCTCCCTGCAAAAAATGAAAGCGGAAGGTCAGGATAGCTTCTAACAATCGCGGCGATTCCACCTCGCATAAAAACGAGCTTTGCACGTTATCCGCAAAGGTGAAGAAAGCATCTGCATCCTTTTGTCCCGCTACTTCCTCTACGGCTTGTTTCCATACTCTATCAGGATCGTAGCCGATCGGATCTCGCAAATAAGCTGCCGTCGTAATCAAAGGAATCTTCGAGCATTCTGATCTAGACATCGCATTCGCCACATAGCCTGCTGCGTATTGCCACAGGTCAGGGTCACGGTGACGCAATGGACCGATATGTAGTTCGTTCGCCATGGCCAAATCATTCACCGGGTAGTTGTCCCAATAAAATGGCTGATGACCCGTGTGCTCTTGAAAGCGAATGGCATCACCATCCGTCAGGTAGGGCGAGCAGACGAATCGTCCCGTCCAGAACAAATCGATTTCTGGCGGCAAATGCTGGCCGAGGTACATGATGTACGCTTCTTTTCCAATCCCGTTGTATTGTGTAGGACAGACAACCAGCTTGACTGGTTCGCCCCAGCTGCGTATCAAATCCCACACATAAAGCGTCGTACGGGCATGCGCCTCCGCCAAATGGGTAAACTCGGCTACATCCTTCTCATGCAACAGATGCATGGGGATATCATCGAACAATAGCGCAAAGTAACGCACACCGCGATCGTACAAATCCCGATACTTCCTGCCTAACAGCTCCAAGTGCTGACGATTCGTATATTCCATGCTGAGCCCAGGACCCAAGCAATAAATAAACTGCATGTTGCGAGTCTTAGCCCGCTGGATCAGCTCATCTAACTGTTGATTGGCTTTCGCAGGAAGCGGCTCCATCCAGCGTTCCCGCAGATACTCGTCATCTTTTGGGGCGTAGAAATACGCGTTGTAATCATGTCGGTGCAAAAAGTCGATCATATCCAGCCGCTCTTCATGTGTCCAAGGTGTTCCATAGAAGCCTTCAATCACACCACGTACAGCAAAGCAAGCACTCCCGCTCACTCAGATGCTCCCTTCCCCACGACGAATTGGGTCTAAGAATTACTCATTGGCTGGAGCAGTCTCCTCAGCCTTAGTAGCCGTCTCCCTGGCCATTTCCTCGCCAGCACGGATACGACGCATGATTTCTGCCCACAGTTCATCCTTGCCTTGACCTGTCTCCGAGGAAAATACGATGATCGTATCATCCCCGCGCAAATTCAAGCTTTGACGAATGATCTTCGTATGCTGTAGCCAACGCCCGCGAGCGATTTTATCACCTTTCGTCGCTACGACTACGGTAGGGATCCCGATTTGCTTACACCATTCGTACATCGCAACGTCGTCTTTACTCGGAGCATGACGAATATCGACTAGTTGAATAACGAAGCGAAGCTCTTCCCGATTTTTCAAATAGCCCTCGATCATTTTTCCCCATTGTTCCTTGATCGTCTTCGCTACCTTTGCATACCCATAACCCGGGAAGTCAACGAAGTAGAGCATTTGATTCACACGGAAATAGTTTAATGTCTGGGTTTTACCCGGACGAGAACTGATCCGGGCAAGCCCTTTGCGGTTCATCATTTTATTGAGCAATGATGATTTTCCTACGTTAGATCGCCCTACCAGCGCGATCTCATGGAGCCCATCAGTCGGATACTGCTTTGGTCCAACCGCGCTGATAATAAACTCTGATGATGTTACCTTCATGCTTTGTCACCTACTGGCTGTTTAGTTAGCGCGTGACGCAGCACTTCATCTAAATGATCAACTGGATAGAATGTCAGTTCACCGCGTACGCTCTCCGGGATATCCTCGATATCCTTCTCGTTGTCTTTTGGCAAAATGATCGTGGTTAAACCTGCACGGTGAGCAGACATGCACTTTTCTTTCAGCCCGCCAATTGGTAGAACCCGACCTCGCAACGTAATCTCCCCAGTCATCCCCACTTCTTTTTTCACAGGGATTTTCGTGAGGGCGGATACGAGTGCGGTTGCCATAGTAATCCCAGCAGACGGACCGTCTTTTGGAATCGCCCCTTCTGGAAAGTGGATGTGGATATCGTTCTTCTCGTGGAAGGACGGATCAATTCCCCACTGATCTGCATGGGAGCGAATATAGCTGAATGCAGCCTGCGCTGATTCCTTCATGACATCACCCAGTTTCCCTGTCAGGGTGAGCTTTCCTTTTCCAGGCAAAATGCTGACTTCTACATTCAGCGTATCTCCACCTGCTTGTGTCCAAGCCAGACCCGTAACGGAGCCCACTTGATCTTTTTTCTCCGCTAGTCCATAGCGGTAGCGCGGTTTGCCAAGGAGTGTCTCCAACGTCTTAACCGTAACCACGACACGCTTCTTCTCACCGCTCACGATCAGCTTGGCAGCTTTGCGGCATACGTTGGCGGCTTCGCGATTGAGGTTGCGAACACCCGCTTCTCGCGTGTACAGACGAACGAGCTTCAGCATCGCATCGTCGTTCATTTTCAGCTTATCTTTGCCCAGACCGTGATCCTGCATTTGCTTCGGCAAGAGGTAATCACGCAAAATGTTCAGCTTCTCCAGTTCAGTATAGCTGGAAATTGAGATGACCTCCATCCGGTCCAAAAGCGGACGCGGAATCGTATCGAGACTGTTTGCGGTCGTAATAAACATGACGTTCGTCAAATCATAGGTCTCTTCGATATAGTGGTCACTGAATTTATCATTTTGGTTTGGATCGAGTACTTCGAGCAGTGCAGACGCAGGGTCACCGCGGAAATCAGACGCGAGCTTGTCGATCTCATCCAGCAAAAAGACAGGATTAATCGTACCAGCTTGCTTCATTCCTTGTATGATTCGCCCTGGGAGAGCACCTACATACGTGCGGCGGTGTCCGCGAATCTCTGCTTCGTCGCGTACTCCACCCAAGGAAATGCGAACGAAATTGCGCCCGATTGCACGCGCTACGGAACGAGCCAGAGACGTTTTTCCGACACCCGGAGGGCCTACCAGACAAAGGATCGGTCCACGCATGGAGTTTACCAGCTTTTGTACTGCCAAATACTCCAAAACGCGCTCCTTCGGTTTATCCAAGCCGTAATGATCTTCATCGAGAACTTGCTGTGCATGATGAATATCCAGATTATCTTCTGTCGTTTTCGTCCACGGCAGCGCAAACAAGGTATCGATATACGTACGGATGACCGAGCCTTCCGCAGAAGTAGCCGGCATCTTCTCCAGACGCTCGAGCTCCTTCTCGATCTTCGTTTTGATCCGCTCAGGAGCATCCGATTTTTCGAGCTGAGCACGCAGCTCATCTACTTCGCCTTGGCGTCCGTCCTTGTCGCCCAGCTCTTTTTGGATTGCCTTCATTTGCTCACGCAGGTAATATTCCTTTTGCGTGCGCTCCATCTGTTTCTTCACGCGGTTGCCGATCTTGCGCTCCAGCTCAAGTACCTCGCGCTCGTTGTTCAAAATGGTCAAAAGAATTTCGAGACGTTCCTTGATGTTGGTCGTCTCCAAAATTTCTTGTTTATCCTTCATCTTGAGCGGCAAATGCGAAGCAATCACATCCGCCAAACGTCCCGGTTCCTCAATGTCCTGCACAGAGGTTAGCGTCTCTGGAGAAACCTTTTTGGACAGCTTGATGTACTGCTCAAAGTGACCCAGCAAGGAACGCATTAAAGCTTCCACTTCGTTTTGCTCTGTTTTTTCATCTTGCAAATATGTAATCGACACGACGAAATAATCTTCCTGTTGAAGATACTCCTCGATCTTCGCGCGTTGCAAGCCTTCTACCAATACACGGATTGTCCCATTCGGCAGCTTTAGCATTTGTTTCACACGCGCAACGGTACCAATACTGTAGATTTGCTCAGCATCTGGCTCTTCTATATGGACCTCTTCTTGTGTCGCAAGCAAAATCTTGTTATCGTCTACCATGGCTTGCTCCAATGCGCGGATGGACTTTTCCCGTCCAACGTCCAAATGGAGTACCATTGTCGGATAAACAAGCAATCCTCGCAACGGGAGAAGCGGTAATTCTCGTTTACCGGAACGTTCGCCCAAGCGGATGCACCTCTCCTTGTTGATCTACCCTCTTACAAAGAGCCTTATAACAGACAAAAACGGCCCTCAAAGCCGTTTTTCAAACGCCCGCCCGGCCCCAAAAAACGAGACAAAAAAGATCATACCAATCATTTTTTGTGTAGCTCGTTTCAGGCCGGGCAAGGACTCAGGCTCTTTGCAAGCAGAAGCTTTTTTCCATTGTAGCGCAAACACAATCCGATGTCTAATCCACGAGCATACCCGACTGTTACAGTGATAGCGGAGAGGAAGCGAGATCTTCTGCTGGGATTTGCAAAGTAAATCCCGTCGCCTCGTCTTCTTGCATGGCAACTTGCGGTACAGCTAGCTCGATTACCTCAGTGACAGTGGACACTGGTATGATTTCGATCCCTTTCATGTCGGCAAAAATGCTTTGCCAGTTTTCCTGTGGAATGAGGACTCTGGTCGCTCCCGCTTGTTTGGCGGCCTCTACCTTCGCGACTACACCCCCAACTGGCTTTACCTTCCCATGAATACTCACTTCGCCAGTCATGGCCAGTAAATTATCGACAGGCTGATTCAAAATCGCCGAGTAGATCGCAGTGGCAATGGTAATGCCCGCAGAAGGCCCATCGACTGGGATGCCTCCCGGAAAATTGATATGCAGATCGTAATCATACGGGCGGACGCCCATTCTGTTCAGGACAGTCAAAACGTTTTCGATCGATCCTTTTGCCATCGACTTCCGGCGGATCGTCCGGTTGCGGCTGCCCATCTCCTCTTCCTCGGCCATTCCTGTCATCGCCATTCGACCTTGACCAGGAACAGCGGTGGGTGAAGCAGTCACTTCAAGCTCCATCACACTGCCCATGTTCGGACCGTACACAGCAAGACCGTTGACCAATCCCACCTGCGGTGTATCATGCACCTGCTTTTCTGGACGAGGCGATTTTTGACTGCTGTGCATCACCCATTCCACATCGGCAGCCTGGATGTCTTGGCGTTCTTCCGTCAAGGCAATTCCGGCAGCAATTTGCAGCGTATTGATCGCTTCGCGTCCATTGGTCGCATAGCGCTCGATCACGGAAACAGCGCTGTCTTCTATATTCATATTCATTTTAGGCACGGCCGTACGCACGATACTCCCAATTTCTCCAGCCTTTAATGGGCGGAAAAAGATTTCCAGGCAACGGGAACGAAGCGCAGGAGGCAATTCTTCTGGCAACCTCGTCGTCGCTCCAACCAGACGGAAATCGGCGGGTAAACCGTATTTGAAAACGTCATGAATATGCGAAGGAATTTGGTTATTTTCCTCGCTGTAGTAAGCACTCTCTAGCATGACTTTGCGGTCTTCAAGAACCTTTAGTAACTTATTCATCTGCACAGGATGGAGTTCCCCTATTTCATCAAGAAAAAGCATGCCACCGTGCGCTTTTGTCACAGCGCCTGGCTTTGGCTGCGGAATCCCCGCCTGCCCAAGCGAGCCAGCCCCTTGATAAATAGGATCATGTACAGAGCCGATTAACGGGTCAGCAATCCCGCGTTCATCAAAACGAGCAATCGTCGCATCGATTTCAATAAACTTGGCATCAGAAGAAAACGGCGATAGCTGATTTTTCTTTGCTTCTTCCAGCACGACCCTAGCCGCTGCGGTCTTGCCTACACCAGGTGGTCCATAAATAATGACATGCTGTGGGTTGGGACCACACAAAGCGGCACGCAACGCACGAAGCCCATCTTGTTGTCCTACAATTTCTTCCAAAGTAGCTGGTCTCGTTCTCTCTGACAGAGGTTCTGTCAATGCAACCATTCTCATTTTACGTATGGAATCAAGATCCTTGCGCGATTCCTTTTCGGTTGAGGTTTTCGTGTTTCTCTGCGCTCGCAGCAAGTTCCAAAAGTAGGTGCCGATCACGATACCAACAACCACTTCAATGACAGCAATGACCAATGTCGTATAGTCCATATGCAGTCCCTCCCATGCGTCTTCGCTTGCGGTCAACTTCTGTTCCCCAAAGAGGAGGGAACACCTTCATGACCGTTTTGTGCATATGTAAAGCTTCTCTTGAACGATATCAAGTAGTATTGCCCCGCAAGCGTAGACGTAAACCAACAACAAAAAAACCACCTCGCTTATCACGAGATGGTTTGTGTAGACAATGCTTATGCTGTTTCTTCGTGCAATTCCTGGCCTTCTTTGGTCAACAGTTGTGGCTTCACTTTGTCGCGAACCGTTTCTTCGGTAATCACGCACTTGTTGACGTCTTCTCTGGAAGGAAGCTCATACATCATATCGAGCATGATTTGTTCGATAATCGCACGCAGTCCGCGCGCACCAGTGTTGCGCTTAATCGCTTCTTTGGCGATTTGCATGAGCGCACCGTTATCGAACTCCAGCTCAACACCGTCGAGACTCAGCAGTTTTTGGTACTGTTTCACCAAAGAGTTTTTCGGCTCTGTCAGGATACGCACGAGCGTCTCCTCATCCAGCGGCTCCAAGGTAGCAAGCACTGGCAAACGACCGACGAACTCCGGAATCAGACCAAATTTCAGCAGGTCTTCCGGCAAAATGTATTTCAGGTATTCTCCGGCTTTCAGATCGCCTTTTACGCCATCTCCGAAGTCTGCACCGAAACCGATGACTTTTTTACCCAAACGACGCTTGATAATCTGCTCGACGCCATCAAATGCACCACCGCAGATGAACAAAATGTTCGACGTGTCGATTTGGATGAACTCTTGGTGAGGATGCTTGCGTCCGCCTTGTGGTGGAACACTCGCAACAGTACCCTCCAAAATTTTCAAAAGCGCTTGTTGAACGCCTTCACCAGATACATCACGCGTGATGGATGGGTTTTCCGATTTACGGGCTACCTTATCAATCTCGTCAATGTAAATGATTCCTTTTTCAGCCTTCTCAACATCATAGTCAGCAGCCTGGATGAGCTTGAGCAAGATGTTTTCAACGTCTTCGCCCACATAGCCTGCTTCTGTCAGAGAAGTTGCGTCCGCAATCGCGAAAGGTACATTCAGAATGCGCGCCAATGTTTGCGCGAGCAACGTTTTCCCGCTACCAGTCGGACCGATCAGCATGATGTTGGATTTTTGCAGCTCCACATCCTCGATCTTCGCCCCGGAATTAATCCGTTTGTAGTGGTTGTACACCGCTACAGACAAGGACTTCTTCGCCATATCTTGACCGATGACATAGTCGTCCAAGATTTTGCGAATTTCCACTGGCTTTGGAATTTCTTTCATATCGATTTCTTCTTCAGTGCCCAGTTCTTCCTGTACAATTTCATTGCACAGTTCGATACATTCGTCACAAATGTAAACACCAGGACCAGCTACCAGCTTGCGCACCTGTTCCTGGGACTTGCCGCAGAAGGAACACTTCAGTTGGCCTTTGTCGTCGTTAAACTTAAACATGCGCTTCACCTCACAACGGGTCAGTTTTTGCGTTCGATAATAGAGTCAATCAATCCGTAGGCCTTTGCTTCTTCTGCACTCATGAAATTGTCGCGGTCTGTATCTTGCTCTACGCGTTCATAAGGCTGACCTGTCCGCTCAGACAAAATCTCATTCAGCTGGCGCTTCGTTTTCATAATCCATTCCGCATGAATGCGGATGTCTTCTGCTTGCCCACGCACACCACCGAGCGGTTGGTGAATCATTACTTCGGCATTTGGCAGAGCGAAGCGCTTGCCTTTTGCACCAGCAGCCAACAGGAACGCACCCATGCTGGCAGCCATGCCCACACAAATCGTGGACACATCCGGTTTGATGTACTGCATGGTGTCATAGATGGCCATTCCTGCTGTAACAGAACCACCTGGAGAGTTTATGTATAGCGATATGTCTTTGTCCGGATCCTCTGCCTGCAAGAAAAGCAGCTGAGCGACAACCAGATTGGCGATTTCATCATCAATCTCGGTGCCCAAGAGAATAATCCGGTCTTTCAGGAGGCGCGAGTAAATATCGTAAGAGCGCTCTCCCCTGCTTGTTTGCTCGATGACCATAGGGATTAGCATTATGTATTTTCCTCCTTTGCCGAAAAAAGTCAATGGTGGAAAAACAAGGCACGATACACTCGTGCCTTGTGGTCTTGACAGCCAGCGTCAGGGTTAGCCTGCCCACTGACCAATCATGCGTTCTTCTAAGCTTATGCTGTTACTTTGCTTTCTGCAACCAGCAAATCTACTGTTTTGCGAGTTTGCACATCGCGGTACAGAGCAACCATGCCATCTTGTGCAGAGAAGATTTTGCGCAGCTCATCAGCTGGGCGGCCGTATACGCCAGCCAGTTTATCCAGTTCTGCGTTTACGTCTTCTTCTGTTGCTTCGATGTTTTCTGCTTTGCCGATTGCTTCCAAAGTCAAGGAAGTGCGAACGCGGGATGTTGCATCTGAACGCAATTGATCACGCAGTTGGCTCTCATCCATGCCGGAGAACTGGTAGTACAGTTCCAGAGTCATGCCTTGGTATTGCAGACGTTGACCAAATTCATTTACCATTTGATCCAATTCATGCTCAACCATTACTGCTGGCAGATCGATCTCAGCGCTTTCAGCTGCTTTCAGAACGAGCTGCTCACGAACATATTGATCTTTTTCTTGCGCTGTTTTTTCTTCGAGTTTTTTCTTGGTGTCTGCTTTCAGCTCTTCCAGCGTGTCGAACTCGCTCACGTCTTTGGCAAACTCATCATCCAAAGTAGGCAGGTTTTTGCGCTTCAAGCTGTTCAGCTTCACTTGGAATACCGCTTCTTTACCAGCGAGGTTAGGAGAGTGGTACTCTTCAGGGAAAGTTACGGTAATTTCTTTTTCTTCGCCGATGTTCAAACCAGCCAGTTGCTCTTCGAACCCTGCGATGAAAGTACCGGAACCCAGTTCCAGAGAGTAATCTTCCGCTTTACCGCCTTCAAAAGCTACTCCGTCTTGGAAGCCTTCGAAATCGATTACAGCGATATCGCCTGTTTGTGCGGCACCCTCTTCTACTGCTACGAGCTCAGCATGACGCTCTTGCATGCGCTTCAGTTCAGCGTCAACGCTCTCGTCTGTTACAGAGAAGTCTTTTTCTTCGATGGACAGACCTTTGTAGTCGCCCAGCTTCACTTCAGGCTTCACAGTTACAGTCGCTTTGAAGATCAGGTTTTTCCCTTGTTCCATTTGCGTTACGTCTACTTCTGGACGATCTACTGGCTCGATACCAGCTTCACGAACAGCTTGTCCGTATGCAGTTGGAAGCAGAATGTCAAGAGCGTCTTGGTACAAAGATTCTACACCAAAACGAGATTCGAACATTTTGCGTGGTACTTTTCCTTTACGGAATCCTGGAACCTGAACTTTTTGAACCACTTTTTTAAACGCTTGATCCAATGCTGCGTCTACTTGCGTAGCATCTACTTCAATCGTCAGGACTCCCTGGTTATTCTCTACCTTTTCCCAATTTGCTGCCACGTAAACTTCCCCTCCTAAATCGAATCAACAGAACATCGCCAGCCGCGCCATGGTATCTTCGCAGGCTCGGATGATAATATTCTAGCCATTATAACCATTCTAGTATAGCACAAATCTTTTAGTTTTCAAGAAGACCTCATTGGTCGACGAACAGAATAGTTCCCTCCCAATTGTGAAACCCGGTTGCCTAAATGATCATAAAACGCCACGGATATGTAAACTTCTGTCGGGCTCGTTCCTGTCTCTTCTAAAAGAGCATATGTCGGTACGTGAAAACCGCGCGGCATTTGCAGGCTACCCGGATTCAGAAACAAGATGTCTCTCTCTACGCCACAGACAGGTACATGAGAGTGACCGAATACGACTACATTTGCTCCGACCTCTTCTGCACGGTAATGAAGGCGCAGAAGAGAGCCTTTCACTTCGAAAAGATGCCCGTGCGTTTGCAGGATGTGAAGTTCGCGCCATTCGGTCTCTTGTTCAGTCGGCACCTCTTGTGTCGAATCGCAATTGCCTCGGACAAGCGTCATGTTGGAAAACGGCTCGCGCTGATGGTCGACACAAAAATCGCCACAATGCAAAATTTTTTCGACATGATGTCGGTTGACGACCTGGCTTACTTCCCGAACCAAGCCGTGGCTATCGCTCATGATGAGAATTCCCATCACGCCTCACTCTCCTGTTTTCTCTCTTGTCTACTTGATGATTTCAAGCAGTTGCTGCATGGCACGAGCGCGGTGGCTGATCTGGTTCTTTTCTTCTGGCATGAGTTCGGCCATCATTTTGTCCATCGATGGGATGTAGAATACCGGATCATATCCAAAGCCGTTTGTCCCTTTTGGCTCACGCGCAATCACACCCTCACAAGCGCCAGTGGAAATGATTGGCTCTTCGCCTGGAATCACCAACGCCAACGTACAACGGAAGCGAGCTGTGCGTTCCTGTGTCGACACTTCTTCCAGCTCTTTCAACAATTTACGCCAATTCTGCTCGTCTGTTGCATCTTCCCCAGCGAAGCGTGCGGAGTAAACTCCAGGACGTCCTTCCAGCGCATCTACTTCCAGACCTGAATCGTCACCGAGGGCTGGCATATTCAAGTATGTAGAGATTTCAATTGCTTTTTTCAGCGCGTTTCCTTCGAAGGTGTCCTTGTCTTCTACTACCTCAGGCACACCGTCAAATTCAGCGAGGCTAATTCCTTCCCAGCCTGCCTCTGCGAACAGCCTGTTGAATTCTTTCACTTTTCCTTGGTTACGTGTTGCGAGAACAACTTTTTTTCGATTAGGCATGACTTTCCTCCGCTACTGATTGTGCAAAAGAGAGCGAAACATCAGCGAGCGCCTCTTTTTGACTGTTAATCAAGTTGTCAATGCCGACTTTTGCAAGGGCAATCATTTCTTGTAGCTGTTCAGGAGAAAACGGGGCATCCTCCCCTGTTCCTTGCAGCTCGACAAACTTTCCTTTTCCCGTCATGACGACATTCATGTCGACAATCGCTGTAGAATCTTCTTTGTAGTTGAGATCGAGCACGGCTTCCTCGCCGACTACCCCTACTGAGGTCGCTGCCAGGAAGTCGTTGAGCGGCAGCTGTTTCCAGGTGCCACTATCCACCAGCTTTTGCATTGCGTCTACCATTGCCACGAAGGCTCCAGTAATCGAAGCTGTCCGTGTACCTCCGTCTGCCTGAATGACATCGCAATCCAGCCAAATAGTGCGTTCACCCATTGCTTCAAGGTTCACGACGGAGCGCAGAGCACGTCCGATCAGACGCTGAATCTCCATTGTGCGTCCACCGACTTTTCCTTTGGACGACTCACGCGCGTTGCGGGTCGCTGTTGCTCGGGGAAGCATGGAATACTCGGCTGTGATCCAGCCCTTCCCGCCACCACGCATAAAAGGCGGTACCCGGTCCTCCAAAGTCGCCGTACAAATCACCTTTGTGTCTCCGACTTCAATCAGGCACGATCCTTCTGCGTGTTTAATGTAATTGCGCGTAATCGTTACAGGGCGCAATTGATCATGGGCACGGCCATCCACTCTCATTCCAAGTTCCTCCTAAATCGCTTTGTTACACTCCGCTCATTATACCAGAGGCGGGAAACGATCTGCCACTGCACAAACGCCTCTTCCTTATTTACGTTAATTGCAAATATTCTTGTCACTTCCTCCATCATAATAAATTTCTTGCGGTCGAAGTGGCTGCCAGCAGCATCGCTGGGAGCAAAACAATTGGCGTACAAAAACCACGCTCGTTAATACGGGCGTGGTTTTTGTTCATTACATCTGTATGGGATTGAGTTGAACCGGGCGGCTAACTGGCTTGGTGAACTCGCCACTAGCTAGCGGTTTTCCTTCCACCAGCAGCTGCACTTGCTTGGCTCCTGTCGTTTCTGTCAATGACAAGACGAGCGATTGCAGGGCTTCTGGGCTCGCTTCCTTGCCATCGTCATACTTGAGGATGTCACTGCTCAAATTGACCGTCACCAAATCTTTTTCTTGCTTCACATTCAGAACACGTGTCGTACGCAGCAAGGAACTAAAGAGCTGAGATCCTTGTTTCGGTCCTTTGATCAACTCTTCAACAGTTGCCTTGGCGATGTCAGCCGTTTCAGGAACCAGGCGAGTGACTGGGACATAATACGTACGTGTATCATCCAGCTGTCCTTGGAAATAAACCGTTACGCTGGAGGTATCTCCTGGTACCGCCCCATCGCCCAGTTCGAGATTGACTCCTTGATTCCGGTCTAATAGCGTAATGGGTGTTTTGGCTGCTGGCATTTCCGTCAACGGCGTTCCATTCACCCAAATTTGCACAGTCTTGACGCTGCTAAACTCCGTCAACGCCCGGGTGACTGCATCGACAATTTTCTTCTCGTCTTTCTCCTCGTACGTTTTGAAGTCTTTGGAAAAATCGACAGTGGCTACGCCATTTTTGATGACAAGTCCTTTTACTTCTGTCCCTTTCGGCAAGACAGCGGAGAAGCCACCCTGGAGCATGCTCTCTACCGGACCGCCTTTTACCATGTAGCTCAATACTTGTTTGGCAGGACCTTCTGATTTCGGAAGAGTCATCGAGACAGGAACGATATATCCGTTAGCATCCTGCAAGTACACCATTCTCTCTCCAGTCTCCTGAACGACCGGTTGTGCACCTTCTTTTGCAGCATCCGGGGACGTCGTGCCGTTTGGCAAATCCACTGATACCTCTGACTGTGGCGGTGCATCAATACTAATCGTTTCCTTTTCCGGGCCAAAGAGACCGCAGCCCGACAAAAGCACTGCGCTAACCCCCAGCACGGCCGTCATTTTCCCGATGTGCCTTATCTTCATTTCCCCAGCCTCCTCCAGACACTTTGTACTACCATGTATACGAGCTAGGCTTGGGTTTATGCGTTGAAAGTTTGTCTCGACAGACAAGGTCTTCCATCAGGGCTGGACGGATTTTTCCAATGAGTTGTGCTGGACGTTAACTTTGCAATCCAGCCATTCTTCTGCAATGGTCCGGAATTTGCGGGCGTCCCCACTCGTCACAAATAGATGTTCCGGGCGCTCTATTTGCTTACTTTCGGCGTCCGTCGCAATTTGCAAGGACAATTCTCGCGCTGTCTCTTCTGCGGAGTTAATCAAGCGTACTCGATCTCCCATCACTTCCGAAATGACTGGTGCTAGCAACGGATAGTGTGTACAGCCCAAAATTAATGTATCCAAATCTTCGTGCAAGAACGGGGAGAGCGTTTCTTTTACGACTCTTCTTGCTTCCTCCGAGTTCGCCATGTGGCTCTCCACCAGTGGCACAAATGCGGGACAAGCCATGCCTGCGACGTACAGATCCGGTTGAATCCGTAAAAGCGCACGCTCATACGCCTTGGTACGTATGGTCGTTTCCGTCCCGATGACACCGACCCTTCCGTTTTTCGTCACTTGAACAGCCGCACGTGCGCCTGGTTCAATCACCCCAATGACGGGCAGCGGCAAATCCTCCATCGCTTCCTCCAGCACGACGGCAGTCGCAGTATTACAGGCGATCACCAATGCTTTTAACGGTGTACGCATCACATAATCGATCATTTGAAAGCTGTAGGTACGAATCTCTTCCGGCGATTTGGAGCCATACGGACAACGGGCATTATCGCCTACATAAACAATCCGTTCTTCGGGTAGCTGACGCATGACTTCCTTCGCAACAGTTAATCCTCCCACTCCTGAATCAATAACGGCAATCGCTCGTTCTCTACTCATGCTAATGTGTCTCCCCTGTTGAAATGAATATAGTACAGCATACCACTCAAACATTTGTGCTACTACCATATGCCGAGATGAAATTTCTTGTACTCCGCAAATGTCGCACCTTCTCTAGGCGCCTTTCATAATGTGGGGAGAGATGATGTGCCCACGAGGAGGAGAATCTTTTGGTAGAAGAAGCCAAGAATTTGCTGGACTGGAGCCAATGGGGCCGACAATGGATCGAGCATTTGCGAAGACATAAGACCCTCAACCGAGAACTCGAACGGCATCTGCACAAATTCGAAGAATCATTTACATTGATCGGAAGGCAAGCATCCAAGCTTGGTTCATCACAAGAAAGCGAAGAACTCCCTGCTCTCATCACTCGCGCAGAACAGGTGCAGGAGCAATTCCATCACTTTTTACGACTGGCTCAGTTGAGTGAAGATGAGGATCTGGAAGGAGAAGCGAGGGAGCCTGTTCAGGAATCAATGGATGTACAGCCAGCGGTGGCGGAAGAAGTACAGGTGCCTGTAGTGCCAGAACCCGTTTCCTATCCCGGTGCACGCGAGCCAGTCCGTGCGGCACGCCCCGTGGCTGTCGGCCGACATACCCTCCCCCCGCTCCCTTATGCCTACAACGCTTTGGAGCCATACATCGATGAAGCTACCATGCAAATCCATCACATCAAACTGCATCAAAAGTATGTAGACGATCTCAATACAGCAGAACGGAAGCTAGCAGAGGCGCGAGAAAGTGGCAACTTCGATCTCATACGCCATTGGGAACGCGAGCTAGCCTTTAATGGGGCCGGTCATTACTTGCATACTATCTTTTGGCCATCCATGAGTCCAAATGGAGGTGGCACTCCATCTGGTGATCTCGCAGCGGCAATCAATCGGTATTTCGGTTCGTATGACGCCTTTAAGAGACAATTTAGTCAGGCGGCAGAAAAGGTAGAAGGTCCTGGGTGGGCGATCCTCGTTTGGTCCCCGCGAGCACATCATCTGGAGATTCTTACAGCCGAAAAGCACCAGAACTTGTCACAATGGGATGTGATTCCGCTACTGGCTCTTGACGTATGGGAGCATGCCTATTTCCTGGCGTATCAAAACCAGCGAGACAAGTATGTAGAGAACTGGTGGAATATCGTCAACTGGCCCTATGTGGAAGAGCGATTCGAAAAAGCACGAAAACTGCGCTGGGAGCCATATTGACTTGTATCTCCTCTTCATTGACAAACCCCCTCGTCATCCCAAATGACAGGAATGAGAGGGGGGTTTTTGCTGGCAAAACTTACTCGTTATACGGGACAAATTCGATCTTTTGCACCTTGATCGGATTTTGGATGGGCTTCGCATTCTCATCTGTTTTCTGGGCAGCGATCTTGTCTACCACTTCCATCCCGGCAAATACATGACCAAAAACAGTGTGGCGATTGTCGAGATAAGCTCGTCCGCCAATTTCCTTATACTTCGCTTCTGCATTCAACGGCAGCGCCGACAAATCGAGATACTCCTGATCCACCTTGGGGCTTTGTACAATGTAGAAATGGGTGCTGTTCGTATTAGGTCCAGCATTCCCCATACTGAGCGCTCCTCTGAAGTTGAACAGATCCCGGCTAAACTCGTCCTCAAACGACTCGCCGTATATACTCGGCAGCTCCTTGCCATCCGGCCCTTTCAAATCTCCCGCCTGAATCATGAAATCGTTGATCACACGGTGAAAAATCATATTGTTGTACTGCCCATTTTTCGCCAGTGTCTTAAAGTTTTCCACCGCTTTTGGTGCTTTGTTCGGGAACAGTCTCAGCTTGATCACACCTGAATCAGTCGTGATCACACATATTTCTTCGCCTTTGCGTGGCTTCTCCAATTGAAACAGCTTCACATCTGACACATCGATGCCAGAGTCCTGCCAAATGACGCCCCACACCTTCCAGTTCACCGGGTCTGTCCCGAGTCTGGCCAAGCCGAGATAATCCGTTTTTTCAATAGCCTTGTTATCTGCGGTATACCCGACGTATTTGAATTTCACAATCGCGCGGTAGTTATTGTAAGCGTCCTCCTTCGTGACGGTGTACAGCTTGTCTACTTTTGCTTCGATCACCTGAATGTTTTTGTATTGCGCCAATCCTTCCATATAGGTTTTCATCGCAAAATTCGTCAAGGAGTCATCTGCTACCAGCTTTGCTACCTCAGCAGGATTGGATCGTTGCTTCACCAAGGACGCTATGAAATCATTCACTTCCTGCTTATCTCCCCCATGCGGGCGGAACTGGTTGACCTGAACTTCGTTACGATAATCATGAATAGCGTTTGCAGCAGCATGTTGGACAAAGGTCGGACTCAGTAACGGGATCGCAATACTTGCAACGACTGCCAGAGAAACGAGTTTTTTCATTTTTTTCCGCCCCCACTAAATTAGAAGATTGTTCCATAAAAACAGTATAGCTCAATCTGTGAATCGACGTCTGAAATATTTTAAAAATTCTGCTAAATAAAGCAAGAAAATTTCATTTTTTCCCATAAAATCTCTTGCGTCTTTTTGCGTTCCTCCCCCGTCTAACCCATGTAAACTTCATGAAGCTACAACAAAAAACAATCAATCATTACAGCCATATGCCATATAAGGGAGAGACACACCATGAATAAAAAAACGATCACTGTATTTGCTGCTTCTATATTGACTTGCTCTGTTTTTGCTGGAGCTCTCGGCACTACTTGGGCTAACCAAGCTGCTACCCCAGTAACCACGCAGCAAGAAACAAAAGCAAACGAAGCTGCCATGCAAACTATGTTCCGGAATATCAAACTAGCGGAGCCTGCTCTCCTGTACACCTTAAAAGGAGAAGTAAGTGTTTTTGAAGGAACGTACCAATACGCAGTCAAGCAAGGGAAGCACGTCTTGGCAAAAGGGTTCGGCACAGCTTCAAAAGGTGGTCCGGAATGGGGAACTTTTGCGCAAACGATTAAGATTCCAACAAGTGAGCTGATCGGAAACGAGCCATTGATGCTCGAGATGTTTGAAATCAACCAAGAGAACGGCTCGGTCATCAACAAGCTTTCCATCCCATTAGATAGCTCCGATCAAGTAAAAAACACCAACGTATTTCGTAACCTGAAGCTTGCGGCACCGTCTGTCGTGTATACCGTATCCGGCGAAGCTAGCGTTTTCGAAGGCACCTATCAATATGCCGTGAAGCAAGGTGAACAAGTAGTTTCCAAAGGCTTTGGAACAGCATCGAAAGGCGGACCGGAATGGGGGGAATTCTCTCAGGAGATTGTCATTCCGCTGAGCAATCTGTCTAAAAATAAGCCAAGCACCCTCGAACTGTTTGAGATCGATCTAGAAAGCGGCGAAATGAAAAATAAAATGGTTCTTCCATTGAAGTAAGGAAAGAAGGAACTACGCTCCCGCAGTGTGTCTAGCGCTGCGGGATTATTTTCTAGAAGAACGGAAGAACCTAACGTATTCAGTAAGGAGGGTATGCAGCATCGTGAATCAAACTGAACTGGCGCAAAGAGCCATTTCCGGTGATGAAGACAGCTTTACGCTTCTGATCCAAGAGAGTAGAGAAAAAATATATCGAATGGCTTTTACTTATGTACGAAATAAGGAAGACGCTCTGGAAATCGTGCAGGAAACTGTCTACCGCGCTTTTATCTCCATACACAAATTGAAGCAGCCGCAATACTTTCAAACATGGCTGACCAAAATCGCCGTCAATTGCGCCTTGGATCACATACGCAAAGCAAAAAAAGTCGTTTATATGGATAAAGAGCATGAAGGCAGCTACGAGCAGAAACCGCGGGAAGATGTCATCGACCTGCATGATGCCTTGGACCAACTCGATGAAAAATCCCGAACGGTCATTATGCTGAGATATTTCGAAGACATGCCCATCAAGGACATTGCCGATGTGCTAGACATACCCCTCAGTTCCGTAAAGTCGATCATTTACCGCGGACTGGAGAAATTGAAAGTGAACATTGGGGAGCGTGAATCTCTTGGATAAAAAGCTGGACGATTATAAACATGCCTATCACGATATTGAAATTCCCGAAGAGTTGGCGGCAGTCACCGAGCAAGCCATCGAACGTGGGAAACTTCATCGAAAACGTGCGAAAGCAAGAACGCGTTGGATGAAGCACGCTGGCGTAAGCGCAGCGGCAGTCTTTGTTCTTTTTACAGTCAGCGTGAACACGATGCCCGCTTTTGCAAGTGCTTTGGAAAACGTACCCGGTCTGGGCAAGCTAGTGAAAATATTGCAATTCAATAAAGGCAGTGCGGGCGGCGGTACTCCTCAGGATGCCGTAGATGTTAGCTTCATTACGGTACAGAAGCAAGGAGATCAGGAAAACATCATCTTGAACTTTACCCAGGATAATGAGGTACAGCAGAACGCCAGCTCCTTCCACGTGAGTTTTACTGAATATCCGAATACGATGACGTTTGCTGTTGGTGGTGCAAGAAGATTTTCGGCTGTCAAAGATTTCGAGACATTGAAGCAAAGTCCGTATATCGAAGATGCCTACGAGATCATTTCATTGGACGATTCTCTCGTGCGGTTTAATGTGACCTTTAAGGAAGCGATTGCTTATGAGGTGAAAGAGTATAAGGAACCGGCACAGGTTGTGATTACGATTTCGCCAAAAGAAGTGTCGCCAGAAAAGCAACAGCCTGTGTACTCAGTGCGCACTGCTTCCGTACCGTATGGAGAGACGCTCGGGGCTATGGAGGAATCTCTTTTGGTCGCGGACAATATGCGGGTTTTGAAGGACAAGCAAGGTGGATACTTTGTCGAAGCCGGGTATTATCGGACAGAAGCTGAGGCTCAGGAGAAGAGGAAGCAGTTAAAGGATGAGTTTGGGGTTGTAGAGCCGTTATTTGTGGAGCAGAGAGGGTATTTGGAGGTGCCTGGAGGGATTGTGGCGAGGTAGGGTTCCCCTCCCCCTTCTATCAATCGTCAGATTATTCTGGGAGGATAGAAAAGCTGTGAACATGATAGGAAAATTCCTAGTGACTCTATATAATAAGCTCTCAAGAGCGCTCTTCTCTGTTTATTAGTTTGAATCGGGAGGTTTCATGATGAATACCAAAACTGTTGTTTATGAAGCCAGCTATCGTGATCAATTGGTAGATATTTGGTATCGTGCTGTTTGCCGTACTCACCATTTTTTGACGCAAGAAGATATTGAGTTTTATAAAAACATGGTAAAAAATGAAGCACTATCTGCCGTTGAAGTATGGATGGAACTAAACGAAAAGAAAGAGCCTGTAGGCTTTATTGGCCTTGATGGAACGAAAATCGAAATGCTGTTCGTTGATCCAGAATACCACGGAAAAGGGATTGGTAGCAGATTACTCGAACATGCGGAACGCAAGTATGGCCCTCATTTGAAAGTAGATGTCAACGAGCAAAACGAAGGCGCTCACGCTTTCTACAAGCGGTATGGGTTTGTGCAAACAGGACGATCTGAACTAGATGGTTCGGGAAGACCTTTTCCTTTGCTTCATTTAGATTTACAACGTTAATTTTCGATTTTTCAAAAAAAAGACTGTCTCCTGTAGTAGAATTCCCTACTTGCGAGACAGTCTTGCTCTACTTATTTGTCTTGCAAACTACCAAGGGCATTCACACAAAGGGCCATTTCTTACGCATCCTTTTTGGCATCCTGCAAACGCACTTGCTCCAAGCTTTTGGAGTAATTTTTTGAACATGCATATCACCTCTAACTTTCCATAAAATGTATTTATAGGAATATAATACAATATTTATATGGAAATTGAAAGCGTTTTCTGAAATTTCAAGAATTCATATTTTCATCGCTTTTTCTACTATTCGCTTCTGCTGCTTCCATTTTATTAATGAACGTTCCGACCACCTTTAATACTTGAAACAGGACGACCAAAATTGCGATGACCGTCAACAATAATACCCCGAACCCAATCATCCAGCCTGTAGACATATTCATCCCTGCCTTTTTCGCAAAATATGTTTGAACGTACTGATTTCTCCGCTAATAGCCATGAGCAGTGAGATGCACACACTCGAAAAGAAGATAGCGAATACCCCGTTGGCGACTTCGAAACTGCCGGACAATAAATAATGGTCAACACTCGCCCAGCCTCCGCTCCATTGCCCCACATAGACGGCCAGACTGATGAATACGAGGTTACGCAAAACAAGCTTCCACGATAAAAAATGGTTTCCCGCCATTCCGCCGCATCCGCATGAAATCTTCTTTCTACCTCTTGCTAGATTGATACTGATCGCAAGTGTGTACGCCCCTAGCAACAAAATCGCCAGGAACAGTCCCAGCATTGTAAAAAGACCGAGCAGCAAGGAAATCGCTACGATGGCTTGCAACCCCAGATCCAGATACGTAAAGCTTTTTGACCACGAGTAGGGTATGATCTGATAGGCTCGCACAATGGACAAATGCGTGCTAATATCGCTTATTTTTGAGACAAACGTGCTGAGAAATAAAAATGCGAGAATCAACCGAAACAGTAAACCAAGCTCCTCCATAACACCCCTCCTTCGTTACGCAAACCATTTCGCCTGCATGCGGTACATACGCGAATATTCTCCGTTTGCATCCATTAGCTCATCATGATGCCCTACTTCGATCAGCTGACCTTGCTTCATGACAAAAATCCGATCCGCCATTCGTGCCGCAGCCATCCGATGGGAAATAAAAATCGCCGTCTTGTTTTGTGTGAGGGCATCAAACTGCTGAAATACTTCCAGCTCTGCTTGCGGATCAAGTGCCGCCGTAGGCTCGTCCAGAATAAAAATCTCTCCTCTTCTATACAAAGCCCGAGCCAACGCGATCTTCTGCCACTGTCCGCCTGACAAGTCTTCGCCATCCTGTAGCGTCCGCCCCAAAATCGTATCGTATCCACTAGGGAGTTTACGAATAAAGGTATCTGCACCGGTTTCAACCGCTACTTGCCTCATCTGCGCGGGATTGACTTCCTGCGTCACTCTCCCAATGGTGATGTTCTCTCCAGCTGTGAAATTGTACCGTATGAAGTCTTGGAAAATGACCGTGATATTTCGTTGCAGGTCGGAAATATCGAGCTCATGAATCGACTGATTGTCGAACAGAATATTTCCAGAATGGATCGGATAAAGTCCCATCAAGCATTTGACGAGCGTCGTTTTTCCAGAGCCATTATCGCCGACAATTGCAATACGCTCCCCAGGCTTAATCATAAAGGAAACTTCATTAATCACATTGCGCTCCATTTTGGGATAGCAAAACGAAACCCGATCAAACGTAATACCAGATTGCAGCTTGGTGGGAAACTCCGCTTTACCAGTGAGCTGCGGAATCGTCTTATTCTCGTATTCCAGAAAGTCAAACAGATCCGCAATGTACAAGCATCTGTTGACGATATGTGCGAGGTTAAAGGTCATGAGCGAAAGTAGCTGCTGTGTATTCTGTACCGCTTGTGCAATGGCTACAAAATCCCCTACCTTCAGGGCGCTCGCACGAAGCAGCGATACGACCAATCCCAAGCAGCCAATATACATCGAGGAGGTAAAAATCCCTGAGAGAATCAGTGCTTTTTCCCTGCGATGGAGCAGACGAAGTACCTCTTTCATATTTTTCAAATACAGGCGAGACCATCTGCCTAGCAAAAAGTCCTTTAGCTGAAACAGTCGGACCTCTTTTGAGCTGTCGCGCTCATTCAGAATCGAGCTGATGTAAGAGGCTTCGCGAATCTCTGGCGTCTGTAGCCTTGCGAGAAAGTATTCCGACATACCAAATTTGATTTGGACAATTAACAGCGGGATCACGGCCAGCAAGCTCATCACAGCTAATCCCCAGTGAATGCTAAGCAAAAATACCGCGTAGGAAATCAGAGTAATCAGATTTTTACCGAGATCCAATACCCTTTCCACAGGGTCCAGAAATCGTTCCCCCATCGCCTCTGCCCGGATGCGGTGATGATGATTGTAAAATTCCGGATCATCGAAATAAGAGAGCGGAACAGATGCTGCTTTCTTTGCTACCATATGCTCCAAATGATATTCCAGTCGTTGCTCCGTATGGGCATCGAGAATACGCAAGACCGTTTCCAACGCATTGGTCACCAGTGTCACGGAAAACAATCCCGCAAGCAGCCAAAGCAATGGCTGGTAATCATCCGTCTGATCTAGCGCAATAGCTGTAACCTCGTTCACCATTTCTTTCATGATCCAGATCGTAGCCAACGGGGAAAATGCCAGGATGATTCTGAGAGCAATGGAACAAATGAGCCATAGCTTGCCATGTGCCCAAATCAATCGAACTGTTTTTGTAAAATAGGAGCGAATCATACTGGTTCACCTGCTAGCGCCAGGAGCTTCTTTTTGGTTTCCACAGCGGTTATTGGTTTGGCACGAATGACGTCCTGTTCGTCGATTACGAAAACGCTTGGGAAATGATTGATCTTGTATGCTTCCAGCATGGGTTCGTTGCCGATCAAGACAGGGATGCCGGATATGTTGTTTTCTCGCAGCCATTGGGAAGTGGATATGTGCTCGGATTCTGTTGAGATGATAACGGAAGCATCTGTGAGTACCCTTCCCTCGGACAATAGTTCATGCACATGATTGGCACAGTGCCCGCAACCTGTATGGGTGAAGTTTACGATCAGTGGGCGGGGCAGATGGTTTAGTTGTTGCTCTAGACCGTTTAGTGTAAGGAAAGGTAGCGATTGTAGTTTGGTGCCGATTGCTGGTCCTGTTTCTGGGATGAAAGGGTGGAAGTGATGGACCTGTCTCTGGGTTTGTTTTAATAGGGTGAGAAGTTTTGCCAGTATGAAGGCAAAGATAAGTAGAAAGATCAGGTTTATAGCTATGAGCAAATCTATCGATCCCCTTTCGTGCGACTCGAGATAATACGAGAGGCGTAACATATTTTTACAGAGAAAATACCATAATATTCTAGTTTTGTCATTGTTTTATGTTTTAAATGAGTTTGTTGGTAGAAAAGATTTTGGTGGGAAAAAGAAACCCCAAACAAGTATTTTACTGCTCGCTTGAGGTTTAACTCTTTTTTGCATACATAATCTCTATTTCTGTCTTGATTGTGTTGACCCATATCAAAATAGAAAAGACGTCCTTATTAAAGAACGTCTTCCTTCTATCTATTGTAATTTAAAACCTCATTTGCCCCGCAATCGTCAAATGCGCCTCACCAGCTACACGAATAACAGGCTCCTCTCCAGATCGATCAACGGTTACATACAGCTTTCCTGGTCGACCAATCGCATGTCCTTGCCCTACGACAAGCTGAGTCACTTTCCCAGCAGGCAGCCTTTCTTCCAATGCTAGGTAGCCAGCAAGTGCCCCGTTTGCAGCCCCGGTTACGGGATCTTCCGCAATCCCGATCGCAGGCGCGAAATCCCTTGTATACAAGTCATAGCCTTCAGGCGCATCCCACGTAAACAAATGGGTGGTTGTGATGCCGTGTTCCCTGTTCATTTCTGCTAGCGACGAGAACAATGGCTGCGCTGCATCGATTGCCTGACGGGTGCGGACTGGAACGAGTAGATGCCTATTGCCAGTGGAAGCGAGCTTCATCGGATAGCGATCATCCAGATCAGCCGGTGTTAGGCCTACCAGTCTCGCAACCTCTTCTCTGTCTAAATCGGTCTCCTTCACAGAAGGCTTGATTTGGGTCATTTCCACTCGCTGTAACTGACCATCCTCCATCACCAATTGAACAGGAATCAACCCGACGTTTGTCTCAAACACGATACGGCTACCCTTTTCCAACCATCCGCGCTCTGTTGCCAATAGCCAAGCAGAACCGACTGTCGCATGGCCGCAGAAATCGATCTCAACCGAAGGAGAAAAGTAGCGAATACGAAAATCGGCTTCTGGATGGTCGGACGGCATCAAAAAGGCAGACTCAGGAAGATTCAACTCATTGGCAATTTTCTGCATTTGTTGTAAAGTCAAAGTACCTGCTTCCGGGATGACACCTGCGGGATTGCCTGCAAACGGCTCTCTCGTAAAGGCGTCCACATGGTATACGCTCACATGATTCATGGTTGTTTCTCTCCTTTTTTTAAACGAATGCTTCTCTTGCTTTTCATCTTAAAGTGATGCAACCGCGCTGTAAAATGAAGCTTTCGCATACCAACCATGATAAAAACTTCATGAAAGGAGGAGGAGCTCCATGACTTTGTTTCAAATGGAAGTCCTTGTGGCTGTCACGAACGCTGGCAATTTCACGCGAGCGGGAGAACAAATCGGATTGAGCCAGTCGGGAGTGAGTCATACCATCGGCGCACTGGAGAAGGAACTTGGCATTTCCTTGTTCATTCGAAATCGCAGCGGTGTTAAGCTGACCACAGCTGGGGAAAAAATTGTCGCCTCTGCCCGGACCATCTTGGAAAACGTCTCGCTGATTAAACAGGTGGCTGCCGAATCAAGCGAGCATTTGGAGGCAACGCTCCGGATTGCTTCTTTTCCCAGCGTAACCGCCGAGCTCCTGCCAAAATTACTAAAGGCGATGCAGAGTCACTATCCGTATATGCAAACAAAGCTATATGAAGGAAGCTATCAAGAAATAAAAGAATGGGTTCGCTCAGGGGTTGTCGATGTCGGTTTTCATGTGTGGCCCGATGACGAGCTAGAGGGAATCCTACTAACGACAGACGCCCTGCATGCTGTCGTTCCAGCCAATCATCCTCTGGCAAAAGAGCGCTCTCTTACCTTGGAGCAATTAGCCCGCGAATCGTTTCTTATGCCCATGGCGGGTTGCCACTTGTTGATTGGCGCGGAGTTTGCCAAGGCTGGACTTACGCCGAATGTTTCCTATGAAATCGCCGACAATACAACGATACTGGCCATGGTAGAAAGCGGTGTTGGGGTGACAGTCGTTCCGTCACTGACTCTACCAACGCAATTACCCGATGTCGCTGTCATAGAAATCACGCCGCCTCTCTCTCGGCAAATCGGCTTGGCTGTACGCTCGCTTCGTGAAGCCCCACCTGCCGTTCAAGCTTTTTTGCGGGAAGCAGAGTGCATTGCACCCACACTATAAAAAGGACGTGCTTCTTCGTTGAAAAAATGGCTCATTCTACTACTTGCTCTCTCCGTGATTAGCAGTGTGATTTTAGGAATTACCATTCAAGCTGGTACGTTGGTGCCATTGATTAACCAGAGCTTTTTAATCGGTCTTTTCCTGTTGATCGTTGGGAGTATTGCCGTCGTTACACGATCTGGATTTTTCACTATTTTTCTGCGTGGATTCAAACAGCTAAAAGGGATGTTCTTTCGCAAGCCGCGCATGATGGACAGTGACATCGTTCAAGCTAACGACCCTGCTTTCGAGGAAAAGAAGGAGTCCTTCGTGCGAATCGGAACCTCGCTTTTTCTCACATCAGGCACTGGACTGATTGTCTTCTCAATTGTTCTGACCTGTTTCTACTATTTATAATTGCACAAGAAAGGGCTGTCCCTCCGATTGGGGGAACAGCCCTTCTTCCATACTTACAACTCTATCAAATGACAAGCCACCCAATGCCCAGGTTGCGCCTCCTGCCACCTCGGCACTTCTTCCGCACAACGAGGTTGTACAAGTGGGCAGCGTGTACGAAAACCGCAACCACTCGGCTTGTTGGCTGGACTCGGCAAATCTCCCTGCAAAACGATACGCTCTCGCTTCACCGTCGGGTCAGGCACTGGCACAGAAGAGAGCAAAGCCTGTGTATAGGGGTGCAACGGACGAGCGTACAGCTCATAGCTCGATGCAAGCTCAACCATTTTTCCCAAATACATGACGCCAATCCGGTTGGAAATATGTTTGACCATGGACAGATCATGCGCGATGAACAAATAGGTCAATCCGCGATCATGCTGCAAATCCTCCATTAAATTGACGACTTGCGCTTGAATCGAGACGTCGAGTGCGGAAATCGGCTCGTCGGCAATGATAAATTCCGGCTCCACTGCCAACGCACGCGCGATTCCGATCCGTTGTCGTTGTCCCCCACTGAATTCATGCGGAAAACGCTGCGCATGATCCTTATGCAAGCCAACTAGATGGAGCAGTTCCGCCACACGCTCTCGTCTCATTCCTCGATTCAAATGGTGGATGTCCAAGCCCTCTGCAATGATATCCTCCACGGTCATACGCGGGTTCAGACTTGCTTGCGGGTCCTGGAAAATCATCTGGGCATCCCGATTGAACTGCCCCGCTTCTTTTCCCCGAAGCTGATGAACATTCTTCCCTTTGTACAACACTTCGCCATCTGTATGGTCATACAGGCGAATGATGGTCCGACCTAGCGTAGACTTCCCGCAGCCACTTTCGCCGACCAGACCGAATGTCTCCCCTTTGTTGATTGTAAACGAAACACCATCGACTGCTTTCAAATCAAATCCCGTTCCAAACGAAAAATACTTCTTCAAATCGCGAACATCAAGCAACGCTTCTGTCATACTCCCTGCCTCCCTGCTGCCACCAGCTCCTCTATTCGCGGTGCCCGTGGATCGTGGAGCCAGCAAGCTGCCTGATGTCCACGCCCGAATTCGCTCGTCACGGGCATCTGCTGTTCGCATATCTCCATCGCAAAATCACAGCGGGCAGCAAATGGACAGCCGACTGGCGGATTGAACAAATCTGGAGGGCTGCCTTCGATGGGAATCAGCCGTTGCTTTTCGCCTTCATCCAGACGAGGGAGGGAGCGCATCAGTCCCCATGTATACGGGTGACGAGGATTCGCAAAAACGTCCTCAACCGTGCCTGTCTCAACTACCATCCCCGCATACATGACAACCATGCGATGAGCGATCTCGGCTACGACTCCCAAATCATGCGTAATAATCACGACCGATAACTCCTGTTCCTCTTGCAGTCGCCTGAGCAAATCCAAAATTTGCGCCTGAATCGTCACATCCAGTGCTGTCGTCGGCTCATCAGCAATCACCAACTTGGGTTGGCAAGCAAGAGCAATCGCAATGACCACACGCTGACGCATTCCTCCGCTGAATTGGTGCGGGTACTGATCAATTCGCTTTTCCGGATCGGGAATTCCTACGAGTGAAAGCATCTCTATCGCTCTCTTTCGTGCTTCCTCTTTTGATACTTGGTGACTGCGAACGAACCCCTCTACGATTTGTGTCCCTACCTTCATCGTCGGATTGAGCGCTGTCATCGGGTCTTGAAACACCATACCGATCTGCGTTCCGCGAATACCCAGTAGTTCTTTCTTGGGCAGATGACTGATTTGGGCTCCTTCAAATACAACCTTTCCCCCGACGATTTTTCCAGGTGGATTGGGGATCAATCCCATAATCGCTTGAGCCGTAACACTCTTTCCACATCCACTCTCGCCAACGATGGCAACTGTCTCCCCCTTGTCCACGTAAAAGGACACGCCCCGCACGGCTTGTACCTCGCCACCATACGTCTTGAAATTCACCCGCAAGTTATCGATCGTCAGCAAATGCTGATTCATCCTTATTCCCCCTGTCGTCTCTAATCGCGTAGACGCGGATCAAGCGCATCCTGCAAACCGTCGCCGAATACGTTGAAGGCGAACATCGTCAGCGAGATCATCAATGCTGGGAAAAACAGTCGCCACCAATCACCCGTCAAAATAACGCCCAAGCCATCGTTTGTCATCGTCCCCCAACTGGCGACGGGCGCTTGTACACCAAGTCCAAGAAAGCTGAGAAAAGATTCCGCAAAAATTGCCGATGGAATCGTAAAGGTCAAATTGACGATAATGACGCCAAATGTGTTGGGAATCAGATGCTTTAGCAAAATTCGTGAAAACTTCGCTCCCAGTACTTGGGCAGCCAGAATGAACTCTTGATTTTTCAATTGCAGGATTTGTCCGCGCACCAACCGCGCCATGCCGACCCAACCAGTAGCAGACAGAGCAATAATAATCGTCAGCATTCCTGGCTCCATCACAACCATGAGCAAAATGACGACCAGCAAATACGGCAGCCCATACAAAACCTCGATAATGCGCATGATGATCGTATCGATGCGATCCCCTCGTTTGCCTCGTCCTGCCATATAGCCTGCAATTCCCCCGACTGTCACTCCGATGACCAGGTCGATTACTGCCGCGACAATGCCAATCGTCAAAGAAATCCTCGCCCCATACCATGTACGGGCAAACATGTCTCGTCCCAGCTCATCCGTACCGAACCAATGCTCTGCGGAGATTTCCTGATTTTTGGTCAGCAAGCTCTGGTCGGAATAACTATACGGTACGAGGTTCGGTCCAATGATCGCCATGCCAACCAAAGCGAGAATAATGAAAAGGCCGAGCATAGCCAGCTTGTTTTTCAAAAGCTTCCGAATGACCTGCTGCCCATTGCTGAGACTGGGTCGTGCAATGACATTCGCCTGCGTATTTTTCGCCAACGGGCGAAATAACGGGTCCACTTTGTGCTCTATCGCCACAGTTTATCTCTCCTTGTTGGTCAGCTTGATCCGCGGGTCAATCAGGGTGTATGCGATATCAATCAGGAAAATGGTAAAAATCAGAATCGCACTGTAAAAAATAGTCGTACCCAAAATGACCGGATAGTCACGGTTGAATATGCCGTCTACGAAATACTTGCCAATGCCGGGAATCGCAAAGATTTTCTCCACGACAAAGGTCCCTGTTATCAAACTGGCAATCAAAGGTCCGAGAAAGGTGACAACAGGCAGAATCGCATTGCGAATGCCATGTCTGACGACGATGATAAACATGGGAATCCCCTTTGCCTCTGCTGTTCGAATGTAGTTCTGGTTCATGACTTCAATCATACTGGCACGCATGTAGCGGGTAATGACCGCAACCGGACCAAAGGCGAGCGCCAGTGACGGAAGTATCGTATGCATCCAGGTACCCCATGTCGCAACGGGAAAGAGCGGCAGCTTGATCGCGAAAAAATTGATCAGAAGCGGTGCCATAATGAAGCTCGGGATCGCTACCCCCAATACGGCAAGCGCCATGGCAACGTAGTCCAGCCATTTGTTGCGATTGAGCGCTGCGATGATACCCAATGATATTCCGAAAAGGAGTGCGATCCCGATCGCTTGCACACCCAGCCAGGCAGATGCAGCAAAGCCATCGGAAATCATGTCATTGACTCCACGCGAGTCTGATTTGATGGATGGGCCCAAGTCGAGCATTAACAGATTTTTCAGATACAAAACATATTGAACAGGCAACGGCTCGTCCAAGTTGTATTTGGCGCGTAAATTATTGAGAATTTGCTCTGGCAGCTGATCCGATTCGGAGGCAAACGGATTCCCTGGAATGGCATGCATCAAGGCAAACGTCAGCGTCACGATAATCCACAGGGTGACGAACATCATCAAAATACGTTTTACCAGATAGTTTGACATGGAAGTCCTCCTCGTTTACTTAGCCAGCTCGTAAATGGCATGCGCGTATATCGCCATGGCACGAAGCAGGTCGTCAATCTCGGCATATTCATCAGTCAGATGGGCCATTGATTCCTTGCCTGGAAAGAGCGGGCCGAAAGCAACACCATACGGCATGATTTTGGCGTAGGTAGCTCCTCCTGAGGAAAGAAGGGTCGCTGGTTCTCCCGTGTGCTCCTCGTACACGCGCGACAAGGTTTGGATCACAGGATGATCTTTGGGTACATAATGCGACTTGGATGTCCGTAAAGCGGAAATCGTCCAGCCCAGCTCTGTAGTCCTTTGCTTCAATTTCTCAACGTATTCCTCACAGGAGACAGTCGCCGGATAGCGTATATTGAGCCGAACTGTCCCCCCTTCGCTGGAATCGTAACGCAAAATCCCAGCGTTGACCGTCAGCTTGCCTGACACTTCATCCTCGCAAGCCATATGTAGATGGTGAGCAAAATAATCTTCATGCAGGACATCAGCCAACATCGTAAGAAAGGACGAACAGGAGCCACCAAACGGATACAATCGCAAAAAAGTAGCCAACAAGGTTCCTGCATTCACGCCTTGGAATGGTGCCATCCCATGAGCCGGCTTTCCTGCGAGCTTGAATTGCAACTGTCCCAGCCCTACCAGTTCCATACGACCAGTTGTGTGGTTTTCATTCAGAAACATTTCCCACTCTTCCGCCAATCGAGAAAGGACGACCTCCTGCCGTGCCAGGGAGTCCAGTCGTACAAGAGCGACTGCTTTTTCGGGAACACTGTTGCCTTGATCACCGGAGACAAATGACGCTAGCTGCCATGCTCCATTTCGTTCGATTGGTCCCTTCGCTGGAATCGTCAATGTCGGGTTGATTTGTCCCTTTTCGGCATGTGTCATCGGGAAGGAGGAATCAGGTGAAAAGCCAATCGGCGGGATGCGATCATGCTCGGCAAAATGCTTCATGCATAACCATCCGCTCTCTTCATCTGTTCCGATGATCATTCGCACGTGTTTGGTCAGTGGCAAGCCTGAATCCTTGACCAGCTTCAACGCATAGTAAGCAGCCATCGCTGGGCCTTTGTCGTCAATCGCTCCCCGCGCATAGATGCGACCGTCGCGAATGCTCGGTTCAAAAGGCGGGGTCGTCCAACCTTCTCCCACAGTAACAACATCGATATGAACGAGCACACCGATCTCTTCTTCCCCGTCGCCGAGCTCGATTGTCCCTGCGTAACCAGCCAGGTTTTTGGTCTGGAAGCCATCCAGCTCACCGCGTGCGAGCATTGCTTCAAGCGCCGCGGCAACACCTTCGCCAAATGGCTTTCCTTCTTTTGCCGTCGTCATGTCTTCGATACTGTTAATGGAAAGAAAGGATTTCAAATCATCCAGGTACTGCTCTCTTTGCAGAAGCGCTAGCTGTCTCCAGTAATCGCTCATATGCGTTCCCCTGCTTTCATCCGATGTAGATAGGCAAGAAACGATTCACCTTTCGAGGAAATCTGACTCCCTTGTCTTCCTTTTCCCACTTGAATCAGCTCATCCTGCTGCATAAGCTTCAGGCGATAGCGCAGCTGTTGCAACGTAACCGAGTGACCTCTTTCTTGCAACTGCGCAAGTAGCGTATAGCGTCCACCGCTTCCTTGCCCCAGCTCCTGCAAAATAGCTGTGATTTCATCCAGAAATCCTCGTTTTTTATATTCAGTAACGATGCTTTCACATTCGTTGTTCAGACCATCTATAGGCAACGGCGCTTCCGGTATTTCCCGCAGAAACGGCAAATGATACGGATACGCTTCATCCTCTACGACGTGTGCTAAATACTCGATCACATTTTCGAGCTCGCGAATATTTCCAGGCCAATCGTACTCATGGAGCGCCCGCATGGCTTCATTGGTCAACGTAAACGGTGGGCGGCGCAAATCATAGGAGTATTTCTTCATAAATTGATGAGCTAACCATGGGATATCCTCCCGTCTGTTTCGTAGCGGCGGCAAATGAATCGGCAAGATATTCAGTCGATAATACAAATCAGCACGGAAGGCACCTTCCGTAATCATCCGCTGCAAATCTTGATTCGTTGCTGCGATGACGCGAATATCTGTCGGGATGATCTTGCTGCCGCCTACGCGCATAATTTGGCGTTCTTGTAATACACGCAGCAATCGGTTTTGAATAGCAACGCTGGCATCTCCGATCTCATCAAGAAATATAGTTCCTTTGTGGGCCAATTCAAACCAGCCGATATGCCCACCTTTACGCGCACCGGTAAAAGCTCCTTCTTCATAGCCGAACAGCTCGCTTTCCAAAAGAGATTCCGATATGGCAGCGAAGTTGACCCCAACAAACGGCTCTCTTCGACGTGGCGAAGCATTGTGGATAGCCTGGGCGAGCAATTCCTTCCCTGTCCCTGTTTCTCCCAGCAACAGCACGGTGGAGTTGCTTCTTGCGATTTTTCGGGCAATCTGAATGACATTTTGTACAGGCGCACTCTCCCCATAGAAATCATCAAATTGGTATTTGGCTACCAATCCTTTGCTGTAAAGGCGCATGCGATAATCATGCTCCAGCTTTTCAATTTCTGCGGCCTGGCGAAACAAGAGCAGACTCCCGAGAAAGCTGCCTTCCATGACGATGTGCATTTTGCGGAAAAAATAGGTTTTGTTCGCCCAATCTACCAAAACATCCTTGTTCTCTTCACACTGCCGGATCAACTGATAAAAATTCGCAGGCAAGCAATTGGACGCCCGCTCACCGACGACTTCATTCCCTTCCATCTGCAACGTATCGATTGCTTTCTGATTGACAAAACGGATGTTTTCTTTTTCATCCATGGCAATCACCGCGTCCTCAATCCGATTGACGATGGCCTCCAAATATTTGCTCAACAGATGCGCATGCTGAATCTCGTTGTTCAGCTCTTTGGTGATATCGACCAACGATTGCATGGCGCGTGCGGTCACCTTTTGAAAATTGCCGTATTTAAAATGAGAGTAGATGGCAAGCCACGTAGATAAATCGATGATCCGATACCCAATATCGACAACTTTGCGAATATGCGTCGGGACATGCTCTGCCTCTCCTGGCGTTACCGCAATCTCGATGTCAGGGGGATAGTCAGCACCTGGATAATAAGGATACAGTTCAAAATCCATCCCTGAGGCACGCAGCAATTCCACATTTTCTTCAGCAGTCTCCTTGGTGTCACTGACGAGAAGTACTTTCACGCCTTTCGGGATTTCCAGCATGCCGCGCAAATTATGGTACGGTAGCATTCGCTTGGCAATGATGATGCTGGATTCTTTCGGCACATACGGTTGTACAAGTGGGACGATGCTTTTGGTAGATACAATGACGAGGGCACCAGGCGTGATCGGGCGTAGCGGAAGCTGGTCGACTCGCATCGCCTCGACATGGATATCATCGCCGATTCCCAATTCATGATATTGACTAACGACGGACTGTAGAAACTCATCCATTCTTGCAATAAATATGATCGATTTTTTGTCCATATCAGCCGCTCCAAGATGTAAAGTGAAGACAAGAACGTTTCGAATATTCGCTCTTGTCTTCGCTTATTTTACTTATTATTTATTGCCGATTTCTACCCATTTGTAGTCAATCGTGCCGACTGGATGGCGAATGATGCCTTTTATGTTTGGTTGCTCCATAAACACTTTTGTCCCGAAATAGATAGGTACGAGCGGCATATCATCCATGAAAATTTTCTCGGCGTCATGCATGAGCTTGAAGCGCTCTGGTTCGTCGGCAGTGTTGCGAATCTTCTCGACCAGTGCGTCATACTCTTTGTTGCTGTAGTTGACACGGTTTCCAGGATGGTCAGTCACGAACAGCTCAAGGTAATTGACCGGGTCTCCGTAGTCCGCAGGGATCGTCGAGCGGGAGAATTGAAGACTGCGGGCACGCTGTTCAGCCAAGAATACTTTCCACTCTTTGTTTTCCAGCTTCACATCTACCCCGAGATTTTTCTTGTACATTTCCTGCAAAACTTGCGCGATGGCCTTGTGCGCATCACTGGTGTTATACGTCATGGTGACAGGCGGGAGGGTTGTCCAGCCTTCCTCTTCCATCCCTTTTTTCAGCAGTGCTTTTGCTTGCTCTACATCGTTATCCTTGAAGAAATCCCCGCCCTTTGTACGGAAATCCGCTCCGTCTGGCTCCGGGAAGCCCAATGGCACGTGAGCCATAGCAGGTGTTTGTTTCCCTTGCACGACATTGTCGATCAAGGTTTTGCGATCGATGGCCAGCGCAAATGCTTTCCGAATGTTGGCGTTCGTGAATGGAGGCATTGTAGTGTTCATCCGGTAGTAGTAGATGGACGCTTCGGTCTCTACCTTTGCTTCTCCAGAATCAATCAACTGTTTCTTCATATCATTGGGAACGGTCTGGATCATGTCGAGCTGACCTGTTTTGTACATTTGGAATTGCGTATTTTCGTCGTTGACCATGACAAACTCGATTCCCGCATATTTGATCGAGTCACGGTCCCAGTAGCCGTCGTTTTTCACGAGCTTCACTGATTGGTCATGGACCCAATCTTCCATTTTGAACGGTCCATTCGTCACGATGCTTGCAGCGCCTTCCGCCCATTTCGGATTGCTCTCCACGACTTTTTTATTCACCGGGAAGAAGGTCGGTTGCGTCAGGATGTGGAGGAAGTAACCTGTTGGCGCCTTCAGCTTTACCTCAAACGTCTTCCCGTCTACGGCTTTTACCTGTACGCCGTCTGCATTTCCTGTTCCTTTGTTGAACGCTTCTGCTCCATCGATGTAATAGGCGAGGAAAGCAGACGGGAATGCATTGTTCGGATCGACAATGCGCTTAAACGCAAATTCGAAGTCCTGCGCTGTCACTGGTTCACCATTCGACCATTTGCTATCGCGCAGTGTAAAGGTATACGTTTTCCCATCCTCACTCACTGCCCATTTCTCGGCCATGGCTGCTTGCGGCTTGTGATCCTTGTCCAATCGAACCAAGCCTTCCATTGTGGCGTTCAGCACTTCGTTAGAGGTACTGTCAAAGCCCTTTGGCGGATCGAGGGAAGGTGGCTCGGTCTTCAGGTTGAGTTTTAGTTTTGCAGCGACATTTGCTTGTCCACCTGTATCTGTGGACGATTGACCTGCTGTCCCTCCCCCTGCTGGCTGTGTCGGCGTTGCCGACTGGCTACAACCTGTAATGGCAAGAACAGTGACAAGTGCAGCGGTACTAAGCAGCTTCCATCCTTTTCGCATGTTCATTGCATGTGACCCCCTTTTCTTTTTTAAACAACAATGAGCATTTGTTGCTTTATGAATAAACGGCACTGCTGGAAATGCCATTTATACACGTAAAGAAAAACCTGTCTTGGCTAGACGGAAGGAAGTTTCGATCCGTCCAACAACGTTACCACTCATGTTTGTAATGGGCGGGTTGGTATATTCGGCGAGCGTATCCAAAGGACCGTCCAAGCCGATTCCCAGTTGACGAAGCACTTCATTGACGACCGGGTTGATCGCCCGTGGTCCTCCATCCTCGATTTTGATGGCAATGCCCAATCCTGTTTCTCTATCACCCAGGCAATACACGGACTCGGCGCCCGCCTTCCCTACGATACGACCGCCATAGGCTGACATGAGGTCTGTGCAATATCGATTCTCGCCTCCGACCATTTCGGGATGAGCGGTCATGGCATCCGTAATTCGCTGAACGGCTTTTCGTCGCTCTGAATTCTCGATCACCTCTGGTCTCGCCAGCTTGGCGAATGCCCACGCATAATGAGCGAGTGGTAATTGATGGACGGGAACCCCACATCCATCTGTCCCGAGGTTGATTTTGTCTTTGGGGTAGCCTGTTATGTCCTCGACTACTTCGAGAATCCGCTGTTGCACTGGATGCGTAGGCAAATGATAGGTAGTCACGTCCTCCCCCATATGTGTCGCGGTGGCAATCATTCCGGAGTGCTTACCGGAGCAATTCGAGAATACGGGTGTAAGCGGCTTGCCCTCCCGGATCAGCTGTTTGTAGCTCTCCTCATGACGTGGCACATGTGTCCCGCATTGCAATGCCGCTTCTGGCTGACCTGCTCGCGCAAGCATAGAGAGCGCCCGCGTGCGATGGCGTGGCTCTCCACTATGAGAAGCGCAACAGAGCGAAAGATCAGCCGGCTCAAGACCATACCGATCTGCCGTCCCCGTCTCGATTACCGGAATCGTCTGCAACGGCTTCATACTGGAGCGTGCATATGTAAGGCGATGGGGATCACCGTACGAATAGAGCAATGTCCCCTGCGAATCAACGACTGCGATATGTCCGAGATGTGAGCTCTCTACCTGTTCTCCCCGGTATACGTTGGCAACGACGTTCATAGCAAGTCTCCTTTGAGTGTTCAATAGTAGAATGATTGTACCTTTCTACAGTAAGCAAGTAGCGTGCCAGCGAAATGATATGACAGTCAATATTGAATTTTCTGCTATTTTACTCATGAGTAGCGGGACAAAAATAACAATCCGCACGATAAATAAGCCACCCCATAAACGCTAATAGGTTGACCTTTTAGATAATTAAGCTACCTTTTTGATCAAATAAAAGAAAAACACCCCTTTTCATCCCGCAATCGGAAATAGGGTGTCCTGAATAGCCTTCCCCTTATTGTTTGGCAACGCGTTGCAAATCCGCTTCGACCATCAAGTGAATGAGCTCTTGCAGCTTCGTTTTCGGTGTCCAGCCGAGCTCTCTTTTCGCTTTTTCCGGATTGCCCAACAAAATGTCCACTTCTGCTGGCCGATACAATTCCGGGTCGATCACGACGTAATCCAGGTAGTTCAACCCAACATAATCGAAGGCAATTTTGCACATCTCTTCCACCGTCGAAGTTTTTCCTGTCGCAATGACATAGTCATCCGGCTTATCCTGCTGGAGCATCAGCCACATCGCTTCCACGAAATCGCCAGCAAAGCCCCAATCCCGCTTCGCCTGTATATTCCCCAACCGCAGCTCCTTTTGCTTGTTCGAGGCAATTCTTGCGACAGCATGTGTCACTTTCCTCGTAACGAATTCCAGCCCACGTAAAGGTGATTCATGATTGAATAAAATGCCGTTAGTGCTAAACATCTGAAAGCTTTCCCGATAATTTTTGGTCATCCAGTAGCCAAACAGCTTGGAGACTGCATAAGGGCTTCTTGGGTAAAAAGGCGTTTGCTCCGATTGCTGTGGCTCCTGGATTAAACCGTACAGCTCACTTGATGAAGCCTGATACATTTTGATGGCCGGGTCTGTCTCCCGTATCGCCTCCAGAACATGCAGGACACCCATTCCAGTTACTTGCGCGGTCAAAATGGGCTGCTCCCACGACGAGCCAACAAAGCTCTGCGCCCCTAAATGGTACACTTCCTTTGGTTTGCACGCCTTCAGTGCACGCGTCAACGACGACACATCCAATAGATCACCTTCCTTGTACTCGACGTGATCTGCGATGTTCAAATACTCCAACCGCCACCTGTCCACCGTGCTACGGCGTGGTACCAGTCCCACAACATGGTACCCTTTCTCTAGCAAAAATTTTGCCAGGTAAGCGCCGTCCTGACCTGTGATTCCTGTGAGGAAAGCTGTTTTCATCCACTTCTACTCCCCTTCTTCAGGCTGTGCCGTAATGTTCATTCCGGTAAGTTCCCTTGAGCATCTCTTAAGCTTATGCCGGACCATGTTCATACGTTCAGTTATCAAGGGTGAGGGTCAAGAATAGAAGTCCGTAATAAACTAATGAAAGCAAACCGTTGTCATTGATCAAGGAGGAGGTAGGCAGGTGACAGATCGTTGGATGCCTGGTCCACAAAAAAGCGGTGCGATTTGGCTTACCGGATTATTCATTCCCACCCATCAGCTTGGCGTCGATGAATGCGTGGAACGAATCTTGTCTTCTTTCTTATCTACCATTAACAAGCAATAAGGCTGGGAGTCAGGGATTGGAATCATCATGCTTACTTTGTTGACTCGATCGAAAACATGGATTCCACTATCTAATGAGACATTCAGATGATGTCGTACATCTCTTTCATGGGCAACCGTTATTTTCTTGGTAACACTTTGACCAATAAATAGCACATCACCGGATATCTCCATCCCTCTGGTAAAACCATTACACCGGAAGATAGCCTCCTTGTCTGGGAAAAGCGGATTTTATCATAGGTCGCCATCACGAAGTGCTCTCCCCCTCTCGCAATTCCCTTACAATTGTTCGTCAGCAATTTCGTGAGCCGATAATTCTCTTCCTTATACATCCAGAACATACAGTCCTCCATTCACATTGCTACACGTGACGAGCAGCTTGCATTTCCCGATTCCAAAAATGGTACGCACCCTCTTTCTTCCTGCTTACATGTGTTTCTAAGATCGTTTGAAAATGTCCAAAAGAGGTGTTTCGACCGCCATGTCGCGCATTACTGTCGTGATCCCAACCTATAATCGGGAAAAGTATCTTCCCACAGCCATCACAAGTGTGTTGAACCAAACGCACAAGGAATGGAAGCTCCTCATTGTAGATGACGCCTCTACTGACCATACACATGCCATCGTAGAAAAGTACCTCGATGATCCCCGCATTCACTACGTGCTACTCCCTGAAAATTCGGGGATCGGCAAAACAATGGCAGCTGCTCTTGAACGAATTGACACGCCCTACTTCGTCTCACTTGACTCGGATGACTGGTTCGACAAAAAAACCTTAGAAATTTTGTTGGATGAAATGGAACGCCAGCCCGAAACCACGAACGTCGTGTTCTCCAACACCGTTTTTTGGAAGGAAATTGGTGATACGCGAGAACTGTCTGAAATCATGCGGCCTCCGATCTATGAAGATAAGTATGATTACCTGGAAGCTCCGATGGTTTGGCCTCGTTTTTATCGGACACAAGCGGTTCGTGATGTCGGTGGATTTGAATGTGATGATCCGATGCAGGGAAGGTTTTCTCATGACAAGTACATGTTATTAAAATTGATCGGAACAGGTGATATTCACTGGGTCGATGCGAACCTCTATCATTATTTGATTCACGAGAGCAACAATTCCCACACAAAAAACTGGCCGCAATGGACAAAAGCAAGAAAGTACATCCTTACGAAAATCTTGAAACTGTGGGGAGACGAGTACGAGCCTGTTTTTGTTTACACACCCGAGGGATGGATCTATGTGAACGAGCTCATTCCGAAAGAAAAGCCTTCCTAAACTATTCTGTGACAATCTGCTTAAACAAGGTCAATGCCCGCGCCACTGCTTGATCCATGTTGTAGTATTGATAGTCCGCGAGTCTGCCCGCAAAAAGTACTTGATCGCGTATTTGCTCCGCTTCTTGTTTATAGAGGCTGTACCGTTGGCTATTTTCCTTGCGAGGAATTGGATAATAAGGCTCGTTTTCGCCTGGTGAATACGGCTGTGGATATACGAAGGATATGGTTGTATGAGGAACGACTTGTCCTGTGAGGTGCTTTTGTTCGAGGATTCTGGTGAAATCATACTCATTGGGATAATTGACAGTCCCCACTTCTTGGTACCATGCCTTTTGATGCGTTTCAAAATGAAAGCGCAGGCTTCGATAAGGCAACCGTCCATGCTTATAGCCAAAGAAGGTATCGATCGGGCCTGTGTAGATCATTCGTTTATATCTAATTTCATCCGCGATTTCTTGATAGTCCGTATTGAGAAGAACCTTTATATTCTGATGGTCGAGCATGCGATGAAACATTGCCGTAAAGCCATGCATCGGAATTCCTTGATACGTGTCTTGAAAATACCGATTGTCCCTGCTGACATACACAGGAACCCTTGCGGAAACAGATTGATCCAGCTCCTCCGGCTTCAAATCCCATTGCTTGATCGTATACCGATGAAATACTTTTTGATAAATGAATTCGGCCAAAAAACCAAGCTCTTCATGTGCACTATCCCGAAGCTTGAGAATCGGAATCTTCGCCCCGAATCCATATTGACGGATCAGTAAGCTCTCCAGTTTCTGCGCATATTGCGGGGAAAACAAAGCGGACAATGCATTTAGATTGAAAGGCAACGGTATTTTTATGCCATCGACATAGGCACGCACCTCATGAAAGTACGGCCGCCACTGGGTAAAACGCGACAAATAGTCCCAGACCAGCTTGGAATTCGTATGAAAGGTGTGCGAACCGTATTTGTGAATCAGTACCCCCTGCTCGTCGTAGCAATCATAGGCATTTCCTCCGATATGATTACGCCCCTCAACCACCAACACTTTCTGATCAAGCTCATTGGCAATCCGCTCTGCGAGTGTAGCACCCGTGAATCCAGCTCCGACAATCAGCCAATCCACCTTCATGTTAGTCTCACATCCTCCAGTCTTAATTACATCCACTCACTCCCTCACCATTCCGTTAATACCTTAGTAAATGATGTCGTACTCTACACGCGGGAGTGAACTCTACATGAATGCATACTGGCACGCACACTACACACGCTGGAACGAGTGTGAATCCCTCGATCCAGAGCTTCGTCAGCAGTTAACCGCCATGCACGCTGATGAAAAGCTGCTTGCGGATTGCTTCTCTGCTCCGATTGCATTTGGAACCGGAGGCATGCGCGGGGTCATGGAGCCGGGAATAAACCGCATCAACCTATACACGATTCGCAAAGCAAGCGCAGGGCTGGCTCTTTATTTACTCGAAACATACCCGGATCTGGCCGTCAAAAAAGTCGTCATTGCCTATGATTCACGGAAACACTCACAGTTGTTTGCCAAGGAAACCGCCAAAGTTCTCGGTCAGTACGGGATTACTACATGTATATTCAAACAGCTGACTCCTACCCCTCTGCTTTCCTTTGCCGTGCGCCACTATTGTGCGTGTGCGGGAATTGTCATTACAGCAAGCCACAATCCGCCGGAATATAACGGCTACAAAATTTATGGCGCTGATGGGGGGCAAATTACGCTCGCGACAGCCGAACGACTGATGGAACAGATCGTCGCAGCCGGAAATGAACTCGAAATCACCCCAGCCGATGAACAAGAGCTGTACAAAAATGGACTTCTCCGCTACATTGACGATTCTCTCTTGCATGCGTATTTGGAAAAAGTAAAGCAATTGCGCGTCCATCCAGACTTATCTCCTGCGATCCGAGAGCAAGTGAAGATCGTCTTTACTCCCCTGCACGGTACAACCCATGACTCGATCACACGCGGATTGGACTTGTTTGGGTATACACAAGTGAGTGTCGTGGAAGAGCAAGCTGTCCCCGATCCTAACTTTTCGACCGTAGCCTCGCCTAATCCCGAAGAGCCTAAAGCCTTTCAATTAGCGATTTCATACGCCAACCAGGTGGAAGCCGACGTGATCATGGGGACGGACCCTGATGGAGATCGCCTCGGTGTGCTCGTCAAAAATCAGGCAGGAGACTACAGCGTCCTGACAGGGAATCAATTGGGAGCCTTGCTTCTTCATTACCTGCTGGATTCCAAACAAAAAAAGGGGGAGCTCCCCTCTAACGGCATTGTATTAAAAACAATCGTCACGTCTGAAATGGGCAGGGCCATCGCGTCAGACTTCGGTGTATCTACAGAAGACACTTTGACCGGCTTCAAATATATTGGCGAAAAAATCGAAGCTTACGAAAAGAGTGGAGCGCATGTCTTCCAATTTGGTTACGAAGAAAGCTACGGATACTTAATCGGCGATTTTGTCCGGGATAAGGATGCCGTACAAACTGCTTTGTTGCTTGCTGACATGTGCGCGTATTACAAATCTCAGCACAAAAGCCTCGATGACACACTGAATGACTTATTCAACCGTTACGGTCATTATGCGGAAGAGCTGATTTCTTTCACGTGCAAAGGAGGAGATGGCATGCAAAAAATATCGGCAACGATGTCTGCCCTGCGCAATCATCCACCTTCCCTAATCGCCGCCCACCCCATCATAGCCATCGAAGATTATGGCAGCGGGATCCGCACAAATTGTCAAACACATACATCCACACCGCTCACCTTGCCTGCCTCGGATACGATCAAATACTTTTTCCATGATCATTCGTGGTTTTGTGTCAGACCATCAGGCACGGAGCCCAAAATTAAAATCTATTTAGGAGTGAAAGGAACGAGTAAGCAGGATAGCCAAGAAAAGCTTTTCACCTTGAAACAGGCTGTCTTGCAGCTGATCAGATTCTAGTATGGACTAGATATCCAAGTACGGACCGGATTGAGGAGGATGTCCGCCCGCGACTGTTCCGTAACGAGGAGGATGATAAGCTTGTTCTGGTGTTAGTTCAGGAAAACCTGATTGAAGAAGCAAGTCGTGTCTAACAAAAAAAGCGTTGACGCCCTTTGAATCTGTCCCCACCAAGGCATACCCCAACCTGGTTCCCAAAATGGCCAAGGAACTCAAGCTGGCACCATAGTAGGTATTGCCACCCCATTTAAAATCAGGCTGATACACGATCACCATTTTTTGTGGAGGCGGAAAAGCCGCATTGTACTCAATAACGACAAGTCGCGGGGTGTAAGCAGAAAGAGCTTGCCATACCCAGTAGTCATTGCCGTCAATGTCGATAGAGAGCAGATCAAATTCTTTTTGGACACCATTTTTTTCGAATAACCCAGCAATATTTTCTCTCGTGATCAACTCATTCTTGATGATGAGCTGGGGGTAGGCAGCATAATCGGCAGACATTTTATTGCAACTGTTCAGGTCGGCTTCCATCGCCAATCCGCCCCATCCATGCTGCGTGACGAGATTTTTCATCATGCATTCCGAGCCATCTCCAACTCCGAATTCTACACAATAGCGATTCGTAGTTCCGATTCGCGAAAATATTTCATCAATGATGCCGTCTTCTCCATTTTGGGAATACACTCGTTTTTCATATCGGTTTAACACATCCATTCTTTCCATGCCTCCATTCACAACGTCCCTCTTTCCGTATCTTATTTATCTTTTTGCAGATACGATTGGTCATTCAATGAACAGGCTGCAAAACAGGCTATTTGCACGCATCTCATACAAAATGTTCCACGTAAGAGGCGCCTGCCGTTTCAAGGCCCTCCTCGGGACATATATTAGGATAAAGTTTACAACTAGGAGCCTATCAGGCATTTTGTAAGACAGAGGAGATGTGTATCGTGAGTTTGCCCATCGTGTTTATTCACAGAACGGCTGAAGAGCATGTAGGATTATGCATGCAACAGGCGAAATACAGCAACCCTTCTTCTCGTGTCATTCTTATCGGAAGCCCAGAAAACAAGTATCTTTCTGCGGAAAATACAGAGCACTTCCTGTTGAGTCATTTCTACCAAAGCGCCCAAGCTTTCTCCAAAGTTTACAAACACTCCACTTCCAACACCTACGAATACAATCTGTTTTGCTTCCAGCGCTGGTTTATTTTGCGCGATTTTATGAGGAGTCAAGGGATAAAACATTGTTGTTACCTAGACTCGGACGTAATGCTATACACCGATATCAGTAAGCGAGACAACGAGGAGTTCGATGACTTTACGTTTGAGTATACCTGGACGACCGTATGCGACCTGGAAAAACTCAATCAATTTTGCGATTATACAACCAAATTTTTTCGCGACCCTCTTCACTACCAGACTCTGCTTCAATTCGCAAAAGAAATCGGAGATGCCCCCATTTCTGACATGGTGTTGTTTATCCTGTTTCACAATTACGCGCTTCGCCGCAAAGCTACGTATGGTATAGTTGCCAACGGCTTTTTCGATCATAATCTCAACTGTCCTTTTGCTCCATCCTGCCCACAGGCTGACAGCCAAGATGAGAAGAAGCAGATTTATCAAAAGAATGGCGCTCTTTATTGCAAAATAACGGGCACGACCGACTACCTTAGCGCTCATTCCTTGCATTTTCAAGGACATTCGAAAGCATATATCCCCTACTTTCGCTCACAGGACATCCCGAACACAGATGATTTTATGTATTTCGACTATCCGACCTGTAAATGGGTGCCCGCCAAACCCTGATCTCAATAAAATTCCCTTTGGAAACGAGCTGTGCGCCGTGCCATTTTTTCACGTTTTTCCATATTCATAATATGTTAAGCTGTTCATCCTTCGCTATGAGCATCATGGACAGGGGGGATTCGACTCATGAAGGCATTGATTACCGGAGTAACGGGATTTGCCGGCAGTCACTTGGCTGAGTATCTACTGTCACGGGGAGATGTAGATGTTTACGGCACATTCCGATCCCTTACCAAAAAAGAGCAGCTGGGGCACCTGATGGACCGCGTGCATATGGAAAACTGTGAATTAAAAGATCCCCAATCTGTAAATGAACTCATCCAGAGAATAAAGCCTGATCTCATTTTTCACTTGGCTGCTCAAAGCTTCGTCCCCACCTCGGTGTCGTCTCCTGCAGATACGATGGTAAACAATATTGTCCCACAGTTAAATTTGTTCGAGGCGGTACGCAACCATGCCGTTTCGTGCAAAATTCAAATCGCTTGCTCCAGTGAGGAATACGGTTTGGTTTATCCGGAGGAAATCCCCATTAAGGAGACCAATCCCCTCCGTCCTCTCAATCCATACGCGGTCAGTAAAATTGCCCAGGATTATCTCGGGTATCAATATCATCACAGTTACGGTCTGGCTATCATCCGTACACGTACGTTTCACCATACCGGTCCGAGAAGAGGCGAAAGCTATGTGACCTCTAATTTTGCCAAACAAATTGCCCAGATTGAGCTTGGTCTGCAAGAACCAAGAGTGCACGTCGGCAATCTTGGGGCAATTCGAGACTTCACGGATGTACGGGATATTGTCAAGGCGTATTGGTTGGCGATTACGCGAGGTGAACCAGGTGATGTATACAATATTTCCGCAGGTACTCGTTATACCATCGAGGACATGTTGAAAACACTACTAGCCTTGACTGATGTGCAGGTACAAATACAAGTAGACACCAATCGGTTGCGCCCCTCTGATGTGGACATTGTCTTGGGAGACTCTTCGCTGTTCCGAGAAAAGACGGGATGGGAGCCCGAGATCTCTTTCCAGCAAACAATGGAAGATTTATTGAATGACTGGCGCTCTGTACTACGCCAACAGAACAGCTCTTGAAAACGTCGAGTGGATGAGTAGAAAAAATCAGGAGGGAACTTTTTATGTCCATGCAATCCCTTCCTCTCGTCAGTGTCATCACCCCTTCGTACAATCAGGCAGCCTTCATCAAGCGAACGATCGAGAGTGTATTGACACAGGACTATCCCCATATTGAGCATATTGTGGTAGATGGCGCCTCAACTGACGGTACACAGAGTATTTTGCAGCAATACAGCCATCTGGCAGACCGCTTCCGCTTCGTTTCCGAGCCTGATCGCGGCCAATCTCATGCGATCAATAAAGGATTGCAAATGGCACGTGGTGAGATTATCGGTTGGCTCAATTCGGATGATACGTATTTTCCCGGTGCCATTCGAAAGGCTGTGGCAGCCTTGCAGCAGCATCCCGATTGGGGCGTGGTATACGGAAAAGGGCTACACATTGATGAGAATGACAAAGTAAAGTATCCGTACATTTGGGTAGAGTTTGACAGAAAAAAATTGTTTAATTTCAACCTCATCTGCCAACCCGCTGCTTTCCTGCGAAAGCATGCCTTTGAAGCAGTTGGTGGTGTAAATGAAGAACACGACTGGTGCATGGATTACGATTTGTGGAACCGGATTTCCCTGCATTATCCGATTGGAACGATACCTGAATTCTTGGCTAACTCACGCTTATATGACGCATGCAAAACGTTTGTCTATGAATTGGAGCCAGGGTTTTCCGAAATTTTGAAAACAAGCGTGAAGCATCATGGCACCATCTCGAATGAATGGCTCTATCACTACACGCAGAAGCATTACAAGCAAGGAGCATTTTGGTTTCTCAACAAGCTCAAAGCGTATCATGCATTCGGATCCTCTCCTCAAATCGTTGCATCCAACCGCTATTCGGACGCATGGGCTCCCCAAAACCTGCGAATGACCATCGAAGCCAGCCATGGACCGATGCACGCTTTGCTTATCAAAGGAAGCAACCAAAATATCGCCCCTCTCCTGCATTTCCATGTCACGAGGAATGGGAAATTCGTACACAAATTCCAAGTTACCCAAGCGCGTTTTCAAGTCGTGATTCCCATTACCTCAGAGGGACAGCAATGTGAAGTGAGTATTTTTTGCAGCCAGCAGATCCTTCAGAGCCACCCCAACAATCCTGAAGTCAAACGATCTGTCAGCTACCACCTGGAAGAAGTCCTCCCGCTTTCCTATGAGGAGTACCAATTTTATCAGGAATTTACCAAAGGCAAGGCCCACATCGAAAATTGGGTAAATCGCAGAGTCCCTTCGCCTCGAATTTGAATGCGGACGAGAAAGGCAGGTTGACAAGAATTGAATCTGGCGAAAAAACGGATTGTGGTTACTGGTGGATCAGGATTTCTAGGAAGCCACGTCGTTCATCAATTGCGCAAGCTGGACTGTACGGACATCTTCATCCCTAGAAGCCATGAATACGATCTTCGCAAAGAATATGATGTAAACAAGATGTTGCAAGATTTCCGTCCCGATATCATTCTTCACTTGGCTGCCGTCGTCGGCGGAATCGGAGCGAATCAAAAAAACCCCGGAAAATACTTTTACGATAATTTGATCATGGGGACTCAGCTCATGGAGCAATCCCGCTTATTCGGTGTCGAAAAATTCGTAGCCATCGGAACCATTTGCTCCTATCCAAAACATGCGCCTGTCCCGTTCCAGGAAGAAGATATATGGAATGGTTACCCTGAAGAAACCAATGCTCCGTATGGCTTAGCCAAGAAAATGATGCTGGTGCAATCGCAAGCCTATCGCGAGCAATACGGGTTCAATTCCATTTATTTGCTTCCTGTCAATTTGTACGGTCCGGGCGACAACTTCGATTTGGAAACCTCACACGTCATCCCTGCCATCATTCGAAAATGTGTGGACGCTATTCGCAATGACGAGAAGAAGATCGTTCTCTGGGGAACAGGCAGCGTCACACGCGAGTTCATTTATGTCGAAGATGCCGCACAGGCGATTATTGCTGCAACCATGAGCTATGATCAATCTGAACCGGTCAATATCGGTTCTGGTCATGAAATCTCCATCAAAAGCTTAGCGGAAACGATCAAGCAGCTAAGCGGCTTCCAAGGAGAGATCGAATGGGATAAAACCAAGCCAGACGGACAGCCGCGCCGCCTTTTAGATGTGACCAAAGCAAAAGAGCATTTCGGCTTCGTGGCACAAACGTCCTTACTTGCTGGCTTGGAGAAAACGATTGCCTGGTACATGGCACATCCTCACGTACAAGGGAGGATCCCTACATGAGAGTCGGAATAAACCTGATGTCAGTGATTCCTGGCAAAATCGGCGGGATGGAACAGTATGTCAGGAACTTGCTGGCCTACTCGATGAATGCTGGGGACGGCCATCAGTGGTTTCTTTTTTTATCCTCACACAATTTCCATACCTTTGAGGCGCAAAAAAATGTGCGCAAATTCATGGTCCCCGATCATGGTAATGCACACGCGATGCTTCATTTCTGGATTAACTCCCTACAGTTGAATTTGTGGTTTTGTCCGCTGCTTGTATTGAATCCAGCCGATGTCACAATCCCTTCTGTGATCAACATTCCAGATATCCAACACGAGTATTACCCGGAGTTTTTCGATGCACATTCCTTGCGCTGGCGACTAGACAACTACAAATCGTCTGCAGAGCGTTGCAGTGCCGTGCTGACTCTGTCGGAGTTTTCCAAGCAAACGATCCTCCAAAAATTCGGGCTTGCTCCGCATAAAGTACATGCGATCCACCTGGATGCCTCGCGGGAATTTTCCTTGCCGCATAATGAGGCACTCAACCAACAGGTCATACAAAAGTATAAGCTGCCCAGCGAATACGGCTTTTTCCCCGCGAATACATGGCATCACAAAAATCACCTGAATGTATTCAAAGCACTCGTCACTTTGCGGGATAAACACAATATACGAATCCCCATGGTTTTCACTGGTTTTGCTCAAGAGGCTCATCAAAACGTCATGAATTACATCACAAATAACCAGCTATGGGACCAAGTCAAATGGCTCCATTACGTACCGCAGGAAGAGATGCCTTACTTGTATCGGAATGCCCAGTTCCTTTGCTTCCCTTCCCTCTTCGAAGGCTTTGGCATTCCTCTGGTAGAAGCCATGAAGTCCAACATTCCAATCGTATGCTCCAATGCAGGGAGCATTCCTGAGGTGGTGGGTGATGCTGCGCTCACTTTCGACCCGAATATTTCCGATGATATCGCAGTGAAGCTCGCCCATCTTTATTTGACACCTGAGGCAAGAGCAGAGCTGGTTGCCAAAGGCATCCAACAAGCCAAGCATTTTTCGTGGGAGAAATGCGCGCGTGAAACACTGGCTATCTTTTCTTCCGTCGCACGCTAATGTCATTTGAAAGGAGGTCATCTTTGTAATGTCACGCATGCAGCAAATTCGGGATACGTGGAGGAAGGAGCGCCGAATCCCGTTTCCATTAACTGAACAAGAGACTTGGGATTTTTGGCTGTTGGAAGCACCGACAAACGATTTGAAAAAGTCGAAGATCAAGCATATAGCAAAAACGATGGGCATACGCACCTTGATCGAGACAGGTACGTTTAAGGGCGACATGTTGCAAGCGATGAAAAACCATTTTGACTTGCTCGTTTCCATCGAGTTGGATGAAGCCTTGTTTATAGTGGCAAAAGAGAGATTTTCAGGCGACAGCCACATCCATATCCTCCACGGTGACAGTGGAGAAGTATTGACCAACCTGATGCACTCTGTTACAACACCTTGTCTGTTTTGGCTGGACGGCCATTACATTCCCCGCTCATCTGAGGCAGCCAAAGGAGACCTGGATACCCCTATCTTGAAGGAACTTGCTGCCATTCTGCAGCATTCTGTTCAAAATCACGTCATTTTGATTGATGATGCTCGTTGCTTTATTGGTCCCAATCCATTGTTGAACGATTACCCCACGATCCAAGAACTACGAGAATTCGTTCATTCTCTTCGTCCTGATCTCTTATTCGTCGTAGGAAATGACATCATCATGATCTACAATCCACTTGAAGGAGCAACGAATTCGATGAAGAAAGTTGACTTTCACCTGCCGTTTGACAATCAAACCTTTACCGTCTATGGGGACGACTCTGATCAAAGCGTCCTGTACTTTATGGAGTATTACAAAGGATACTATGAAGACTACGTTATCCTTCCTCTGAAAAAAATCGTACAACCTGACCATGTTTGCCTAGACATCGGAGCGAACATCGGTGCGATCTCGCTCGCCCTGAGCTATCTCGCTCCTCAAGGCAAGGTGTACGCATTCGAACCCTCCGATGCCAATTATCCTTATCTCCTGCGAAACCTGTCCGAGAATCACATCACCAATATCGAGCCACTCCAGCTCGGAATAGCGGACCGCAACGGGAACATTCATTTTAATGACGACCCCCGTGGGGGCGGATGGTCTTATATCCCGCATGAGCCAGAAGACGTGGAGAAATCCACCCAATTCATATCATGTGTCAGGCTGGATGACTGGGTAGAGCAGAATATGATCTCGCGCATCGACCTCATTAAAATTGACGTAGAAGGCTCGGAGGTCGTCGTCTTGGAAAGTGCCATGCGAACGCTTAAGCAGTGGGACCCGGATGTAATCATTGAATTCAATCCAGAGAGCATCAAGGAAAACTTCGGCAGACATCCACTCGTGCTATACACACTGCTGGAGAAATTGTTTACCCATCTGTATATTTTTAAGCGGGACAATACGGTGGTAAAAGTGAAGAACTATAACCACTTACTAGACGAAATGAAACCTTTCCACGCTGATCTGTTCTGTACGAACAAAACTTTCCTCGATTAAGCGCACATGATAAAAACATGGCTGCAGGCTCGCCATGTTTTTTGTTTCGTTTCTATTTGAAAGTGGCCATTACCTTTCTCAATCCATCTTCCAGCTTTACACGTTGATTCCACCCTAGTGCTTGCAGCGGTCGAATATCTGCTTGTGAATGCATGATTTCCATGTCGGTATACGCAATCGATCCGAACTTCAGAACCGTGCTTGATTGAGTCATCTGATGAACCAGTTCTACAAACTCTCGGATCGAGGTTGCTGTACCTGTCCCTACCTGGTATTCCGTAAAGCCTGCGGGTAGACGAGTCGCATGCGCCAACAGCACACAAAAGGCAGAAACAACATCGTCCACATAAATAAAGTCCCTTGCTTGCTTTCCTTCTGTAAGCCTTAGTTCGGGCTGATTTTCGAGACAGCTTTTGATGACAGTAGAGACAAACTTATTCGTATTATCATAAGGACCATACAAATGCTCCAACCTGACGTTGATGAATTGCAGGGAAGATGTATCGGCTAGGCATTTTCCCCATTCTCGAAATTGACGCTTCGTCAAATTGTATGGTTGTAGATGTTTGGATAATCGGACGGGCGCACTGGAAAACGTATCTGTATTCAGAAAAACAGGGGTGTCGAAGCGCATAGCCGCATCCAGCAGTTTCAGCGGAAAGGTCACATTAGCATCTACCATCGTGGCATTGCTCTCGTTGTTTCGTCCATAACAGGTTGCCGTATGGATGATCGCATCGATTCTCCCCTGCTCGAAAAAAGGAGCTTCCCATTGACCGCGATCCGTATCATACGTAATCAAATCAGACAATATGTCCTGGATACGCGAGCAATCGGAAGTGCTCCTTTTCAAAATGATGACAGTATGTCCGTCCAATCGCAGCGCTTTTACGAGCTGGCTTCCGAGAAAGCCTGTCGCGCCGGTCACAAGTATCTTCATCTGGGATCGCTCCCCTTCACCTGCTTGGCACTCTTCTTATATCCAGTTCAAGTCAATGTTGTGAATTTGTTTTTCTTGCATGACCCTCCGAAAGTGATCGGCTTTCGTTTTCAAGCCTTCGATCAGCCATTCATGATTTTCTACGACTATTTTTTCTATTTGAAGGTGTAAATTTTGCTCCACGATTTTTTCCAATAGTTCAAATTCTGCCCCCTCAATATCGATTTTGATCAATCTGATCGGGCGGTTGAGCATTTGGATGAACTGTGTCAAATCGATTACCTCTACGTCTACATACTTTTCAGGATTCGTAACCGGATGATTGGTCAAAAGGGAAGAGGCATACGCAGACCCTGCCGGATCCGTATGGTAATGTTCATGCAAATGCAAGCGCAGCTTGTCGTTTTTATGCCAAACCGCTTTGTTTATACATACGACATTGGGATAGGAACCAACCCTTTTTTTCAATTCCTCAAATACGTATGGATTCGGTTCAAACGCAAAGACGAGGGCGCCTTTATCCGCCATTTTTTGAGAAATGACCCCGTAATTTGCCCCACAATCGATGGTAATGTCCCCGTATCCGATCGGAGAAAAAACTTCTTCACTGTTCTCGTTTAATCCGCCCACTCCTGCTTCCTCCTTCATGTTCGGCTGGTTGCCCAAGCTGCTTTGCCGGATTTCCACAGTTCTTCCAAGTAGTTTTTATCTCTGAGCGTATCCATTGGATGCCAAAAACCTGTATGCTTGAAGGCCATCAGTTGATTCGCCTTGGCCAAGCTCTCCAGCGGCTCTTTTTCCAATACCGTCTCATCACCCGCAATATAGTCAAATACGCCCGGCTCCATGACAAAAAAACCAGCATTGATCCACCCGCCGTCCCCTTTTGGCTTCTCCTGGAATCCTTTTACGGTGCTCCCATCGGCAATATCCAATGCTCCGAATCTGCCTGGCGGTTGAGTCGTGGTGATCGTTGCGAGTTTTTTATGCGTACGATGAAATTTTACCAGCTGTTCAATATCAATGTCGGATAAGCCATCTCCATACGTCAGCATGAATGTTTCTTCTCCCACATACTTCTGAATGCGCTTCACCCTTCCACCTGTCCCTGTGTCTTTCCCCGTATCAATCAATGTGACTCGCCACGGAGCAGCATTGTGGTTGTGAAAAGTGACCTGATTGTCGTTACGAAAATCAAAAGTCACATCAGAATGGTGAAGGAAGTAGTGCGCAAAGTACTCCTTGATCATATAGCCTTTGTACCCGAGACAGATGATGAAATCATGGAAACCGTACTTGGAATAAAGAGACATGATATGACAAATGATGGGCCAATCACCGATCTCAATGAGCGGCTTCGGACGAAGATGCGTTTCTTCTCCAATGCGCGTGCCATACCCTCCTGCTAGGATGACGACTTTCATTGGCTGCCCTCCTTCCTCTGTTGTTCATTGGGTCTTATCTGTATACGCTGCGATTTGGGCCAAACAGATCTCCCTTACGTCTTGCTTTTGCTGATAAGCCTTATGCCAAGAAATGATACTGTCCAAGGTCTGTTCGAGCGACCACTTGGGCTTCCAGCCTATTACGCTTTTGGCTTTGGAACAGTCCAGCTTTAAATATTGGGCTTCGTGCCATTGTGGATCGGTTTGCTCTGCTTCAAAACGGGCACCAGCCCCCCATCGCTCACACAATTGCTGGACGATCCACTCTACCGATCTGGCATCTTCCTCATTCGGACCAAAATTCCAGCTCTGGGCGTAATCCTTGCCATTTCCCCACATTTTTTCAGCGAGCATCAAGTACCCTGTTAATGGCTCAAGGACGTGCTGCCACGGTCGAATTGCTTTGGGATTTCGGGTGGTGACTTTCTCTCCCTTTATCAAGGCACGCAGGCAATCCGGTATCAAGCGATCAAGAGCCCAATCACCGCCGCCGATTACATTGCCTGCTCGCGCTGAAGCAATTGCTACGCCATGCTGGTGATACTGGTCGGGGTGGAAAAAAGCATTGCGATAGGAGGCAGTCACTTGCTCCGAACATGCTTTGCTGTTGGAATACGGGTCATAGCCGCCCAACACATCCTGCTCACGGTATCCCCACACCCACTCCCGATTTTCGTAAACCTTATCCGTCGTAACATTGATGATTGCTTTGATTTTCATTCCGTTCTGCACAGCCACTCTCGCCGCCTCGAGTACATTCACCGTACCCATGACATTGATTTCGTAGGTTTCCGCCGGATATTGATACGACAAACGCACCAGCGGCTGAGCGGCCATATGAATGATGATATCCGGGTTTGCTTGGTTGATCGCTTTTTGAACGCTTTCCTTCGATCTGACATCATCAATGATCGAATCAACCAATGAACTGATTTGGGCACACGCAAAAATACTCGGATTCGTCGGCGGCGACAGCGCATACCCTGTTACCTTCGCTCCTAAATGATGCAGCCATAAGCACAGCCATGCCCCTTTGAACCCCGTATGACCTGTGATCAACACTTTTTTGTTTCGCCAAAACGCAGGATCAATCATCGCGATCACCGTGCTTCCCAATCTGCTCCAGAATCGCTGACCACGTCATTCCAAGTCGAACGATATCTTCTTCCACCAACTGACTTCCCATCTGTACCTCGATAAATTCCAGCTCGGTCATAGCTTTGATTCCATGTTTGGCTCTTACCGGGATTTGCAATACGTCACCTGGTCCAACCTGACTCAGCTGATCATCCAAAATGAAATCGCCGCAGCCCTCTACGATGATCCATACTTCGCTACGGTGGTGATGGTACTGATAGCTCAAATTTTTCCCGGCGTATACATGGATTCTTTTCGTTAATACTTCCACGTCGTCTTCATTCTTCTGAAAATGCATAACCTGATACCATCCCCAGCGCCGCTCTTCATACATTGGGCGCTTTGTCCAATCCAAAGCCACATTTTTGACCATATGACTTTGTTCCTTGGAAGAAACGAGGATGCCATCAGGACTAGCTGCCACGATCATATCCGATAAACCGATGGACACGATAGGTATGTCCAATTCGTTGATAACGTGTGTATTCGTGCAACTCTCATCAAGCAAAACCTTACCGATTGCATTCCCGCTCATTTCTTCCGTGAGCGTATTCCACGTCCCTAAGTCCTTCCAGGCTCCTTCATACGGGAGAACGACTACTTTCTCTTCCTTTTCCACAATCTCATAATCAAAGCTGATGGCAGGCATTTGGCTATATTGCTCAAGCATTCGGTTGTATTCAGTAGGCAATCCTTTTTGCTCTAATTCGCGAATCAGATAGCCCAATCGAAAAGCAAAAATTCCACAATTCCACAAGGCTTTCTTTTCTACTAAATCCTGTGCTTGCTCAAGAGACGGCTTTTCTTTGAAGCTTTTTACTTTTTGATAGGCATGAGGCCTCTTACCCTGATCCGATTGTGATTCTAGCTGTGGAACAATGTAGCCGTATTTCGTAGATGGATACGTAGGCTTCACTCCGATTAATGCGAGATTCGCGCCTGATCTGAGTATGACGTTCTCCAGCTCCTTGATCCTGTCCATGAAGCGATCCTCAACGAATGGATCTACAGGCATGATGGCGATCACTTCATCCGGGTCCATTGTCAAAGCAGAGTACAAATAGGTCACCGCTAAAGCAATGGCAGGGAAGGTATCTCTTTTTTCCGGCTCCACGATCAAGGGAACGCCTTCTCCAAGTTGGCTTTGAAGCAAGTCAACATGCGAACGGCCTGTTGAAATATAAACAGGCTCCGACCAATTGCGGGAGGCCAGCTGCCTCCACACTCGTTGAACCATCGCCTCTGGTTGGGCATGTGCACTGCCTATCAACTTCAAGAACTGTTTGGATCTGACATCATTGGAGAGCGGCCACAGCCTTTTCCCTGAACCACCCGATAGCAATATCAGTTTCACCCAGGCCACCTCTATCCGTTTATCGTGTTGTATGCACCATCTTATGCGTTTGTCGCAGTCGATGCTCTATGGTCCAATGAAAATGGTCAAATAACACGAGGGATGATAGAAGCCTATAAAAACTGAATCCATCGATTGGAAATATAATCGAAAATGTAAGAACCTGCTTGGGGGAGATAGGGAGCCGTGAAAAACTTCATATGGTGCTTCGTGTATCCTTGAAAATGAAGAGAAAACAACGGCAGATATCGGCCCAATGCCTTATCCTTGCAGCACAGGACACCATTTATCGAGTAAATTTTCTTAAAGCCGTACAAGTTCTCCACCGACGCAGACTGCTGAATATTGCCGTCAATAAAGCCATCATGAAACAAGCCGTTCTTCATTTGGTAATCCTTGAATTGTGCAAGAAATAGCAAGGCCAGCACCATATCTGTAATTAAAGGCTGATTGAATCTGACATGTTCCTTTCTCTGCATCGTGTAATGAACGACTTTCGCAAATGTTATCGGATTGGCAAACTGAGACGTCATAAACTCGCAAAACTGTTCTAGCTTCTGCCTATCTAAGAAATTGGTCCATACGAATTCCATCATAAAGTTGTCAAAGCGCGGATGGTTCACGTCGGTAAACAGCATGACATCCGTATCGATGTAGCAGCATTTCGGAATCTGATGCTTTTTCATAAATGCCAACAAAATAAACCATCGTTGAAAACAAAACAGATTGTACTCATAGGGCATGAAATGAATATGTTTATAGACTCTCGTCATTTCGCTAGCGGCATGCATGTAATCGTCTATCATTTCGTGAATGACGCCGTTCAAAGCATACCTTCTATTTCCTCCATTCCCTATAAGATAGACGGGCGAATGGGGATTACTTCTTTTCGCTTGCTGCAAGCTGTATGTGAGATAATCATCGTCCCCTCGATGGATGATCACGATAGGCAAGGGCATACTCTTTCCGCCTCCTTTTTCTCCCCATACTTTATGTAAGTGAAAGACAACGAGAAACGGGCATATGCCTTTTTTCCGGAAACCTGCATGCTGGCAAGCAACTTTACATTTGATTGGGACGAAATTAATGCATTTATATCATTCCCCCCAGCACTGTCCGTACATATCGTATAGGGCAAGCACTCTTCAATGAAGGGGACATGTCGATGGGAAGATTTTGGACAGATCAGGAAATCCTCGATGAGATCAATAAACGACGATGGTACCATAAAATCGCGCTGCGACCAGGTATCATCACTCCCGGGATTACGCTTCTGGAAAATGTATGGAATATGACGCGACAATCCAGAGAATACATCCAATATTCGGGGAAACGCGTCCTTGATCTCGCTAGCTTTGACGGAATGTGGGCGTTTGAAGCGGAGCAAAGAGGGGCAAGTCTTGTCGTGGCTACGGACTGTATGCAGCCGCTCTATTTGAATTTTGAGTTTTGCAAGAACATCCTGCAAAGCAAAGTTTTGCCGCTGTACAATACCAGCCCTTATAAACTATGGGAAGGGCTGCAAGTTTTGCTGATGGACGATTTTATAGAACCACTGCCATTTCCTCAACAAATACGGCACAATCAATTTGATGTCGTCCAGCATCTCGGTTTGCTCTATCATCTGCGCGATCCGATGTGGACATTGTCACAATGCCGGAGCGTGATTAAACCAGGTGGGCACCTCTTGTTGGAAACTGCCTGTATTTTGGATACGAATCAATCCATCATGGTCTACAACGGAGCTCCTGGACAAATGAACCGGATTTATAAAGACGATACCACTTGGTGGCTACCGTCCGTCCTTTGCATCGAGGAGATGCTCCGAGGCACACTGTTTGAAATCATTCCTGAATCGGTTCGGACCATTCCTTCCGGCAAAATCAACAATTACGATGCGGGTCGTATCAGCCTCGTGGCAAGAGCCATTTCTGGCAACGAGATAGACCCTAACTGTCACGCGGAGTTACTCCGCATATTCCGCAATCCAGGGATCATTCCAGACTACCTGTAATATCCGGTTAAAATGAAATCGGGTGCACAAGATCAACGATGCTTGTGTACCCGATTTTCCATTCTTTCATAGTCTGATGGTAGTGCATGCATTTTTTATGATGGAAAGATGGGAGTGAATCTCGTGTCCCACTCACAGCAACCATTAGTGAGTATCATTACCCCCTCTTACAACCAAGGCCGGTTTATTCGTGAGACGATAAATAGCATATTGACCCAGGACTATGCAAACCTTGAGCATATCGTGGTAGATGGAGGCTCCACTGACGATACGCTCTCCATCCTGCAAGAATATGCACAAAAAGATCCGCGCTTCCGTTATATTTCCGAACCGGATCGCGGACAGTCTCATGCGCTTAACAAAGGTCTGGCAATGGCAAGAGGGGAAATCATTGGCTGGCTGAATTCAGACGACACCTATGTACCCGGCGCCATCATGATGGCAGTTCACGCTTTTGCAAGTAACCCCGGCTGGGGAATGCTTCACGGCAATTGCCAAGTGATGAACGAATACGGTCAAGTATCTAGCAGCTACCCTTCCGAACAGGCTGATGCCAAGAAGTTGTACCAGAGCTGCGTAATTTGCCAGCCATCCGCTTTCATCAGAACCCACGTCTTCAGGCATATGGGGGGTGTTGATGAAAAATTGCAATTTTGCATGGATTACGATCTGTGGATGCGCATCGCCAAATTTTATCCCATCGGTTATGTGCCCCACTATTTAGGAAATGCTCGAATCCACACAGCGTGCAAATCAGCTACCCAATGGCATTCCGTCGGCGTACCCGAAGTCTTACGATCTCTTGCGAAAAATTATTCGTCCATACCCAGCCATTGGATATCGTATGTTCCACAATACAAAGGCATGGGTGTACTCGACCTGTTGCGGCTCTATAAGTCCTTCCCATCCAATACAGCCAGAATCACAAGCATGAATCGGGGCGTGGACTTGTGGGCGCCTCCTGTCCTGCGCGCGATAGTGGAATCGGATCCTACTGCACCTGCTCAAATGTTGCTCGTAAAGGGCAAAGTTCCTGGCTCCCCCGTAAAATTACCGAAGCCCATTGTTTTGACTGCGCTCGTGAATGGCGTAAATGTAAAAAGTTTTACCGTTGATAAACCCACCTTTGCCCTCGAAATTCCACTCGATCCGAATGCCACGACGATTCGTGTAGACATCGCGTCTTCCAGTGTGGGTGTACCGAGCACTCCTCAAGTCCAGCAAAGAATGGCAGGAGGATACATGGCCGAAGAGATCATTCCGCTTTCGTATGACGAAGTGATCGTGTACAAAGCTTTTTCGAGGAGCTAACCTTTCAACTCGAGTATAATTTCGTCTCAATGACAGCCGCCGCTCCGGCTATGGCAAGCAGGAGCAGCAACGGATAGGCGGCTGGCACATACATATACAACCCAACGATCAAAGCGCCCACCCAAATTCCCACGCACCAATGGCAGCTCAACAATCTGCCTATCCATTGTCGCACCCTCCCGCCTTTAAATTGAAAGTCCCGCACCATTTGCCCAGACTCATCGGGTACATATAACACCTGGTAAAATGGGTTTCGCAGAAAAGATGTGATCTCATCAAAAACAATCAAATGCGTGAGACGAAAGCTTGCCAGCACGAGAATGATTAGGTCGATCCAAGAGAGGTCAAACATTCCACCTCCACCTCTTTCCAATATTTTGTGCTTTTCTCATTTGTTCCACATTTAGTACCATTGTGGTGCGACAAACCAGAGAAAGGCGTGATGAGATGAATCGCAACATGAAGAAAATGGCAACCATCCTTTCCCTGTCCGTCCTCGTAACCATGATCGGACAACCTGCATTTGCGAAAACAACCTTTACCTCTTTGAAAAAAGGGATGAAAAACTCGCGCGTGCTTGAAGTGGAAAAGATGCTCGATGCACTCCATTACGACTACAAGCTGGTAGTGGACAAGATCTACAACAGCAACACAGCTTATAACGTCAAAGCGTTCCAGAAAAAATACATGCTGCCGCAAACCGGAATTGTAAATAAAACCACTTACGGTAAACTGAAGAGCGTGTACCAAGCTCGCAAGCAAGAGCAGCCGACACAGCCAAGCACACCGTCCAAGCCTAGCAAGCCTGCTGAGTCTAATGATTACGTTACGCTGAAATTGGGTGCTAGCGGTGAACGCGTGAAGGAATTGCAAACGATGCTCGCTGGCCTCGGTTACAAAGTAACGGCATCGGGACAATACGATGAATCTACGCGTTTTGCCGTCATGCTGTTCCAGTCGCGCAATAAACAAACCTTGACTGGTGAAGCTGATGCCAAAACCTATACTGCCATTCAAACGCAATATAAGAACAATCCAGTGCAACCCAAACCAGATACAAAGCCAACCACTCCAACCAATCCAACGACTCCCGTAACACCAAGCAAGCCTGAACAACCGCAAAACCCTGGTGCTGGCACGCAAGTTCCTCTTCCTGCTGGTTTGACGGCTGAGGAAAAAGAAATGGTTCAACTCGTGAATCAAGAGCGCACCAGCCGCGGGCTCGCACCTTATCAAGTGGACATGCAGTTGGTGAATGTTGCACGCGTGAAAGCCCAGGAGATGGTAAGCAAAGGGTACTTTAGCCACACCTCTCCCACTTACGGCTCACCGTTTCAAATGATGGATACTTTTGGTATTCGCTATTTAGCAGCTGCTGAAAATATTGCTCAAAACTACTCTGTAAGCAGCGCTCATCAAATGTTTATGAATTCCTCCGGGCACAAAGCCAATATCATGAGTCCGTCATACGACTACGTAGCCATTGCTGTTGTGAATGGCGGTCCGCACGGGAAAACGTTCGTGCAAATGTTCTTGAAAAAATAGAGGCGCGGAACGGAAAAGCCATCATTTCTACTGAAATGGTGGCTTTTCTTCCATATTAGAAAGACACGGCGATCCGGTTATTGGCGGAAAAGTGTACCGTCTGATCGTTGCACAGCACGACACCCTCGACGACGATTCCCTTCCCCGCTTCTTGTTTCATAAAAGAAATCTGAAAGTTTTGGAACGATTCCGTCGATTCCGGCGCAATGGTTACAGGCTGGATCGGCGCTATCCAGTATTCCCCTCTCTCCATCGCTTGGGCAAACCAATCGTCTTCCAAGTATCTCCACCCTTTTAAGCCCGATGTACCCTGCACAGCCATCGTCTCCACGAGCTTCGGCGGCAATACCTGCCCTCCCATTTTGATCGAATCGACAGGCGAGACGCGCAGGCACACGATTGGATTTTTCAGTTCAACGTTCCCCGTATTTTTCACCTGCAGTGTCCCAATCAACAGGTACGGCTTCTCAACTGATTCAGAGTGAATCAACGTGTAATCAAAATACACTTCTGCCGCTGTACGCAATTCAACCTGTTCAGGCACTTCTTCGATCGGATGAATGGTCACTACATGTTCCAGCAGTTCTTCTTCTGCCAAGATCAACAGCTCTTCCCTTTCACTGTTTGATTCGCTGTTTTCTTCACTTTTTGAGTCACTGGCCTCAACACTCGGCTGGTCACTTTCCTGAATCGTGATTTGTTCCTCTGCTAATGGCTTTTCATCTGCTCTCTGCTGACTTTCCTCATCAGAGGTAAAGAGCATAGTGGAATAAAACAGCTTTAAAATATTGGGTGGTAAAAACGCCATTGGCTGAATGTGCAATCCATTTTGGAAATACTCCAAAACCCCTGACGCTAAGTGTAGCGCAATTTTTTCCGCATAGATCTTACGCTTGCTCACATCCGTATAAAGCGGCAACTGCAACTGGATGTGAACGATTGATGGTTGCTTTTGGTTTTTGATTACTTTATAGAGACACGGGATTCCTGATTGCTGCATTTCTGTACGCAAGCACTTGACCAGATCTTGCCGCTTTTCATCCTCCGACTGAAAGAAAATCAGTCTCGTTTTTTCTAGGGCTCGCATTTCCTTTAAGCTGAAACGTATGGCGACATCCGTATTTTTCGCCAGAGTCGGATTGTTTTGGCTTAAGACAACCTCCATCCCGCTATCAGAGAGAAATTTTTGAACGTTCCCCAATACCTCCCACTCGTAGGCGGTCCCTCCTGAAGATATGCCTGTAAAAAGAACGCAAACTTTTCCTTTCAACCCCGAATCCAGGTCCACTCTTTTATTCGTCGAATCCCACTTCAATTGAAAGCCATTTTGCTTGCAAAATAAACGGAACGCTGGCAGAGCCGCGTACGGCATGGTCCCGCCACGTTGACCACTGTAATATACCTCAACATCCATTCCCATCTCTCCTCACGACACTTTCCGTCAGTCCGCGATATTGTATGAATGCCCAGTGTCCAAAGTGAACATTTTTGGCGATGACTGTTCCGAAGAAGCGCGTTGCGCATACGATGCTACGGAAAGGAGTGGTCATATGCCCACCTCACAAATACCCCTGATCTCCATTATCATTCCTGTAAAAAATGAGGGGGACAATGTGCGTTCTACCATCACTTCCCTTTTGAATACAAGAACCACGTATCCATATGAAGTGATCGTAGTCGATGATGCCTCATCTGATAACGGTTGTCACTTTCTACAAGGCCAAGTGCAAAATGAAAAAATAAAATTAATCACAACAGAAGGCATTGGTGCTGCAGCAGCACGAAACTTGGGCGTGAATCACGCACGCGGCAACTACTTCATTTTTTGCGATGCCCATTTGTCTTTTGAAAACTTTTGGATCGATCGCATGATGGAGCTCATTCTTACAAAAAAAGCAGATGGCGTTGCTCCCGGAATCGCCTCCATGACGGAGCCACATAAAATTGGATATGGGCAAAATCTGAATCAAAAGCTCGAGATCACCTGGTATCCAAAGCCAACAGGCCCGGCACCGGTTGCGATATTGCCAGGGGGATGCTTCCTGGTCACCAGAGAGGCTTTTATGAAAGTCGGGGGTTTTGACCGTGGTTTTCGCATATGGGGATTTGAAGATATCGAGTTTTCCATCAAAATGTGGCTCTTTGGATATACGTGTATGGTCCAGCCATCCGTAAAAATCTTGCATTTGTTTAGGCAAGTTCACCCTTACACAGTTGCACATGAGCACATTTATTACAATATGCTTCGAATGGCGTACAGCCATTTTAACGAGCAGCGGATTGAGGCTGCAAAAAAACTTGTGCTCTACGCAAATGCGAGTGAAATTGCGGATGATGTGCTGACTTGCGGGGCTGCCGCTCAGCGTGTTCGATACACTGCCCAAAGAAAATTCGACGACAATTGGTTCTTTCAAAAATTTCAAATTCCATTCTGACAAGATAGTGACCTAAAAAATAGGCGCATGCTCAACATGCCAAACTCCCGTTGCCCACATAGTATGTAACTGCAAAGCAAACTCCCTAGGAAAGGAAGGATTCTTACGGTGAAACATCACGTGAAGCCCATTATGGGTCGCCAGCTCCCTACACCGACGCCTACAGCAACTCCTCCTATATCGAACAACCTGCAGGAAGAGTGCATTCGCGTCAATAAGGTGTATGACTGGGTAGTATTAGCGAACAGCTACCGAAACAAGATTGCCCTTCCCGACGATTGTCAAGCTCTGGTAGACGCTGCCATTCGTGCAGGGCAAGATATCACGCTCTCCTGCGTTGAGCCAGTTTCTCCTGGTCCTACTTGCAGAGTCGTCAGTATTCGCCGCGAGAATATTACAGTCAATGGGACCACTGTTCGGGTCGGAGTCGTTCGCTTTGTGTTCGGAGCCACTGTGCTCGTTCGCGTCTTCGCAGACGGAACACCTCTCTGCGAATTCACAACAACAGTGCAATTCGATCAGGAAGTCGTACTGTGCCTGCCTGAACCGCTTGATGAGGACAATATCTTGTGCCGAATCAGTGCTTTCGAGTGCTCACCGACCGGTACTGTTCTCCTCGGTGGCATGGTTCAACTCGACGTCATTGTCTGCGTAGAGATCCAGGTAGAAGCAGAAGTCAAACTGGAAGTATTGGCGAAATTCTGCTCTCCGCGTCCAAACAACATTCCAATTCCTTCGCCAACGCCATCTTTCCGTTGCCCGCCGATCACATTCCCGCCACAATGCCCACCAATCTTCCCAGTACGCAACTGCGATTGCCAGGCGTCCGTCAACGCGTTGGTACCAAACGTCTCCATTTCTATTGGTATCCCACTCGCCATTGCCGTCGGTACGATCCAGCTCATCGCGGATATCTGCCCAAGTTGCGATCCATCCAGCAGCTCGTTTACCTTTAATTTCTTTGATGCTCTCCTGCCTGATGTCCTTGGCGATCAAAGCTTCAGCTTCTCGCCAACGACTATCAGCTCTCCGACATGCATTACCGTACTGCCTATCCTGCCAATTGTGACAGGTCTGATCGTAACAGGTACTGGTGTACGGACATTCACAGCAACAGGCGCACAAGAAACACTGACCTACTCTCTGACACTCGCCGAAACAGGACTCGGCCTGCCAGACGTTATCATTCTGACACTCACCGACTCTGCTGGTGTCCTCGTCTTCAGCGGCACCATTACAGTCGTTCCAGACGAACAATTACTGGTTGCCGATTGCATCACGTTCGGGGATATTGTCATTACCACTCCGTAAGAAAAAAAATATTCGTTTCCAATCAGGCGGGAGAAGACCAACACTTCTCCCGTTTTTTCTATAGATGAACCGTCACTACAATACAGGCACCAATTCCCACCCCGTACATATGTCTATATGGGAAAGCCAGACGGAAAAAGGAGGACAACACTGTGTACAAAAGGAGAATCTCCAATCCGAACAAGTCGAAAGAAAATGAGAAGCTCCTCCTGCTAAAAAAACAAGCACACTACTACGAAGAAAAAGCAACCCAACTCATGCAAGAAGTGTGGTACCTACAGAAGCAGATAGAGGAAACATCCCAAAAAAATGAAGCATATAGAGAGCAGCTTGAACAACTGAACCAGAACCTCCACGATTTGGACAGCAAAGGCGCAGAATGGAAGCTGCGCTTGAATGATTCACAAGACATGCTTCAAGAAATGAAGAGCAAGCTCGACTACTACGAACATCTCCTAAAACAACGCGAAAATGCCATAACCGACCACCAGGAAACAGAGGCAAAACTAAAGAGTTCGATCGACTACTTGCAATCCGAGATCAGAGAGCAACGAAAAGGTCCACGGCTTGAAGAAATCATGTCCAAACATCAAGCGCAGGAAGCACACTTACGCGAGCACATTGAATTGCTCCAACGGCGAATACAAAGCTACGAACAAAAAGAGGCACAATGGCAAAAAGCGTTACACGAGCAAGATCAGCAGCAGCTGAGTAAAATCGAGGAGATCCTGCAAGAACGCCAGCAGCATTTAGACATGATCGCGCATCTGGAGCAGCAACAGCTTACATGGAAACAAGCTTTGGATCATGTAAATGAAGAGTTTGAGAGTGCGCAGATGAGGCAACACGAGCAACTCTCCAAAATTGAATCACTGAATCAGCAGTTGGAGGACGCACGAGCACGGGAAGAGCAGACACTCTCTGACCTACAGCAGCTTACAGAATCAAGCACAAATTGGGAGCAGCGGGAACAGGAACTACAAGTGCGAGAGCAAAACCTCCACGCATTTGAGCACAGTCTCACGGCACAGGAGCAGGACCTTCACGATCTTGAGCAAGAATTGCTAGGGCAAGGGCAGGAACTGCAATCCCTAGCGAGTAGCCTTCAGGCAAAAGAGCAGGATCTACTCTCTCTCGAACAAGGCCTCCAATCGAAGGAACAAGAACTGCATTCTCTGACGCAACACCTACAAAAACGGGAACAGAAGCTTCTCGATCTTGAACAAGAGCTTCAGACGCAATGGTTAGAATTGCATTCTCAAGCGGATCACCTGCAGACGAAAGAACAAGAGCAGCTCACTCTCAATCAAGAGCTTCAGACGAAAGAACAACAGCTGCTTGTTACCGAGCAAAAGCTCGATGCTAAGGAGCTGGAGCTGCATTCTCTGACACAAGACCTTCAAGCAAAGGAGCAGGAACTTCTCGGTCTTGAACAAGCGTTACAAACGCAAGGACTAGAAATGCACTCACAGGCACAAGACCTCCATGTACGGGAGCAGGAACTTCACGTTCTCGAACAAGAGTTGCAGAATCAAGGGCAAGACCTTCAATCCCTAGCTCATAACCTCGAGACGAAAGAACAACAGCTCCAATCCAAAGAGCTAGAGCTGCACTCCCAGACTCAAGGCCTTCAAGCACGGGAGCAGGACCTCCTCGATCTCGAACAAGAGCTTCAGATGCAAGGGCAAGACCTTCAATCCCTAGCGCATAACCTGCAGACGAAAGAACAACAGCTCACTTCCAAGGAGCTAGAACTGCATTCTCAAACGCAAGACCTCAACGTACGGGAACAGGAACTTCTCGGTCTCGAAAAAGAGCTTCAGACGCAAGGGCAAGACCTTCAATCCCTAGCGCATAACCTGCAGACGAAAGAACAACAGCTCACTTCCAAAGAGCTAGAACTGCATTCTCAAACGCAAGACCTCAACGCACGGGAGCAAGAACTTCTCGATATCGAACAAGAACTTCAGACTCAAGAGCATGACCTTCAATCCCTGGCTCAAAACCTGCAAACGAAAGAACAGCAGCTCACGTCCAAAACGCAAAACCTCGAAGCACGGGAGCAGGAACTTCACGTTCTCGAGCAAGAGCTTCAGACTCAAGGGCAAGAACTTCAATCCCTAGCGCACAACCTGCAAACGAAAGAACAGCAGCTCCAGTCCAAAGAGCAAGAGCTGCATTCCCAGACGCAAGACCTCAACGCACGAGAACAGGAACTTTTCGATCTCGAGCAAGAGCTTCAGACTCAAGGCCAAGAACTTCAATCCCTAGCGCATAACTTGCAGACAACAGAACAGCAGCTCACGTCCAAAACGCAAAACCTCGACGCACGGGAGCAGGAACTTCACGTTCTCGAGCAAGAGCTTCAGACTCAAGGGCATGACCTTCAATCCCTGGCTCAAAACCTGCAAACGAAAGAACAGCAGCTCCAGTCCAAAGAGCAAGAGCTGCATTCCCAGACGCAAGACCTCAACGCACGAGAACAGGAACTTTTCGATCTCGAGCAAGAGCTTCAGACTCAAGGCAAAGACCTTCAATCCCTAGCGCATAACTTGCAGACGACAGAACAGCATCTCACGTCCAAAACGCAAAACCTCGAAGCACGGGAGCAGGAACTTCACGTTCTCGAGCAAGAGCTTCAGACTCAAGGGCATGACCTTCAATCCCTGGCTCAAAACCTGCAAACGAAAGAACAACAGCTCACTTCCAAAGAGCTAGAGCTGTATTCTCAAACGCATGACCTCAACGCACGAGAACAGGAACTTTTCGATCTCGAGCAAGAGCTTCAGACTCAAGGCCAAGAACTTCAATCCCTATCGCATAACCTGCAAACGAAAGAACAGCATCTCACGTCCAAAACGCAAAACCTCGACGCACGGGAGCAGGAACTTCACGTTCTCGAGCAAGAGCTTCAGACTCAAGGGCAAGAACTTCAATCCCTAGCGCATAACCTACAGACGAAAGAAGAACAACTCACTTCCAAAGAGCTAGAGCTAGATTCCCATACTCAAGATCTCCATGCACGGGAACAGGACCTTCACGCTCTCGAGCAAGAACTTCAGACGCAAGAACAACAACTCACTTCCAAAGCGTTAGAGCTGCATTCCCAGACGCAAGACCTCAACACACGGGAGCAGGACCTTCTCCATTTTGAGCAAGAAATCCAAGTACAAGGGCAAGAACTGCAAACGCAAGCAGATAACCTGCAAACAAAAGAACAAGAACTAACAATCCTCGAACAAGAACTCAAAGCTCGGGGGCAAGACCTTCTCACCCAGACGCAATACCTTCAAGCACGAGAGCAGGACCTTTACATTCTCGAGCAAGAGCTGCAAACGCGCGGGCAAGAAATTCACTCTCAGAATCAAAACCTCCAGACGAAAGAACAAGAGCTGCTCACTTTCGAGCAAGGGCTTCAGGCACGAGATCAAGAACTTCTCGCACAGACGCGAGATCTTCAAGCACGGGAAGAAGAACTAAACGGTGTTGAACAAGATCTGCAGGTGCAAGGAAAAGAGCTACTAGCTCATACGCAGGCGTTGCAGGTTCAAGAACAAGAGCTCATGACCCATGAACAGGGGCTTCGGGATTGGGAGCAAGCCAACCTCTCCCAGGAGCAAGCACTTTTGGCTCAGACCCAGGAACTACAGGTTCAAGAACAAGGACTTCAATCTCGAGAGCAAGCGCTGCAGCTTCGCGGACAGGAGCTCCTCTCTCATGAGCAGGAAATCCACTCCCACGAGCAAGAGTTACTCACGCTGAAACAAGAGCTGAACGCTCGAGATCAAGAACTACACAACCAAGAGCAGGAGCTGCAGGCTCAAGGGCATACCCTACACAATCGTGAACAGGAGTTGCTCACTCGGGAGCAAGAATTAAACACACTGGAACAGACCCTCCTCTCTCAGGAGCAAGAAATCCAAGTTCAGAGGCAAGAGTTGCAAACCCGGGAGCAGGAGCTACAAGCACAGAATCAAGATAGATACACCCGAGAGCAAGAGCTTGAAGCGCAAAAACAGGATTTACGAACGAAAGAGCAAGAGCTAGAAGCCACCCGCCATGAGATGTTGCAAAAAGCAATAGATCTCGAACAAAGTTGGACAGCAAAGCACGAAGAGACTTCTCAACAATTAACAGAAGCTCTGCTTGAGCTGGAAGCAGCTCGGTTAACGAAAAATCAACTCGTCGCTGACTATAAAAAGCTGGCCGAATCGCATTCCCTGCATGAGCAAGAATTGCAGCAAAGCATCCAAAAACGCGACGAAGAAATCCAACAAACACAAAACACCGTTAAAAGTCTCCAGTCGGAGTTAAAAGAAACAAAACAGCAATTAACGGAGGCCCAGGATCGTATCAAATCTTTTCAGCAACAATCCAAGGAAACCGACGAAAAGCTCGCGAACGTCTCTCTTCAAAAAAATAAATGGAACGAAGTACTGGAGAAAACAACCCAAAAATACGACTCTCTTTTAACAGAAAAAGAAAAAGCCATTGAGCAGTTTACATCCCAGGAGCAAGTGTTGAAAAAAACGATAACCGGACTCAAAAACATGGTGAAAGAACTCCAAAACAACGAAGAAAAATACAAGCAAATCATCAAAGAATTCACTCAAAAAGAATCTCGAACCAATAAAGCCTTCAGTCAACTCCAGCAAAATGCCCAATTCCAACCAAACACTCAATTCCAGCCAAACGCCCAATTCCAACCAAGCACGCAATTCATGCCAATCTCCGATCCCTCCACTCAACAACTGGCTTCCACACCAGTAAAAATGCAGATGCCCTTTCCTAAAAGTGCCAACGAATTCAACCCGTTTCGTTGAAAAATTGAAAATGTGCGAGAGCCGTTACCATGTGAATCTATCCTGAATACAACATAATACAGCCAGAAAGGGAGGAAAAACCATGACACCTGAACAAATGCGTGCACTGTATCATCAACGTCAACAACATCAAGTCCATCCTGCCCAGCGCCCATCGAGAATGCCGCGATCACCATTGCCAAAATCCGGTCCGGTTCATAAAGTCCAACCGTCCGTCCAGAGTAGAACGAGTGGAGGATGCTGCGGCAGGCGTTGGCAGGGCTAATCTTTTAGAGACCCCCTTTTCCATGACCCGTGCAGTCTGGAATGAAATCATCCAAGATTCCCTGGAGAAGAAGCCAAATGAAACATGCGGATTGCTTTCCGGTAGAAATGGGAGTGCACAGACGGTTTGGCGTATGGAAAATATATTGAAAAGCCCGGTCGCTTTCGCAATGGACCCCAAGCAGATTCAACACGTTTTCCACAAAATGGTGTTGCGCGGGGAGCATTTGGTTGGGATCTATCACTCCCACCCTACTGCACCTCCCATTCCGTCACCTGAAGATATTGCTTACTGTCATTACCCGGAGGCTGCGTATCTCATCGTTTCGCTCGCTTCTCCACAACCAGTTCTCGGCTGTTTTCGAATTGAGGGGTCTTTTGCTCGGGTGTATCCTTATACAGTCCGTAACTAGTGGTCAAATTCACGCAAAACAAAAGAACAGTGGGAATTTACTCCCGCTGTTCTTTCTGTTTTTGAAGATCGCCATGTTCCATTGAACTGGACAGCAGCCATTCCCTTTTCTCCCAGCTGACAAAATCATCTTCCCACTTTACCTGGAAGCGGTCCTCCTCAATATGAATGACAACTCCCTTTGCGCCATCCTTTACGTATACGACCAGATCGCCTACTTGTATCACCGCTCATCGCCGCCCATTACCCGAGTCTGAAAATGATTCCGTGTCCACCCTTCGGATACACCCATTTGATATTTTCGTACGGACAACCAATGCGGCAGCTCCCACATTCGTGACACCCTTCGTAACCGACGTGCATCCGCACTTCTTCCCATTTGTATACTTCCGCAGGACAGAAGATGGTACAGAGCTTATCAGGGCATTGCGTGGCACAAACATCTGCGGAGAGCACATGCAGATGTGACTCCGTATCCGCTTTGAAGCGCACAAGGTACTGTTTCTCCTCGATTGACTGGCCCTTCGGTAGATCCTGCATCACTTCATCACCCTCCACGCATTCATCAAGTCACGCGCCATTTTCCATTTGTCCTTCGCAGAGCCGAGGTCGCTCCAGATTTTCTTCTGCTTGCTCCATTTCGAGTTGCCGTCAACCGTGAACATTTGACTCGCCGCTTTGTTCATCATCGGAATATACTGTTCGAAATACTGCGGGAATTTTTCAAAGTGATGCGTTGCGTCCTTGTACTTTTTCAAATCTTGACCGACAAAGCTGTTCAACAGATTGATTCGGTATCCGTCGAGCAATTTTTCGGAATAGTCCCCTGCCTCTTTTGCCGCCAGGATCGTTTCCGCCGCCATGACACCAGATGCCATTGCCATATTCGATCCCTCTCGATGGATCGCATTGACGAGCTGGGCAGCATCTCCTACAACAAGTACACCATTGCCAACAACTTTGGGAATGGAACGATATCCCCCCTCGGGAATCAGGTGCGCCAAGTATTCCTGCTGCTCACAGCCTTGGATATACGGCCGAATCATCGGGTGATTTTTTACATAGTCCAACAACTCATATGGCTTGATCTTGTTTTTGATCAGACCTGACAGCATCGTCCCTACCCCAATGTTCAAGCTGTCCTTATTCGTATACAACCACGCCGTCCCCAAAATCCCTTTGGTCGAATCCCCGAAAATTTCAATCGTACAACCGTGATCGCCCTCTAAGTTAAAGCGATCCTCGATTATTTTTCGATCCAGCTTCAGCACTTCCATGACAGCGAGCGCTACTTCATCTGGGCGAAACTCTTTGTGGAAACCTAACGATTTCGCCAGCAAGGAGTTGACCCCGTCTGCCAGAACGACAACATCTGCGTATAGATCCCCATCCGGTCGATCTGTTTTGACCCCGACTACCTTGCCATTTTCAACAATGCACTGTAAAGCGACGGTCTCATTGAGTAAAAGTGCTCCCTGCTGTACGGCTTTATCTGCAAACCATTGGTCAAATTTCGCCCGCAGCACCGTGAAATTGTTATAGGGTTCCTGGGCCCACTCCATGCCTTTATAGCTGAAATTGATGGCTGATTCCTTATCGAGCATCATGAACCGCTGCTCGACGATCGGCCGTTCAACAGGCGCCTCCTTGTAAAATTCGGGAATGATGTCTTCCATCGTTTTGCGATACAAAACACCTCCCATGACGTTTTTGGAACCCGGATATTCCCCGCGTTCCATCAACAGTACATTTACACCCGCTTTGGCAAGCGTATAAGCACAAGCTGTTCCAGCCGGACCTGCTCCGACAATGATTACATCAAATTTCTCAGCCATACGTTACCTCCTTGTCCGGCTCCTTTTGGAATGCTTCCATGAGCAATGGCACAATTTCAAAAGCATCACCGACAATACCGTAGTGACAAGACTGGAAGATGAGGGCATTCGGATCTTTATTGATGGCAATGATCAATCCCGAGTTGCGCATGCCGACCAAATGCTGGATAGCTCCCGATATGCCGATAGCGAAGTAAATTTTTGGCGTGACAGTTACTCCCGTCTGTCCGACCTGATGTTCATGACCGATCCAGCCTGCTTCCACCGCATCTCTGCTGGCCCCAACGGTTGCCCCGATTCGTTCTGCAAAGCGATGAATAAGCGCAAAGCCTTCCTTGCTTCCGAGTCCCTTGCCACCAGCGACGATCACATCAGCCTCATCCAGCCGCACCTTTTCCTTCGTCTCCCGGACGATTTTCAGTACTTTTGTGCGAATGTCTTCTTCACGTAGCTCCATGCATTCATCAATGATTTCTCCTGTACGTGACTCGTCTGGCTCAAGCGCTTTCATGACTTTCGGGCGAACGGTCGCCATTTGCGGTCGATGTTTTTTGCACAAAATCGTTGCCATGATGTTACCGCCAAACGCTGGACGGCTTGCCTCTAATAAGCCTGTCTCCGCGTTCACATCGAGCATGGTTGTGTCAGCTGTCAGCCCTGTCTCCAAGTCCGTCGCGACAGCGCTCGCCAAATCTTTTCCGGTTGAAGTCGCCCCGTACAAGATGATTTCCGGCTTGTGCTTCTGGACACATTCGATAACAGCTCGCATGTAGGACTCTGTTCGGTAATCATGAAAAATCTTGTGATCGTATACATACACTTGGTCAGCACCGTATGGAAACGCCGTATGGGCCAACTCCTTGATTCCATCTCCGATTAACAAGCCAGCAAGCGGCACGTCTCGCTTGTCAGCCATTTGTCTACCCGCCCCCAGCAGCTCGAGTGATACAGGGGCGATACGGCCGTCACTCACCTCTAAAAACACCCAGATGCCACGAAAATCATCCAGATTCATATCTGCTCCTCCTTCACCCGAAACATTCGCTGTTTATCGTGCAAAATTTCCATCAAGCGCGCGATTTGCTCGCTGGCGCTTCCTTCGAGCATTTCGCCACCCTTTGGCTTCTCTGGGGGCCAAACTTTTGCAACGATGGTAGGAGAGCCCTTCAGACCTAACTGCGTCCGATCGATATCCCCCAAGTCATCGACGGACCAGACAACGGGATTATATCTAGCAGCTCGAAGCATGTTGGGAAGCGGAGAATAAGGAACCTCGTTAATCTCCTTCTCCACGGAAAACAAACAAGGCAAGGTCGACTGAATGACTTCATAACCATCCTCCAGCTTTCGATGCACGATGGCGTAACCTTGTTCTTTGTTTATCTCCACTACTTTTTTCACACACGTAAGCGGCGGAATATCCAACCTTCTGGCAACACCCGGTCCGACTTGTCCCGTATCACCGTCGATGGTCATCTTCCCGCAAATGACGAGGTCGACTGGCTGGCTTTCTGCAATCTTTTCAATGGCTTTGGTAATCGCATAGCTGGTCGCCAATGTGTCTGCTCCGGCAAATGCACGATCCGTTACCAGATAGCCTGCGTCTGCTCCAATCTCGATACATTTCCGAATGGCCTTCACCGCTGGCGGCGGTCCCATGGTGACGACGGAGACCACACCACCATATCGATTTTTCAACCGTACGGCTTCCTCCACCGCATGTGCATCATACGGGTTGAGGATGGCTGGCGCACTAGCGCGATCCATCGTATTCGTCTTCGGATTCATCTTGATGATTTTGGTGTCCGGCACCTGCTTAATGCAAGCAATAATATGCAGCATGATTGATCCCCCCTTGCTGCCGCGCGCGATACCTATGCCTGTACAAAAGGTTGCCTTTCTTACGCGCAATCAGATCAGGCAGCTTGTCGTTCATTGTTATAGCCTATTTCGATGCAGCCGAGCTTAGACCAGTAATCATAGAAACGAAAAAGACGCCAAGCATCAGCTTGGCGCTGTGTGGCGTCTTTTGGCTTATTGATTAATCTTTATCAATGGAGAATTCGATCGTAGCATCCGTGAACTTCTTGGAAACTCTTTTCAGTTTGATTTCCAAACCGATTTGCGGCAGGATTTTACCGACTTCCGGCACTTCCGGCATCGAGTAATCATCACCGTCTTCAAACTCAGTTACTCCATCCAACGGCTCGTATTCCATGGTTCCCATAATGTAATCCAGATTTATTCCAGAAGTGTCGTTCGGGCTAAACGCAGCGTCATTCACTTGGTAACGGGAGTCTGCGATTGCCTTTTTGTTACCTTCATCATTGTTCCAGTAACGTACTTCCTGATGGGCATCTACTACACCGAGCATGCCGTAGCCTGGATGCAGGCTCGTATTGTTGTCACGGGTTCTTTCATAGCGACCGTCAAAGTACCAGATCACCATACCAGGATCATACGTAAAGAAGGAGTCGTTGCGACGGAAATGCTTCAATCCAGCGTCAATTCCTTCATGAGAGCGCAGCTCAATCAGGTAGTACGCATCGTACATTTTTCCTTTTCCATCGAAGTGAGTGAAGCCATCCAATTTGAATTTCTTCTCACCCTCTGCATCATCTGCGAAGATGACTTGTCCATCTGCCTCTACTTCGAAGTTATCCAAATAGAAGCCATCCATCACGAATGCGACATCGGTCACATAGTTAAACTCGACTTGTACCTTTTTACCGACGAACTCGTTCAGGCTGATTTCTTCTTTGTCCCAGCCTTTGGTTACGTCATCGTATTTTTGAACTTCTTTTTTCTCGCCTGTATCCGTATCGATTACATTGACGTTCACGTAGTCATAGCCTTCCTCGATGCTTCTCCACGAATCGAATTTCATCGTTGCGGAGCTGACCCCTGTTAAATCGATCACATCAGACGTCATTTTTGTATTCAGCTTGTTGCCTTCATCCGAGAAGTACGAGTATCCGCCATCTTTTGGCTCCACCGGAGGTTTCTTTTCGACCTTCGGCATGTTCAGCTTGATGACCTTGCCGTCCTTCTCAAGGCTGCTCGCATCAATGAGTCGAAGGCTTCTCTTGCGCTTCTCTACATCCTTGTAGTCTAGCACATACGGATTAATCCAGTTTCCGCCGAACATTTGCTGCAGAACCATTTTGGACCAAGGATCAAGGCCAGTAGGTTCCGTTTGGAAAACCTTACCTGTGTGGCTACCAGACGACATGAGGGACCAAGCACCTACTGGCGAATCTTTTCCACCTCTTGTCGTGTCATACAAGTCTGGCAAACCGAGGTTGTGTCCGTATTCGTGAGTGAATACACCTGGTGCGCCATCCTCTGGTTGGATCATGTAATCAAACGCTTTGAGGCTTGTGCCTGGAATATCCACTGGTTTGCTCAAGGTCCAACGGTGAGACCAGATCGCATCTGGGTCTTCCCCTGTCTCTTCTCCGATCCCTGCATGAACGAGCATGAGGTTGTCTAGATTGCCATCCGGCTCCATCAGGTCTCCATCACCATCGATGTCATACGGATCACGCTGATCGTACAATTCCTCTTTCCCAGCAATGGATTCCCCAACTGCCTCAAGCGTCTCGATTACAAGATCGCGCGGATTGGAATCGTCACCGGCTTTCGAGTTTTCTCCATAATATTTGTAGCTATTTTCTGCCATTTGCCATGGCGTTACCACACCATCAACCGTCCACGTTTTTCCCGATTGCAGATAGAAGTATTTCGCCATCGTTGTCATGCTGATTCCTTCAGGAGTTTCGTATCCCTTCTGATCAAACAGCATCTCTTTATAATGCTTTTCGTTAAAGTCTTTCGTCCAAAGCGAGTCACTCACTTTTGGTAACTCGTTATGCTCCCGGTCAGGGAACTCGACAAGAGCAACAACGATGTTATCGGTATGTAGTCGTTTGGAAGAGCGCAATTCATCGCCGTCCTCCATCTCAGCCACTTTCTGAGATGCCTTCGCCAATGCTGCCTGCTGACCTCTGCTAGCTTCCCTACCATAAGAGGTCGACTCGTCAACACCGTGCGGTACTTTTTTGTCTTCCAAGTACTCGAGCAACGCCTCGTCAATCTCTTCCTGATCGGCGTCTTCATCAATGATTCCTTGCTCCATTAACCCTTTGATCAGTCGCTCCAGGTTAACAGTGGACAAGTCTACTTGCAGATCATGCTTGTCCTCTTTTGGTTTGGCCAAACCAGCTGTAGGTGCAGCCACGAAAGTACTAAGCACGAGTGAGGAGGAAAATAAAACGGATAAGAGCTTCTTGCCTTTCTTCACTACGGTTCACCCTCTTTTTCTATCTATTTGTGATGCATCGGAAAAATTAAACCCCCAATTCCGACTATTCATAATTATTGCGTGATACGTAATTTTTGCCAAATTCTTTCCTTCGACAAAAAATACTTCCCGTTCAAAAGAAATTTCTTAATAAGGCTATTGAACTATTTACAACAAGTGCCGAAATTTCGGCTAATCATTTATTTACAGGGTATCAGTTCGATATATTACCATCGTGTCTACCACCTAAAGACCTACAGAATTTTAGCGAATTTTGTCGAAAAAACTCGATATTTTTCTATCATATATTTCTTTCGCCTCCCTCTCTTTCTTGCAAAACAACTCGATTATCGGTACGATCGAATAAAAATGCTCGTGTTTTCCATGGAGGATTTTGATGCTGCAAACATTTGGTTTTTCTCTGTATGAGAGTAAAGTTTATGAAGCGTTGGCGTCTAGCGGCGAGCCTCTCGATGCAGCAATGGTCGTGAAGCATTCGGGGGTGCCAAAGGCAAAAATTTACGAGGTGTTGAATCGTCTGGTAGAAAAGGGGATGGTCCTTGACACCGTATCGGAAAAGAAAAAGCGGTATACAGCCCTTCCTTTGGACAGCCTGGTAGAAAAGCTGACCCGCCAATTTCAAACAGACGTCAAAAAATTGACCAGCTCCCTTTCTCATAAAGCCGTACGTGATGACCGGGTCTGGAGCCTGAAGGTTAATGAATCGATCCGCGCGGAATGCAAACAATTGATCCAACGAGCAACACGGTCTATTCGCATCTCTGCCTGGTCCGATGATTTTTTGGAGTATATACCCCTACTGGAGATGAAAGAAAAAGAAGGGGTGGAAATCGAAGCCTTGGTCATCGGGCAGATTAACACCAAGCTCTCCTGTGTTCATTCCTTTATCCCTGTGCAAGAGCATCAAGGCTTGGAGCGCTATCAGCTAATCGTAGCGGACCAAGATGAAATGATTTTTGCAGGCGAGGAAGACACGGGCTGGCATGCGATCAAGACACGTGGTCAACCGTTCGTCAAATTTTTTGCCGATTCTTTTTACCATGATGTCGCGCTGACAAAAATCACCCAAAAATATGTGGATCAACTATTTGACGATGAAGAAATCCGCAAGATGATCATCCGCCTCCGATACTGACAATACCTGGACTTTGGCTTTTGGCCAGAGTCTTTTTTATTTGTATGGAGAAATTTGTAGTTGCATAGGGCGAAAAAGGTTACTATTATGGTAGTAACCTTTTTACTGGAGAGGAGCTATTGTTTTGAATCCACGTGTCTTCATCTTAGCGATTGCTACCTTTGTTGTAGGTACGGTGGAATTGATTATCGGTGGTACGCTCGATCTGATTGCTCGTGATCTTCAGGTATCGATTAGCGCTGCCGGACAATTGATCACCATATTCTCCCTAGCATTTGCCATTGCCGCTCCTCTGCTCCTGCATGTGACGAGGCGTGTCGAGCGCAAAAAGCTATACATGTATGCATTAGCGGCCTTTTTCCTAAGTAATGTGCTCGCGGCACTTAGTCCGAGCTACGCTGTATTAATGACGGCGCGCATCTTGAGTGCAGCAAGCAGTTCCATCCTGATTGTGCTGTCGATTACCATTGCGACAAGTCTTGTGGAACCTGCTTATCGCGGCCGTGCCATTGGCGTTATTTTCATGGGGATTAGCGGTTCGCTCGTACTCGGCGTCCCTGTCGGATTGGCTCTGGGGAATGCCTTCGGATGGCGTGCCCCGTTTTGGCTAATTGCGGCTCTGAGTATTGTCGCGATGATTTTTATCCTCTTGTTTTTGCCAAAAGTTCGAACTGCACCGCCCATTCCGCTACGTGATCAAATGACTACCCTCCGTAGCGGCAAGCTATTCAGCGCATTGTTTATCGTCTTGTTAATGCTGACAGGTCACTTGACGCTGTATGCATACTTTACCCCTTATCTGCAAACGACGATGAATGTGGACGCAACGACTCTGAGCTGGATTTATCTCTTGTTCGGGATTGCTGCCGTTGCAGGCGGTGGTATTGGCGGTTGGATCTCAGACAAATGGGGAGCAACCAAGAGCATTCTGTTCATCATTCCAGTGTTTGGCTTGATCATGTGTGTCTTGCCATTTTTTACAGGCTCACTTTATTTGTTCTTGCCGATCATGGTAATCTGGAGTGCGCTTAGCTGGGCTATTTCGCCAGCACAGCAAAACTATTTGATCTCCTGCTCACCTGCTACCGCAGACATTCAATTAAGCTTGAATACTTCTGCCCAGCATTTAGGTATCGCCCTTGGCTCTCTGGCTGGCGGTCTCGTCGTCGAGCGGTCATCTGTCATCTACACGCCTTGGGTTGGAGCCGTGTTCGTCCTGCTTTCGTTCGGGTTTGCCTTCTACTCAATCTCACGTCCATTTCAAGCACAGGAAAGCCAAGTGGCGCAGCCTGCGTCAGGACAAAATGCATAGCGACTCGCAAAAGCAAAAAGCCGTCAACTATTTGACGGCTTTTTCTTATCATCCTAGAATTGTTTTCGTTACTTGCCTATTTCACTGGCAACCGGACGGTAAATCTCGTGATTCCTTGCTCGGACCAAACCTCAATTTTCCCCTTGTACTTGTGAACAACTGAATCTACGATCGTCAGACCCGTTCCACGCGAGCCACACTTTTTCTCTGTTTTCGTTGTATAGCCTTTTTCGAAAATACGTGCACGTTGTTCTGGCGATATTTCTGGTCCTGTATTTTCCACTTGGAAAATAACGTGTTCTTCATCACAACAAAAATAAATGCTGACCCGCTTTTCCCCATTCGCTAACTCAGCCGCTTCTATCGCATTATCAATAAGATTCGATAAAATTTTGATCAGATCAATGGAAGGAATGCTATCGATTGGATCAGAACATTCTTCAAATTGCATCACGATTTGTTTGGATTTAGCTTGCTCCCATTTGGTGTGAAGCAATACCATTAAGGCAGGATTCGCAAACCTCACGGTGAGGTCCAAAAGCTTGGTTTCTTTCAGCAACGACTGCACGTAATCTCGTGCTTTTGGATAATATCCGCATTCGATCAAACCATAGAGCACTTGCATGTGATTGACGAAATCATGGCGTATGGAGCGCATCGAACAAATGACTGAGCGCAATTCATCCTGATAGGTTTCTTCCGTCTCGTCAACTGCTGCCTTGATGGCACGTTGGTACCAGCGTTCCATGCAAAGAACCAGGAAGATCAGTACGACGACAAACAAACCTTGAATCGCAAAAACAGGAATGCTGCTACGAACGACATCATCTCCAATGTCCTCGACGATGGCTACGTCTGTATCTACTCCGATGATTCCGATGATTCTTCCTTCTCTATCTCTAAGCGGCGCGCCAGCAGACAAGTAGACCCCGTAATTTGGATCCCTGATAATATCTGAGTAGTACGTTGATGATCCTTCGTAAATCATTTGAATGTGCTTAGAAGATAGAACAATAGGCATACCGATATCAAAAGTTTGCTTCGCATTTGGAGGCCTTGCGACGATCATCGCGCGACCACTCTGCCTGTCTTCACTGATTTGAATCGTGTATAAATACAGCAGACCGAACTGCTCACGCGCTTGATTCAATTGCTGTTCGATTCGTTTATAGGCGGGGGTCCCTTTTACCGGATTTCGTAAAAACTCCTGATACGCGTCAACATCTAGACTGTCTGCTACTGTAGAGGCAGCTTTCATGCTTTGATTCGCAATGGAGAGTCGGACGGATTGAATCGTATTGAAATAAGAAATCGCGATGCTTACACAAGTCAAGATCAAAACAAGGATGCTAGAAACGAGCATAATGATTAGAACTCTGGGGTTTTTTGGGTGTGTTGGACTCGTCATAATCTCCTCAATCCATCTGTTCAAAAAGTCGTCTTTTGATTACGCAGCTGTACTAAAAACACGACTTTTTGAACATGTCTCTCTAATATTCTAGAGATTTCTACTGGAAATGTCTACATAATATGAATTCAGCTTCATTATACTTCTCGAAATCATACATTGAATTATGATTCGGAATATTTTTATAATAAGGCGAATACGAAATACCAATCTCTTTCCCTAGGAAAAAGGAGTGGGTTCGATGGAAGAAAAACTGTTTGCCCGGCTGCAGGAGATTTATCCTGAGCTTGTTACATTCAGACGTGATTTGCATATGTATCCCGAGCTTTCCTTTCAGGAGGAAAACACAGCGAAGAAAGTAGCAGACAAACTGGCTTCTTTTGGGATAGAAGTCCAAACCGGGGTCGGGGGCATGGGTGTTGTCGGTCTCCTGAGGGGTGGAAAGCCAGGAAAAACAGTTGCGTTGCGCGCTGACTTCGATGCCTTGCCCATTCAAGATGAAAAAGAAGTACCGTATAAGTCCCGCATTCCAGGCGTTATGCATGCTTGCGGTCACGATATACATACCTCCGGACTTTTGGGAGTCGCACAAGTGTTGAGCCAGTTCCGTGATGAGCTCCCAGGAAATGTGGTATTCCTGCATCAATTTGCGGAAGAGCTGCCACCTGGTGGCGCCAAAGCCATGGTGGAGGCGGGGTGCCTCGAAGGAGTCGATGTCGTGTATGGCGCGCACGTTGCCTCCGAGCTTCCCGTAGGCACTGTAGGGATTGGTCATGGCTACATTACGGCCGCAGCAGACAGCTTCGAGATCGTCTTGTACGGAAAAGGCGGACACGGTGCTTATCCTCATACCTCCGTTGATCCAATCGTATTGGGCAGTCAGGTTGTCATGAATTTGCAGCAGATTGCCAGCCGTCAGGTAGATCCGCTGAAACAAGTCGTTCTGTCTGTTTGCTCCTTCGTGGGCGGGGGCGAGGCGTTCAACGTCATCCCTGATCAAGTGAGGCTAAAGGGGACCGTCCGTACGTATGACGAGGAAGTGAGAGTCGCGGTCGAGCAGTCTCTGAAACGTATCGTGGAAGCCAGCTGCCAGGCAGTCGGCGCTACTTGCGAAATCATGTACCAACGCGGCTATCCAGCTACTTGGAATGATGAGACAGAGACTCCGCTTTTTGTAGCAGAAGCCAAACGTATTTTTGGTGAGGAGCGCGTTTTGAAAATCCCACCAGGCATGGGCGGAGAAGATTTTGCTTACTTTGCCCAAGAGCGCCCCGCTACCTTCTTCATGGTCGGTGGACGCAACCCGGAGATTCAGGCGACGTATCCACATCACCATCCCAAATTCGATGTCGATGAGCGCTCCATGATTCAAACCGGTCAGTTATTCATTGCAGCGTTGCTTGCCTATCAGGCACGTCATCAATAAGCAAACAAAGTTGAAAGGCAAGGGCCTCATGCTCCTTGCCTTTTTTCGGCGCCGTATTCACACCTCGTGTCCAACAATCCAGTCCAGTCTTCTGCTCTGGATACGGGCAGGGATCGTTTTTAACATGAAATGACGAGCCGCGATGGCCAACGGATTTTCCCATTGGGTGACTGCCCCCATCAAGCGGGAACCTTTCACAATCGCATTCGCCCGCTTCTTCCGTAGCTCTTCATACATGCGCAAAGCGTCAGCCGAGTCCGTATTATCTGCCACTGCCAAGCATCTTGCCAGCACAAGTGCGTCTTCCATTCCCTGACCCGCCCCTTGCCCCAGATTCGGCAGCATTGGATGTGCCGCATCGCCTACTAATGTAACCCGGCCCTGACTCCATCTCCTGAGTGGTGCACGGTCGTATATATCATGCCGCAAGATGGCTGCATCCTCTGTCGCCTCAATTACTGCACGTACTGGCTCATACCATCCATCAAGTCGGTGCAACGTCTCTCGCTTCCGGCCCAGCGGCCCATCTTTTTCTCCCTCAGGTGCATTGATGGCGGCAAACCAATGAATTCGATTGTTGCCGATATGAGAAAACCCGAAACGAATCCCCCTGCCCCATGCTTCAAAGCCTCCTCCTGATTCCAGTGGATAACGAGGGTCTTGGTAAGTAGCAATCCCGCGAATCGCCGTGTACCCGGAGTATCTCATCAACTCTTCACCGAATAGGCTCTTCCGTACACGAGAGTGAATCCCGTCCGCTCCGATCAGAATCGTTCCATGTGTACTTGACCCATCTACAAAAGCGGCATGAACCCTTCCTGCTTCTTGAGAAAAAGAAACGAACTGCTTGCCGAGTACCAACTCATGCGTCGAGATTTTCGCCAAAAGAGCCTGCTGTAGATCAGCCCGATGAATCAAGTAGCTGTCAGCCCCATACCGATCTGCTTGTTCCGCGACAGGCAGCTCGACTAACAAGTTTCCCTTCCAGTCGCGAATCCTTGCTGAACGGACAGCTGCCCCAAGCTCGCGTACTTCCTGTCCAACTCCCAGCTTATCCAATGCCTTCATGGCATTGGCTGCCAAAACGATTCCAGCACCGATGCCTTTATGCTCCTTTGCCTGTTCATAAAGCGTCACTTGCCAACCCTTTTGCTTCAAGGCAAGCGCCGATGCAAGCCCGCTCAAGCCTGCCCCGATGATCAGCGCGTGTTTTTCGTTGCTCATCGCCTTTTCTCCTATTAGAAAAGATTCATACTCAAATACCGCTCCCCTGTATCAGGCGCAATGCAAACGACCCGCTTACCCACTCCCAGCCTTTTGGCAATCGTGATGGCAGCAAAGACCGAGGCACCCGATGAAGGCCCAACGAGAATCCCCTCCAACGCTGCAAGCTGGCGCATGCTTTGTAGGGCGTCTTCGTCTGCGATTTGAATGATTTCATTATAAACGCTTGTATTGAGGATTTGTGGAACAAAACCAGGGCTCGTGCCGACCAGTTTATGTGGACCAGGCTTTCCGCCAGACAGAACCGGGGAGCCTTTTGGCTCGACAACAGCGATATACAGCTCCGGGAGCTTTTCCCGCAACGCTTCGCCTGTTCCGGTAATCGTTCCACCCGTCCCAGCTGTGGCGACAAAAGCATCCAACCGACCATTCGTTTGCGCAAAAATTTCTTCAGCTGTCGTCGTTCGATGGATATCCGGGTTTGCCTGATTCTCGAATTGCTGAGGAATAAAGCTGCGCGGAATCTCTTTTTGCAGCTCCTGCGCTTTGGCAATCGCCCCCGGCATCCTCAGCTCGCTCGGAGTCAAGACAACCTCTGCCCCATACGCTTTCAATATATTGATCCGTTCCTTCGACATATTGTCAGGCATGACCAAAATCGCGCGATAGCCTTTTGCTGCGGCATTCATCGCCAAGCCGATTCCCGTATTGCCGCTCGTCGGCTCTATGATCGTATCCCCCGGTTGGATCAGTCCCGCTTGCTCAGCTGTCAAAATCAGATTGTAGGCAGCGCGGTCCTTCACACTCCCGGACGGATTGAATTTCTCCAACTTCACAAAAACTTCTGCTGCTCCTTCAGGAACCATGCGCCTCAGTCGAACAATCGGCGTATTTCCAATCAATTCGGTAATGTTCTGGTAGACGCTCATCGTACTCCTCCTGGAAAATTTGCCTTATGATTATCTCTTAGTAATACTATAAGAATAATACAATTTTTCCGACCTGAAAACGATAAGGGTGCTCAAATGGGAAAAAGCTCTCGAATGAGAGCCTTGTTCCTGTCTAAAAACCATACTTTGCTTTTGTCTGATTCAGTACATTCGCCGCTTGTTGATACAGGCTGTTCGCGGTTTCTTTCACTTTTACTTGTCCGCTTTTGTCTACCGAGCCTTGGCGCTTCTTCGCCTGCGCGATGGAATCAGTGGCCGTCTTGATGGCCGCATTGATTGCTTTTTCCCGTTTCTCGGCATCCGGCACGCTCGCTTTGATTTCCGCCCAAATCGTTTGGATATCCTTCATGTCGGTCTCCATGATGGCGATCATTTCCTGCATGTTTTTGTTTTTATCCTGGATCGAACCATCCATGGTGTTCATCCCATCGACCAACACCTTCATACTGCCCAGCGTTCCTTGCATGACCTCGAATTCCATCTTGCTCAAGCCTGGCTGCGTCGAATAGGTCCGAATCTCTTCCAATAGTCTTTGCAGCTCCGCTATTTGATCGTTTGAAAACTGCGCTTCATCCGTAAATTGCAGCTCGTCCAAATACTTTGCCGTTTCAATCAGATCAGCCTCTAGCTTCCCTGTCTGTTCTACTTTTTTGGCGAAGTCGACACGCGCTGCTTCTTTGACTCTTTGTTCTGCTACTTCTTTCTTTTTTACTTCTGCTTCCTCGTTGATGCGCTTGGTTAATGTCGCCAATTTGCTTTCGTACGCGCTTTTGTTTGTGGCAACAAGACTCGTCAGTCCTTTATTTTCTTCCATAAGCAGGCCGTCAAATTGGAGCTCGTCGCCGTTCACTGTGCCGATGATATCCTGACCAGTTGCCGGATTTTTGAGGGTTAGCTGCTTCCCATCCATAGTACCCTCCAGCAAGATCGACTCGGTTTTTAGAACAGGGATGCTGTCTTCCGTTTCGACGATGGAGTCCGTCATTTCAACGTTTACTTTTTCGTTATTCACTGTGACACTTGTGTATAGCATGCGTGTATCGTCTTCGTACAAATACCCTTCCGCCAGTGTCACAGGACCAAAGAAACGATAGCCTGCGTATCCCAGCAATGCGACGATGACCAGAGCCATGACGATCATGATGCTTTTGTTTTTTCCCTTCATGCTGCGACCCCTTTACCCACAATTTCTATTACGTTTGACCTGTTTTTCCTGCCAAAACGTGCCATACTTCTATGATACATGAATCGCGGTGGTAAACCCTATGAGTCTAAAGGCCAAAACACTCATTAAAAGTACGTGTTCCCAAAATCGTGACTGAAATCGAGTGTTTGATTTTCTTCGATTGTAATCGTGGAGAGTTCATATTTGTAATGTAATAGACTAATCCTTACAAATGAATCCCAATTTCTGATGATATTCTCCAGCCGGCAAGTTACCAATCTCATAATTTCCATACCCATTTGCTTTTAATGCAAATAATCCCGAGTTTTTTGGAACTAAACCTATTGCAAATACACCCTCTTCTACATCGGTAATCGTATTTTTATCAAAATCTGTACGAATGAGCAGAATCTTTGCATTCACGTCCGGCTTCGACCCAACAAAATCGTTATACTGACACGTAATCGTACCCTTGAGTGCTCCCTTTTGAGTAAGAAGTGCTGGTTGTGCCACTTGTCCTACGACATTGCTTTGTTGACCTGCCGTTTCAACAGGATAAGCCGCTGGCGTCGCCACGTCCATTGCACTATTTCCCTCTGGCGGAACAAGTACAGCATTTGACTGCTGATTTGTGCCCGCCTCCTGACCTGTAGGCACCGAACTAATGGGTGCAGGCTGATTCGTTTCCTTTTTTGCTACGGGTCGCGATCCTAGCAGATCATCAAGGTTTTTCCCAGATAAATAGAAAATAGCACCGCTGGCAATTCCGAGGATGATGGTAACTACCAATAAAAAGTAAGGAGTTCTTTGAAAAATTCGGGCAACTTCGCTACTTTTGCTGTTTTGGCCTCTGCCATGGTACCCCTCTGTTAGCCTCTCTATCATGTAATGTGGGGATTTTTCCAATCAATATTTTACCAATAGATAGAATCTAGGTCTAGGCTCCTATGACTCGCACTGCACAGGGAACAGGAAAAAGCCGATGTCTACCAAACATCGGCTTCTCTCACTTTCATTCCGTTATACCTCAACCATTTCACGCTCGGATGGATAATACATGCCTGCTGCACCGAGCACCCCTGCTTCCGCTCCAATTGTCGTCAACTGGATGCTCGCTTGATTTGCCATCCGAGAGATAGAGCGCTCGCGAATGACGTTCTTCGCTTCTGCAAGCAGCAGCTGTCCGTTCTTCATCACACCGCCACCCATGACGATCACCTGTGGATTGAACAGGTGGATCAGATTAGTCAGTCCGACCCCGAGATAATAGCCTGCTTCCTTCATCAAGGTCATGCTGAGCAAATCTCCGCGAACCGCTGCCTCTCCGACCTCTCTAGCCGTTATCCTGCTCAGGTCATTCCCATTTTCAACGAGTAACGAGCTTGTAACACCTTGTAGAAGCTGTTCCCTGGCTCTACTTGCCAAAGCCAGTCCAGACGTGTAATTTTCCAGGCAGCCTCTATTCCCGCACACGCACAGCGGTCCTTCGGGATCAAGCGAAATATGCCCGAACTCCCCGGCACTATCGCCAACACCTGTAATCAGCCGTCCTCCACTGATAATGCCAGCACCAACACCCGTACTGACGGTTACATAGATCATGTCTTTCGTGCCTCGTGCACTTCCAAATGCCCACTCTGCTACCGCTGCTGCATTGGCATCATTGATCAATTGCACGGCTACGCCAAACCGCTCCTGAAGAATCGCGCCGATCGGCACATCGCTCCAGTTTAGATTGCTCGCAAAAATGACCATTTGGCGCTGGGTATCAATAATTCCCGCAGTTGCAATTCCGATACCGCGAATGCGTGATATATTGATGCCGCTATCGTCTAGGACAGTCTGCACCAAATCACCGATGCGTTCGATGACTGCTTGAGCTGCCTCTTCTGTTTGAGTCGCTGCGTTCGCCTGCCTGAGGATGTTGCCATGCTGGTCGACGATCGCGGCTATGATCTTTGTACCACCCAGATCAATCCCGATGGCATATGGTTTGTCTTGATTCATCTTCCGCTTCACATCCTTGCTGTCCATTCACGATTGAAAAATGGCGTCCAACGCTTGGGACGTATGCGCGATCAATTGCTCAGGCAACTGGCTGTATGGCGAGATTTCCGGGATGATGTAGCCTTCATACCCGATCTCACGCAACGCTTCCACCACGCGGTTCCATGGAATATCGCCAGCGAGCAGCGGTACGAAACCTGTGATGTTGCCTGTCGTTGTCTTGAAATCTTTGACGTGAATAGCTTGGATTCTCTTGCCCAAAATGCGAATCCATTGCTCAGGAAAACCGAATTGCAGGACGTTGCCTACATCAAAATAAGCGCCTACCCAAGGACTGTCTACTTCATCGATCAAGCGGGCCATCTCCAGTGGACTGAGCAAAAACTTGTTCCATACGTTTTCTACCCCGATGTATACCTGATGCTGCTCCGCCTTTTTCGCCAAGCGCTGCAATGCTTCACGCGCCCGCTCGTAGGCCATATCATACGACAACTCAGCCGTTACGAGACCTGGGACGACGAGAACGGTCCGTGAGCCAAAAATGCTTGCCGCCTCTATCATTTTCTCGACAACACGGATGCCTTGCTCGCGGATCGCTTCCTCATTGTGTGTCAACGGATATTTCCATAAAAGGGCAGTAGAGACGCTTGGCAGCTCCAGACCGAGCTCACGAGCCTCGTCTGCCAGCCCCTTCAATTCCTGCTCTGTCATCTCTAGATGAAAGGGAGCATCTCCCTCGTCCAAATTCAGTTCTACCCCTTGATAGCCATGTGCTTTCGCCTGGCGAAACATTTCTTGTACACTTGTCTCCTTTGGGAAGCACCAAGCATTGATTCCCTTTTGAAAAGCCATGCGCCTCACTCCCCTTTTCTCAAAATAGTGACAGGCTTTCCTTCTTGTGCCGACTGATTCGCTGCCAATGTTACTTCTAGCGTCTTTCTCGCTGATTCATACGGCGACAGAATCAAGCTGCGATCCCCTGTCAAAATCGCTGTGATAAACGCCCGATCTTGCTCCACGTACATATCCACTGTGCTCTCTGAAGTACGAGCTCCCTGCTCATCCATGATCGCTAATTGCTTCCCGTCAATCATGACGCGGAAATCTTTGCCCAAGATTTCTACATTTGTACGGTGATCCGGCTGGATGAAGCACGTATCCAGATGTCCTAGCGCCCCTGACTGAAACACCATACTGATGGAAGTCACGTCTGGAATATCGATGTTTGGAATGTCACGCGAGACGAGCAAGGCCATCTGCGCATAGACCTTCTCGATATCTCCGGCCAAATACCGCATCATGTCCAGCGTATGTGTCGCCTGCTCGACAAGCTGTCCACCTGACTTGCCCATTTCCCTCCACCAAGGTGTCGTGACGAACTTGGTCAAATAATGCCCGCGAACGAGTGCAATCGACTTGCCTTCCAAGTACGCTTTTGCTTCCTGCACGATATCGAGATAGCGCAGACAATAGCCAGTCGCGCTGATAATCCCTGCCTTTTCAATCGCTGCTTGCTTTTCGTTCACTTTCTGTATGTCCAGCCCAATTGGCTTTTCCACAAACAGATGAATCCCTTTCGCAGCCGCCGTTTCCTCAATCTCTTCATGCGCAAAAGGAGGGACGCACACAAACAAAGCATCCAGCTTTTCTGCCTCTACTAGCTCACGCCAAGAGGTGTAGCCATGCGCACCAATGCGCTCAGCAGTCTCTGCAGCCGCCTCTTGGTTCACGTCGCACACTGCAACGACCTTTACCCTTTCGTCCGTCAATAAGCCTTTCAGATGATGCTGCCCGATTCCACCTACGCCGATCATGCCTACACGTACACTCATGCGTCATTCACCGTCCTAGCGTAATACGACTGGTTGCTTCTGTTCAGCGGATTGATAAGCGGCGAGTGCTACTTCCACAGCTCGCAAGCCGTCTTCACCCGTAATCGACGGCGCTTTCTTTTCACGCACGCTGGTGACGAAATCTTTGACCAATTGACTGTCCATGTCATCGCCCCAGTTGACCCACTTCAAGCCTTTTTCATTGGAATAGACGTCCAGCTTTTGAGAAAAAGCGTCGAGCGAAATCGTGCCTTCTGTCCCGATAATTTCCATCGTCACGTCGCCCCATGTCGGGAAGGTCTTGTTGCGAGACCAGCTGCAATCGAGTGTGGCAAAAACACCGTTCTCAAATTCCATGGTCAAAATGCCGCAATCATCAATCGGCGTATCGGAAAACTTGCTGTCTATCTCCGCGTAAACCTCACGCACTTCAGAGTCCATGAACCAGCGCATCAAATCAACAACGTGAACCGTGTGATCGATCACTGCACCTCCGCCGGATTTCGCCGGATCGACGAACCAACCAAGAGGATTTTGTCCACGGTTCGTACCCCGGATCGCCATGATACGTCCGACCTTGCCTTGCTCCACCAATTGCTTTGCTCGAACAACAGCCGGATGGAATCGCACTGGGAATGCCGTTTGCAAAATAACGCCCTGTTCGCGGCAAAAGTCGATCATCTCTTGAGCAGCCTCTGCTGTTGTCGCCAGCGGTTTTTCGCACAAGATGTGCTTGCCAGCCTTCGCTGCCGCTAACGTATGCTCTTGGTGCTTGGCGTTTTCCGAGGTGACGATGACCGCATCGATATCCGTTGCGAGCAGCTCATGATAATCGGAGAAGAACGGAACGCCAAACGTTTCAGCCGCTGTCTTTCCGCGCACTTCATCCTCATCTGCTACCCCGACCAATTGAACCCCATCTAATTTCGCAACCGCATTTGCATAGCTGTATGCATGCATATGTGCAACACTGATGATTCCGAGTTTCATGTCCAGTCCCCTCCTACACCAAAGTTACGGGTTTACCCGTTTCGATTGACACAAGCGCAGCACGAGCGATTTCTACCGCTTTCACGGCGTCTTCTGCCGTCACGAGTGGCTCCAGATCACGGTCGATGCACTCGATGAAATGCTTCAGTTCTCTGAAATACGGGTTTTCACGCAACGGACTCTCCGGAACTGCGACTCCGCTCATGCCTGCTTGCTTCGAGCGATTAACCGCCACTAGCGGTTTTTCCTTCGAGCTGTCGTAGGAAATGATACCTTCCTTGCCTGCCAGCTCCATTTTCATCGCGAAGCCTTCATGTGCCCACGAGCCTTCCACATGTGCAATCATGCCGTTCTTGAAGCGAAGCGTAACCAGTGCGTAATCCATCCGGGCAAAACCTCGACCAAGCAATCCTTTCGCGTACACACGCTCCACATCCCCGAAGCACCAACGCAAAAAGTCAAAATCGTGAATGATCATATCTAATACAAGGCTGCCACTGTTTTTGTAGTCCGCGTACCAGTCGTTCCACGCTGTTGGGAAAATACCACCCCGGAACGTACGTGCCACACCAACGTTACCAATCGCACCATCATTAACCAGCTGACGGGACTTTTCGTACTCCGGGAAGAAGCGCAGGACATGTCCAACGAACAGCTTGACGTTCTTCTCCCGGCAATAATCAACGATAAAACGAGCCTCTTCTTTATCACGAGCCAACGGCTTTTCGCAAATGACATGCTTGCCTGCATCCGCAGCCTTTTTCACATAAGTTTTATGAAGGTACGTAGGCAAACACACGTCTACGATGTCGACCTGCGCCAATTTTTCCATAGCCTCTTCATAGCTTTCAAACCATTCTGTTTTTGTCTCGGCTGCCAGCTCTTTTCCTCTCTCGCTGCGGATATCGACGATCCCGACCAGCTTGACGTTTTCCATGGCAGCATACGATTTCGCGTGAACAGTCCCCATGGTTCCTGCTCCGATTACCAGAACATGATGCATAATGGTTTCACTCCTTTTTTCGAAAATGACTATTTGGACCCAGTTAGGGTAATTCCCTCGACAAAATGCTTCTGCAAGAAAATAAAGACGATGATCATCGGCCAAATGGCAAGAACGGAGCCCGCCATCAAAATCGGGTAGTTCGTCAAATTCGTGTGCTCGCCCGTCAAGTATGCCAAGCCAGCGGAGAGCGGCATTTTATCAGGCGTGCTGTTGACGATCAGCGGCCACATCAGGTCGTTCCAAGACCACAACGCTACGAAAATGGCGAGTGCGATCAAGCCGGGCCTCGCCAGCGGCAGCATAATTCTCCAGTAAATCTGAAAATGGTTGCAGCCATCGAGCTTCGCCGCTTCTTCCAGTTCTTTTGGCAGCGACATGAAAAACTGACGTAGAAGAAACGTACCGAATGCACTGAACAATCCCGGTACAATTAATGCTGTCAAAGTATTCAGCCAGCCAAGCTCTTTCATGATCATAAATTGCGGGAGCAGAAACACCTGACCTGGCACCATCAAAACGGTCAAGAACAGGATGAACAAGGCGTTTCGCCCTGGAAATTCAATTCGTGCGAATGCGTACGCCGCAAGCGAGCAAAGGAATACTTGTCCGACTACCTTCGCCACGGTTGTGATTACGGTATTCCAATAAAAGTCCAAGAAGGGCAGCATCTCAAAAATATGGGTGTAATTCTCCCATTGATACTTGGTCGGCAAAATGACCGGAGGCACCTGTGTCGATTCGCCTAGTGACTTGAGAGAAGTGAGAACCATCCAGACGAATGGCGCAATCATCATGAGAGCACCTGCAATCAACAGCAGATGAATCAACAACTTCTTGCCCATTTTGTTCCGACTCGTATAAACACTCATTCCATATCCCTCCCGTCTGTTCAGCTTTGATTAATCATAGTGAACCCATTTTTTCTGCAATTTCATTTGAATAGCGGTAACAATCAGGATCATCACCAGAAGCACGACAGCAACTGCGGCCGCATAGCCACCGTTCCCTGATTCAAATCCATTCGTAAAGAACAAGTACGCCATCGTCTGCGTTTGCTCAGTCGCCGGATTGCCCATTTTGCTTCCTAGCATCAGATAAATCAGGTCAAATACTTGAAAAGCCCCAATCAAGGAAGTGATACTGACAAAAAAGATCGAAGGAGTCAACAGCGGCAACGTAATCTTGAAAAACATGCGAACCGGTCCCGCTCCATCAATTTCTGCCGCTTCGTAATAGCTTCTCGGAATACCTTGCAGTCCGGCCAGAAAAATCACCATGTTGTATCCGATAGAGCTCCAAACGGCAACGATAATCACCGCATACAAAGCAATGGCGGGATCAGATATCCAGCGTGGGCCCTCAATGCCTACCAAGCCCAGCAAATAATTGATCAGACCGTAGTCAGCGTTGTACAACCATCTCCACACCATCGCCACCGCTGCCGCCATCGTCACAACGGGCAGGAAGTAAAGGGTGCGATAAATCGTAATCCCCTTAATTTTCTGATTAAGAAGCACAGCAATAAAAATGGAGATAGCGATACCGACAGGAACTGCGATCACTGTATAAATCAGTGTGTTTTTCAGCGCGATCCACAAGTAAGGGTCCTTGAACAACAACTCGTAATTATGTAAGCCAGCCCACTTGTACTTGCCGAATCCTCCCCATTTGGTAAAGCTCAAATAAATGGTTTGAACGATCGGCCATAAGTAGAAGACACCCAACCCGATCAGTGTGGGAGCAATCATGAGATACGCCCAGAACCAATCACTTCTCTTCATGCGATTCAACGATTTTTTCGTTTTTGGCTGGACGGCGGCGTGCATTTCAGGCTGCAACTGGCTGCTCATCGCATTCATTCCCTCCTTACATAAGCTTTTCAAAAAAGGATGGCCTCGTCCATGATGCGAAGCCATCCATCATGGAACTTTTATTCTTGGCTAAGCATTTCATTCATTATTTGCGCGAGCTCTTTGGAAGCATCCTCTACGCTCATTTGTCCAGCCCAAGCCTTGGTCATGAGCTCTGTTTCCAACTTGGCCCATTTTGCCGTGTCCTTCGAGATCGGATATGGTTTTGCTGCAGCTGCCTGATCAATAAAAATTTTCAGATGAAAGTTCGGCATAGATTGTACCCATGTATCCTGTGTTCCGTTAAATGCCGGAATCGCAGCACCCGATTTTGCCAGGATTTCTGCCCCTTCTTTCGAGCCCAAGAATTTCACGAATTCCCATGCTTCCTTCGGATGTTTGGTATTAGCCGAAATCACGTTGCCCAGGCCGTGAATGACGCTTGTGTTCTCTTTCCCTTTTGGAAGATACGTCACGTCCACTTTGTCCTTTGTATACTCATTCTTATTAAAAGCGGATGCCATCCATGATCCGTTGTACATCATCGCGATCTTGCCTGATTCAAATAGCTGTGTTGCCTCTGTTTCGGACAATTGCGCTGCTGTTGGCGATGATTTTTCGTTGATCAGGTCTGTCCAAAACTTGAGGCCTTCGATCGTTTCCGGTTTGTCATAGCCGGACGTTTTCTTGTCTTCCGAAATGATATAGCCACCGCTTTGATAGATCGTGTTATAGAAACCGTCTTGTCCATAAGGAGGTGCTGCAATTCCCCAAACGCCTTTTTTCTCATCAGTCAGTTGCTTTGCTGCTTCCTTCAGCTTGTTCCAATCCCAGTTTTCGTCTGGATACGGTACTTTTGCGTCGTCAAACAGTTTCTTGTTGTACCAAAGGCCAATGGTGTCGAAATCTTTTGGTAGCGCGTAGTTTTGTCCATCGTAGGTGTAGAGATCAACGAGAGCTTTCGGATAATTGTTCAGATCGATGCCATCTGCCTTGATTTGATCTGTAATTGGTAAGAGCATGTCATTCGCTGCGTATTTAATGATACGTGGACCATTAATCCAAAAAATGTCCGGCAAGGTGCCACCCGTTGCGGCGGCCTCCATCTTTGTCCAGTATTGCTTGTTAGGAGTTAGCTCGATCTTGATGTCCACGTTCGGGTTCTTTTCGTTAAACTTTTTCGCGATTTCCTCCATCGCAGACATTTGATTTTTGTCCCACAGCGCATATGTGAGCGTTACCTTTTCGCCTGAAGCAGCACTGCCAGTCGTTCCAGCTGGTGCAGAGCTCTGCCCGCCGCCCGAACATCCTGCCACTGCTACCAAGAGAGCAGCCATTGCAATCGAAACCAACTTCTTCATCAGAAATCCCTCCTCGATTTACGTTCTCCTCTATTACCCCCAAAATATTGCCAAACACGACACGCTCCCCTTTTCGACTCGCCCCCTTTCAACGATTTTTGATGGGTTGAACTTTCTTTTTCCAATGACCAAATAAAGTATGTAAAAAAGATGTTACAAGCTGAAGTGAAAAACCTCTTGTAACAAAACAGCAGCAGCAGCCTTGACCTCGAAATCAGCCCCCAATACAGTTGGACGGAATTCCAGTCCTTCGACCATCGTCCCCATCGCTTGAGCCATCACTTGTTTTTGGATGCGCTCAAACAACACTTGGTTGTCCCGGATCATTTCTCCCCCCAGAATGATCAGGCTCGGGTTGAACAAATTCACCAGATTCACAATCCCGATCGACATGTACGAAGCGATTTCATCGACGATGTCTTGGCATACTTGATCCCCTTGATGCAGTGCTTGGCGAAAGACATCAAATGTGATTCTTGTCATATCTCCGTCAGCCAAATCCATGACGAGCGTTTCTTTTCCACGTGTAACGGCTGACAGTATGCCTGAATAAATGGCTGGCCACGCCACGTAGTTTTCCAAACAGCCGACGTTGCCGCAGTCACAGCGCATCCCACTTCGATCGACTGTCGTATGCCCGAATTCACCTGCTCCACCTCGGCTTCCGCGGAAGATGGAACCGTTTACAACGAGACCCGAACCAACCCCTTCTCCTACGGTAACAAACAGGAGATTGTCAGCATTCAGTCCACCACCGAAGTTTTTTTCTGCCAGGGCGATTGCATTGGCATCATTGTCGAGCCATGTGTTTAGCCCAAAACGCTCTTCTGCCATGTCCTTTAACGGAACATCATGCAAGCGCAGCTTGGAGTTAAAACGGATGACCCCACTCGCTGCATCGACAATCCCTGGTGCGATGATGGAAATGCCCAGACAACGGCTGACATCATCCACTGACTGGAGAAAGTCCTCGATCGAATCCAACACATATTGGATTATCAGGTCACTCACTAGACCAGCTTTTACTGGATAGATTTTCTTTTGCTTTGTAGCCGCTTCCAAATTCATTTCAGCAATTGTAATCGCTGTATTCGTAATAGAGACGCCAATCAAAAACTTCCCGTCTGGACAGAAGCGAACCATAATTGGCTTACGGCCACCCTTTGACTCACCTGTTCCATCTTCTGCAACCATGCCGTCACGGATCAGCTCATTGACTGCCGAGGTGACAGTAGTTGGACTGATGCCCTGCTTTTTGGCGATATCACTTCGCGAGATGGGCCCAAACTGGCGAATGGTGTCGAGTATAATAAAGCGATTGAGCTCTTGGATTAGTTTCAGATCTCCAGTTCTGCGCATCGTATTCGTTCATCCTTTATTTTTCCAATGACTTTATAAAGTGATCATACTGAAATTTGTATTTTGTGTCAATTTCGTTTTTTCTTAGATTTCAATCAACTTTTTCTGATTGAATATTCCATATTCCTTCCCCAATAATCAAGCTGATATACTTATTTTGCCAAAACCTGTATGAGGTGACCTTATGATATCCATATCCCTGATCAGCTTTTTCTCCCTGTACTTGCTGTTCTCAGATAGCTATGACTCTTTTGAAGCTTCGGCTACTCCAGTCGTATCCGCTTCACCGGTTCATACCTACTCCTTTCTGCAAAAGACGTTGCCTCGTTTCGAAAATTTAGGATTGACGCGACAGGACAAGGTATTAACGCTAACCTATGTTCCAGAAGAGCATATCGCTTTAGGCGCCTATCTCACCTTGGATTCCAATAGTTCTGGAGACTTTATAGGAGGCTACGATGAAACGAAAACCATTCCACTAAAGAATGGCACTGCCAAGTTCGGTTACAACGGCCCATTAGCCACTCTCATCTGGAAAAACGGCTCCACCCACCATGAACTAACGTACCATTTTTATTATGAGGAAGATGTGGAAACCAAGCTGGTGGAGATTGCCAAAACTTATAACCAAAAGAACCTCCCTTAAACCGTTAGAAAAAGGAGGTTCTTCTCGTCAGCGCGTCTATTTTTGCATCGAATAACATAGGCAAGGTATACACGAGAGAAGCTTTGCCTTCCTCTTGCAAGATATACCGTAGCTGCAATGGATATTTTTTGAGCAAAGCGGCTACCGCTTCTTCCTGGGAGATTGCCTTCTTCGGATCAGACATCTCTCCATCGACCTTTTCATTGAGATCGATCCCCATGACTTTCCCATTGCTCCCGTTGATCGAGATATGCGTCAGCCAGTCCTCTACAGGAATCCCTTGCTCTTGCATCACAAAATGGAAGGCATTGATTTGTACTTTCATCATATTCTCCGGGCTGAAGTAGTAGGGATGCCCCCCTTTGCTTTTCCTATAATTCTCTAGCTGAGCCTTATGGCTTGGCTTATTTCTTATGTATGTTAAAATTTACAAAAAAGGGGAATGGGGCGTTAATATGAGTGAGCATCCCTTTTGGTTTAAAGCGACTGCAACTGTTGTTGTTGTCATTGTAATTTTAGCACTACTGACAAGTGTCGCTTTCTTTCAGCTATTAGCATTGGTAGGCCTTGTCGTTATCTGTGCCTCGAAAGGCGTATTGAAATGGAAAAAGAACAGAGACTGGGCTGTTATTATTTTGGGACTGGTTGCATTACAAATCGTTATTGTTATCAACGCATTCTATCACTTTTTTACATAAGCCACTTTATCAATTCGACATAAGTGGAAAATATTTCTTGATTACTATTATGAACATTAATATAATAATAGTGAATTTGGAATTTTAAGGAGGGGCTTCTATGAATACTGCAATTGCGATTCTTACTTTTATTGGAGATCTCATTCCATTAGTCCTCCAACTGTTAAAAGCCTTTGCTTAATTTCCAAACGAACAAATAGGGGCTGTTCCTCCGTCATTTTCATGACTAGAGGGACAGCCCCTTCTCTACTTATTGGGTATCTGCATTTCCTTCTGTTTCTGGCGTTTCTTCTGTTTCCTCCAAAATCTCCTCATCTACATAACCATCAACTGCTTCTACTGCCGCTTGCTGTTGAACTTGCCAGAGAGCCGCTACATTTGTTGGCTCCCAACCTACGAGGGAAGTGTGTGGTTGCAAACATTTGTATACCTTGCCTTGATAGCTAACCAGGTCACCAGGCACGTAGCTTACATTTGGCGCCCATGCTGGAGTTCCCGGATTTGCAGCATCTGTTACACCTACGACCTCGATGCTCTTCTGTGAAGAATTACCTGCTGCATCCTTCGCTACCACAGAGAAGGTATAAGACGTGTTAGGCGTGAGTCCTGTGACAGTTGCAGTCGTAGTCGTTACATCCGCTGCTAATGCTGTCCCGTTGTAAACCTCGTAATTCGTCACTGCGATATTGTCTGTAGAAGCAGCCCAGCTCAGGCTGATACTCGTGCCTGTTTTCCCTGTTACGGCTAGATTGGTAGGTGTGCTTGGAGGTTGATTGTCTGGCTGAGTCGTATCCGTCGTAACCGTTACCTCATTACTTGCTACTGAGGAATTACCCGCTGCATCTTTCGCCTTCACTGTGAATTGGTACGCAGTGCCAGCTGTAAGCCCGCTAATCGTCGTATTTGTACCGGTTACCGTTTTCGCAAGCTGAGTGCCATTGTATACTTCATAGCCAGTAACTCCTACATTGTCGGTAGCAGCTCCCCAACTCAGACTAACACTTGTAGCTGTTTTTGCAGTCGATTGAAGGTTAGCTGGTGCTGTCGGCGGTACGTTGTCGACTGGAGCTGTCCCGCCCAGAAGATCGCCATTCACTTTGTCTAGCAGAACCTTGTTACGGTCTCCGCTAAATTCCCAGAACATTGCGCCTGCCAGCCCTTTGGAAGTAATAAAAGAAGTTTTGTGTCCGATCGAAGTCACATCGTCATAGCTAATATATGTTTTCGAAGCCGGGTTGAAGAGGTAAGGCACTTTTGCCGCGTCATTCCAGTGGCGTGTGAAGCCATTTTTGTTCACATAATTATTTTGGATATCCGTGAAGTCAAGCATGCCAGGTTCCCACGTTCCTACTGAGGGCCCAGTGCAATTTTGATATTCTCCATTGTTAGCCGTTCCGCAACCCGACCAGCCCCTTCCGTAAAACGGAAGTCCGAGAACGAGCTTGCTGGCAGGAACACCGTCACGAAGATGACCCTCTACAGCTGTTTGGATATTATAGGTTTGAGCATTTGGCAAACCAGCTGCTCCTGCTGCCGGATCATAGGCCAACGGCGCGTTATGTCCAGTCTGCTTTTGGAAGGCTCCATAGAAGTCGTAGGTCATAATATTGATCCAATCCACAACCCGGGCAATATTTCCAAGCTCTGTATTTGCTGCATAACTAGGGCTGGCACCAGAGGCAATCGTCAAATAGTACTGTTTGCCATCCGTTACCTCAGCCACATCGAGTTTGTCTCTGACAGCCTGTAGCAACAACGTATAATTTTGCTTATCTTCTGGACGTTTGCTGTTTCCAGGCAAGCCTCCTTCAACTGGGTACTCCCAATCGAGATCGACCCCATCCATCTGATATTTCCGGATAAAATCTACCGAGGACTGTGCAAATATTTCCCGTGCAGCCGGATCTGCCGCTACATCAGAGAAGCGATTGGACCATGTCCAGCCCCCGATCGATATCAATGTCTTCAATTGAGGGTTTTTTTGCTTCAATTTTGCCAATTGATTCAAATTCCCGCGGATCGGCTGATCCCACGTATCTCCTGGAAAGGACTTTTGCACATCAATCCATGGATCTCCGAGAACAACCGTACCATTCGGGGCATTAATATTGCCTACTTCATTCTGGCAAGCCCACGTTTGTGGATTGGGACCCGTTGGATCTGGGTTGCCGTGTCTGCCATTCCAGCAAATATCCGCAAATGCGTAGTTAATATGCGTTACTTTATTGGGATCGATATCCGTTACATTGTAGTTTCGTCCATAAGCTCCCCATGAGGGATAGTAGCCAATAATTTTGTAATTGGATACCGCTGTCGCCTCCGCTTGATTTTCCTCTGCTTGCGCCGCCTGTGCCGCCATTGGCAATACGGAGGTGACAAGCAGGGCACCTACCATTAGCACATTCCTAACACATTTCTTGAATTTCATAGTATCCCTCTCGATCTTCATGGATTTTGTTACAAATCCATCTTATTACGACTTATATCACGATATGCTAATGTATTTACATAAATGGTAATAAAAGGGTAATTCTGCGCAAAAGAACATAAAAAAACCCTTCCTTCCGACCAAAGGAAGAAAAGGGAGGATAGGTGGACTGAGTTCGACTGCTGGCAATTGAATCGCATCCTCTTTTCTCTTCTACATAGAATGCATTAAAACAAGAAAAGGAGGATCACACTTGAAGATACCGAAAAGTTTATGCGATCGTATAGCCAAAATTCTGGGTGGGACAGGCATGTCAAATGATACTTGTTCTATCACGGTTAAGCGTAATCTCAATGCAACAATCTTGGGCAAACCGTATGATACTGAGCACGAAATTACCATTGAATCCCTTGATAAAGAAGGAAATACCTTGAATACGGGTGAATTTACACTCCTGCAATCCGAAGTCCAAAAGTTTATTGACGCTGTTCGTAAACAAGGGTTCATAGTTACTGCCCTGCACAATCACTGGCTCTTTGATAAGCCGCGACTCATGTATTTGCATCTTGAATCTGTTTAGCCCCCCATAGAGTTTGCAAAGAAGCTACGTCGTGCTTTAAATGTACTGGAATAACCGATCCTAGTGGCGCTAAGAGTATTGAAGCCTTAGCGCTTCTTTCATTGCCTTCCACTATCGTTTATCCACTGTACGAAGACACCACTCTCTCTTTCTCCATCCGATCCACAATGCGCACTCCGTAGATATAACCGATTCTCATTTTTCTTTGCGCTTCCGATGAGCCGTGCCTTTCAGGAATTCTGCAGTTATAATTGAGCCTCATATTTGAATAGCCCGCAAAGTGCAGTGACTTCCACCGTACCCGACAGGAGTTTTCCCATCAGTGTGTTACAGTAATCTTTGTATGCTACTTCATGACGGATTCCTAATAGTTCCCAAATTTCCATGATATGTGTTCTGTGATGACTAGCTACATAGTTTTGAAGCATCAGCATAGCATGAGCGTGGTTTTCCTTTGCTGCTACATACAAATCTTGTTTAAATTCTTTTCTTGCTTGCTTGTATTTTCGTTTGATGATTCTACTCACTGCCTCACCTCATTTACAAATCGTGTGTTGTGTTCAATGCAACATGTCGATCTATATGTTATAATTCACCAAAAAAGGAAGTCGGTGTGTCTTGTGAATAGGAACCCTCTTTGGTTTAATATCACTGCAATAATTGTCATTGTGATTGCAATAACTTCACTTATATCCGATGCTCCTTTTTTAGAAATATTAAATACACTTGGTTTGGTTGTTCTCATGGTTTCTTTAGGAACATTTGCACGGAGCAAAAACAAAGCTAGAGCTTACACTTTTTTTGGTCTCAGTGCATTTTTAGTTTTTGTGCTGGCTTTTCAATTTCTGACTTTGTAACAAAATTACCGATGTGATAAGTCACGCTACAACTTCGATCTCATCCAGCTCAATTGTGTAAATTTGTTTATCTATCTCATGGCCTTCAGGCGTGTTCTACTCTTCCCAATAGCAAACCGTTGTTTCTGCTAAAACACCTCTACGAAAGATCGTGCTACCCTTCCAGAAGCTCCGTTTACCTCGTCCATGTATTCGGGCTTTACGAGGTCGTCGCGCTCAAAACCATCGAACCCAAAATGATCGCAAACAGCCACCTTATAAACTAGCACCGTTACCCCTCCTTCTCGCCCTAACTATTTAGTAAAATAAGAATCGTTACCCCTTACGTATCCTAGCCAAAATACCAAAAATCATAAATTGTAGTGATGCCCTTGTCCCCTCCAACACCTCCTGCATATTTGGGTACAAGGAGGTGATATTTCTCATGGCAACACAGCCGATTACAATCGGAGCAAATAGCATTGCACGGATCGGAGACCGATTTTTCCTAATCGTTGAAGTGGAAGCAAAGGCGCCTGGAGTTGAAATTGACCCTGTTTTTGCGGTTCGTACATTTGTCCTGCCGCCTTCTCGGAGTTCGTAACTTGCTGTTATCGATGCCTCCTGCTCATTGAAGGTCAGATACTTGCACAGTCTGTATTTCCGTAGTGCATTCTCTACTGCCTTCTGAGTCAGTTTTCTATCCGGCTCTGGCAAGAAACTCATTTGCTGCATGCTCTCCCTCCTTTATGTGAGCTCGCTCCCATTTAAGAGGGCTTCTTTTTTATGAATAGATCTTTTCTGATGAATTTGCTTCTGGTTGCTCAGTATTAAGTTGTGTAATACGTGCTGGGATGTTCTGCATGTGTGGCATTGTTTCTTCAAGGTGCATGGCACAATTCAGGTTCCAGGCTGCTGCTGCCAAATGATCTTCTCGATTGTCTCCAGCCATGTATTGAAAGATGTGCCTCAGAGCGCTATCCATGAACTCACTGATCGGCATCCCTTTTTCCCAATTGCACCCATCGCCGTATTTGATTTCACCTAGCTCACTTCTCTGTGCTATTCGACGAATTGCTGCCGGTGAGAGCAAATCATACCTACCTTTTCCTGGCGCTCGATCTCGTTTTGCTCCAGTTTCAAACGTTTTGTGTTGTCCATCATCAGAGATTCCAGCAGGTGTCATTGTCTCCGCCCTCACTCCCGAAACAATTTTTTCTTTACCTGTTCTGCATGATCTGGACAAATGTCACAATCATCCCAAAGCTGAACAGCGCATGCTGTGCATATTTTCTTATTACACGTTTCAGTAAGTTCCTTAAAATCCACACTCGTGATAATCCCTGTCCCCGTCGCATAATCGCAGAGGCGAGTATGTTCCCGTTCATTGCACACTTCACATAGGTTTGTACCGTTCATACCCGCCCTCCTTTTCTGTACTCCTGAAATATTTTGTTAAACGAAAACAATTCATAAATTCCTTATTTCTCTTCACTTACCAAGATCGTTATAGTAATATGTGTTAGACCATATTGACATAAAAATTGAAGATTCTGGACGGAAATACCGGCCATTCGTCTCTATTTGAGGATAACCTCCAAATAGAGCGGGTGGTCTTTTTTGTCTTCAGGAGCTTCCACAAAGGAGCGGTTCTTATGAAAGTAGTTCTGTTGTCTGTCTTAGTAATGCTTCCTCTTGTTGCGGTACCCTTGTTGATCAACGGCATTAAACACAAAGAAGATCATCTGATTTTAGGTAGCGCTTCATTTTTTCTAGCACTCGTTCCATGGTTTTGGATGCTGTCTCAAATTTGACGTGTGTTGGCCCCTCGATCTTGAGGGGCTTACTTACGCAAACACCCTATGATCTTTTTTTCTCTTGTGTTAAATTGCTCCGGGAAACTGGTTCCCTTTCTTACCATCCAGGAGGCGTCCAGCCCGTTTTTTTCCAATGCAGTAACCGAATGCAGAGAAGCATGGAGCCCCAAATTACAGAGGAGATCAACATTATGTAGATGCTCAATCTGTCCGTGACGAGAATCTAATTACCGCGAATGGAAGCGGAGCATTGGAGCCTTCCATATTGGGTGCTTTTCCATTCTTTTAACGCTCTCATCTGGCCAAATCTCACAACTGCCTCCATATGCACCTCCTTCAATCATTCAAAATATTGTCAATTTTAACCGTTATTCGACAATTTCTTCTAAAGTTACGAGGATCGATTTCGTGATAGAATGGTATATATTGGTATTTGAGTAAGGAGATGATGGGTTCCTCTTTTCTTGCAAGAAATTGCTGCAACAATTGACCTCTACCCGATGATAGTTTCCAAACAACTTTTATCATGAAAGGTTGATGCTCATGTTTAAAAAAGCACTTATTATCCTGTCATTAAGTTCAGTCGTCGTAGTACCCTCTCTAGCCACACAAGTCCAAGGGGCAGCGCTCCCTACACAGGAAAAGGCAACCACCTACGCTTCCAATAAAAAAATCAGAAACGCCACGTATGGTGAAGAAATCTGGGTGTCGCTTACCTCACCTATTCCAGCCGGATGGGTTATCGTTAGAACTTTAGGAACGCAGAACCTGATCAGGAATGTGAACGGTGCTTCTTATGGCACGGAGGTAGAGGTGCTGCTCGCTTCACCTATCCCAATCGGATGGGTCATGGTTCGAGCCTTTAGAGGATCGAATGTAATCAGGAATGTGAACGGTGCTTCTTACGGTACGGAGGTAGAAGTGATGCTCGCTTCGCCTATCCCAAAAGGATGGGTCATGGTTCGAGCCTTTGGAGGATCGAATGTGATAAGAAATGTCAATGGTGCTCCTAACGGAACACAGATTGAGGTAATGCAAGCCTCGCCTGTTCCTGAAGGATGGATCATTGTCAGTTCAGGTGGAAATTCGAAAGTGATCAGGAAAGTTGGCTAAAACAAAGCGCACATGGCATGCATCTAGTCCGCGAGCTGACGTCGAAATGCAATCGGCATCAGCTTGTGGGCTTGTAAAAACATGTTCGGAATGAATGTGAAGCCACCGCTAAGTGATTAGAAAATACGATACTTGGTTTAATCAAGAATTTAGGTTTAATTATCACAAGTAATGTTTTGTCCTTGCATTAATCCTCTCGATCTCCGTTCCGTGCAACTCGTTATACGCGACATCAACGAATTTCACGTAATTCGAACCATCTCCATATGCCAACGAATCAATAAAATCAGCGAACTCTTTCCTTTTCTCGTCTCCAATGTCGGACCCTGCCCAACCTTCCTTGCTGCCGTCTGGCGCTACAAAAAAGCTCATGTATCCGTTCAAATTTCTTGTTACGATAGGTGAAGTCAGCACGCCGAACAGCTCCATTGCTTTCATATGGGCTTTTCCGAACTTCTCCCTGTCATAATCTGCTCCTGTCACCACAATGGCGTTATGTCTGATGGATCCCATGCGCTACCTCCTATTTATCAAATCGTATGTTGTGTTACCCATTTCGAAGTAACGGCTTCACCATCCGTACTCTCTACAAAACTATAAATATCTATTAATGCACTTTACTAAAAATCGTTTTTGTATTACCATTTATTGTAAATAAAACCATATTATTAGGAGGAACTAACCATGCACAAACAAGATTTGTTTGATTTAGATGTACAGGTTAAATTCGTAAATCAAGTACAAGATGGCTTTCCATTGTCTGAGTATGGTTGTACTAGTGGATGCCCAACTTATTGGCAATGCCCAGATTTTTCCTACAACCGATTTTGCTAAAAATTATAAATTTTTAAAATATTAACTCACTGGCGACAGTGGGTTATTGTTTTGTCTTAAGTAGGTAATTGAGCCATTTTCCTCAATTACCGTTTTGTTAAATATCTTTACTGACCATCTACCGTCCTTATTAAAAACACCTTCGCTCCAATAAACCCATGGGACCTCAAAAGCATAAAGATGCGTGTAGGAGGTGTGATTTCAATCACACGACGAGCTGATGGACTAACATGTCATGAAAACATCCCAGTAAGGAAATGCTTTTGGGAATACATTCCCCCAGAAAGAGTTGCTAATCCAGATGGTTATTGCCCTTTCCCTGGTCCGTAACAACAATCATGCCATTTGCTCTTAGTGGCCGTTCGAAAAAGAACGGCCATTTTGTTTTTTATACACACTATCTTTTGAGTTTCATTGACGCATCCAGCACAAACCTTATTGTTGTTTACTATCGATGCCTCAAGGTATATGCGGCAAATGTCCAATACTCGAAACATCGTTTTTTTCCCTCTCATCACTACATTAACTATTTAGTAAAATAAGACTCGTTACCCCTTACGTATCCTAGTCAAAATACCAAAAATCATAAATTGTAGTAATGCCCTTGTCCTCTCCAACATCTCCTGCATATTTTGGTACAAGGAGGTGATTTTTCTCATGGCAACACAGCCGATTACAATCGGGGCAAATAGCATTGCACGGATCGGAGACCGATTTTTCCTAATCGTTGAAGTGGAAGCAAAGGCGCCTGGAGTTGAAATTGACCCTGTCTTTGCGGTTCGTACAACGCCCCAACAAGCGAGGGCGCTCATTAAAGCAGGTGTAATGCGTACTATTATTCAGAACACACGACCGCGAGCTTGCCCAGGATTGAAAGTTGAATTTAAAGGTGTACTGTTCGCTAATGGTCGTTTTTTCTCAGTCTTCGACGTGGAAAACTCAACCGATATTTCAGTACTTGTAAGAATTAGCCGTCAACGAGCGCAAAGGCTTATCCGCAATGGAGCACGGAGAATTAAAGTTATTAGAAGACCTTTCTAAATAACTCGGTTGGGTCTTTTAAATTCAGTAATGGTTACCCTGCAGAGAAGTCGTTGCTGCAGGGTTTCCTTTTTTACACATTTTGTAAAACTGCCGGATCGTTTGTTATATTAAATAGAAAATCAAATGGATGTGGGAAGTATGAGGTCGATCCTCAAGAGACATTTTAGAAAAGGCAAGAGCCACAAGGTTTCAAACTCTTTAAGTGCGGAGTAAGAAGAAACGTAAATTTACCTACCAAACTCATCCTCCCACATAATCCTGAAATTGTTGGCTCCGTCCTCAAAAACAGCTTTCTAATTATCAAATCTTTTGCTGTGTTAAAACGACCAGGTAACCAATATCCCCAATTGCGTATTAAAACGTGAAGGGAGTGAATTTTGCATGATCGAATTTACATCAATTATTTTGATTACATTGCCCTTCCTTGGATGGTGTTTAATCGTAAGTTCAAAGTCCCTGCGTATAAGATGGATATATGTGCTGATCACATCTATTATTTATTGGGGGGTTGTCGCATTAATTAACTATCTTGACCCTACGCCCCCGCACTATGAGTAACAACTAACTACGACACTAAAATTCCCACAATTACCGATTTGTTAAGCACCAACAACATAAAAAAACCCTCCCTTCCGACCAAGGGAAGAAAAGGGAGGCTGGGTGGACTGGGTTCAAATCTCTAGTTCACCAAGTCGAACGAGTTCGACTACTGCCTGAGATCGACCTTTGACACCTAATTTTTGCATGACGTTACTAATGTGATTGCGCACAGTCTTTTCGCTGATGAAGAGTTGTCCGGCAATCTCTTTGGTTGTCTTATCTTGGACCAAGAGTTCAAACACTTCTCTTTCGCGATTCGTTAACAACGGCTTGGTTTGGTCGCTACCCTTCAATCGTGCCACCCCTCCTTGTGGGCTCTACAGGAACAAGGTTGAGGGATTACAGAGTCACCTTATCCTATGATGGGGGGTGGGTGATGGTGCCGGAATTTCAAGGATTTTAGGCTTTTGCCTTACATCCTATTCAGAAAATGGGCAATGGGTTCCGAACACCGCTGAGAAACCTCTTCGACATCCGTCGTGAATTTTTCCGTTCGAGACGACGATGGCCGCCAGTTGTCCCCCATTCAGATCGCGACGAGTTCGCCTCGTCTGATGAGATTGCCATCGGAACCCAAGGCCAACACCGCCCCCGACACTCCAGTCTATTCACCCGACACATATACTGCTCCCTACAATTCGACTTCATTCCATTATTTTTAACCGAATCAACCAAAAATACCCTTGATTCGTAAAAATCAAGGGCACCACAACTTAAATAAAAGGGGTACGATTATACGTTTGCTCGAACTTATCACGTAAACCTTTGGCTAACAAGCTAAACGATCCAATGGCGATCATGAATGCCCCCAGTGGTACGAGAAAAATCCACGTATAGTTACTGTAAATAAAGCCTCGATAAGACCCGAGCAGCCCTGCCCATTCGTGTGTAATGGAATGATACAGAATCGGATCAAAGGTCATTTCCGTACCACCTACAAATAGGTCAAATATACCGAGAAGCCCCATCAAGGTCATGACAGCGATCATTTCTGTCACCAAGATGATAATGAGCTGTTCCTTCAAATGCGGCAAGATGTGGCGAAAGACGATTTGATTCCGGCCAGCTCCCAGTGCAACAGCAGCCAAAACGTATTGTGACTCTTTAATTTGTTCGGCCTTTTGACGCACAGAAGAGGCTACAGAAGGTGTTCCAAGGACAGAGACAAGCCCAATGAAAAGCAGCACGAGCGTGAACATCGGCAGCTCCGAATTCACATTGATTCCTCGCAAAAGAAAATACACGGGGATAAACACAGGCATATAGCTCCATGCATTTTCAATCGCCATCCACCAACGCTGCTCTTTATCCTGGATGCCGATATAGAGTCCAATCCATGTACCAAGTAACACGCGAATAAATGCGATCACAAGGGTAATAAAAACGGTGTATGGCGCTCCATGGAGCAAGAGGGTCAGTAAATCATACCCCCATTTGTCCGTGCCGAGTAAATGTTCCTCTGACGGCGGTAAAGGTGGAGCGACCACGACTTGTTTACCGTTCACAACCTCCTGACGCATCTTCGCTTGATATTCCAGATCATAAGGAGCCAAGTAAGGCCCCGCCACAGCGATCACGATCAGAAAGAACACGAAAATACTACCAAGCCATAAAGAAAAATGGAATCGCTTCTTCATCCAAAAACCTCACTTATCCCTCATGCTGAAAAGTGACCAGCTGCTTAAATAAATGGGGTACGACTATACGTCTGTTCGAATTTATCACGCAATCCTTTGGCCAGTAGACTAAAGGAACCGATTGCAAGCATATAAGCAGCAAGTGGAATCAGGAAAATCCACGTGTAATTCGTGTAGACAAAGCTTCGGTAAGTCCCGAGCAATCCTGCCCATTCATGTGTGGTCGAGTGATACTCAACAGGGTCATAGTACATAGTCGTGCCGCCTACAAACAGACCAAATATCCCGAGAAGCCCCATCAACGTCATTATGGCGATCATCTCTGTCACCAGGACAATAACCAGATGCTCCTTCAAATGCGGCAGAATGTGGCGAAAGATGATCTGATCCCGTCCAGCCCCCAGCGAAGTCGCAGCTAAAACGTACTGGGATTCCTTGATTTGCTCCGTTTTTTGACGGATGGACGCAGCCACCGAAGGCGTCCCTAGTACTGCCACAACCACTACGAAAAACAATACGAGCGTAAACGTTGGCAATTCGGGATTGATATTGATTCCTTTCAATAAAAAATAGACAGGAATAAATATGGGCATGTACCCCCAGGCGTTCTCAATGGCAATCCACCAACGCTGCTGCTTGTCCAATATTCCAATATACAGTCCGATCCATGCTCCCATCAATAATCGCAATAACGCAATCATGAGCGTAATAAAAATGGTGTATGGTGCCCCATGGAGCAATTTTGTAAGCAAATCATAGCCCCATTTATCTGTACCCAGCAGATGCTCGCTTGACGGTGCCAAAGGCGGCGAAATGATCACTTGCTTCCCGTTCACCATTTCATTGCGCACTTTCACCTGGTAATCGATGTCATAGGGGGCCAAATAAGGTCCGGCTACACCGATAATCATTAGAAATACTACCAAGATACAGCCTAGCCATAAAGCCCAATTGAACCGTTTCCTCATACCATACCCTCACTCATTCCAAAAGAAGTCTGGGTTATTTATACACAACCGCGCGTTCAATCACATACAGAATGAGACGAATCAATACATAGACCAAAATGGATAGCAAAATAATACCTAAAAGTCCCATGACAGCAGCATTGAATTCGTATCCGCCATCTTTGCTGAAAATAAACCGGGTTAATCCTACGACGTTTAATAAGTACTCAACAATAAACAAGTTGGCTACCGAAATCGCAATCGTCTTCTTTAAATCAGCAATGAGAAACGGCTTGATATTTTTATAGACGTGGTGAATCAGAACATGCCAAATCCCCATCCCCTTGGCAAGTGCTGTTTTTATATAGTCTTCGCCGCCAATTTGTGCATACTTCAGGCTGACTACCTTCATGAGAAAAATCGTTGGTCCAATTGACAGTAAAGTGATCGGAAACCAGGTACTCTCAGAGTCACTTATGGGTGATAGGGTGATAATTCGAATGTTCGTCATCTTGTAAAATCCGACCGCACCCACAATCGAAACAACTATCAGGATAAAATCAGGAATCGTGGCAAGGAGATTCAAAACCTTTTGAATTTGACGTACAAACCGAAAGCGCTGCAATAGCAATCCAAAAATAATACTAGCAAGAACTGCGACACTAACACTTGCGAATAGTAGTTCAAAGGAGCTAATTGCAAATGGGAGGATATCCTCTGCGATGCTCCTTTCCGTTTGTCCCGAATAATAGGTTCCGAGGGAGCCTTCTGCAATCTGCTGAATCAGATATACCGTATGGACTACGATATTTCCCGGTTCGAACACGATTTCTTCCTTTTGCGTATATAGCATGAACGGCCCACCGCAAACGACAATAACTAGGAAAAACATCCCAATTAATTGTTTTACATAGGTCAAACTCTCATACCCCCTTACTATTTCCAACAATACACTATCTATTAAAAATCATCCAGACAATAGAAAATATTTTATTTTTTTGTTCTATTCAAACAGAAATAAAAAAGTGGCTGACCAGGATAGCCTGTCAACCACTTCTCCATTCTTGGGAACAGTTGATACGGAAAGATGATAGCTTATCGACTACTTCGCAGAAGAAGTAGACACACGCAGCTGCTCATTTTTCATGAGAAGATTTTGAATCGAAGCAGTGAAAGGTTTTCTTACTCCATCTTTCAAACGTGGAACCATTGGAATCATCTGATAGACCTCCTTTCTGACAATATCTTCTTAAGAATAGCATTTTTCCTTATTTACCGTCAATTACGGCTCCCAAATAAGAGGCGAGTTGATTGATTTCGGCCATGTAGATGTTTTCTTGTCCGTAATAGCCCTCCTGCTCCCCTGCAACCTGGGCAAATTTAGAATAGAGCCGGTTCAGATAAACATGGTTAGCATCTGCACTAAAGGTCACTTGTTTCACGTGTTCATTTTCTTCTTGGACCTGTCTGATAAGATGGCGGAAGCCTTTCAGAAATACCCTGCTACTTCGATATTTTTCTTCAACGATGACAGAATGGATATAGCAAATTTCGCCCGCTGGGTCTGGTTGCCTTTCTGCTGTCAAATATTGATAATGGCCCCATCCGACCAATTTACCTCGCTCGTCTTCTATCAGGATCAAATGAGAATCCGGGAGAAACGTCAAAATATGAGCAAGCGTGTCACTAAGGGAAAACATACGGCTAAATTCCAATCGATTGCGCATAAAGAATAGCGTGAATTGGGCAAAATCATTGTCACTGGTACATTTTCTAAATTGGACATGCATCCTTTGCACACTGCCTTTCTTTTTCTGTTCGTTAACGTATCGGCTGTTGGACGTTTTTGCCAATCGCCGAGTGTTGGGACGTGATGTACTGGTATACCTTCAAAGGTAAGGTCAAAACAACACAAGAGGCGAGAGCCGTCACGGTTGTTGTCTGTAAAGCACCCGCTAGGTCTGTTTCTCCAAAGTGATCGCCGTCCTCCAGAATCGCAAGTCGAATCTGCTCCTCAGATTCAGCAGATGTTTGAGATACCTCTACCTTTCCGCGTGCGAGGAGGTGAAACTTCTCTGCGGCTTCTCCTTCCCGAATGATCGTCTGTCCAGCCGTAAACGTCTCGGAATGGAAGAGATGCAAAATATCAGGCACGTCGACACCTGGAACATCCGTAACACCTTCTGGGCTGCTCAAAGCACTTTGCTTGTCCCATAGCCTTCTGTAATAGCCCCGCTTTTGCAACAGTTGAAAGTGTGTCCCTTGCTCCACTAGTTCTCCCTGCTCCAACACAAATATTTGATCCATGTCCGTTATGGACGACAAACGATGTGTCACCGTAATGATAGTCCGATCGCTGGAAAGCTTTGCAAAAGTCAGGTTAATAGAAGCCTCTGAAATGGGATCAAGAGCAGAAGTTGCTTCATCCAGAATGAGTAATGAAGGATTGCGCAGAATCGCTCGAGCAATGGCAAGTCGCTGCCTTTGTCCCCCAGAGAGGTTGCTTCCCCCATCCAAAACTAGTGTCTCGTACTTATCTGGTAGACTCATGATATAGTCATGGATCTCCGCTTGCTGTGCAGCCATCCTCAGCTCATCGGTGGTCGCATCGAGTTTGCCGAGCCGGATGTTTTCCGCTATTGTTCCGTGAAAAAGAAAGTTATCCTGAAAGACGACCCCTACGTGGTTGCGGAAGGCTCCCCGATTACATTCATCGAGCTTTGTGCCGTTTATCTCGATATGACCAGAACTAGGTTCATAAAAGCCAAGTAACAGCTGAACGATCGTGCTTTTTCCAGACCCGCTGGAGCCAACAATCGCAACTTTTGTTCGAGCCGGGATCTGCATGTTGACCTGATTTATAGACAACTGATTTTCCTGATAACCAAACGTAACATTTTTTACGGACACTTCAGTCATACGCAAATCGGGCTGTTCCGCTGTAGTACGGTCGACTTTTTCACCTGGTTCATTCAACACCTTCTGGATTCGCTCCATACTGACTTGTGCATCTGTAATCAGCGGGAGCGTAAAGGTCAGATTAAACACTGCATTCCCCATCGACGTGTACATGGTGAAAAAAGCGACAAGTGAACCGACAGAGATGCGCCCGGTGAGTGCCAGATAGGAACCAAAGGCAATGATCGTAAAGTTGATGAGTAATAAGCATAGCGCAGGAATTCGTTCCAATTTCGCTGCCATCAAATTTTTGCGATAGTTGCTGACCAACAGCAATTTGAGTCTTTCATTGAATTTATCGATCATGACATCTTGCAGGTTGAAGCCCTTGATAACCATTTGCGCTTTCGTATTTTCCTGAATATCATTCGTCATAGCAGCGAGCTGTTCTTTGTATGCAGCATTGACGGCGTGGGCACGTCGGCCAAGCAAATAAGGACCTGTAAAGATCAAGATTGCTCCCACCAAGATACACAACGCCATCACCCATTCCAAGTAAAACAACACCATCGTACTAATCGTCACGACCGCCAATGATTGAATACCCGTCGTGAAGAGAATGGCCAACGATCTGTCAATGACAGGCAAATCCACTGAAAAGTGAGAGATCAGTTCGCCCGAACGCGTTTTGTGGAAATAGCTAACCGGCAAATGCTGCATATGCGCAAACAATTTTTGCCGCAAATCATTTTGTACGCGTGCGTTTAGTTTTGCCAGCACATAATCACTGATAATTCCAGCACTGACACAGATAAACCCGCTAATCGCCAATACTATCATGATGACTGTGAAAACGTGCATATCTTTGGGAACAATCGCTTTGTCAATGATCATCTGGAAACTAAGAGGTGCCAAGGATAAAAAAAGCAAATCGAGCGCAAGCGTGAGGAAAAAAAGGGAACTCAGGAGCTTATAGGGGCGTATGTAGCCAAACAGGTTTTTGATGACGAACAGCATCGTAACGTCTCCTTCTTGGATTAGAAAAATGGTTCATGTTGAAACTTGGCTGCATAGGATTGCCAAGCCAAAAACGATGCGCGATATTCATCCAATGGACCGTTTGCCGTTTCCACAGAAGCTATTCGTTCTGCAATCTTGCTAAACAATTTACGTAAAGAGTCGTCCGAGGAAGTCCAGAATCGAAACTCCTTCACGTCTTCCTCCATATAGGCGATATATTCGGTTACATACTGAAGGGCATGCAAAAAAAGGCGACTGCTGCGATACTGTTCTAAAAAATAAACCACCTGAATTTGAACGATATGCTTGTCTTCGTACTGATTTTCACCTGTCCCGTAAATGTACGAAAAGGCACCGATCACTTCATCGTCATCGTTGAAGCAAAGAAATGCTTTCCCCTCCATTAAAACGGGACTCGCCAGAAAACTGAGCGTCACAGGAAAGGAATAGGGCATGCGAAGCTGGTCGTAGTTTTCCAATAAAAAGGCCATGTATTTCTCATAATACATCTCAGCTGAACAGATCGAGAAGTAATGATCCATCTCTTTCCATCCCTCCTTTGAATGATGATGTGTGGCTACGTATCCTTCACAAAAAAGACGGCCATTAGATTAGCCGCCTCTATCTTATCACAATAATTTGAATATCCAGTCTGCCCATGTCATGAAGATCGAGCGGTGCAGTCAATGCTGTCCCTGCCATGTCTTTCAAGTCATGCTGGTGTAAAAATAAGGGCGGGGTAATGTCTACAAGAACACCTAGATTGGACAAAAGCGTACTCGCATTCCCGGAAATCATGTTCCCCAACTCGGAAATGGCACTTTTTCCGAGCTCATCCATCTCTTGCACGGGGTAGCCGCCCATCATGGCCGAGACAATGCGCAAAGCCAATTCCTCTTGCAGACCGAAAAAGACCTCACCCTGTAATTGACCTGTCATTCCGATTCGAATCCATGTATGGCCTTCTACATGGCTCCATTCTCTTTCAGCTAACTCTCCACGCGAAATGTCGACATTGCATACTTGTTGAATCACGGACGAAGCTGATTCAAGAAATGGATCAAGGTACTGGACTATCATCTGCGTTCTCTTCCTTTCCCGGGCAATTCACTCTTAGAGGTTGTTCAAAAAGTCGTCTTTTGATCACGTAGTAGTACTGGAAGCCTATTCGACATCGAAAGAGGTGCTGAAAAGACGACTTTTTGAACATGCACTCTTATAGGACTATCATAATGTCGATTTTTGGCAGATGCAATAGGATTACGAAAACTTCATAGGCATAAGGTCACGGAAACAGGGTGTGCTGGGAAAATAATCCTCTACTTTTGTCTCATGACGAAAGGTATAGATGGCCGTGCACGTTCGCAAGTCTAATATTTCTACTCCGATCTCATGCTTACTCAATTGCCACATCGGAACCTGGACTCGATCAAAGGCAAAAACAGTATCTCCAAATGCCAAGCATTCCTGTATACAGCGGACAGCATCATACTGTTCGTCGGCCTCAAGCAAATGAACGGGCTCCAAACCGAATTGTTCGATCAGATGAATACGATCCCTCAATTGCTCTGCCCCACGCTTCCTTCTGGCGGTCCGTCTTGGTGATAGCACAGGGTACTCTCTCGTAACATATTCCCACATGATCCCGTGGTAAAACATCGAATAGTATCCTCCCACAAAAATTTAGCCCGGCAATAGCCTTTTCGCTGCTACTGACGGGCCCGCTACTCTATTTTTTCTTACCGACGACGTTCATCTCCGCTCGGGCTTCCCTACCCAGTGCATCAGTAGCGACAACTGTCAATTTTTGCTTGCCTTCCTCTACCTCATGAAGCACCAAACGAAATAGCCCACGATCATTCGCGTTGGTTTGAAAGCTTTTTGATCCATAGTTGATTTGGAGGTTAACAGCACCAGCACCTGTTACTTTCCCTTCGATTGGCAGCGCTTCACCTTCCTGTCCTTCTAGCTGTTTGTTCGGCAGCTGGATCGTCGGAGCTGGCACTGTTCGCGCCTTGTAGGATATACGCTGCTCCCCATTGCTTATAACGACCGACCCTGAATTGGCATCGACATACGCATACACCAGCAACATACTTTGATTACCTGCACCGTCTTTGCCTTCAAGCAAAATACGATTTTCTCCCTGCTTCATACTCAAAATTTGCGTTACGTATTTTTGGGCAGGAATTTCCAATTGCTCTTCTTCAAAGTAGGACACAATTTGCCCATTGATACTTACCTGACCTTTATATGTTTGATCTCTGTACATGAAGCGGACTGGAACCAGCATGTTCTTGGTTGCTGCATCGAACTGTACGTCTTCGCTGCCATCGTTTAACAATTGCAGTGTCGGAGGACTCGTATCGACGATGACCCGCTGCGTAAATTGGCGCTTGTTTCCATACATATCCATTGCACTGTACATCACATAATTGAGACCTTCCGTTAATCGCAGAATGGTTTCAAATGATCCATCCGTCGCCAGCTTTACTGGTGTTTTGTTAATCGACAAGCGGACTCTGTCCATCATATCCTCGCCTGTTACTATGCCCCTGAAGGCTACATCCGGCTGCTTGGATATTTTCAGATAAGGAAACAAATCATCCGGGAACTCCACAAAGGGCGGAGTGCTGTCACTTTTCCCGTTAATATGTGCCACACTGATATTCCCTGCATAATCATGCGCTACCACACTCATTTTTTTATCTGGCTGATTAATGAGCGTACTGGACACTTTTGGAGAATAGGGGCCTCCTACCCTTTTACCGTTTACATAAAGGAAATAGGCTTGGATATCTTTATCGCGGCTGCTCCACTGAACCCGGTTTCCTGACACAGAAGCTGTAATCACAGGAGCTTTTGTATCCACGCGGATGGGGAGTGTCATCGATTGCCAGTTTGCATTGCGGTCGTCTATTTTGGCCTTAATGGAGAATTGGTACTGTCCATCAGGTGCCTGTATATAGGCGCCTTTTTGCGGTGAAAAGATCTTTCCGTCCCAGCTCCACGCTTCCTTTTCCGTATAATAGTATGGTGTCCCCAGCTTGGATTGGTCGTACTTGCTCACTTTTTCATCACGCACAAGAGTGCGAATCGGCTTGCCTGACTGGTCTGTTACTTCGACGATAATATGACGGGCATTGCGCAAAAATGTAATCGAAGGAGCAGCGACATCGTAATGCCCATCCCCGTTTGGCGAAAAGGCAATATGATTGGGGTCGACTTTCGCACCGCCATCAGCTTTGACACCTGTAACTCCTAGATAATCCCGATAGCGCCATTTGTCATTGCGTTTATCGTGATACCAGCTCGTCTTGACACCTGTTCGTTTTTCCTGACTTTCTGCCTCCCATACGGGCTGATCCATAATCCTTGGTTCATCCCAGTCGCCGTAGAAGCCATAAAACGGCGTGCGCAACGTAGGCAACTCCTTATCATCTGGTTGAAAGGAAATAAATCCTTCTGCAAATTGATTGCGTGCTGAGCCTTTCGGAATCGTGAGCGTTACCTTCACTTCCTCTAACTTCCCCGGCGCAACGGTAATCTTAGGAGCGGAAAATTGCAATTCTGCCCCCTCGAAAAGGGTATCGGTCAGCATGTTGATCCCATTCTTGCGCAAGTCAGTCATGACACCAAACTCATTTTGCAGCTGATACGTAATGGGCTTTTTACCAAACTTGTTATTAATAAACAGAGAAAAGGTCGTTGAATCCCCAATTTCCCCCAATGAGACACCTGCTTTTCCTTTTGCATTCACAACAATGGCTGGCGTCTTGATTGCTTTTGCGATTTGCATCAGTCCTGCCCCTTGAACCCGTGGGCTGTAAGGAACTTTTTTTGCTTTCTCTTTATCCGCTGCGGGTACGCTGATTTGCGGATCGATAATCGGTTCTGCCGTATTCATCGCCGCAGCCTTTAACGTATCGACAAGCGATCTGCCTTGCAGGTTCCGCCCTTGCTTGAGATAACCTTGCTTCAGCAAAGCCATCCCGCCTGCCACATGTGGCGTTGCCATTGACGTACCACTTTTCACGGCATATTCAGATTCTCGCGTGAGTGACAAGATACCCCCACCTGGAGCTGCAATCTCGGGCTTGAACTGCAAATCAGGTGTTGGTCCCCATGATGAAAAAGCCGAGACCGTTCCTCCGTCTGGATAAGGCATTGGATTTTGTCCATATTCACCGTTAAAGGAGACCGTCACTTTCTTGCCTTTTTTAATCGCTTGTGCCATTTGCTCTCCCATGTGCTTCAAGATAGAGACAGCCGGGATTTGTTTGGCATGCTCCGCACTGATAATGAGTGGTCCCATTTCATTGTTGTAGATAACAGCACCCACTGCTCCTGCTTCTTTGGCGAGGCGCAGCTTATCGTCGAATGAAATGTCGCCTCGCTCGAGCAATACCACCTTATCTTTTACGGAAACATTGTAGTCTTCCTTCTTCCCTTTCCCCATATAGACAAGCGTGTACGGCTTCATCAGCGTCATGACCGGGTTTATTGCCCCTCCGCCTTCCACGTATCCCGATAAATACACGACTTTCTCCATACCGGGTACCCCTTGTACCGTGAAGCTATAGCCAGCGAGTGCTGTAGCATTGACAGAAGCAACTGAAAACGCATCAGGACTCAAGCCTGGAGAACCGATCATAGCGATATCCGGATTCTGCGCTCGTACCTTATCACTGCCGAAATACGCATCATTACCCGCGGCTGCCACTACTACGATCCCATTATCGACTGCTCGCTTTACTGCCATTTGCTCCACATTGGTTTCATCCACATAACCCGCTGAGGAACCGAGACTCAAGTTGATGACATCTGCTTTTTTCGTAATGGAATCATTGATCGCAAATAAAATCGATTCACCTAGCCCTGGAACCTCGCTTTGATAATTGGAAAATACTTTTTGGCTGATGAGCTGGGCTTCAGGAGCAACTCCTTTTACTTTTCCGTTCGCACCAATAATTCCCGCCACATGGATACCATGCTGAGATTCCGATACGTCTTCCGTTGTTTGCGTACGGTCAGCCCAGTTAAAGCCAGGGATCACCTTCTGGGAAGAGCCTGACTTTTGCATGGCTGAACGCTTATCATGCGGGGCAGGCAAATCGGGATGGCGCGGATTGACTCCCGTATCAATCACCGAAACGAGCATCCCTTCCCCTTTTACCCCCGATTCCTCCCAAGCCTTAGTCGCCTCAATCATTTCCAGTGAATCGACAGGCGCGGATTTTAATTGCTCACCTCGCAGTAGCAGTTCTTGTCGTTGCCATTCATCAGCCTTCGTCTTATATTCCTTGTCCGCCTTGCCTGTATGTAATGGCTCGTGCATTTCCGCGAGATCCTGCAAAATCTGCGTATGAATGGTCGCCGTTCCTTCAAACGCTGTTGTGCTGACAGTCGTTGCGGGAAGCAAAGCCAATATCAATCCAATGCTGCATACCTTTTTCTTCATCGTTTGCCCCCTTGCTGGAAGTCATTCCATTATGTTTTCAGTTTTCACTAGGAATCGCTTGGGTATTCCCTTCTTTTCGCAAAGGTTGACAAACGAAGTATTTTCAGCCTATATTTAAGTGCATTAAATATTACATATCCAAATATTCCTGATAACGAAGAAATAGATCAAATAAGGAGACGATGCGAGAATGCCCTCCCCTTTAACAGATACGCTTGAGCGCCTGCAGGAGGCGTTTCGTACCATTATGCGCACGATGGGAACGCAATTAGCCGAACCTGTCTCTGGTTTAACTGGCCCGCAATTCTACATTCTTCATCAGTTGGAACAGAAGGAAAAATGCACCGTTGGAGAATTGGCTGAATCAATGGGGGTCAAACCAAGCGCAATCACTGCAATGGTCGACCGTTTGGATAAACACGGCTTCGTCGCCCGTGATCGTGATGAGGAAGATCGCCGAGTGGTTTACATCAGCTTGCGCGATTCTGGCAAAAAAATTCTGCAAGTAGCCAAGCAGAATCGGAGAGAAAAGCTAAATAAAATGTTCTCTCACCTCAGCGAAGATGAACTCCAGCACTTCGTCCTCATTTTTGAAAAGCTGGCGATGGCGGCGGTCATCGAGGCGAGTGAATAAACTCCTTGTACGTTGCTGTTGTGGTGGGGAGAAAACAGGAGAAAACGCTCAGCTTCTAGGGCCACCTCCTGGGGGATTGACTGCACGACTCCATGCAAAAAGCGAAACCGCGGCCAAAGTGGTATCTTCAGGATGTTTTTCAGAGGTGGCCGCTTAAGGGCGTGTTTCGCTTTTTGCATGGAGTCTCGGTCGGTGTCCCTAAGATCTTCGCTGTTTTCTCCTGTTTCCCAGAGGGACGGAGCCTGGAGCCTAGACTGGAAATATTCTTCTCTTCACTACAGCGACATGTCCCCCCAATGCAGTAAGCACTTAAACAAACTTTCCTATAATGAAAAAAGGCGTGCATTCCGGATAACCGGTGCACGCCTTTTCTTCGTCTATTAGGAGAAGAAGAACTTCTTCACTGCATGTTTGGTTGTTTCTTTGTTCATGTGAGCGATCGAGGTTGTCAGCGGAATGCCTTTTGGACATGCTTGTACGCAGTTTTGCGAGTTACCGCAATCACCGATACCGCCATCTTCCATCAGGGCTTCCAGACGCTCATGCTTGTTCATCATACCCGTTGGATGCTGGTTGAACAGACGAACCTGCGAAATCGCGAACGGTCCGATGAACTCAGCCTTTGCATTCACGTTCGGGCAAGCTTCCAAGCAAACACCGCACGTCATGCACTTCGAAAGCTCGTACGCCCATTGACGCTCAACTTCCGGCATACGAGGACCTGGTCCCAGATCATGCGTACCATCGATTGGAACCCACGCTTTTACGCGTTTCAGCGCATCGAACATGCGGCTGCGGTCAATCGACAAGTCACGTTGTACAGGGAAGGTGCTCATTGGCTCAAGACGAATCGGCTGTTCCAGTTTATCAACCAGTGCCGAGCACGCTTGGCGCGGTCTTCCGTTAATAACCATCGAGCACGCACCGCATACTTCTTCCAAGCAGTTCGATTCCCAGTTTACTGGAGACGTTTTTTGACCTTGTGCGTTGAGTGGATTACGTTGAATCTCCATCAAAGCACTGATCACGTTCATACCAGGACGGTAAGGGATTTTGAACTCTTCCTTGTACGGAGTGCTGTCAGGGCTATCTTGACGAGTGATAATCAAATGAATCAATTTTTCTGCCATGATCAGTTTCCTCCTCTCTTATTTCTTGTCAGACGTATAGTCACGTTTACGTGGTGCGATCAGGGATACGTCGATGTCTTCATAGTAGATTTCAGGCGCAGTCGTTTCAGCATTGTACTTCGCCATTGTCGTCTTCATGAAGTTCTCGTCATCACGCTCAGGGAAATCAGGCTTGTAGTGAGCACCGCGGCTCTCGTCGCGCTTGAGCGCACCGATCGTGATCGCGCGGGACAGTGCGAGCATGTTCCAGAGATGACGGGTAAACGCCGCACCAGAGTTGCTCCATTTATTTGTATCGTTGATGTTGATTTTCTTGTAGCGTTCCATCAGTTCAACGATCTTATCATCCGTTTTTTGCAGACGGTCGTTGTAACGTACTACCGTTACGTTGTCAGTCATCCACTCACCCAATTCCTTGTGGATCAGGTAAGCATTTTCTGTTCCGTCCATTTTCAGGATGCTGTCGTATTTCGCTTGCTCTTGGCTAGCAAAGCCATCGAAGAGCGTGGAAGACAGATCATCAGAGGATTTGTTCAAGCCTTTGATGTACTCGATTGCTTTTGGACCCGCTACCATACCGCCATAGATCGCGGACAGGAGTGAGTTCGCACCCAAACGGTTTGCACCGTGCTGAGAGTAATCGCACTCACCTGCTGCAAACAGACCAGGGATATTGGTCATTTGGTTGTAGTCTACCCACATACCGCCCATGGAGTAGTGAACCGCAGGGAAAATCTTCATTGGAACTTTACGTGGGTCATCCCCAACGAATTTTTCGTAAATCTCGATAATACCGCCCAGTTTTACATCCAGTTCTTTTGGATCTTTGTGGGACAGGTCGAGGTATACCATGTTTTCGCCGTTGATACCCAGCTTCATATCTACGCAAACGGAGAAGATTTCGCGAGTCGCGATGTCACGCGGAACCAGGTTTCCGTATGCAGGGTATTTATCTTCCAGGAAGTACCAAGGCTTACCGTCTCTGTACGTCCATACACGGCCACCCTCACCACGAGCAGACTCGGACATCAGACGCAGCTTGTCGTCGCCAGGGATTGCAGTTGGGTGAATTTGGATCATCTCACCATTGGAGTAGATAACCCCTTGTTGATACGCCGCAGACGCTGCTGTACCTGTATTAATAATCGAGTTAGTCGATTTACCGAAGATGATACCAGGTCCGCCTGTTGCCAAAATAACGGCATCCGCACGGAAGGATTGAATTTCACCGGAACGCATGTTTTGCGCAGTAATCCCGCGACAGGTTCCTGTATCGTCCAAAACGGCTCCGAGGAAATCCCAATATTCGTACTTGGTTACCAGACCTTCAGCTTCATAACGGCGTACTTGTTCGTCCAATGCGTACAAGAGCTGTTGTCCAGTGGTCGCACCCGCAAAAGCGGTACGGTGATGTTTGGTTCCCCCGAAACGACGGAAGTCCAACAGACCTTCTGGCGTACGGTTAAACATAACGCCCATACGGTCCAACATATAGATGATGCCAGGTGCTGCATCGCACATTGCTTTAACTGGCGGTTGGTTTGCCAAGAAGTCTCCGCCATATACTGTATCGTCGAAGTGCTCCCATGTGGAGTCGCCTTCCCCTTTGGTATTTACCGCCCCGTTAATACCGCCCTGCGCACAGACAGAGTGGGAACGTTTTACCGGAACCAGGGAGAACAGCTGAACAGGAACGCCTTTTTCTGCTGCTTTGATGGTAGCCATCAAGCCGGCCAAACCTCCACCGACAATGATCAGTTTACCTTTTGCCATGAGTTTTGTCCCCCTATCCCTACAAAATGAAAGCCGACATCGCACGCAAGCCGATGAAGGTTACAATTACGAATACGCCCAAAGTCAGGAATGTTGCAATGCGTTGGGAACGCGGCCCAACTGTAATTCCCCAGTGAACCAGGAACGACCACAGTCCGTTGGAGAAGTGGAAAGTCGTGCTAATAATCCCGATTGTGTAGAATACGATCATTGCAGGACTGCTCAAAATGTTTGCCATCATGTCATAATCCACGTGTGCACCCAGTGCTTTTTGGATACGGGTTTCCCAAACATGCCAAACAATAAAAATGAGGGTAATGACTCCTGTAACGCGTTGCCACAAGAACATTTGGTTTCGGAAGTAACCGAAGTTCCCTACGTTATGCTTCGCTTGGAACGCAATGTAGAGACCGTAAACTGCGTGAAACAGGATCGGGAGGTAGATCAAGGCAAATTCAAGTACTAACAGAAATGGAAGGCTTTCAATGAAGCCTACTGCCTGGTTGAAAGCTTCAGGTCCACGAGTCGCTTGATAGTTGGCGGTCAAGTGGAACACGAGGAAGAGCCCGATCGGAAACAAACCAAGAAGTGAGTGTAGCTTGTGACTGAGAAAGCTATGGCCTTTCGCCATACAATGGTCCCCCTTTCAATGTATGTAACTCTCAATTCTGTGAAAAACGTCAAGCATCACCGCAAGCGGCCCAAAACGGTTTTCGACCGTTTTGATAGACCTTTCCCCAATATCCTAACCCATTGCCTCACCCATTAGACATAGCAAAACCGCCACGATCATTTTATGAAGAGCATCTTGACGCTGTTCACAAAAAGACTGCGTTCGCTAGATCATATGAATTTGTCGGAATGTGTCAAAATTCGAGAAAAAGTTGGGCAAAACTTTGACCAAATCCAATTGTACTCTTGTCGACACAGAGCGTCAAGACAATCAATGTACTAAATACATTGATAGAATAACTTTGTTTAGTCTAGCTATTTTTTCTATTACGATGTCATGAATATGAGCCCCTCCTCATAATCTAGTACAGACAGGAGGGAAGCACATATGAAAGAGAAGGATCAGCTTGCAGCACTGTTGCCGCCGGAGACCATTCCCTATGCGGAAAGAATGAACATGCCCTATCTTGGCTATCATCTTCTACGCGAAACGCTGACCAGCACCCTGCTAGGTGATAGTGAAAACCATATTCTCTATTGGATAGGAAAAAATATGGGACGCCAAATCCCTATTCAATCTGCAACAGGCCCGATTATGCCTTTTATTCGGCTCGGATTAGGCCAGTTAGACGTCGTAGAGGAGACCGGGCAAACTATCGTCTATTCGCTCACTCATTCTATTTTTAGCTATCAGTCTATAGAGAGACTAGGATGCAGTCTTTCTTTTGAGGCTGGGATCATCGCTGGTATGATTGAGCAGTGGAAAGAAAGAGAAGCATTCAGCAAAATCGAAATGGAAAGCCCTTCAGACATACGGATATCTGTGCAAGTAGCGTCATGAAGAAAATGCCCCCTCTACCTGTAACAAAGGGAGAGGGAGCATCCATCCATGTTTTATACTCCGTGCACGACCGCGGTTTCCTCGACATCCAGACCATATGCCGAATGAAGACTGCGAACAGCCAGCTCTGTCAAGGCTGCTGGAATGACGCAAGAAACCTTGATATCAGACGTAGATACCATTTTAATAGAAATTTCTTTTTCAGCCAGGACGCGGAACATTTCGGCAGCTACCCCTGGATTGTTGATCATACCCGATCCAACAATCGATACCTTGGTCAAGCCTTCCTCGAAATCGACTTTTTCAAAGCCAAGCTCGGTTTTGTTTCTGTCCAGCGTATCCAGTGCTTTTTTCAGGTCATCCGCTGCAACTGTAAAAGAAATGTTCGTAACAGACGCATCATAGGAGCTTTGGATAATGATATCGACGTTCACCTGATTGTCCGCTAGCGTATTGAACAGACGGGAGAGCGTCCCGACCTTGGCAGGCATGCCGACAACCGTGATTTTGGCTACATCTTCATCGTGTGCAACTCCACTTACTACTCTTCCTGTTTCCATGTTGGCAACCTCCTCAACGTACGTACCATCTTCGGCAGTAAAGCTGGAGCGGACGACCAGCCTTACTTTGTATTTTTTCGCAGCCTCTACTGACCTTGGATGAAGAACCCCTGCACCGAGGTTCGCCAGCTCCAGCATCTCATCATACGAGATCGTATCCAGCTTGCTCGCAGCTGGAACCATTCGCGGATCAGCTGTGTACACCCCGGACACGTCCGTAAAGATTTCGCATTTCTCAGCGTTCAAGCTCGCTGCGAGTGTAACCGCAGATGTATCCGATCCACCGCGGCCGAGCGTCGTAATTTCACCTTCGTCACTGATCCCTTGGAATCCTGCCACGATCACCACACGACCACGGCCGAGCTCGGATTGAATCCGCTCTGGATCAATCTGCTTGATCCGTGCTCTTCCGTGAATCGCCTCCGTGGTAATTCCAGCCTGCCAGCCCGTAAGAGAAATGGCGTCGTAGCCTTTTGTATGCAAGGCCATCGACAAAAGCGCGATCGATACCTGCTCCCCCGTGGTCAGCAGCATATCCATTTCACGCTCGGATGGGTATGCGCTAATCTGCTTGGCCATGTCTACCAACACGTCAGTAGATTTCCCCATCGCAGAAACAACGACTACCACATCATGCCCTTCCTCTTTGTAGCTGATAATTCGATCCGCAACTCGTAAAATTCGCTCAATGGTACCTACAGAAGTGCCTCCGTATTTCTGCACGATCAACCCCATGCGGCTTCTCTCCCTTTTTCTCATATCCAATGTTGGTATATATCTCGTATCGTATGGTTTTTCACTATTCTCTCTATAAGGAAAAGTCTTACATTTTTATTTTACAAAAAAGGCACCGACAAGGAATAAGACCTGCCGCTGCCTACTGTTTCGACATACCGGTTCCTCCCTCCCAATACACGCGGACAACGAAGATTGATAGTAAACACCATCAAAACTCACATTGACACACCGTGAGATAGCTCTCCATCTGACAATTGGTCATTGTGCAGATGACAGTCCTGCATTTGTTCAACGCAGACCCAGCATGGAGAAAAGCGGGTTTCCCTCCACACTTCGGCGAATTCCCCTTTCCCGTCCCCTTCACAGATACCCGATCTCAGGGTGGTACTCTTGGTTTTCGCGCCTCTACCTCACTCCATAATGGAAGTGAGGCTAACTATTCTGTTTGAATCGGATTATATCATGAGTCTAAAAATGGATCAATTCCTTTTTAGAGGTTGTTCCAAAAGTCACATTTGCTATGTGTCCAGCTTGCGCAGATGCCCGATGATTTCTTTCGCCAGCTTGTCGCCGATCCCTAATTGACGGAAGTCTTCAACGGTCGCCTCGCGCATTTTTTTCAACGAGCCGAAATGTGAGAACAACAGCTTGCGTCGTTTCTCACCGATACCCGGGATCTCATCCAACTGTGAGGAGAGCATCGTTTTCGTCCGGGATTGTCTGTGGAACGTAATAACAAATCGGTGGACTTCATCTTGGATGCGCTGCAACAAATAAAACTCATAGCTATCCCGTCTAAGATTTACAGGCTCTGGCGGATCTCCGTACATGAGCTGAGCAGTGCGGTGCTTCTCGTCCTTCGCGAGTCCACAGACTGGAATATAGAGGCCCAGCTCATTTTCCAGGACGTCCATGGCCGCACTGATTTGGCCTTTTCCACCATCGATCACAATCAGGTCAGGCATCGGCTGGTTTTCTTTCAGCAGGCGAGAGTATCGACGGCGAACGACTTCCCGCATGGAGCCGTAATCATCTGGTCCCTCGACGGTTTTGATCTTGAATTTGCGGTATTCCTTTTTGTCAGGACGGCCGTCTGTAAACACAATCATCGCAGACACTGGCTCTGTTCCCTGAATGTTGGAGTTGTCAAACGCTTCAATTCGATGAGGAACCGGAACCCCTAAAATGTGACCGAGATTGTGTACCGCTTGGACCGTACGAGCATCGTCCTTGGACATCAGCGCGAACTTCTCCTGCAAAGCAATACGGGCGTTCTCGGAAGCCATCTTCACGAGCTCATGCTTTTTGCCTCTTTTGGGAGCGTGGACTTTGATGCCCAGCCACTCACTCAAAAGCTCCGGTTCACTCTCTTCCGGGAGCAAAATTTCTTTTGGCAGCGCATTTTGCTTGTCGTAGTAGAACTGGCTCACATAAGACATGAAGTCTTCGGTTTCGCTACCATAGTATGGAAAGGAAGTCGTCTGACGCTCGATCATCTTCCCTTTTCGCATATAGAACACCTGAATGCACATCCAGCCTTTTTCCACAGCAAACCCGATAATGTCGCGGTCTACCGTATCAGTGAACGTGATCTTCTGCTTCTCCATCACCGCTTCGATGCTCTTGATCTGATCGCGGTATTCCTTGGCGCGTTCGAACTCCATGTTTTCTGCGGCTTGCAGCATTTTTCCCGTGAGGGTTTGCTTCATTTCCTCATGGCCACCATCGAGGAACCGGCTGATTTCGTCCACCAAACGCTGATTTTCCTCTGCCGATACCTCGTACACACAGGGCGCGAGACATTGTCCCAAATGGTAGTAAAGACAAACCTGCTTGGGCATGTTGCGGCATTTGCGCAACGGATAGAGGCGATCCAGCAGCTTCTTCACCTCGGAGGCATCTCCCGCATTCGGATATGGACCGAAATACTTGGCTTTATCTTTTAATACCTTACGGGTAATCTCCAGGCGTGGCTGCGCCTCATTCGTAATTTTGATGTACGGATACGTCTTGTCGTCGCGGAGCATGACATTATAACGCGGGTCGTGCTCCTTGATCAGGTTGCACTCGAGGATGAGCGCCTCAATCGCTGAGGATACCACAATGTACTCAAAGTCCACGATCTCACTGACCAACAGCTGCGTCTTCCCGTTATGACTGCCTGTAAAATAAGAGCGGACGCGGTTTTTCAGCACCTTGGCTTTTCCTACGTAAATGATTTCCCCGCTCGCATTTTTCATCAGGTAGCAGCCTGGCTTATCTGGCAGGACGGCCAGTTTATCTTTTAAGGAGCTGTTCATGGCTGCTCCCTCCTCTTTGCTCTATATCTGCCTTGTATCTATTTGTTCTTGTAGATTGGCTTTTCCAATACATACAGTTCATCTTCTAAGGAACTCATTCGTTCCACCAGCAGCTTGCGGCTGTCTTGCACCCCTTGATTGTAATAGAAGGGGCCGAGTTCCTTTGAAAAAAAGGCAATCAACTCTTCCGTCTCCAAATTGCCGAGTGTCTCCGACCGTTCTTCAATAAAATAGCGCTGTACTTGATGAACAAGATATTCCATTTGCTCTCTCGTCAATTTGGTTGGCATCGTATCCGGCTTCCTTCCCTTTTTCTCATCATAAGAGAATATACGTTCTATCCTTCATAGTACCATGGAATCAATACGAAAAAAACTGCCGCCTCATTCCATAGCGACAGTTTTTTATAGGCAGACCTAATGCTTGCGACCGCCCAAATATGCTTCTTTTACACGCTCGTCGTTTAACAATGCTTCTCCTGTGCCGTCCAATACGATTTGCCCTGCCTCCAGTACATACCCGTAATCAGCGATTTTGAGGGCCTGTTTGACATTTTGCTCCACAATGAGGACGGTTGTACCTTCCGCATTGATTTCTTTGATCACCTTGAAAATGTCCGCCACCACGATGGGAGCCAAGCCCATCGACGGCTCGTCCAAAAGCAACAGCTTCGGTCGAGACATCAATGCGCGGGCAATGGCTAGCATTTGCTGCTGACCGCCAGACATCGTCCCTCCCAATTGAGAAAGCCGTTCCTTGAGGATTGGGAACCAGGTCATCATCTTTTCCATGTCGTCCTTGATGCCTTGTGCATCGTTGCGCTGGAATGCACCCATCTCCAAGTTTTCCAGCACGGTCATCTTACCGAGGATCGCACGCCCTTCTGGTACCAAAGCCAGTCCGGCTTTTACGATTTGATGAGGTCTCGAACCCTCTATACGTTGACCACAAAACGTAATCGTCCCTGCTTCGGGCTTCAGTTGACCTGCGATCGTACGCATGGTTGTGGTTTTGCCCGCTCCGTTCGCCCCGATTAGCGAGACGATTTTGCCCTCAGGCACTTCCAGCGTGATCCCACGAATCGCCTTGATTTGACCGTAGGAGGTCGTCAAGTTTTGTATGTTCAGCATCTTATTCGTCCTCCTTGCCGAGGTAGGCTTCAATCACATCTGGATTGTTTTGTACCTCTGCTGGGGTTCCGTCAGCAATTTTGACCCCAAAGTTGATACATACGACCTTTTCACACAGGTTCATGACCAATCCCATATCATGTTCGACCAACAGGACCGTCGTCCCGTCATCACGAATCTTTTTGACCAGCTCCATGAGCGCTTTTGTCTCAGTCTCGATCATTCCGGCAGCAGGCTCGTCCAAAAGCAAAAGTTTTGGCTCAGTAGCCAGTGCCCGTGCAATCTCCAAACGCCGTTGTTGACCGTAGGCCAATGTATCCGAGCGCACATCAGCAATGTCAGACAAGCCTACGAATTCGAGAAGCTCCTCTGCTTTTTTGGTAACCGCCTTTTCTTCTGCACGTTGTCCCGGTGTTTTCAAAAGGGAAGCCCAAAAGCCCGCCTTCATGCGTAAATGGCAGCCTACCTTCACGTTGTCCAACGCACTCATGTGACCGAAAAGGCGAATATTTTGGAACGTCCTCGCAATCCCCATTTCAGTAATTTTGTTCGGCACTATTCCATTTAGTTTTTGTCCGGCAAAAGAAAAAGTACCCGTCGTTGGTTCGAATATACCCGTTGCCATATTGAAAATGGTCGTTTTCCCCGCACCATTCGGACCAATCAAGCCGACAATTTCGCCCTCTCCGACAGAAAAAGAAACGTCACGAAGAGCGGTGATGCCGCCAAAGCTTTTTCCTACGTTCGCAAGTTCCAGCAACATCTTATTCTCCCCCCTTCGCTTCCTTATCCGATGACTTGCCCCGCCGACGCTTGAACAGCTTCTGGAACGTATCGGCACCGATCAAGCCATGCGGACGGAACGCCATTACACCGACCATGATCAAACCGTACATGAGCATTTTGTACTCGGCCAAACCACGCAGTACCTCCGGCAGTGCCGTGAGAAGCAAGGCACCAAACAGCGGCCCCCATACGACTTCGCTGCCGCCGATCACGGCATAAGACAGAATCTCTACGACTTTATGATAGTTAAAATCATCTGGCGTAATGGTCGTCGTAATGTGAGCGAACAATCCTCCACACACCCCTGCCAAAATTGAACCGATCACAAAAGCAAGCATTTTATAATAGTTGACTTGCAATCCCATCGCTCGTGCTGCCGTTTCATCTGCTTTGATCGCTTCAAAAGCACGCCCCAGACGCGAACGGTTCAGACGAAGCGTCAGGAAAAGAGCGAAGGCAAACAGGAGCAGCATAAAAACAAAGGTCGATAATGACTTCATTTGCATGACCGAAATACCAAAGGTTTGCGCTTTTAACCCCATTGCTTTTTCAAAATCGTACAAGTAATTGCCAATCGATTGAAGTCCGGTCAATCCGAGGGCTCCATTCGTAATTTCCATATTAAGAAAAATAACGCGGATCACTTCACCAAAGCCAAGCGTAGCAATTGCCAGGTACAAGCCATGGAGCTTCAATGTCGGAGCACCGATCAAGAGTGCAATCAGCCCTGCCGCCAGTCCTCCGATCAAGATGGCGATAAACAGCGGCATGTCCGCTTGCTTTGTCAAAATACTCGCCGTAAAAGCACCAATGCTCATAAAGCCCGCATGTCCCAAGGAAAGCTGGCCCGTCGAGAGCGTAATGTAAATACTGATCGCTAAAATACTGTTTAACAAAATAAAAGTCAGTACCTGTAAGTTATATGGATTGAGAATGTCCAATGTCTGCACCTCCCTTACGCTTTGCGTCCAAATAGTCCTTCCGGCTTCAAGAGTAAAATGAGAATGATCAAGCCAAAAGCAACCGCATCCCGATACGACGAGTCTCCGTACGCGACAGTAAACACCTCGATAATTCCGAGCAATACGCCACACACCATGGCTCCAGGAATGCTGCCTACTCCGCCTAAAATCAAAACAGCCAAACCTTTGAAGCCAAGCGTCATCCCCATCGTCGGAATGAGAGCAGAGTACGCCATTCCGATCAATATACCAGCGACGCCTCCCAGTGCCGAAGCAAGCATAACGGTCACGACAATAACCATATTCGTGTTAATCCCCAAAAGATTTGCAGTATCCGTATTTTCAGCCGTCGCGCGAATGGCTTTTCCCATTTTCGTTTTTTGAATCCAGAAATGCAGGACGAACATCAGCAACACAGAAATCGCCAAAATAACGAGATCCACGCTGCGAATTTGAATGAGCCCCAAGTCAAAAGTGGCATCCCCAAAGGATTGTGGGAACGCACGGGAGTCAGCACCGAAAAACTTGTGCATGGCTTCCTCCATCAAAATGGCAAATCCGATCGTACTAATCAAGGATGCCAGATGGGGTACATTTTTTTTACGAAGGGGGCGAAGCGCTGTATATTCCAGCACGAGACCCAAAATGGCCGATATCACGACCGCCACGATCAGCGCTACCCCTAAAGGCATATTCAGGCTGGTCATCAATACCAAGCCAACCAGTGATCCAAAAATAAAAATTTGGCCGTGTGCCATATTAATGATTCCCAAGACACCAAAAATGAGCGTATAGCCCAATGCAATCAATGAATAAGTGCTACCAACTGTCAAACCGTTGACTAATTGTTGCCAAAACAAATGCCTCACCTCACTGTTAAGTGGTTAACATCCAACGATGATTGAGTTATTCTCGCTGGATCAGCAAGCGAAGAACTTCATCTGGTACTTTCTGATCCAGCGAGATAACTATAGAAAAAGAAGCCCGGAGCGACCCCGGGCACGATCCTATTCAAACGGGACGAATTTGCCTTCTTTTGCGACAACGACAACCGCATCACCAATCGGATTGCGTTTCTCGTCAAAAGACAGTTTGCCGGATACACCTGTGAAGTCTTTCAGCTGAGCCAATTGTCCGCGCAACTCTTCGCGATCTGCTTTGCCTGCGGCAAGAAGTGACTGCGACATGATATACAGCGAGTCATATGCTTGGGCAGCGAACTGGTCAGGCTTTTTGTTGTATTTGGCTTCGAATGCTTTTACGAAGGCTTGTACTTTATCATCTTTCTTTTCAGGGCTGAATGGAGTCGCAACGATCAAGCCCTCAGCAGCTGGACCTGCAATTTCAAAAACTTTCGGATTATTGAAACCATTTCCACCAAGAATTGTCCCTGTAAAGCCCAACTCACGTGCTTTTTTCACAACCATAGAGCCTTCTTTGTACAAAGCGGACACTAGCAAAGCGTCTGGGTTTGCTTGCTTCAGCTTAGTCAATTGGGCCGAGAAATCCACATCGCCATTTGCGAAAGTCGCTTCACCGGTAATCTCCAAGCCCAGCTTTTCAGCGGTTGCTTTCATGACCTTGTAACCATTCACGGAGAAGTCATCGTTGGATGCATGGATGAGTGCTACTTTTTTCAAGCCATTTTTCTCTACGGCTGCTTTCATAGCTGTCGGGATCGCAATGGATTCAGGCAAAGAATTGCGGAACACGTACTCCCCGATATCATTGATTCCTTCTGACGTGTTGGAGATACCAAAAATCGGGGTTTCCGCCTCGTTTGCAACTGGTCCTGCTGCAAACATTTCACCGGAAAGTGTTGGTCCGATGATAGCCACGACATTATCCTGATTAATCAGTTTATTTACCGCGTTAATCGCGCCTTCTTTTTCTCCGGCGGAGTCTTCAAACTTCAGTTCGATCTTGAGCTTGCCTTTGTTTGCTTCATTCAGCTCACCCAACGCCAGCTCCAATCCTGCTTTTTGTGCTTCTCCATAGGCTGCGCCAGATCCTGAGAGGAAACCAACAACACCGATTTTTGCTTGAATCTCTTGTCCGTCGGCGCTAGCTGCTTGTCCAGAGCCACCTTCTCCTGCTGCAGGAGCACTTGTATTTCCTCCGCTCGAACATCCGACCATCAATACCGCCCCTAGCGAAATCGCCGCCAGCGAGCGCATCAAATGAAATCCCTTCATTAGAAAAGCCCCCTCTATTTTCTAAATAAATTGAATATATGAAGTTTAATCAAAGTATTATAAAAACGCAATTATTTTCGCTCAAGTAAACTTAATTTTTTGACAAACGATCGTTCAGAATTCCGCATCAGTCCATAAAAAAAAGCGGCACCTTACATGCCGCTTTACTCATTGCATTGCTCTTATAGATGTTTGCCTACAGTTGCCATGAGCGCTTCTTTTGGTTGGAAGCCGATCACTTTGTCAACTGGTTGACCGTCTTTGAATACGATCAGTGTTGGGATGGACATTACGCCAAAACGACCAGCAGAATCTGGGTTGTCATCCACGTTTACTTTGACGATTTTGAGCTGGGAGCCCACTTCACCGTCGATTTGCTCCAGTACAGGAGCGATCATTTTGCAAGGGCCGCACCATGGAGCCCAGAAGTCAACCAGGACTGTACCGCCTTGCTCTACTTCCTGGGAAAAGTTTTGGTCGGTAGCATTTACAATTGCCATAGAAGTTACCTCCTTGAATTTCAATTACTAAATAAAGGTTCCTAACGGTTATCAGTATATCATTCAAACACCAAATTGACTACGCCGCTCCACACTTTGCCCTGCACTTCTCGCTATAGTCTGTCCAGTCTAGCCGCACCTTATTGCCCGACTTGTTTGAGCCGGTTAATCTCCCGTTCTTGGTCACTAACTTTCCGATGCAGCAGATCAAGGTCTGCATCGATATGTTTATTTTGGCGTTCCAACCTATCTAATCGGCGCGTAGCGTCATCGCGGAATTCGTACATCTCATCACGAAAATCATACATTTCTTTCTTAAACTCGCGTAGCTCCTCCTGCGTTTCTTTAACCAATCGGTTATTCTCTGCCACCATGTGTATTAGTTGTTGCAAAAGCTGTTCGCTCATCCCGATCACCTCTCCTTACTGCCTATTATACCAAGCAAGGAAAGCATAAAGTAAGCCTTATGGACAAAAAAAGCGCCCCCAAAAGGAGCGCCTTGTTACCGTTTTTCTGTTATACCAACACTTTTTTAAACTCAGCCGTCAGCAATGGCAGCACTTCGAACAAGTCACCAACGATACCGTAATCAGCCACTTGGAAGATTGGCGCTTCCGGATCTTTGTTGATGGCAACAATGACTTTCGAGCTGGACATACCAGCCAAGTGCTGGATCGCTCCCGAAATCCCGCATGCGATATACAGATCAGGTGTAACAACCTTACCTGTCTGTCCAATCTGCATGGAGTAATCGCAATAGTCTGCGTCGCAAGCGCCACGAGATGCACCAACTGCTGCACCGAGTACTTCCGCCAGATCGTACAACGGCTGGAAGCCTTCTGCACTCTTCACTCCGCGTCCACCGGAAATCACGACTTTTGCTTCGGAAAGGTCTACTTTGCCGCTTGTTTTTCTTACAACATCCTTTACGATCGTGCGCAAATCCTTGATATCCAATTCAACTGGTACCACCACTGCCGTTTTCGAAGGGTCAGCAGCCCCGATGGCAATGTTGTTTGGACGAATCGTAATAAATGTTGTTCCATCAACGAATTTGCGTGATTGCGTCGCTTTTCCTGCATAGATCGGGCGAACGAAGACAGGGCCCGCTTCTACGCTTGTTACGTCTGAAACCAAACCATAACCGAGTCTCGCTGCTACGCGAGGTGCGATATCACGACCGATCGCGGTGTGACCCAAAACAACTGCGTCTGGAGAAGCCAGTTCAATCAACTGCGCGAGTGCCTGCACATACGCATCTGGCGTGTACTGTGCCAACGCTGTATGATCAGCCGTATATACCGTGCTCGCACCGTGATGACCCAATGTCACTGCATGCGTTGCTGCATTTGCTCCGAATACACTTGCTACGACTTCGCCGCCCTCAGCCAATGCTTGTGCTGCAGTCAATGCTTCCAGCGACACGTTGCGAAGTTGTCCGTCACGTACTTCTGCCAATACAAGTACTTTTTTCATGGATATCCTCTCCCTCTCGCTTAGATCACTTTCGCTTCATTGCGCAACAGTTGCACCAATTCCGACGTTTGAGCTGCCAATTCGCCAGAGAGAATGCGACCCGCCTGCTTTTTCGGAGGCAATGTCTGATCGACGATTTCTGTCTTTGCTTTTACCTCATCCGCAGTAATTCCCAAATCGTCTGCACCGAGTCTATCCAATGGTTTTTTCTTCGCTTTCATGATGCCTGGGAGAGAAGGATAGCGCGGCTCGTTGAGTCCTTGCTGAGCCGTAATCAAAACAGGAAGGCTCGTCTCCACGACTTCCAGGTCCCCTTCTACATCGCGCTCTACGCGTACGTTCGTCCCGTCCACCGCTAGCTTCACAGCAGTCGATACATGGTTAATTCCCAGTTCTTCTGCCAGACGAGGACCGCCTTGGCCAGCCCCGGAGTCTACAGCCATTTGTCCACCAATGATAATATCGAAGCCAACCTTTTTCGCTACTGCAGCCAATACTTTGGCGATCGTGAATTCGTCTCCGAACAGAGACTCGTCATCCACCAAAACAGCCTTGTCTGCACCCATTGCCAAAGCAGTGCGCAGTGCACTTTCAGAACGGTCTGGGCCGACGCTGATCACGGTTACTTCGCCGCCGTGATCTTCCTTGAGCTTGATCGCCTCTTCTACAGCGTACTCATCGTAGGGATTAATGATGAATTCAACGCCATCTTCGGAAATTTGTCCGTTTTGGATGACGATTTTTTCTTCTGTGTCAAACGTCTGTTTCAACACAACCACGATATTCATCAGGATGCCTCCTCCTTAGTGGTACCTCATACTTGTGAAGCTATATGCTTAACTACCGATCTGCGAATTGCGGCTTGCGCTTCTCGAGAAAAGCAGTCACGCCTTCTTTTACGTCCTCCGTCGCGAATGCATCGCCAAATAGCTTTGCTTCTTGCTCTAAGCCTTGTGACAACGAAAGCTCCGTTGTGTTATGGATGGACGCTAGGGCAAACTTCAGGGTAATCGCACTCTTACTTGCGAAAACAGCCGCCAGCTTTTGCGCTTCTGCAAGCAACTGCTCTACGGGATAAACCGCTTCCACAAGACCGATACGCAGAGCTTCCTCGCCACCGATCATCTCAGATGTGAGAATCATTTGTGTCGCTTTGCCACGACCAACCAGACGTGGTAGACGTTGCGTACCACCGTAGCCAGGAATGAGTCCGAGATTCAACTCAGGCAGCCCGAGCTTGGCTTCAGGTGCTGCAAAGCGGATATGGCATGCCAACGCAAGCTCCAAACCTCCGCCAAGGCAAGCGCCGTTAATTGCTGCAATGATTGGCTTCGGGAACGTTTCCAAGCGATTGAACAATGCTTGACCCTTCTTCGCCAGTTCTTCTGCATTATCCCGATTCAGTTGGGTAAATTCTTTGATGTCCGCTCCTGCAATGAAAAACCGACCTTCGCCAGTCAAAACGATTGCTTTGATTTCATCGTTATTTTCCCACTGGTCCAAAAGTTCACTCAATTGACCGAGTACTGCTTGACTGAGTGCGTTAGCAGGCGGGTTGCTAATTGTAACCGTAGCAACGCGATCAACGATTTCTACATTCCAATGCGACGCCATTCCTCTCCCCCCAAACTCTCCCCATATATAAAAACAGCTACTTCTTTCGATCCGAGCGATCGCTCAGTCTTGCTGTTTCCATTGTAACAAACGTTTTCATGCAAAAAAAGCTTTTCTTTTCATTCTTTTCCCTTCATACCAAGCAGGAAGAGGTTATGAATGGAATCAACATAAGAGACAAGGTCGTACTTGCACTGTTTCATCACCCAAGATGTCGTCACTTCGTCCAGCGTTCCAAAAATCATTTTTCGCGTAATCCGCACCTCGAGATCGGATCGGAATACGCCCTGTTCCATACCCTCTACGATCACTTCGTCAATGAGGTTGAAATACTGCTTCATCACGTTGCCGATTCCTTCACTAATGATCGGACTGGATTGGCGTAGCTCGATTTGCGTCACTTTTGCCAGATCCTGGTCCATGGATAGCTGGCTCAAGTGTGCATGAATGAGTACATACAGCTTTTGCTCAATGGTCGTCGCTTCCGAAATGCGTTTGCGGTTTGTCTCCACAAACTGGCCCATCTTTTCGTTAAACAGTGAAATCAAAATATCATCCTTGTTTTCAAAATAGAGGTATATGGTGCCGTCTGCTACCTTCGCCTCTTTCGCAATTTTCGATACCTGGGCACTGTAATAGCCCTGTTTGGCGATTACTCGAACAGCAGCATCAATAATGGCTTGATACTTTTCCCCCGTTTTCTTTGCCATAACTACCTCCATGTTTACTAACATTGATGACGAAATGAATGATCACTCATTCATAATTAGTGTAATACAGGGCCACTCCTCTGTCAATCGCAAGAGGTCAGCAAAAAAGGCCGCTTTCCGCCTGGGATCGCAAGCCTCAAAACATCAGCTACTAGCTCGTTTTGATTTCTTCCTGGGCTTCTCTTTTCTTCTTGTCTTCTTCTTGTAATTGACGACGCAGTACTTTTCCGACCATGGTTTTGGGCAAATCTGTACGAATCTCGTATTGTCTCGGAATCTTATAGGCGGCAAGTCTCTGTCTGCAATGCGCCTCCAGATCCTCTTCACTCGCGAGCTGTCCATCCTTGAATACGACGTATGCTTTGACTGTTTCGCCCCGGTACGGATCTGGGACACCGATGACTGCTGCCTCCTGGATGGCGGGATGCTCAAACAGCACTTCTTCTACTTCACGCGGATAAATATTGAAGCCACCGGCTATTATCATGTCTTTTTTGCGATCTACGATATAGAAATAGCCGTTTTCGTCCATATAGCCCATATCTCCCGTCAAAAACCAGCCATCCTTCAATACGGCGGCGGTATCTTCTGGGCGATTCCAATAGCCTAGCATGACTTGGGGTCCTTTTACGGCCAACTCTCCGACATCGCCTTGGGGCATCTCATCTCCCGTTGCCGTATCCACAATTCGGCAATCCGTATCTGGCCACGGCATTCCGATGCTTCCGGTAATGCCTTTTTCCCAAATGGGATTGGAATGTGTTACGGGAGAAGCCTCCGTCATCCCATAGCCCTCGACCAGCTTGCCGCCTGTCAACTCCTCAAATTTGAGCTTGACTTCGATCGGCAACGGAGCCGATCCACTGACACATGCGTCGATGGAAGAAAGGTCATGTTTCTTCAAGTCCGGGTGGTTGATGAGACCGATATACATGGTGGGTGCCCCTGGGAAAAGAGTAGGCTTCCGTTTATCAATCATTTCAAATATTTGTTTCACGTCGAATTTGGGAACGAGAATAATTTCTGCTGCGATACAAATGCCTTTGTTCATCACGGTAGTCATCCCATACACGTGGAACAGTGGGAGCACACACAAAATCCGTTCCTGTCCCTTTTTCAGCTTGTAAAGGACCGCTTGGCACTGGACTGCATTCGCAATGAGGTTGGCGTGCGTCAGCATGACGCCTTTGGCAACACCTGTTGTCCCCCCTGTATACTGGAGGAGCGCGATGTCCTGGGTCGGATCAACTGGTACTTCAACAGGCTTGGTAGCGCTTTCTTTTAATACGGAAAGAAAAGGCTCAATATCTGCGCTGTATGTAACCTGCGGATTTTGTCCTTGTTTCTTCTGCACGAACGGATATAGCCATTTTTTCAATAAGGGAAGGAAATCGCCAATGCTTGTGATGATAATTCGTTGAAGTGAGGTAGATGCACGGACTTGGGTAACACGTTTGTACAACAAATCCAGTGTGATGATGGTCTCGGCGCCTGAATCGTTCATTTGGTGAATCAATTCTCGCTCGGTATACAGCGGGTTGGTCATGACCACGATCGCGCCTGCAAAAAGCGCTCCGTAGTAGCTGATGACGGCTTGAGGAGTATTTGGTAGCATAATCGCCACGCGGTCGCCTTTCTTTACACCGCGCTTGATCAATGCATTGGCAAATTGGTATGACAACTGCAAAAGCTCTCGATACGTAATGCTTTTTCCCATGAAATAGATCGCGTTACTGTCTGGATACATAGCTGCAGACTGCTCCAGAAAATGCGTCAAAGGAACACGGGGGTAATCCAATGACGGCGCAGTTTCGGGCGGGTAATTGGCAATCCAAGGCTTGGCATTTGACATGGTCATTCCCTCCATCCCTTAAATGGCCTTGCCTCTCCCTATGATCTACATTCATAATCTCTTCCTAATGACTATTGTATTCGAAACATATTCAATTTTCCAACTAAAATCATGTACTTTCCATCTGGGACAAGACCATTCGACGAAAAAAAGGACGCAGCCCTTGATGAAAGCCGTGTCCTTTGCCCTTATGCTCTATGTGTCTTACGGTTTTACTTCCTTGATAATTTGCTGACGTGCTCTTTCCCGTTCAGCTGTGGGGACGAGATGATACCAGCCAACGATGCCATTATGCCAAATGCGCTCATCCTGCCCGACCAATGTATCAGCTTGAATGGAGTTCGGAGTGCCATCGCCATAGGACAATAATAGAGAGGCGATTTCCTGTTCAGTGAGGTCCGTTTTCACATGCTGACCCAGTATTTCCATGAGAGAAAATGCCTTGGTATACACTTGGAGTGAGGTGCCTTTAGAAGCCAGCGCTTTGAGAATCTCCTGCTGTCGGTCAATCCGCATGTAATCACTGTCTTCCTTGCCTAGATCACTTTTGCGATAACGAGCGTAATCCAATGCCTGCTCACCTGATAAAGTCTGCCGCCCTGGTTGAATGTCGATGTACGTGTCGTCGCTCGGATCGCTGTACTTCATTCGTTTCTTCACATCGACAGTGACACCTCCCAGTTCGTCCACAATTTGACGGAAGCCATCGAAATCTACGGAGATATACCGGTCAATTTTTAGTTGTAAGAATTTTTCCAGCGACTCTTTCACCATCTTTGGACCACCAAAAGCCATCGCATGGTTCACCTTGTCGTATCCTTTTCCCGGGAGCTCCATGTAGCTGTCACGCGGAATCGCCAAAAGGTAGACGGATTGCTTCCCGGGATGAATCGCCGCAAGCATCATTGTATCTGAACGTGCACTTTCCCCGTCTCGACTATCCACACCAAGAAGCAGGGCGACGAAAGGCTTCAATGGTTCTGTTCCTGTCAAAAGATCACGTGGAGGAAGGGAAACAGCTGCCTGTTTTGCGCTCCCTTTGGCTCCATCAATCGGAGCATACCACTGATTTGTCATTTGCTTATATTGATAGGCACTGTAGGCAACAAGCAGCAACGCCCCGATCGTCAAACAGGATATGGTATGAAACGCAATCTGTTTTCCATGTCGCTTGAAAAAAGACCATATAAACATGACAAAGCCTCCCCCTTTGCTTCCATTTTTAACAGGGGAGACTTTGTTTAAACCTACGTGCGTTCGACAACCATCGCCATACCCATCCCGCCGCCAACACAAAGGGCAGCCAAGCCTCGTTTCAGCTGTCGCCGCTTCATTTCGTGCAGCAAGGTTACAACAATTCGGCAGCCAGTAGAACCGACAGGGTGACCTAGCGCGATGCCGCTTCCGTTCACATTCGTTATTTCCCGCGGTAGCTCCAGCAGTTTTTCCACGGCGAGGTATTGCGCGGCAAAGGCTTCGTTTACTTCGATCAGTTCGATATCCGCTAGCGTCAAACCCGCTTTTGCCAATGCACGCTTCACTGCTGGAACGGGTCCATATCCCATCAAATCAGGCTCTACCCCCGCTACTGCCCACGAGACAATTCTGCCGAGTGGTTCGATACCGAGCTCTCTCGCTTTTCCTTCTTTCATCAAAACGGCTGCGGACGCTCCATCGTTGAGCCCAGATGCATTGCCTGGCGTCACTGTACCATTGTCACGAAAACTTGGTCTTAGCTTCGCGAGACTTTCCAACGTCACTCCCCTGCGAGGGAATTCGTCTTTCGTTACGATGATTTCTTCGGTGCGCTTTTTAATTGGGACTCCGATAATTTCTTCGGCAAACATACCGCTATCTATGGCGCGGATCGCATTTTGCTGACTGCGCAAGGAAATCTCATCTGACTCCTCGCGCGTGATCCCATAACGATCGACCAGACGTTCTGCCGTCTCGCCCATCAGGATTTGATGGTGGGGGTCTGTTAACAACTCCCACATCGCATCGGTCATTTCCCCATGTGTCAATCGTTTGCCCCAGCGCGCATTTTTCAGGACATACGGGGCGTTGCTCATGCTCTCTACGCCGCCTGCCAAGACGATTTCACTGTCGCCTAAAAGGATTTGGGAAGCGCCGCTCGCAATCGCTTGCATGCCAGATGCACATTGACGTTGAATCGTGTAGCCGGTCACTTCTTTCCCCAACCCTGCATCCAATGCTGCCACTCGTGCTATGTTTGGCTCGTCTGTACGTTGAATGCAATTTCCTAAAATGACTTCATCGATCAGAGAAGCCTCCAGGCCAGATCGAGCCATGACACCGCGAATGACGGTTTCTGCCAGCTTGCGAGCGCTTACATCTTTCAGGACGCCACCAAACGTACCGATTGGCGTACGTCCGGCAGCAGCAATGACAACCTGCTCCATTGTTTTCCCCTCCATTGAGTACCCTATTTTCTTTATTGTCTCACACGGAAGTTACAAGGCAGTTCTAAGCGATGTTTTTCAATACAACGCTAACCCATTCGTCTTTTTGACTTTCTTTCTCTACTTGGAAGCCCGCCTGTTCAAATGTGGCGATGACAGCTTCCCGATTCCATTCGACAATTCCGGAGAGAATCAAAATTCCTTCAGGAGCCATCCGCTCCGTAATCATCGGAAGCATCGCGACATTTTCATCGCCTCCGATGTTGACCAGAATGACATCAGCTTGGTCAGGCAATTGAGACTTCACTGCGTCCTCGCTCGCATCCCCAATCACGACTTGTACAGCGTGGTCAGGAAGGTGGTTATTGGTCGCATTGACGAGAACCTGATACTCGCTTTGTGGATTAATATCAACTGCCCATACAGGATGCTTAGCTCCATTCAAAGCGCAGTACAAAGAGAGAATTCCTGAGCCAGCTCCTATATCAATGACTTGCTTACCCTCCAGATCCATTTCTTGCAAAAACAAAAGAATGTCCTGCGTCGTTCCATGATAGCCGGTTCCGAAGGCTGCACCTGGATCGAGCCATAGGATATGCTGTGCCGACTCCAGCGCTGCGGGGTCCGTCCACGTTGGTGCCACCCACCAGTCGCCTATCTTGACTTCCCGGAACTCCTCTTTCCACGATTCATTTTCTTCAGCTACGAGTTCTACTTCTTTTATGGTGACTTGTCCATTCCAGCGTTGAATGTAAATCTTCAAGTGAGCTACATGCTCCTCTTCACGATCGTGCTGGGGTTCAAATAAATAGCCAACAAGTGGACCTTCCGTATTTTCTGCGTAATCATATCCGTTTTCCGTTGTCAGTACTTCGATTTGCGGTTCGATCCAGCCAAGCGTGTAGGAGCTGGTCAAAACCTCTGCCACAAACAAATCCTCAATCTCCGGTTCCACTAGTAATTTGTATTTGAGCCACATGCTTTCCATGATGAAAAATGCTCCTTCCCTTTTGCTGTCATTCGCCCCTATTCTTGCGGACATCTATTCACTCATATGTGGATGGCAAGGATGATAGAGAACATGGTATGATAGTAGAATGGACTAACATAACCGCAGGGAGGCTTACCATGTTTGACGAATTTTTTTACCGTCGCCGCAAAAATAAGGGGCTGTTCATCGTCATGATTGCCCTCATTGTTCTTGGCATCGGCATGTTCGGTATGGGTTTCCTCTATATGTTCTCGTAAGTCGGAACAACATCATTATACCCTACGAACCGCGCTGCACCCACTGTATCTGTCCAAACAATTGGGGCGTGAAGTTTTCTACTGTGGTTGCTTTACTTCCCCTTGTTTACTCGATTATACTTGAGAATGTATTTTTCCTGTACGTTTGATATAGAAAGAAGGTTCACTCCATGTCGCGAATTCTCATCTCCGGGTACTACGGCTTTAATAATGCCGGAGACGATGTGGTCCTGTACGGCATCATCAGCTCTCTTAAGCGGGAACAACCAAATATCTCTCTCGCCGTCTTGTCCAATCAGCCTGATCGGACTGCGGAATTGTTTGGGATTGAAGCCTATAACCGCTGGAGCTTTGGAACCATCGTCCGCGAGCTTTCGCGAAGTGACATGCTGGTGATGGGCGGCGGTACACTGATGCAGGATGTAACTAGTCCGCGCAGTGTCCTCTACTATTTGGGCATCGTCACCATTGCCAAGCTTTTAGGTAAACCCGTGGTCTTTTACGCACAAGGATTTGGCCCCATCCTCAAATCGCTCAGTCGCACGATGATTAAACGCGTGGTGAATCACGTCAACATCATCACGGTTCGCGACTACGAATCAGGGGAGGACTTCAAAGCCTGCGGCGTAAAAAAAGCCCCTATCTATATAACAGCTGACCCTGCTCTGACGATATCCCCAGACGATATTGCTGATCAACGGGGAAAAGAGCTGCTCTATGGTATGTTTGATGATCCTTCCAAGCCTTTAGTCGCCATCTCTGTCCGGGACTGGAAGCAGGAACAGCAATTCAAACAGAAGATAGCCCTAGCAGCAGATTGGTTTATCATGCGCGGATGGAATGTTCTCTTTCTGCCGATGCATGTCCCTAGTGATTTGGCACCGTCCCAGGAAATCATGGACCAGATGAGCCAACCAGGAGCACGTCTTCTCGATGCGCCTGTTACTTTTCATGACATTATGTCGGTACTGAAGCAATGCAACTACGTCGTTGGTATGCGGCTTCACTCGCTTATTCTTGCGTGCATGCTGCGAATCCCTTTTATCGGCATCTCCTACGATCCGAAAATTGATCGATTCGTAGAACGCGCTGGAATGCCCAATGCTGGTCATATTACTGCACTCGATGAAACTACACTTTTGACCTTGCTCGCTGAAAAACTGGACAACCTCGATCACGAAATTGATGTGGTAACGAAGCATTCCCATCTGTTAGCGATCGAAGCTTCCAAAAGCAGTGAACTTGTTCTACAAGCGCTGCGTAAATAAGGCTGACCTGGAAAGGAGGACATCATGTCCTTTTCTTCACAAGTGTTACTTGGTTTAAATCGATTATTTCCTCTCCCCGTTCACCCTTTTAACCTGGCAAACAACGGGGAAATGAGCTATACCGAATGGCAATTTCAAAAAGGGGATCAAACCATTCAGTTTTTCCTCCCCTTCCATTCACAGGAGCAAATGTTCCGTGACCAAACGGTTTTGGACATCGGCTGTGGCGGCGGGGGAAAAACCTGTTATTACGCCACCTATGGTCCTAAAAAAATGATCGGCATCGACATCGTCCCCCACTACGCGGAGGAAGGAAATGAATTCGCGAAGAAAAAAGGACTGGATCATCTTGTCTCCTTCATGACTGGTGATGCCGCGAGAATGGACTTCCCGGACAACACGTTCGATACGATCATCATGAATGACGCGATGGAACACGTAGGCGAACCGGAAAAGACGCTGGAGGAATGCTTTCGGGTATTGAAGCCTGGAGGTCACCTCTATATCAATTTTCCGCCGTATTATCATCCATACGGTGCTCATTTGTCAGATGCGATCGGCATTCCTTGGGTGCATGCTCTCTTCTCGGAGCAAGCCTTGATTGATGCCTACAAAAAGCTAGTCCGCGACTTGCCAGACGGTTCTGACCGGATTGCTTTTCGTTTCGACAAGCTTCCTGATGGCAGAGATACGATCTCGTACATCAATCGCATGACGATCAAACGGTTTCGAAAAATTCAACAAGGCGTGGTGCAGCCTGCGGTTTACCAGCGAGAAATTCCGTTGCGCAATCAGTTACAGACCTTAGCGAACTTACCTGCTACCCGTGAATTTTTCGTCAAAATGGTCGTCTGTGTTTATCAAAAAACGAAATAAGCAAGAACACAAAAAAACCCCTTCCTCCGTTTGTGGAGAAAGGGGTTTTTTCGATTTTGTCAATCGTTATTCGTATTGGACTTTAACAAGGAATCCTGTTTCTTCCGAATGAATTGAATAAAGACGCGCAGCTTGTTTCCGCCTGGCAGCCAGTCCAGCTCCTTATCCTCAATGAGTGGAATGATAATAAGCAGCCCCAAGTAGACAACAAGTCCTACACCGACTCCAGCGACGGTCTCTATCGCTCCCAAAATGCGCACTGGTTCTCTTCCCCTGAATAGGAAATCTACTACCTCAGTCGCTCCCCAAGCCAGAAGCAGCATGAGGTTAGCCACCAGTAACGGATAAATGGTATCAAAGCGCCAGTTTATCGGAATCGATACGTAACGGTTGATGACTCGCATATTGAGTACGCAGACAAATGCAGTAGCAACCAGCCATGACAGGGACAAGCCGTCCATGCCGAACATCGAAGTAAACACGAGTGTCGCCAGTACTTTTACAATGACACCATACAGCAGATGCCGCGCAGGGATTTTTTCTTTGCCGATCCCTTGCAAAATACCGTTTGTAGCAAGCAACAAGGAAAGCGGGATCGCCGTGATGCCTAAAATCGCCATTGCACGCGTGCCTTCCATATCCCCATACAACGCCAGATTCGCCCCTTCAGCTACAGCTGTCAGTCCAAGACCTGCAGGTAAGCCGATTAGCCAAGCAAAGCGCAGTGAGAGCTTGGTCAAGGTCGTAATCCGTTCCTGATCCTTTTGTCTGATTGCTTCGGCAATAGCAGGCACGATCGAGAGGGCAATCGACGATCCGAACAAGCTCGCCATTTGCAGAAGTGGTCCTCCCCTGCTGTAAATGCCAAACCACGTATCCGCCGTCAAGCCGTCCACATTCCATATATAGCGGAAGATGTTAATCGCCAGGAAGGAATCGGTCAGGCTGAAAATCGGGATAACCAAGGCGCTGACACAAATCGGCCAGGCAATTCGCCACATCGAGGCGAAGAAGGCACGATCATACCACCAAGTAAGGCGTCCCCACTCCGCCCCGCTAAATACGGAATTTTTCCGGTTGTGGAGCCACATGAGTAACGCTAGAAACCCGAGACTTAAAAATGTACTGATCATCGTACCGAAGTTGACTCCGGTAATCACCGTATCCGTATCTTCACCGAGTGACACGAGATACAGGGAAGCTACCAAAATAAATACGACACGCAACGTCTGCTCTACGATTTGCGAGAGCCCGACAAACAACATTTTTTGATGGCCGTAGAAAAAGCCGCGAATAACCGCAATCAAGGGAACGAACAGCAGCGACATGGAAATCGCCCGAATTGGCTCAATCAAATGCGGATTCCCCATGAGCTTTGCGATGAGTGGGGAGCTTGCGTACAGGAGTGCAAACAAGACAAGTCCGATGGCGCCCATCATGACCATGCTACGGGCCAAAATTTGTCCAATAGAGCCTTGCTTTCCTTCAGCCAATGCCTCTGCAATCACCCTCGACAACGCTACTGGCACACCTGCTGTCGCCAATATGAGAAAGGTCAGGTAGAGAGGATATACTTCCTGATAGAGTCCGAGACCTCTGTCGCCCACAATCTCCTGAAGCGGAATCCGATAAAACATCCCGATAACTTTTGACAAAATCCCCGCTATGGCTAAGATCAACGCTCCCGCGAGAAAATGACTTTTTTTCAACATGGGTAACTCCTTTATTCGTCTCTTTGACTGGACACCCGTGGGGCAGCACCAATCGACATGAACCCACTCTCTATCCTACTATCATTTCCCTCTTCCAGCAAACAGGTATATCGATGGAATTTCGCAGGAATACTGGTGAAAAACAGATTCCATTGATTTTTTTTAATCGTCAGCCTGTGTGATCTGTGAGTAGGAGGGGATATTATGCCCACAACCGAATTTTTGATCCGCCATGTACAGTGGCCGTTAATGGAGGCTTTGAAAGGAAATCGCATCCGTCCTTATATGAAAGAATTGCAAGCAGCTCAGCATCTATCTGCCGAAGAGCTTAACGTGCAGCAGCGAGAAAAGCTGGTGAAGCTACTCGATCATGCGATTCAAAACGTACCGGCCTACACTGCCTTCGCCCCAGACTGGAGCAAAATGCGCGAGATGCCTGAACGCTTTTTGCAGCGTATTCCTGTTCTGACCAAAGCACACTTTCGGCAAAACGCTGATCAATATATGAGCCAAGGCCTACAAACAAGCGGGCTCATTGGAAATCGTACAGGAGGCTCCACAGGTGAGCCTACCCATTTTTATCTCGATCGTCCAACTGTCGAGCGATATGAAGCTGCGCGCTGGTTGGGGCTATCCTGGTACGGCATTCGCATAGGTGACCCATGTGTGATGATTTGGGGTTCGCCACTCGAATTAAACGCCCAGCAAGCTCGCCGCTACCGCTGGAAGGAGCGCTGGTTGAAAAACCGCATGATGATTTCTGCCTATGAACTGGACGAAAGACATGTAGAAACAAACCTGCGCCTCATCCGGAATTTCCAACCAGCCTATTTATACGGCTACGCCTCCGCACTTTATGCGCTCGCCACGATGATGTTACGACGTGGCATGACACTCGGAATCCCGCTCAAAGCCGTGGTCTCTACAGCAGAAAGCCTGCACGAACACCAGCGGCAAACGATTGCCCAAGCTTTTGATGCGCCTGTTGTGAATGAATACGGCGCCCGTGACGGCGGAATTATCGCCTATCAATGCAAGGCTGGGAGCATGCATGCCTTTTCAGGGAACTGTTATTTGGAGGTAGTCGATCCCATTACGCATATTCCCGTCTACAAAGGGCACCCAGGAGCACTGCTTATCACAGACCTGCACAATACCGTCATGCCTCGCCTACGCTACCAATTAGGAGATGTCGTCGCGCTTTCTGATTCAGCCTGCTCATGCAATCTCCCTTTTCCACTGCTTGCTACGATCGATGGCAGAGAAGACGACATGTTCCTATCGTTAAACGGCCGGTACGTACACGGACATTATTTTAATCACATCGTGCGCAATATGGACAGCTTCCGCACCTTCCAGATCGTCCAGCATGACCCGGAGCGACTGAGCCTGAGACTGGTGAAGGAGCCGGAACGTTTTTTGCCTGCCGATGAAGCCAAGCTTTTGGCAGGAATTCGCTCGGCGTTAGGTCAAGTGAGCATCCAAGTTTCTTACGTGGAAACCATTCCCCCTGCAAGCTCGGGTAAGACTCGTTATGCAATCCGGGAATTCCCGCTTACGAGCGCCCTCCCGCTGGAGTAGACCGCTTGCGTACTTTTTGCAGCAGCTCTGATACAAGTGGCTCGCGAACCAAAATGAGCACCACGAGATATAAAAGAGCAGCACCAATAATTCCTAGCGGCAAATACAACCAGACAGGCCATGCGGATAACCATGGATCGACGAGCAAAATAGCACCGGCCATAACTGCGCAGCCCAAAATGGTTTTCCCGGCAGTCATGAGGAAATTCGCTCGTACAGGGCTGCCTACCGCCCTCCATAGCAAAACAAACAGCAGGAGCGCTTGACTGATAGCTGAAACTGCATTAGCCAGGGCAATTCCGCCATGACCAAGCAATGGAATAAGCAACCAGTTGGCAAGAGCATACACACCGATCCCGATCGCCCCGATAATAACGGGTGTCTTCGTGTTTTCCAGTGCATAAAAGGCGCGAGTCAGCAAGTCTCTCGACGCTAAAAAGAATAGTCCCACACCGTAAAACGGCAGTGCCCACGCTGTCAAAGCGACAGAACGCTCATCGAACGCACCGCGCTCAAAAGCTAGTCGGATAATAGGCTCTGCGTATAGCGCAAGTCCGACCGTCACGGGCAACAGCAAAATGAGGAGATAGGCAAGTCCCTTTTGCAGGATTTGCTTCATCTCCGTCATTTCCCCTCGCTTGACATGACTAGCCAACAGTGGGAATAACGGCAACGTAAACGCCCCGACAAAAATAGCCAGAGGCAATTGCATGATCTGGTTCGCATTGGCGAGAGCGGAAACGACACCCGTTCCGAGTCCTTCTGCGAAGCCTCGTTCCAAAAAGGTTGTGGCTTGAGCTACAACCGCACCAATCAAAATCGGAATGACGCGCTCGCCCATGCCTTTGAGAGCAGCGTCCTCACGCCAAGCGAAAGAGAAGCGCTGCTGATAGCCGAATCCGCGCAAAGTCGGGAGAATCGGCAACAGTGCAGCCAAGTAACCGATTGTCGTAGCCATCGAAAGTCCAATCGGACCATACATCGGAACGAGCACATACATGCTGACAATCACCAAAGCTCCATTGACTACCGTGCCAAGCGTTGGTGTAAAGAAATGCTGGTGAGCATTACAAATACTCGACCACAGCCCTGTTAACCCGATGAAAATAGCTGATGGCCACATCCATTGCAGCATGCTAGCCGTGAGTTCCAGCTTCTCACCTGTCAGTCCGAACATCCCAGCAATCTCGTAAGAAAAGACAACTCCTAAGATAGACAGAGTAACGAATATACCCAAAATCATCGTGAGCATCTTCTGATACAAGTCAGTCGTCCGCTCTCCTTTTTCCATCATGCCTCGCATCGTCGGAATCAGTACAGCATTGACTGCTCCCGGTATGACCAAAAACAGCGTCAGCGGGATCGTTGCCGCGATATTAAACGCATCTGCCTCCATCCCAGTGCCGTACAAGCTGGATACATACACACTGCGAAAAAAGCCTAGAAGCCTTCCAACGAGAGTCAGCACGACAATCATGGAAGCAATTTTTAACAAACTCATGTCCACTTATCTCCTATCCCTATTTGAAACCCTACGTTCCAGGCTTGGTTCTATCCCTAAAACTCCCTAGTTATCATATCTTATTTCTACCTTTCCTACCAACCTCTTTCCCCCGGCTTGCTACCGGGTTGTCAGATTCATTATAATAGGTAGGTTAATCCCTACCTGTAGGAGGACTACAATAAAAATGAGAGAAACCGTGTTGAAGTGGGGAAGCCAATCAACTACCTGGTTGTATTTGCTGTTGGCCTATCCAGTAATCGATTACGTCTTGCGACAGATTCTACCGATTCCAGTCATATCTTCTTTGTGGGATGAAGGACTGCTCATCGTTCTGATGCTGTTTACATTCGTTGCGTTTTTACAGTCAAATCGGACGATGCCTGGAATCAAACATTGGCTTGGAGCCCTTTTCGTCTTAGGAGTTGCCATCATGGTGACAGACATGGCGAACTGGGAAGCGAGTGTAGAAGGATTCCGTTCCGTCTACCAGTACATCCTCGCCTTTTTCATGGGCTTCTATTTATTGAAGTCGATGGAAGACCTGGACAAGTTCATGAAGGGACTTGTGCTGGTTGGTTTCATAGCAGCACTGTATGGTGTCTTTCAAGTCATCGTAGGCGTCAAAACACCTGAGTCATGGGTGCAGGAAGGGGAAGCAGTTACAACGCGTGCATTCTCCTTCGTAACGAGCCCGAACGTATTGGGCAGCTATATGGCGTTGGTTACACCGATTGCAGCTGGTCTATTCATGACGGCGAAGGATCGCAAGCAAAAATGGATTTGGGCCATCGTTGCGCTGACGACTTTGCTCGCCATGTTGTTAACAAGTTCCCGCGGTTCTTGGTTTGCCCTTGCCTTTGCTGCATTTGTTTGCTTCTACATATGGAACAAACGAGTCGCAGGATACTTGGTGATCGCAGGGATTATCGGGCTTGTAGCCCTGTTCTTCGTTCCTGATTCTGTTCCGCTTGTCGGAAAAGTAAAAGATCGCATTTTCACACTCTTTACACCTGAATACTTCGAATCTAGCAGCCAAGGCGGACGCGTTGGTCGCTGGGGAGAAGCCTATGACAAAATGCGCATCGAGCCACTGTTCGGTGTTGGGCTCGGCCATCACGGCGGAGCGGTTGCTACTCGCCATTTCGGAACGATTTATTCAGACAGTTATTTCTTCAAAAGTCTAGCTGAATACGGTCTGATCGGGATCATCCTGTTAATCGGAACTGTACTCACCATGTTCAAGTATGGTGCCGGACTTATCCGCAACCTCCAAGGCTCGCCGCACTTTTTCGCGATTCTCGGACTGCTGGGTGGATTAATCGCGGTAGCAACGCATAACCTCGTGGAAAACATTTTCGAGGTGCCGTTCATGGCCCTCTATTTCTGGCTGTTTGGCGGCTTCCTGTGCGCATTATTCGTCGACCAGACACAAAATAAAAGGTGGTGAACGCATGCGCCGCAATCCTATTCTCCAAACGATAAGCTGGGCTCTGTACGCCATTGCCCTGTTTCTCATTTACCATTTGCTCGTCAAGCCTGCGTTCCTTGATTTAACCTGGATCGCCTTGCTCATATTCTTGCCGCTGCTGGCGTTTTGCTACTTTGTGGTGCATCCTTCTGAACGTCGTCAGGTGTTGGTGTTTACCATCGGCTTCTTGCTCTTGGATCGTGCGCTAACACGCGTCGATGTGAAAACGACTGCTGCTCTCTTGATCGGTGGAGCAATCGCAGTCATCGTGATTGCGCTTCTCGTGAAATGGTATGGGCGCCTCAACTGGCGTGCAGTCGGCTCGTTGGTTCTGATCGCTCTCTTGGCGAATGTGACGTTTAACAGAGATACACTGACTGCACTGAGCAACTTTACCGTGAAATACGAATCTGAGCGTTTATACAACGGAGATTGGGTGGATTACTTCCCGCTCACGCTGCATGACGTCAATGGCGATGGCAGCATGGAGATCATCACGTACGGCAATGCCGAGGAGCTTCCACTGCCTGAAGAAATTGAAAAGCCAGAGACGGAAGAAGAGAAAAAAGCAATGGCGGAGAAGCTGCGTCATTTGCAGGCTGAACCTGTTTCTCTTTACGTCCTGACCTGGAAAGACGGCCAAATGGTGCGGATGCCGAATGACCAGATCCCGGCAGATACCTTGGAGATCATCAAGGAAAAATTGCCGACAGATTACCCGGGCTTCCCTTATTACACGATGAAAGACGGTCAGTTGGTACCGAATGTACAACGCCAACCATATGCGGAAGGCATGATGCAAATCGGAACGGCACCATATCGTGCGTTTATGCTCGATATGGAAAACATCGCAAACCTGCTGGCGGAAAACGAAGGCAGTATGGACCTGCGTCAAACACTCGGCTCGAAATACACGGATCTGCATATCAAGGATGGTATGCTGACAGGAAACTACGATGGCAAGCCTTTTGGCGGCACGACAAAAGCAACGAAGCTGATGACCACCATGATGCTGCCAGATGGCCGCGAGGGACTCGTTGTCATGGGCGAGCACCTGAGCGTACTGTCTGTCGAGACAGATGGCACACTGACAGAATCTTACACACTGACACGCAAACAGGCTGAATTGGCAACAGGCGAGTTCATTCCTGCCGATATCGACAACGACAAGGTCGATGAACTACTCGTTGCAGGAAAGCCTTCGTACATCTTGAAGCCGAAGCCAGACGGCACGTGGGAGATTTTGTGGGCTAGCGGAGATCGCGACAAGAGCTTCCGCTTCTCTAACTTCGCTACCATCGGCAACAACGAAAAGCCTGAGATCATAGCCAAAGCAAAGAGCTGGGTAAGTACCACAGATACTCGCTATTTGGCTGGCTATGACTACACGCCAGAGGGCTTGAAACAAAACTGGCGCATTTACATGCCGCTGATCAATGTCCAAATCGGCGACATCGACGGCGACAAGAAAAACGAAATCGTTGCGAACATGTACAATACACATCGCATTCTGGTGTTCAAGCAGCACAACATTCCAGTATTCGGACTCACAATCGCACTATTCGTGGGACTCTTGGGGTACGGAGTCGTAAGGAGGTTCCGCCATGCGTAAAGCTACGAAAGCATGGGCACTGCTCGCTGCCATCTGCACAGCCTCCCTGCTCGGTGGCTGCACCTATGAATCAGGGACGAAGGCTTTTGCCACCACCAATTTTGACCAGAAGCCAGATCAATCGACCACCGTCCAAACCGAATCAGGTGCGGAGTGGCTGAAAACGGCTCTGGAAAAAGGCAAGACGGATAAAGAGGCACAGACCTACTGGTACAAGGGCCATGTAAAAAATACGATCCTCTCGCGCTCCACAACGAGTATGTTCAATGGAGCTGTCATCAACGGGAAAGGCTACAATGTGGATGCCCGCATCGCAGCCCAACCGTATTCGTACTATCGGATTCACGACAAGCGCTACATCAAGGCAAATGAGCAGTTTGTAACCGCTCCGGATGAGCCGCTTGCCTTCGACGTATTGAAAGGCTTCGAGGACTGGCTGCCTTTCATGGACCAGGCCGTCCAATTGCCTGAGGAAAAAGTAATTGGCGTCGTCAGCGTTCCGTTTCAATTGAAAATGACCGGAGCTGATTGGTTGAAAAACAGCCAAAGCCCGCTGTTTGAACCACTGAAAAAACAACTGGGAGATCGTCCTGATCTGGATTACATCTTGAAAGAATCCACGATCAAAACAACATTCTGGTTCGGCAAGAAAGACCGTCTGATCCACCAGTACGAGACATGGATCATCCTGCCGCTGCCTGAAGCCGGAACGATGGACCAGCAAGTGATGTTCAACCTGTTTAAATACGGCGATACGGGTGGCATTCACATCAAAGAACCGGAAGAAGTAGAAAAATATTTGCTGTACTAAAAAAGTCTGCTACCTTTGCGTGGCAGCAGACTGATAGGTACGAATCAGAACCTGACGATTATCGTCAGGTCCTTTTATTTTGAAGCAGAAGAAGTATGTCTGTCACGAACAAAACCCCGCAGCCTTCAATGGCTCCGGGGCTATACTGTACAATTATTTTACCAGTTCATCCATCAATTGCGCCAATTGCTTCGCCTGTTCACGGCGCTCGTACGGTTTCACACGCTCTGCAAAATCCGCTCCGCGTTCCTCGCTACCCGTTTGTCCTTGGGCTTTCCACTCCTGATACAGCTTCAGGTACGCTTGCTTGATCTCGTCTTTTTGCTCTGGATCGGCTACTTGACCGAGACGGAAATCTTCAATAATCTCTGTCGCTTCGCCTCTTTTGTTCAGAGCAAGAATCGGGTTGCCGATCCCCATGTATTCGTAGAGCTTGCCCGGAATATACGCTCCGGCGTCAGCGGACACATCCCCGATCAGCAAGAGGGCATTAGCACCTTTCATCAGTCCGAGCGCTTCTTTATGCGGCAGGTTCCCCAGTACACGAACGATGTCACCCAGCCCCAATGCTTCTACACAGTCGCGATTTTCGGAATACCCCGGATAATCGAACACCCCGGCAAAGCTGAGCAAGAGAGCATTTCGGTCTACTGCTTTTTCATCGATGAGTTCCCGGATGGCTTGCAGGAGAAGGCGTGGGTTGCGCTTTTGATACAAAATACCTGCGTACACCGCATGAAATTTGTCCGGAGCAGCATGGCTGGCAGCCAACCCTTGAAAATCAGCCTGATCAAACCCATTGTAGATCAGCTCCATCCGCTTGATGCGGTCCTGGTGCTTCTCGCGAAAATTATAGGCGAAGGTCGCGGTAACGGTCGTGATCGCATCTGCTTGGGACATCACCGCCTCCTCCATTCGCTCTTCCATGCGCTCTCGCCATTCGATGCCAGACGTGTGCATATTTTGCGTCCACGGATCACGGAAATCCGCTACCCATTTGCAGTCAAACTCACGGGAAAGCTTTTTCGCAATCAAATGGTTCGTTACTGGTCCCGATGTGGAAAAAATCACGTCAATCTTTTCACGGCGCATAATTTCCCGCCCCAGCTTAAGCGCATTCGGCATCCACAGGATTTGGTCGTCTGGAATCAACAAGCATGGCTTTACTTTTTTCAGCACATTGACGATCTGTTTTTTTACCTTCGCCTTGAACGAAGGCTGTGATGGTGTCGACGTTGTATTGGCACTAGCTGATGCGGCTTGTCCCCCTCGATTCGGCAGCAGCTGCCACTCCTTCGCTCGGTGAATGGTGACATCACTCGGCAGCTGTGCCAAAAGGGATGGATCGAGCGTCGCATGATAAGCAGGATCTACTGTTAGCACATGGACATTCCAGCCAAACTCCCCCAAATATTTGGCCATTTTCAACGGTCTTGGCACGCCGCCTCCACCAATAGGAGGAAATATGTAGCATATGATCAACACGTTGTGCGTATTCATTTACGTAACCGTCCTTCTCCATTTCAATTTTCCATCATCAACGATACCATAAGTGCTGTCTTATTGCGAATCTAGCAGGCATCTGCTATAGTGAAAATGGCTTTGTTTATAAATGATCGTTCATTTTTTCGGTACACCGCCTCTATTCGGTCGTACCTCCATTTACATACCTCAGTAAGAGGTTTTTTAATTACGATTCGGGTGAATTCAGATGAGCAAATTACGAGTCCTCCACGTGATTGGCGGGGGGGAATTTGGCGGTGCTGAACAACATATTCTCAATTTGGTCACTACTTTTCCTGTCGACGAAGTAGATGTCGCAGTCGTATGCTTCTATGATTCTCTATTCGCGAGTAAATTGCGGGAATCAGGCATCCAAGTCATTACACTGAATCAGTTCGGACGTTTTGACTTACGATTGCTGCAGGCTCTGCGGAATGCCTTTTCCACATTCCAACCTGCGGTCATCCATACGCATGGGATTAAAGCTAATTTCTTTTCCCGACTGGCAGCTCGCGGTATGAAGGTGCCTTTGCTGACCACTGTTCACAGCTCCCTCCGTTATGATTATACAAGCTCCTTGGCCTATGCCATTGTCAGCATAATGGAAATGAGCACGAGACATTGGAACCGTCATTATATCGCGATCAGTGGTGCGATTGCCGATATTTTACGGGGGCAGGGTGTTCGTTCGTCTGACATTAGCGTGATTTATAACGGAATGGACATGAAGCCTTACCGGCAAAACCATTTACGAGCGAATGACCGCAATCGACTGCGTGCGGAATGGAACATACCAGAGGACGCCTTTTTGTTCGGGACAGCAGCTCGCTTTGTTCCCGTAAAAGGTCTCCCGATTCTGCTCGATGCTTTTCATACGCTTATGACGGACAAGAAAGAGGCCCCTTATCTCGTGTTGATTGGAGACGGCTCTGAACGTGCTGCGCTCGAAGCCAAGGTAAAAGAATTGGGGCTGGAATCGCATGTTCGCTTCGCTGGATTTCGGCAAGATATTCCTGCGTGCTTGCATGCCTTAGATGGCTTTGTCCACTCTTCTCTGTACGAAGGGCTAGGTTATACCATCATTGAGGCGATGGCTTCGGAGGTTCCTGTCGTAGCAAGCAGTGTCGGCGGTGTGAAAGAGTTTGTTTTCGATGGCGAGACGGGACTAATCGTAGAACCGGGAAATCCCGCTTTGTTGGCGCAAGCAATGGAACGGCTATGGACTTCACCACAGTTGCGTGAGACCATGGTGCAAAACGCGCTGAACAAAGTAGAATCCACTTTTACCATTCAACTCATGACCGAACAAATTGTTGTTCTTTATCGTACGTTACTGAAATGACGAAAAGCACGGTGAAACGCGAACAGCGGGCATCGTGCTTTTTCATATGATTTGTTTGAAGAATCTGTTTTTATGGTTGCCTACTCATGATCAATCTGGTTACATATGAATTGGAACTATTTTGTATAACAAGCTGCACCAGACAGAAAGGGTGAAAATGAGATGAAACTATTTCTTTCGGTAGACATGGAAGGTATTTCAGGTATTGTGGATACGAGCTATATTAACCCAGATTCGGGGGTTAACTATCAGCGTGGCCGCCAGTTTATGACGGACGATGCCAATGCGGTTATTGAAGCTGCACTTGAGTCTGGCGTAACGGAAATTGTTGTAGCAGACAGTCACAACACGATGAACAACATTCTCTGGGAAAAGCTCCATCCTAAAGCGAGACTGTTGGCAGGTTCTCCACGCGATTCTTCCATGATGCAGGGACTCGATGAGAGCTTTGATGCAGCGATGTTTATTGGCTATCATACCCGCCAAGGGATTCCTGGCGTACTTAGTCATACGATGTCCGGTGTAGTTCACAATATGTATATCAACGGACAAGTCGTGGGTGAGTTCGGCTTTAACGCCGCGATTGCGGGCATGCACAACGTTCCTGTTGTCATGGTGTCTGGTGATAATCTCATCGCCGTCGAAGCACAGGAAATGATTCCAGGCATTCAAACAGCAATCGTGAAGGAAGCTGTATCCCGCACAGCTGCTATCTGTCTCTCGCGTGAAGAAGCGACCGCTGAACTGAAGCGCAAGACAGCCAATGCCTTGCGCAACCGGAACAACATCCAACCATTCCGTACAGCTGTACCTGTAGAGCTGGCGATGGAATTCTCCCATGCAGGACAAGCTGAGATGGCCGCAATTGTCCCGGGCACGCGCTATGAAACAGCAACAAACACTGTTTATTACAATGCAGCCAATCCGCAAGATATGTACAAAACGATGCGCGCCATGCTGAACCTGGCGTCGGGTGCTGAATTTTTTTAAAAAGCTAAGGGAGAAACGGAAGGGCTGAAATCAGTTCTTCCGTTCTCTTCTTTTTTTTCCATTTATTAATTGGTTTTATGAAGCCACTTCTTTCCCCCACTGCCGCTACTCCTCTTAACCAAATAAAAAAGCAGACCCATCACCTGAGTCTGCTTGTCGTTTCAGCTTTTATAATCTCCGAACGTTCGTCGCTTGAGGACCGCGTTGACCGTTTTCTACGTCAAACTCAACCTCTTGTCCTTCGTCCAAGGATTTGTACCCTTCGCCCTGAATAGCGGAGAAGTGAACGAATACGTCATCTCCACCATCACGCTCGATAAAACCGAAACCTTTTTCACTGTTGAACCACTTTACTCTTCCACGTTCCATTTTTGCCTCCTAGCATGTAACCCTTACATGACATTTGAAATATTGTCTTACCTCGGTTACTATTGCCATTTACGAGGCTTATTATACATGACCGAATTTTTTTCTCCTACTTCGCAGCCTCTGTTGCTTCTTTGGCTTTGCTCTGGTCCACAATAAATTGTCCCTTCCAGTTGCCCTTTGTTTTGCCGATCCGGTTCACATCGATCTTCAAGGTGAGTGGCTGAGGTAGCTTGACTCCATGCGTGACGAAGGCAAGAACGCCCTCTGGCTTGTCATGATCGGCTATTCCCACCTCTACTTCCTTACCGGTCTCGTCTGTTAAGTAGAAAGGCATATTATCCTCTTTGGTCCCGATAAAGTTTAGAACACTTGTACCTTCCAAGCCTTTTTCCTGGTACACAGGATTGCCATTTGCTTCGCCTACCACATTTAAACCTGTCGTATCGAATTCGAAAGGCACCAGTTCTCCATTTTGTTGTTCAATGCGATAGTGCAGCAGAACTTTGCTTTCTTCCGCATACACTTCCGTAAAATGAATCGTAATCCCCTGATCGGTAATTTTTTGATCGATCGGAATGGACAACCCTTTTGCCGCTGCTCGCTTAACCTCTTCACCGACCAAACTGTTCAAGTCTTTTGGATTGTCTGCAAAATAAGAGGTTCCATTTAAAGCCGCATATACTCCAGTCGGCAGTATAATAGCAGCAACTAATCCCATCATAACTAATTTTTTCTTCATCGTTACAGTCTCCTTTTTTTCGTGATAGCGATGAAAAGACTGCCTGACGCGCTGATCTATTTCATCAGGGATCGTGGTTTCGTCCATTTGCTTGGTGAGTGACTGTTTTATGATTTTTTCGATAGACATATTTGGAGTTCCTCCTCATTCCATTCGACGTCAATCCACTCGCGGATTCGCTTTAATGCTAGATGATTTCTCGATTTTGCTGTCCCCACAGGTATTTGCAGCAATTCGGCTATCTGGTCGTACGTATAATCGTAGTAATACCGATAAATGACGACGATCCGCAGCTTGAACGGCAGCTTTTGGATTGCTTGCTGCATCTCTGTGGCAGACTCCATCGCAAGCATTGGCTCATCCGGCGTTTCGACATGTTGCTCTTCTTCCAAGCTCTGTTTTCGTTCTAACAGACGGAATCTTCTCCAAATCTGTCTACGCCAGTTTTTCACCTGTCTAATGACAATCCCATTCACCCAGAAAAGAAACGGGCGCTTGCGATCATAGGCAGGCAGTGATCTCCATAGCTGATAGTAAATTTCGCTTACAATATCATGAACATCTTCTTTATTCGTGACCATGGCTGCTACGGTACCGTAAATTTTTGTCCGCGTCATGCTGTAGATCACCTCAAAAGCTTCTTGATCTCCATCAAGCAAACGGTCCAGCCACAGTTCTAACATTTGATCATTCATCGGAGGGCCCCCTGAAATTGTATACACCTTGTATTGGCTCTCTCGTTCAATATGGTTCACTACTTTATAAAAAAAACCTCTCCAAACGCTTCTACGTGCGTTTAGAGAGGTTTTCTCGTACGAATCAGTGGAACTTGTTCAAGAATTAAATGCGCACCACAGTTGCCTTGCTAACAAGGTCACGCGGGATGCGGTTCTTCGTATCGAAGAGGATCGGCGCATCAGCCATCTTTTCAGCAACATTAGCCCAATCCGCCTCAGCAAATTCCTTTTGGACAGCAGTCAGGAACAACGCGTCTGCTCCATTCACTGCTTTGTCCAGACTGTCAACCTTGTGATCATACACAGTCGGAACAGCCGGATCGTAGGAACGAACGTCTACTCCTTTTGCCATGAGCACCTTGATCAGGTCGTGGACAGGGCTTACGCGGTCGTCATTGGAAAAGTCTTTCATTGCCATCCCCAACACAGCTACGCGGCTTCCTGCCAATGTCTTGCCATTATTCTTCAAGGCTTGCTCGAGCATGCCGATCAACACTTCAGGTACTGCATCATTCGTGTTGCGAGCCAGTTGCAGAATCGGCAGGTTTACTTCCAATTCACGTGCCTTAGGCTGCAAGTAGTACAGCGCATTCGGCAAGCAGAAGCCGCCTACACCCGGTCCTGGCGATAACAGGCTAACACGCGTGTGCGTATTGGCAACCTTGATCAACTCGAACGTATCGATGCCGAATGCCTCGGAGAAACGAGCGAATTCTTGTACCATCGCAATGTTCACATCACGCTGGATGTTCTCGATGACTTTTGCTGTCTCGACTACGCGGATATCCGTGATCGTGATGTCCGTCTCGCTGATGAAGGACAACAACTCTTTTCCTTTTTCAGCGCTTTGTTCATTGATGCCACCCAGAACGAGCGGCATATGGATGAACTCTTCAAAAGCACGTCCTTCTGCAATTCGCTCCGAGCAGTATGTCAGGTAGAAATCGACACCAGCAACAAGACCGCTTGTTTCCTCCAAAATCGGCAGAATCACATCTTCTGTCGTTCCTGGTACAACGGTACTGCGGATCATGATGGTATCGCCTTTTTTCAGTACACGACCGAGCGACTGTGCACAGCTTTTCAGCGGTCCGAGATCAGGATCGCCGTTATGAACAGGCAATCCGACTGTTACAATATAGTTATGGACTTCCGCAGCAGCTTCCTCGTAGGAGGACGTTGCACGGAAACGTTTTGCTTCAATCTGCTCTTTGAGGATCTCTGGCAACGTTTTTCCCTGATAGGACTCCAGGTGATGGGAATGTGCCGCATTGATCTCATCGACGACATGCGGTAAGACGTCAATACCGATGACGTTTGCTCCTTTCATGGCATAGGTAAGCGCCAACGGCAAGCCTACAAACCCCAATCCCACAACAGCTACGCGTACAGGTTGAGTCATTGCGTATCTCCTCTTTCACATTCTCTAAGTAAGGTCCGTATGACTGTAGAAGTCACGCGGCCAACTTGCTCATTTTTTAGGACAGGTAGTAAACACCTGCAGCGATAAAAAGCACACACAATCCGATGAGGACCTTGTACAACGTTTCCAAGGCTGTTCCTCCCCCATACAATCTTGGCTTGTCCTCTTTTTCGTAAAAAGGACTTTGATTGGGCAGAATAGTTTGGTACTCTTTCGCCAAATCAAATTATACTCTCGTTTGAAATAACGTTCAACCCGTCTAACGAGGCAAGGATGCCCCTATGATATACGAAAAACCGATGGACAGGACCATCGCAATAAAACCAATGGCCCTGTTATCTTTTGCAATTTCCTGATCGACATTAAATGTAGGGGTCATGAATTCAAAAATGAAGTACGCAGACAACAACAGGAAAAATCCGAATGTCGCCCAAATCAACGCTTCGCCCAAAGACAAATGCGCCTGAATGGAATAGCGGAAAATGTTCGCGATCCCAAAAATTTTCCCGCCTGTTGCCATTGCTACGGCCATGTTCCCACGCTTCAATTCTTCCCATACACGATAACGCGTCACTAGTTCAAAAATGGCTAAGAATAAAACCATCGCCAGTCCAGACACAGTAAAATAAGCTGCAGTTGCAAAATATGGATTGTGTAGAAGGCTTTCCATATGTCCCTCCCGACCTCTTATTTCAATTCGGCAATGGTAGCACCTACGCCGCCTTCTCCTTGACCACCCAAGCGGAAGGATTTTACATTACGATGACTTCTCAAATACTCGTGTACGCCTTTGCGCAGTACCCCTGTCCCATGTCCGTGAATAATGGAGACCGAGTGCAAGCCTGCCAACAGTGCATCATCTAAAAACTGATCGATTTCCCGAATGCTGTCTTCGACGTTGTAGCCGCGCAAGTCGAGATCCATCTTGATATTGTCACTGCGACGCTTCACAGAGGTGTACGGAGCCGCTTGTGGTTTTTGCTGGATCGAGTTTTGTACATGCATATCATCGCGCTTCACTTTCATTTTCATGATCCCGATCTGCACGAGGAATTCTTCATTGTTTACTTTTTCCAGCACGGTTCCTTTTTGTCCGAAGCTCGTCACCATTACCTCGTCGCCCACCTTGATCTGTGTGGCACGAACTGCTTTTGCCGGCTTCTTCACCTTTTCCTTCTCCAACTCAAGGACGGCATTGCCCAAGCGCTTCTTCGCATCGATGAGACGATGCTCCTTGATTTCCATGCCTTCTGCCATCATTTCGCGCAGCTCGCGAATGATCGTTTCAGCTTCTTCTTTTGCGAGTTGAACAGCAATTCGCGCTTCGTCCTCTGCTCGCTCCATTCGTTTGTTTTTCTCTTCAGCAAATTGCGCGCGCTCTTCTTCCAGCTGTCTACGCAGCTCTTCCGCTTCCTGGCGTGCCGCTTTTGCCGCCAAACTGTCTGCTTCCGCTGACTTGCGATTACGCTCCAACGAAGCAATCATGCTCTCGACCTGATTGTCTTCCTCACTGATCGAGCCGCGCGCTACATCAATGATGTGTTCCGGCAATCCCAGACGTCTTGCGATGGCAAACGCGTTGGATCTGCCAGGCACCCCGATGAGCAAGCGGTAAGTAGGACGCAGCGTCTGTACATCAAATTCTACGCTGGCGTTGATGACCTCGGGTCTATCGTAGGCATACGCCTTCAATTCACTGTAGTGAGTCGTAGCAACCAATCTCGCGCCGGAATCAATCACATGGTCGATGATGGACATGGCCAGAGCAGCACCCTCTGTCGGGTCTGTTCCTGCCCCTAGCTCGTCAAACAGAACCAAGCTCTTGTCGTCCATTTTCGCCAAGATTTGAATAATATTGGTCATATGGCTCGAGAATGTAGACAGGCTCTGCTCGATGGATTGCTCATCCCCGATATCGGCAAAAATGGAGGAGAATACGGTCATCTCGCTCTCTTCCTCTGCCGGAATATGCAAGCCTGCCATGGTCATCAAGGACAGCAGTCCGATTGTTTTGAGGGAAACGGTTTTTCCGCCTGTATTCGGGCCTGTCACAACAATCGCCTGATACTCTCCACCTAGCTCCACATCTACAGGAACGACAACTTCTCGTGGAATGAGTGGATGACGCGCTTTTCGCATGTTTACGTATCCGCGATCATTGATGCGTGGGCAAATCGCCTTCATGCTCCAGGCAAGCTGAGCCTTGGCAAACATAAAATCGAGCTCTGTCAGCGCTTCTGTGTTCTCGATCAAAGCTTCTACCGCAAAGGATACCTGCTCTGTCAACACATACAGAATGCGCTCCACTTCACGCTCCTCGCGCAGGCGTAGCTCGCGAAGCTTGTTGTTCATCTCGACGATCACTTCCGGTTCGATAAAGAGCGTCGCCCCAGATGCCGACTGATCGTGAACAATTCCGCCAAATACAGAACGATACTCCTGCTTCACCGGAATAACGAAACGATCGCCACGAATCGTAACGATGTTTTCCATCAGCATTTTTTGGTAAGTAGACGAGCGTGTCATTTGATCGAGCTTTTCGCGAATGCGCGACTCGAGCTGTCTAATCTCCTGACGTACCTGTCGCAATTCAAGACTCGCGCTGTCCAAAATATCGCCATTTTCATCAATACAGCGGCGAATTTCGGTTTCCAACTCGCGCAGGCCCTCAATACGATCTGCCTCCTGTTGCAATAATGGCAGCTCGTGATCCTCACACATATCGAGCAAAAACGTTTTGAGCCTGCGTCCGGCCATAACGGTGCTGGCGATATCCAGCAATTCCATCGGGGCGAGCATGGCGTTCAATCTGGCGCGCTGTACAGGACCGCGGATATCGCGAATGCCACCGAGAGGCACGCTGCCTTTTAGGCGTAACACGGTTGCTGCTTGTTCAGTCCCTTGCTGAGCGGTAATGACTTCATCCAAGCGTAATAAAGGAATCAGTTCTGATGCTTTTTCTTTACCATATGTGCAAGATGCCTTGTCAATCAACAGGGCGACTATTTTATCGTATTCTAACGTCTTTAAAACGCGTTGTTCCACTGTGCTCCTCCTTCTTTATCCAGCGGCGACCGTTGTACCGTGCGGGCGGGAGCGACGGTCTATACCGGCAATCATTACGATATCTCCCCATTATAACATGGCAGCGGAGCTTAGAAAACTTGGGCAACGGATAGCTTCGGACAGGCACCACCGGCGAAGGATAATTTTACACGTTTTCGTTAGGCATAGTTCTACTCTTTGCGTGAGAGAATGAAAGGTGAAACAACCCTAAAGGAGGAGTACACTTGACGATCATGCGCCATATCGTCCGCTTTATCGTCGCTGCCGTAGTCCTGATGTTTGTCGGCTTTCTGGTCCCCGGCTTTTCGGTTAGCAGTTTTTGGACAGCTCTGTTCGCGGCCGTTGTCATCGCACTGATTGGCTGGGCCGTAGAAGCCATTTTCGGAGATCGAATTTCGCCGTACAATCGTGGTATTATCGGCTTCTTGGTCAGCGCCGTCGTGATTTATCTCACTCAGTTCATCGTCTCTGGCTTCCGCGTAACGATTCTTGGAGCGCTTCTGGCTTCCTTGGTGATCGGGATCATCGACTTGTTTATCCCGATCAAAACCCATATGGATATGCGCAATGGAGATGCCGGGAACAAGCAGGAGACATAGGTAAAATGCAGCAAAGAGCCATCCCATCAAAGACGGGGTGGCTCTTCTCATTTTTACCCACAACGTGAAAAGAGAGGCATTGCGCCCCTCTTTTCCTTAATCTATCGGTTTAGCCTTTGCCTCTTCCTGAATGATTTTCAGCAGTTCTTCGTACTCCTGACGCAAGCGGAAGTATTCATCCGCGATATTGACCGCAGAAAGTACGGCAATTTTGGCAGTATCCAGTCGATGGTTGCCGTTTGCGATTTCGTTCATCTTGTCATCAACGAAACCGGCCACCATGCGTATGTGATTGACACTTGCCTTGCCACTGAGCCGGTATTGTTGGCCAAAGATGTCCACCGTCAAACGATTTTTCCCATCACCTTGCACGAGAGGTACCTCCCTACTGCGACCTTTGCTCTACTTTATCCTTTTTAGGTTACTGAAAATGTCAGATTTCGTCAAGCAATCTTACATGCGCAGTTCAGCGCCTGTGTTGTTTTTCAAGGCTTCGATGACAGCAGTAGTCACTTGTTGAATCTCTTCGTCCTGCAAAGTACGCTCTGCGTGACGGAATACGAGGGCAAATGCCATGCTCTTCTTATCTTGGGCAATACGTTCACCCATGTATACATCGAACAAGGTTACGGACTCGAGCAGCTCTCCTGACGCTTCACGAATCGTTGCTTCCAATGCACCAGCAGCTACACTGCGATCCACAACGAGAGCCAAATCACGCGTTACCGCTGGGGACTTCGGCAACTGATTGTAATGTCCTACCTCGGCAGACACATCAATCAAAGCAGCTACATCAAATTGGAATACGTACGTTTCGGACAGATCATACGCTTTTTCTGTACCCGGATGAACTTGCCCCAGGTAGCCCAGACGTTTTTCTCCTACCCATACTTCTGCGGTACGTCCTGGGTGCATACCTGCGATGTCCTGAACCGCTTTGTACTCGGCAGCTTGGATACCCAAACGATCAAAGAGTGATTCGACAATCCCTTTGGTCTGGAAGAAATCAACAGGCTGCTTGGCACCCATCCAGTTTTGTGTGAGCAGTTGTCCAGTCAATGCACCCGCTACATACAGACGCTCTTCCGGAAGCTGCGTGAGTGTTTCTTCTTTCGTCAAGAACACACGGCCCAATTCGAAAATCGCAACATCGTGGTTTTGGCGGTTTTTATTGTAAGCGACTGTTTCCAAGAGGCTAGGAATCAAGCTCGTGCGCAGAACGCTATGGTCTTCACTCATTGGCATCATGAGCGCAACAGGGTTTACTTTTTCCTGATGCAGACCCGCTACTGCCTCGACACGATCTGGATGAACCAGTGCATAGGAAATCGCTTCATTCATGCCCGTACCGATCAGGTGATGACGGATGGTACGACGCAATTGCTGTTCTTTTGTCAACTGTCCCTGTGTAGTCGAACCGGAAGGCAAGCTGGTCGGAATGTTGTCGTAGCCGTACAGACGTGCAACCTCTTCCACCAAATCCTCTGGCAGCGTAATGTCGCCACGTCTCGTTGGAACGGTTACCGTCCATTTGTCGCCCGCTACTTCATACGGGAATTGCAGACGCTCGAAAATCGGCGATACTTCAGAAGCCGACATGTCGGTTCCGAGATGCTGATTGATTTTTGCAAGCGTAACGGAAACAACAGCAGGCGCAGCTTCGCTTACAACAGCAGAGCTGATTCCTTTGGATACCGTTGCCCCAGACAATTGCTGAATCAGAGCAGCAGCGCGCTCTCCCGCTTCCTGCACACGTGCTTGGTCAACGCCTTTTTCCCAACGTACGCAGCCTTCTGTACGCATGCCGAGCATACGAGCTGTGCGACGTACAGTTTTTGGCGTGAACCAAGCTGCTTCGAGGATGATTTCGCTCGTCTCGCCAGTAATTTCGGAGTTCGCTCCACCCATTACCCCTGCGATCGCCAAGCCTTTGGTCTGGTCGGCAATCAGCAAGGTTTGCTCATCCAGTGTGCGCTCTTGATCGTCCAATGTCACGAGCTTTTCGCCCTCTTTTGCCAGTCGAACGACAATAGAGCGATCAACTACCTGTGTCGCATCGAAAGCATGCAGCGGCTGACCGTACTCGAGCAGGACATAGTTGGTCACGTCTACCACGTTGTTGATCGGACGAATTCCCGCTGCCATCAGGCGATTTTTCATCCATTGCGGAGATGTCGCGATTTTGGCGTTGGTGAAGTGACGACCGTGGTATTGATAACTTTCATTTGTAGCTTCGATCTTGACTTGGATCGGGTTTTCGCCACCATTTTCGGTCAGCTCGATTTGCGGGAATACCACTTCTTTGCCCAAAATAGCGGCTACCTCGTAAGCAACCCCCAGCATGCTCAAGCAATCCGAACGGTTCGGCGTCAATCCCAATTCCAGCACATAGTCATCCAAGCCGAGGTACGAAATAGCATCCATTCCGATTTCCGCATCCGCTGGCAAGACCATGATGCCTTCTTGCTGATCTTTTGCCAGAAGCTTGTCGTTTAAGCCCAATTCTTTTGCCGAGCAGATCATCCCTTGGGATTCTACACCGCGCAGCTTGGAACGCTTGATGTTCAGACCATCTGGGAGCTTCGCACCGATCAGGGCAACGAGAACTTTTTGTCCCTTGTCTACGTTCGCTGCTCCACACACGATTTGCAGGTCTTCTCCTTGTCCTGCATCAACGACGCATACGTTGAGACGGTCTGCATCCGGGTGCTTACTGCGTTCTTTTACATAACCGATCACAACACCGGATACACCTGCGTTGCGCGATTCAACTGCGTCTACTTCAATCCCGCTGCGAGTCAGCTTTTCAGCCAACTCCTGGGGTGTCGTTCCACTCAGATCGACGTATTCAGATAACCATTGGTATGATACCTTCATCTTTGCCTCTCCTCTCTAGCCTCGATTGAACTGACGCAGGAAACGAACGTCGTTGGTATAAAAATGGCGGATGTCCTCTACCGCGTATTTGAGCATCGCAATTCGTTCTACACCCATACCGAATGCAAAGCCGCTGACTTCCTCAGGGTTGTAGCCGGCCATTTCCAGTACGCGCGGGTGGACCATACCAGCACCCAAAATCTCGATCCAACCTGTTTGTTTACACACACGGCAACCGTGACCACCGCAGTTGAAGCATTGCAGGTCTACTTCTACGGAAGGCTCCGTGAACGGGAAGAAGCTTGGGCGCAGGCGAATTTGTTGGTTTTCCCCAAACATTTGACGGGCAAACGTCAAGAGGGTACCTTTCAAGTCACTCATCCCAATTTTTTTATCAATCACGAGACCCTCGATCTGCGTGAATTGGTGGGAGTGTGTCGCATCGTCATCATCGCGGCGATACACTTTACCCGGACAGATCATTTTGAGTGGGGTCTTGCCTTCTTTTTTCAGCATCGTACGTGCTTGCACAGGAGATGTCTGCGTACGGAGCAGCAGCTCTTCTGTGACGTAGAACGTGTCTTGCATATCGCGTGCCGGGTGATCTTTCGGCAGGTTCAGCATCTCGAAGTTGAAGTGGTCCATTTCAACCTCAGGACCTTCTGCCACCTCAAAGCCCAGGCCAATAAAAATGTCTTCGATCTCTTCAATGATTCGAGAGAGCGGGTGCATGGTGCCTGCTGGTACTGGACGTCCTGGCAGTGTCACATCGATCGTTTGAGAAGAAAGCTTGGCAAAGAGAGCCGCTTCTTCAAAGGCTTGTTGTTTGCCGGAGAACGCTGCTTCCAGCGCTTCCCTTACTTCATTCACCAGCTGACCGACAACTGGACGCTCTTCTGGGGACAGGCCGCCCATTCCGCGCAGCAGTTCTGTCAACTCGCCCTTTTTCCCCAGGTATTTGACGCGCAAATCCTGAAGTTGTGCGGCTTCTGTCACTTGGCTGATTTGGCCCAGTGCGGACTCTTTCATTTCTTGCAACCGAGTTTGCACTTCGAATCGCTCCTTTTTTCATTTGATAAAATAACCTCTATCGAGGCCTTCTCATGGATGAGCGACCGCGTCTTAGCGGAAAGTTATTATGCGCTCCGGAAAGTATAAGCACAGTCGCTTTTTCACACTGTGAAGTACTTAAACTTTCCTCCACGTAAAAAAAAAAGAAAAACCCGCCCCAGAAAAGGGACGAGTTACTTTTTTCTCGCGGTACCACCCTTGTTAGACATTTCACTTCCACCCTGTGACAAATCCATGACAACATCACTAGTGGAAAGAGACCTTTGTCTCACTTCAGATCATTGGTAACGGGTATGACCCGGCTGCTCCTACTGCGCAAAAAGCGGTTCAGAGTGCGGCTTTGGAGTGAATTCGGCAGCTATCATGTTAAAGATGCTCGCAGTCTGTGACATCTTCTCCCTGAAAAAACAGATAGGTCCTGCGTACTAGTCTCCGTCATCGCTTTACGTTATAATTGTGACGTAAGGAAAATTATAGCGCAACAAGAGCGAACTTTCAATTCTACAAATGTTACATATCAAGAGAGTGTTCATGTGTATGTTACCCATTCGAAAGGGGATTTTGACATGATTGATAATGTTTCCGCCCTTTACGATAAGACAAGCAACTGCCGCCACTGCCAAGCGACCTTTTCGACTAAAAGGATCAGAAGCGGCACGTTGACGATGCTTCATCGCGACAGCGATTTTTATACCACTTTTAAAGAGCAATCTTTAAATCCCATTATATATACCGTCAATGTCTGCCCTGAATGCGGCTTCGCCTTTACGGATCAATTCCGGGACAAGCTCGCCCCTTGGCAAAAACAGATTGTGGATGAACAAATCTCCTCGAAATGGACGCCAAAAGATTTTGGCAATGTTCGCCATGTACCAGAAGCCATTGTCAGCTACAAACTGGCCATTTATGCAGCTGAGCTAACGGATCAGCCCCATTCCGTAAAAGCGGGTTTGTATTTGCGTCTCGCATGGCTTTATCGATTCCAGAAAAATGTCGCGGAAGAAATGCGCTTTATCGATATGGCTGTGGAGGAATATGAACAATCGTATATTCATTCCGACTATACACGCGGCGACAAGGAAATGACCGAAGTCCGCTTGCTGTACTTGATTGGTGAACTCTACCGCAGACTCGAAAAGTTTGACTTAGCCATCAAGTATTTCGGCAAAGCTCTAGCTTTTCGCAACCACACCATTGAGAGCGGCATTATCCGGATGGCGCAAGATCAATGGCAGCTCGCGCGCGAAGAGTACAAAGAGAAAAAAAGTGAGCAAAAGATCGGCTAAGCATGCCGATCTTTTCTTTTGCGTTGTGCCTCGTATACAAAAATTCCTGCCGCGACTGCTGCATTCAATGACTCTGCGCCGCCATAAAGCGGGATGTGAACGAATTGATCTGCCCTGGTAAACATCTCTTTGGAGACGCCTCTTCCTTCATTTCCGATTACCATTGCCGTCAGACCAACATAATCAGCCTCGTCATAGGAAACACTGTTTTGCTCCAAGGATGAGATCAGAACTCGCCCTCCCTTTGCCTTCCATTCATCTGCCGTCTCGACTAACGACTGTGTAAAGACCGGGATGCGGAACAGTGCCCCCATTGTGGCCCGTACCACTTTTCCATTGTAAATATCGACACTGCCACTTCCAAGTACGACACCATCAACTGCTGCCGCTTCTGCTGTACGCAAAATCGTGCCGAGGTTGCCCGGGTCTTGTATTTCGTCCAAAAAGAGGAGTAGCAAGCTACCTTGTTCCTCTCTCTTCTTATCTACCCATTTTGCCCAATCTACTGCTGTTTTTTTCACTTCGGCCACAATTCCTTGCGGCGACTTTGTTTCGGACAGCTTCGCCAGCACTGCTTCTGATGCCGCAATGACCTGAATAGATTCCGGATGATTAGCCAGAGCACGCTGACAGGCAGGGTCCATGTCACGCTGTAGATCGTAAATAACGGTGACTACCTCCGCCCCGCTTTTTAACGCCTCCTCTACCAGATGCGCCCCTTCCACGAGAAAACGCTGCTGCTCTTCCCGTCCTTTCCGAGACAGCAACTGGTGCAATCGCTTTACCAGAGGGTTTTGTACCGAAGTAATGATTTCATTTGTCATAAACCTATGCCCGCTCCTCAAATTCGCGTAAGTCTTTGTTGTTCCCGATCACCACAAGCACGTCGCCGTATTGGATGACTTCATCCGGGCTAGGAGCGATGTTGAATTTATCTCCGCTTTTGATGGCAATAACGTTGACCTCGTATTTTTTCCGAATATCCAGTTGCCGCAAGTTTTGACCGACCAGCTTGGACGACACGACTACCTCCGCCACGCTGTAGTCCTCTGCCAGCTCAATAAAATCAAGAACGTTAGAGGAGATCAGATTGTGGGCGACCCGCACCCCCATGTCACGCTCAGGGAATACGACACGGTCAGCTCCTACCTTGTACAATACTTGTCCATGACGTTCATTCTGTGCTTTTGCCACGATCTTTTTGACACCCAAGTCTTTCAGCGTCAATACCGTCAGGATGCTCGCCTGAATATCGACCCCAATGGCCACGACAACAACGTCAAAATTGCGAATGCCGATTTCCTTCAAGGCGCGTTCATCCGTAGAATCGGCTGCTACCGCATGCGTTACGTATTGAATATTTTCGTTAATACGCTCCTCGTTCTCATCTATTCCCATGACTTCATAATCCATCTCGTACAGCGTTCTCGCCACGCTAGAACCAAAACGTCCCATCCCGATAATGGCAAATTGCTTGGACATGTTAATCTTCCCCTTTACGGAACTTACCAATAACAAGCATTATAGCACAACAAAAACATCCGCCACAAAATGCTCATGAACGTTTTGTACGAAATGCATGGTATGCGCAAAACAGCGTTTACAAATACTATTTCTTGAATTCATTCTCACAAGAGAGGTGCAAGCACGGTCATGAATATTGCCTCACTCAACTTACGTCAAGCGATCATGTACAAAATGCAAGGCTCCGATCCAAACGCAGTGGAAGAAACCATCAGTGATGCCATCTCTAGCGGTCAGGAGAAGACTCTCCCAGGTTTAGGCGTTTTGTTTGAAGTTCTGTGGCAAAACAGCGATGCTTCCTCACGTCAATCCATGATTACGACTATCGCGGAACACTTGCCTGAGCAAGCCGAAAAACCGATCTAACCACATCTTCTTCAAAAAGCATAACTACAAAGGGAGGGACTCTTATGTCCCTCCCTTTTCATTGTTTACTTCCCGGCCTTTATTGAACTGATTGCGCATGAATTGGGTGATTGCCAGCAAGATGGGAATGATGATAGTTATCAAAAATCCCACGACAGTCAAATGCTGTGTATAAGAAAACAGCTCCACTATATTTTGCGGTAGTAATGTTAGGAAAGATAGGGGCACCATGATCACAATCGCGGTGATTTGTTGAAAACGAATGCCTTTGCGAAACCAGCGCCGCAGTGAAAAAATCGTCGCGTAAAGCATATTCCCGATCGTTGTAAATACAGTAGCAACCCATATCGCAAGAAAAGCGGACTCAAAACGCTCCAAAAACCAGCCGGTTCTCTGCGTTACCTTGACCAGTTCAAGTGTAGGCCAAACCAGCCTCTGCAATTCTTCATAGCCAAATACAGTAATGCCTGCGACAACTGTGATCACATAAACGACAAGAGCAAAGCTCATACCTGTCATGCTGGCTACCCCTAGCCTTGCCCCGGGAATAGCGAAGGCAAAGTAAACCATTAACAGCTCATACCCGGTGTAGAGCGTATACGTATTCAGACCCGTTTCCATGACATGTGTCCATGACTCTAGTTGGAATGGCAATAAATTGTACCAATCTGCGTTCATGAAGGAGACGAGCGGAATCAAAAGAGACGGGAACAGGAGGAAAGGAATCAACAGCTCATTTACCCTTGCCACAACTTCAATCTCATGACAACAAAGAAACATGACCAACAATAGCAATGTGATGATAATTACTTCCAGTGGCGTTTGCGGCAATACGGAGGTCACGACGACTTCCCCGAACAATCTAACTGTGATTCCCGCATTGAGGAACTGATAGAGAATGAAAAGAAACACACACAGGGTACCGATGGCAACGCCAAATATCCTCGGCATAAATTCGACAAAGGTAAGGCCAGGAAACTGGTTACCTAAATAAACGATAGCCGCCACAGCCACGGATGCTATCAAAGCACCTGCTATGGGTCCCAACCACCCCATTTGAAGAAGAAGTTGGGTTGCCGTTCTCGGGATGATGAGGATACCCACCCCGATCATCGAACTGATCATAATGCTTGTCAGTTGCCAGGTACCAAAATTACGTTGCTGATTCTCCACAGTGATCGCTCTCCTATTGCATTTCCATACCAAGACGACGCAGCTTGATTGTGTATTTAACACGAACCGGAAAATCCCTGAAATCTTCCTTCCAATTGTGAGTTTTCCAGTAGTCTTGGTAATGCGTCGCACGCAGTGTAAGGCCCAGTTTCAAAATGTCACTATTGTACTGCTTTTGTAATTGCTGCAATAGCTTCTTTGCGCGATTTTCCATTTCTTTTTGGATAAGCGCTTGCATTTGTAAGACGAATTGCTCCGCCGGAATTTTCAAGTCTTCAGTGAGTTCGACAATATCTCCTTGGAGCTCGCAATGATAGGTAGCGGAAGAGGATTTGTGAATGATCACCTTTTTTTTTACAAAATGCGGACGAAAACCCACATATCCGTTCTTGGTTTTCGGCAACGGGATCACAATGTCTCCACCCGGTTTTTCATTGCGCAGCTGGAGCAATATCCATGTATGCACGTGATCCAATATCCCCACCATCTTGTGTCCGCGAAACACAGCAACCCCTTTCCAACTCACCTCATTCTTACTTGCCTCTACATAATTCAAAAACGGCTCCATGGTTAGATTAGAGGTCTGATTGAAATAGTCGCCCAACGTTTGGTCCGGAATTCTTCCTAATTTCATGCCATTTTCGATCAGCCCCATCATATAGACGACTGGAATCGGCTCGATCCTCGGCTTGATTTCTAGCAGGGTAGACGCTTTGCCCTTTACGACGATCGGCCACAGGAGTCGCCGTATTTGCGGTTCGCGACGAAAGCTGTCCATGATGTCTTGGATTCCCTTTTTAGCGACCTCCTCACTTACGGCAAGAATACGGGTATGTCCAAGAAACAATCGCTGGTTCAGCCGCATTTGCAAGTTGTTGGCAGCGTCTGTCACCGTTCTTCCTGTCACGCTCATGATTTTCACGGCATCTGCATTATTTCCTCCACCCTTCCCGCTACTCCCTGCGATTTTGATGGGAATCGGAATTTGGACGGTCAGTTTGTACAGTTTTTCATTTTTTTCATCCTGATCAATCGCAATAGCCAACACCGATGCGCGTTCCTCTAATTCACGTCTGTCCCAGCACCCTGTCAGAAAGATTGTACAAATGATCAGCAAAGCGAAGTATCTAAGAGACTTACCCATCGATATTCCGCCCCTCTCGTCGGGTCACCATGTCACGGATAAGGATTGCTACCCAGTAAACGACAGGGATCAGCAAATTAATGACCAGACTAGACAACCCCAGCAACGACGACCACTTAAATACTTCTGTAATGTTTTGTGGAATAAGGGCAAAAAAGAATAATGGGACGAGAAGGGCAGCAGCCACGATTCTTTGAAACCTGATTCCCTTGCGAAACAACTGTCTCAGTGAATAAACAACCGCGTAATACGCATTGGCTACAGTAGTAAATACAGCCGAAACCCACACTGCCAAAAAAGCGGACTCCAATCGCTCCAAGATCAATCCAGGCACCTGGGTCGTCTTGACCAATTCAAGTGTCGGCCACGTCACCCTCTGCAACTCTTCGTACCCAAATACCGAAATGCCAGCCACCACAATTAACATGTAGAGCAATGCTGCAATTAACAAACTGTAAAATCCCGCTAATTCTCTGTTCGTGTTTTGTTGCGCATAGGCGAAAAAGACGAACATAATTTCAAAACCGGAATAGGAATAAATTCCTTCGTATACTCCCTCAACCATTGAACGGATTGACACATGATTAATCGGCAGGAGATTCCCTAATTCCGCCTTTTGGAACGACGCAATCGCGATAAAAAGAAGTGGAAAGATAATAAGAGGAAACAGCAGCTCGTTCACTCGCGCTACTACTTCCACCTCATGCATGCACAAAAATAGCACCAGCAAAAACATCGTGATAAGCATAACTTCCAACGGAGTCTGCAAAAGAACGGAAGTCACAACCACTTCACCAAATACACGCGATACGACTGCCGTGGAAAAATACAGGTAGACCAGATAGATACAAATCCAAGGGAGACTGAATACTTTGCCCACCCAAGGCCGTCTGGCAGATCCCCATACCTTGTGACTATATTCAATAAAGGTTTCCCCTGGGTAACGCCTGCTTAATTTGACAATTAACCATAAGGAGACATACGCACCTGCTGAGCCAATCAGAGGAGCGATCCAGCCTGCCTCAAATAATTTCGAGCTGGTTGTGCGAGGAAGGGTCAATACGCCGACACCGATTAAGGTACTTGTGATGAGACAAATTTGCTGCCACATCGATAGAGCCTGATGCCAACCATGCCCCTCCCTCCTGTTCATTTCTGGTTCTCCTCCTCTCTCATCCGGATTTTATCTTGAACATGAAACATCATCGGTCTTGTTTTCATAAGATGATGCGGGGCCCGTACGAACAAGTCCTTCATTCCATTCAGGTTGAGCGGACTGAGCGGGCTCATATAGGGTACTCCAAACGATTTCAGTGAAGACAAGTGGATGAGGATAACGATCAAAAACAGCATAATACCATAAAGACCAAACATCCCTGCCAAGATCATAACCGGGAAGCGGAGCATGCGAATGGCAATCGCTGCACTATAACTCGGGGATGCGAACGAGCCGATTGTCGTCACAGCTACGATGATCACCATGACAGGACTGACAAGCCCGGCCGTTACCGCCGCTTCTCCGACCACGAGTGCTCCAACAATCCCGATCGTAGGACCTATAGGCCCCGGCAGCCTTACGCTCGCTTCCCTCAATATCTCAATGGCCAGCTCCATAATCAGGGCTTCGATTAAAGAAGGGAATGGAACGGTAGATCGTCCTGCCGCCATTGCAATGACCAGCCGAGAAGGGATCATCTCTGGATGAAACGCACTAAAAGCGATATAAAGTGACGGCAACAGCAAGGCGATACTGATACTAATAATCCGAATGAAACGAATCAAGGTCGCGATGTAAAATCGCTCGTAATAATCCTCGGGACTCTGATAAAACTGCGAAAATACAGCCGGAGCAATCAATCCGAACGGAGTACCATCTACCAGAATGCCTACCTTCCCTTCCAAAAGATTGGCCACTACTTTGTCAGGACGCTCCGTATTTTGAATCTGCGGGAATGGGGACCATCTCCGATCCTGGATCATTTGTTCGATGTAGCCGCTCTCCAGTACAGAATCCACACGAACATTACTCTCTATTCTCGCAATCACTTCCTCGACCATCGGGGGATACGCAATGCCGTCGATGTGCATGACGTAAATGTCAGTCTGTGTTCGTTCACCGACAACCATATGACGCACTCTGAGATTGGGGTCCTTCAAGCGGAAGCGGATCAGCGCTGCATTCACGCACAACGTTTCACAAAAACCATCGCGTGGCCCTCGTACGACTGACTCCGTCTGAGGCTCTTCCACTGAACGCCTGTCCCAACCTCTCGTATTATTCAAATAAGCATTTTGACACCCATCGATGATCAGTACCGCACATCCAGACAAAATATTTCGGACGATCTGCCTCAGTTTGTCTGTCAAATCCAGCTCATTTGTCGCCGGATCATGATAGGTGATATCGGGAGTCGTCATATAGCGAATAATAAAATCACTGATGACATTGCGATCCACCATGCCATCTATAAAAACGATAGCGGCTTGAGCCTTCGACTTTGTTTGAAAACGACGAACGACGAGATCGTCACACTTTCCAAACTGCGCTTGAATCAATTGGATGTTTTCTTCCACATTTGTCGTGAGCGCAACATCCGATACACTTTCCATACTCTTGTCAGAGTGCTGCTCCAACGTTTTTGACTGGAGGGCTTCTTTTCTTTTTTGCCATGCTTGAAAAAACTGGTTCAAGCTGCTCACCCTTATCCATGGAATGTATCCTGCCTACAGGTACGGATAGTGTGCCCAATAATGGAAAGGAAATCCCGTAAAAGGCGTATTCAAAAAGAAAAACAGGTCCAACCTAAGTCGGACCTGTTAAGCAACTACCTCGCGCTTGTTCTCAAATTTCTCGTAGCTCTTCTCTTGCATGATCGTCTTTAAGATCTGGATACTTTCCCAAACCTCTGTATAAGTCGTATAGAAAGCAACGGGGGCTAATCGGATGATGTTTGGTGCACGAAAGTCAGGAATAATGCCCGCTTCCTTCAAGGCCTTGCATATACGTATGGCCTCATCATGCTCAAGACTGACATGCCCACCTCGGCGATCATCCTGCTGTGGGTTCGCAATCGTAAAACCCATGTCTGCTAGCTCCACCTCGATCAAATCCATCATGAAGCGCGTTAAGGCGAGCGACTTGGTACGAAGCTTTTCCACGGGCACCTCCTGGAACATTTCCAAGGAACCAAGCAGTGGGGCGAGACTCAGCATATGCGGGGTACCAATCTGGTAAGCGCCCGCACTTTCGCAAGCATCCAGCGTATGTTCCATATCAAATTGCTTATCCTTTTTTGAACTGAACCATCCCGCCAATCCAGGAGCCCTGCCAAAATGCTTGCGGTTGACATATAGGCTGCCCACGCTTCCGGGCCCTGCATTTACGTATTTGTAGTTGCACCAGTATGCAAAGTCCACTCCCCATTTGCTGAAGGAATGCGGTATCGCACCTACAGAGTGACATCCGTCAAAACCAATCAGAATGCCTCTCTCATGTGCGGCTGCTGTCAATCGCTCGATATCGAGCAGCTGGCCGCTGCGATACAGGACGGTCGGGAGGACAACCAGTGCTACTTCATCCGACATCGCATCGATAATGTCCTCTTCTTCGATCAGGCGGCCATCTCTTGACGCTACCCGAACCAAATGCTCTTCCGGGTCCAGTCCATGGAGCTTCATTTGACTCTGGAGTGCGTATATATCGGTAGGGAAATCCAGCTCGGTTGCAATCACCTTCGTCCTCTTCCCAACCGGATGATAGAAGGTAGCTGCCAGCTGATGGAGGTTGATCGTCGTAGAACCCGTTACGATCACTTCCTCGGGGCTTGCCCCTACAAGTGCTGCGCTCATCTCTCCCAATTTCTCCGAGAAGAAAAACCACGGTTGGTTACCCGTTGTCCAGCCTTCCACACCCAGCTCCTTCCAAGACTGCATCAGATCCATGACACTCTTTTCCGCTCTTTTTGACATGAGGCCAAGCGAGTTTCCATCCAAATACAGGCTCGGAAGCAGATAAAACTCTTCGCGATAGCTCGCGAGTTCGTCCTGTGCATCCAATTGCTGTGCGTACGCTTTCGTTAATGGGCTTGATTGAGACATAGCTACCTCCTCAGCTTGTTCTATCGTTACCTCTATTATAGGCTGAATTTTCAAACAAGAAAATCCCATTTGCAAAAAGAAAATCTCGTGCCACCTACGACACGAGATTTTTATCCAAGTATAGTTGCGTTAACCAAATGACTAGCAAGATTTGCGCGATGCAAAAGAGCGGGACCAGGATGAGAAAAGAGATATGCTTGGTTTTATGTCGTTGAATAAGCATGCCCTCAAGCGCACCGATCCCTCCTCCTAAAAATGCGACCAGGAAAAGGCTCAGTTCCGGAACCCGAAAACCTTTTTCCTTAGCCAGACGCTTGTCTGTCTGCATCAAGTAATAAGCATAGCCATTCAGCAGTAAAGCTCCTGCCGCCAACACCCAGATATTCGAATTGAAGTATCCTACCAAGAGGAGGACCCAGCTTATGACGAGCACCAGCACGAAATTGCGGCGATGGGCAGCTAATTGTTGATGGTACATTTCTTAATCTCCTTTTGCCCGATATGCCCGACTTCCCATAAACTGCTTGCGTACGAAGAATACCACACCCAAAACAACCACAATCACCAGCAAAGCGTAGAAACCGTATTTACGGATGACTTCGATAATGGCTTCCACATTATTACCGAATACATGGCCGAGAAAGTAAAAGGCGATAGTCCAAACCAACCCGATCGGATAAGACAGCATCGCATAACGACGGAACGTCATACCGCCAAGCCCAACCAAATAAGGCACCACATGGCGGACAACCGGAAATAAGTAGCTGATGCAAAGAGCAGTAGTACCATACTTCTCCAGCAAGCCCGTTGATCGATTCACGGCGTTCCTCATTTTCTCGGTTTTGCAAAGCCATTGCAATATCGGTTTCCCAAAATACTTTCCAAGTAAAAAGCCAATCGTCAATCCGGAGGCAACCCCTAAATATCCCGCTAAAAAAGAATACCATGGGTTTAGCACGCCGATGGAGGCAAGAAATCCTCCTGTAGCGACAACCAGCTCATCGGGAATCGGCAAACCTACAATCCCCAGCCAAAGCAGGAAAAAAATCGCTACGTAGCCGTATTGCTCTATGATTGACATCAGCAGGTCGACTTCCATGAGGCAAAATCCCCTATCCTTGCCACAGTGCGGTCATTTCTTGACATACTAGCAGCTATGGCATCGCACGATATCTGACTCTATGTATTACGTATGAACCTCAAAAAAAGGTACTTGTTTATTTTGCAATAGATTTACGTATTTTATCAAGCACAGATACGCCAGACGACTCTATCATGATAGATGTTTGAGCGCTTCACGCCTGGACAAACTCGCGAGTGGCGTTGCTTCCACAAATTCACGTACAGCATTAGGATTTGTTTTCGCATACTCTCTCAACGCCCAGCCGATTGCCTTCTGAATAAAAAACTCTTTGGAATCCGCACATCTCTCCACCAAGGAAAAGAGCAGCCGCTGATCTGTCTTGTCTTTGTATGACAACTGAAATAATATCGCCGTTCGTTGCAGCCACATGTTGGTTCCATTCATCCAGGCTGTCGTATTCGATTCGATCAGTTCGGGATGTAAGGCAAACAATCTGCCCGTTGTATGGGAAGCCAAATAATCCACGGTATCCCACCACGATTTTGTCGTGATGAGTTCGACAACAAACGGGAGATGGTCAGGGGTGAGACGCTTTTTGGACTTCTCGAGTACGTCAAGCGCTACATACTGGTACTCTCGCGCTGGCAAAGCCCACAGGGAACGAACGACCTGCTCCCAATTTTCGGGTACGCCATAATCACGAAAGATTTGTTTGGTCAGTTCTTTGCGCTGTGGTGATTTGATCCCCAGAAAAGGAAAATGATTTTTCATGTACTGCTCCATTGGACCAGCCACATTCGAATCACCATGTGCACGCAACAGTTCCTCGACAACCTCCGTATACTCGCTTGCGTTCATCTGCGTCTCCTCCCCCCTCCCCAACTCATCTGATAATCCGGTAGTTTAGCCTGCTGCTTGGACGTCCTGCTTGACGACAGCAAAAGCATTTTGCTCTTCATCTTTGTACGGATAATACACGACGAGTGTAAAATCTCCCTCGACAAACTCACCGGTCTCCATCCATTTTTCAATGTCAAAGGTCACCTTGGCAGTCAGCGTGTGCTTGAAGTAATCTTTTTCCAATGCAGCATGTGCCGCAAAATCATCGCGGAGTCGCTCACGCTGCTCGGTTAGGACAGCGAAAGTCTGTTGCATCTCTTCCTTGTCCATGACATCCTCCCACCACAGCTTGCGCGGGCGATGCTTCTGGTTGCGCAGGAAATCGAATTTCATCATGCTGAGCACATGCCCCATACCGTCCACTTGCTGGAATTGCAAAAACTTCTGCAAGCGCATGAACAAATCCTCTAATTGATGACCGATACGGCTCCAGCCTTGATTTTCCCAATAGTCACCAAATGTCTGGAAGAAGTCAAAAGCCGTTTCGAACTGATTCGCCAACAGCCACTCCACTGTATAGTCCATCCGGTGCGCATTCCAGTACTTTTCCAGAATGTCTTCTACACGCTTGATTCTTTGCATGTCATCAAAGGAAAGGACGTTATTCCCCAAAATTTCGTAAGGAGCCTCATCCATAAAAACATAGCCATGATTAGCCGCACGCGCACGAACGCCTGTCCCACGAAGCATTTTCAAAAAGCCGAGCTGAAGCTCTTCCGGGCGTAGACCAAACACGTCATTGAAGGTTTTGCGGAAGGATGCATAATCTTCCTCAGGCAAACCAGCGATCAAGTCCAGATGCTGATCGATTTTTTTCGAATCCTTGATCTGTGTCACTGTACGCGCAAGACGATCGAAGCGCTGAATCCGCTGAACAAGGCGGTTGGTCTCATCATTTGTGGACTGAACCCCAATCTCGAAGCGGAAAATGCCTGGCGGTGCGTTCTCGGTCAAGAAGTCGAGAACGTCCGCTCGCAAAATGTCTGCTGTGATCTCGAATTGAAAGATCGTTCCGTTGTGGTTGTCGATCAAAAACTGAAAGATTTCCAGCGCATATTTTTTATTGATGTTAAACGTGCGATCCACAAACTTGATCGTTTTGACGCCGTGATTGATCAAACGCATGAGATCTTCTTTCACTCGTTCCAGACTGAAATAGCGTACGCCATCTTCAATCGAGGACAGACAGTATTGGCATTTGAACGGACAGCCACGGGAAGCCTCAAAATAGACGACGCGGTTGTTCAGTTCGTCCAGATGGTCCGCATATGGCGAAGGAATGCTGTCCATCTCTTCAACTTGCGCACGCGGCATGGAAAAACGCACGTACTCCTCTTCGCGATATGCGATTCCGGCTACATCACGCAGGCGTGGAGGCTGCTTGGTTTGCAATGATTCCTGATACACCTGCAAAAGCTCCAAGAAGGTCTGCTCCCCTTCACCAATGCAGATGACATCGATTTCAGGATGCTTCTTCATCCATTCATCCGCATCATAGGTCACTTCTGGTCCGCCAAGGATAATCGGAACATCCGGGCAAATCTTTTTCAGCGTGCGCATGACACTGAGCGTCTCGCGAATGTTCCAGATATAACAGGAAAATGCAACGACATCGGGCTTGCGCTTGTGTATATCTGCTACTATATTTAACGTCACATCGTTGATGGTATACTCCGCCAGCTCAATCGAAGGAAATGCTTCCTGGGCATAGCTTCGCAAATAACGCAAAGCGAGTGAGGAGTGAATAAACTTGGCGTTTAAGGTCGATAGTAAAATCTTCATGGATGGGTCTACTCTCCTTGCAAAATTCGGCACCAAAAAACCATCTGCAATCGATGGTTCATGGTCTGACCGATCTTTTTCCTTTCGTAACAGTACCATACGAGACTACTAACGGCAAATCGTTAACGATTTAATTCGCGCACCACATGCCCCAGCTCTGGCACGATCAACCGATTCATCGCCAGTCTCACCGCACCTGTCGAGCCTGGCGTGGAAAAAATCATTTTCCCTTTCCGCGTCCCTGCAATCGCACGACTGAGCATCGCTGCGGAACCGATGTCTTCTGTAAAGCTCAACATCCGAAACAGCTCGCCAAATCCCGGCATTTCCTTATCAAGCAAGCCAGAAACAGCCTCAAAGGTATTATCTCTTGGCGAAATGCCAGTACCGCCATTGAGAAGAATGACTTGAACGTCGTCATGTGCGATTCCCGCTTCGATTGCCGCAATGACTTGTACAGGCTCGTCCTTTACAATTTGATAAAGCGCAATGCTGTGACCGGCTTCAGTCAGCAGCTGCTTCATTAACTGTCCGCTTTTATCTGTATCCTCTGTCCGGGTATCGGAAACGGTTATGACCATGCATGTGACTTGCTTGGGCGATAGCGCCTTGTGTTCCTGCGTACTCATCCGTAATTTCCTCATTTCTTCAATCTATGTCTATTTCTCATGATACCATGTTCGGGTTTCCAATACCCTCGTCGTTCCGGCAACAATTTCTTCACTCCCTATACCCGAGATGCTTCTCTTTCCTATATAATGCTGATGACTGCTATTTTTTCGACAGACTAGGAGGCGTGCGCGAATGCCAGAGCGACCTTATTTTTCTTTTCATTTCCACAAACAATCGCACACACCGATCTATGTACAACTCGCTGAACAATTAAAGACAGCGATTCTGCGTGGTGCCTTTCTTGTAGATGGACAACAATTGATATCACTGCGCGATATGAAAACAATTAGCGGCTGCTCGTTGGAGACAGTCAAAAAAGCATACGATCATCTTGCGTTGGAAGGCTGGCTGGAAGCTGTGCACGGCAAAGGCTATTACTTGACGCAGCTTGCCAAAGAAGCTCGTTTGGAAAATCGCCTCCCGCTCACAGATATTCCGATCGCTTCCCTGGCTGATTCCTCCCCTCGTCCCAGCGAAGAGCTGGTGAAGCGATTGCGCGGTGCTTTTTACGAGAGCCTGACCGTATTGGATGAACCGTCCGCGCAAAAGAAAATCAGGCGTACACAAGCTGCCAAAGTGTTTGCCGATCACCTCGGCCGCCGGGGGCTTCCTCACTCACCTGAGCGCCTCCTGCTTTTTAATAGAAGCACGAGCGGCTTCGCCTTTCTTGCGCAGCGTGTCATGAATTCACGTGATGTCGTCTATGTGGAGGAATACAGCTATCCTGTATTTCTTCGCCTGTTGAGCCAGTGCGGAATTACCGTTCGCCCGATTCGCATGGATGAAGAAGGCGTTTGTATTCAAGCTCTCACGGAAGAGCAGGAGCATTACCCGGCGAAGTGGCTTTTGATTAACCCGCATTATCAATTCCCTACAGGCATCAGCTATTCGTTAAAACGAAAGGAAGATCTGCTCGAATGGGCGCAGAGCCATAACGTACGTCTTGTGGAAAACGACCATTATGGCGATCTCTGGTTTGAAGAACCGAGTGTTCCCCTGTACCAGATGGCTGCGCAGGTAAAAAGCCCTGTGGAGGTCTACTATCTGCATTCGTTGTCCAAAACGTTGGCTCGTGATCTGCAATTGGGCGTGCTGATGCTTCCTTCTGATTTATCGGATGACGAGTTGGAGCGCTACAGTCAGCTCGTTTCCATGACAGGAGCAGAGCCATCCTTGCTCGTCGTGGAATCCGCCGTTCGACTCCTCGATGATCCGTGGTTTTATGAAGAGTTTCTGACGGATCGTCGCGCCCTGTTCCAGACCCGCTTCCTGCGATTGTGGCAGGAAAGACGCCAGGCACTCCCCGAACACGCGCGAATGTACCCCATTTCAGGTGGCTTAAATACGTGGATCAAATGGGGCACGCCAACCACAAGAGCAACCGAGCAAGAAGAGAGAGTCGTCGCTATTCTTCGAGAGGAGGGGCTCGAACTGACTGGCGGTCATGCTTTTCGCGTAGCGGATGAGCCTGCGGATATTCTGCGCTGCCCGGCTGTCCGTTTCCCGCTTGCTCCACTGGAAGAGCGAGAATTGAAGCATTGGCTTCACCGATTGGGTGCTGCTCTTCTTCGGTAAGTTTTCCAAGGGAAATGCCATACTAAGGGATGGGTTTCCCTTCTTCTTATACACTAGACTCGAAAAAAGCCGAGGTATAACCTGCTATGATTAAAAAAATCGTAGAAAAGCTTCACCTTGATCCACCAAAAACGCTTGTACTTGGGTTTGCCTTAATTATTTTCCTGGGAGCGCTGCTTTTGACACTCCCGGTCGCTACAGTTGATGGACTTGGCCTTCATTGGCTTGATGCTCTGTTTACAGCCACCTCTGCTACGTGTGTAACAGGCTTGGTTGTCGTCGATACTGGAACGACTTTCACTACCTTTGGTCAACTCGTCATTTTGTCACTCATCCAAATTGGCGGACTTGGCTTTATGACCTTCGCTACCTTTTTTGCTCTGATTATGCGTAAAAAAATCTCATTGCGTGAACGGCTCATCCTGCAAGAATCGCTGAATCAGATATCGATGGAAGGCGTTGTACGTTTAGCCAAGATGATTTTGATTTTTACTGCCGTCACTGAATTTATAGGCGGAGTGCTTCTCTCTATTCGTTTTGCATTTGACTTTCCTCTGTCAAAAGCGATCTACTTCGGCTTTTTCCATGCAATTTCTAACTTTAATAACGCTGGGTTTGACCTGATGGGCGATTTCGCCAGCTTAACTGCTTATGTAGCGGATCCGCTCGTTAATCTCGTCGTCTGTTTGATGATCATTCTTGGCGGTATAGGTTTCATCGTTGTGAGTGAGTTATACGATTATCGTCAAACGCGTCGCCTGTCTTTACATACGAAAGTGGTACTGGCAACAACCGGTCTCTTGATCACGGCAGGGACCGTGCTTATCTTCATTTTGGAGTATAACAATCCAAAAACGTTACAGCCCCTTTCCATGATGGGCAAAGTGCTTGGCTCCTTTTATCAGTCGGTTACACCTCGTACGGCAGGTTCGAACACATTGAATATCGGGGATATGTATCAGTCTTCGCTTTTCCTCATTATTATCCTGATGTTCATCGGTGCTTCTCCTGGCTCGACGGGAGGCGGTATCAAGACGACGACATTTGCCACACTGATTGGTGCTGTTATCGCCCAAATTAAAGGGAAAGAAGATGTCATTTTCTTCCGTCAACGCATCCTGCCTCATATGGTCTACAAATCACTGACACTGACCATGATCGCCCTGTTCATTGTACTTGTCATGACGATGGTGCTCTCGATTACGGAGACAACCGCACGATTCGAGATGATCCTGTTCGAGGTCACTTCCGCGTTTGCTACGACTGGGCTATCTATGGGGCTGACCCCTCATCTGACTCCGATCGGGAAAACGCTGATCGTATTGACGATGTTTGCCGGTCGTTTGGGGCCACTCACGATTGCCTTTGCCCTCGCACAACGCAAGCAAAAGGAATACTTCCGTTATCCAAAAGGAAAGATCACGATCGGATAAGCCGTATAAAAATGGAGAAAACCCTGCCAAAGCACCCGAAGGACTTTGGCAGGGTTTCGTTTTGTATGATTTACTGTTTTTGCCACCGTTTGGACAGCTCGTCGCGAACCAGTTGGCCCATCTCGATTGTACCAATCGCTTTGCTTCTGTCTGCCGCGATATCGCCAGTGCGATGTCCTGCTTCCAGTACGGACCAAACTGCGTTTTCCACTGCTGCTGCCGCTTCATCCATACCGAGCGAGAGACGAAGCATCATCGCTACGGACAGAATGGTTGCCAGCGGATTGGCAATGCCTTTTCCAGCAATGTCAGGGGCAGAACCATGAACCGGTTCATACAGGCCAAAGCTGCCTGCTGCCAGACTCGCCGAGGACAGCATCCCAATCGAACCAGTCAGCATCGCTGCCTGATCGCTCAAGATGTCGCCAAACATGTTCTCCGTCACGATGACGTCAAACTGTTTTGGTTCACGCACGAGCTGCATCGCGCAAGAGTCTACCAACTGGTGAGACAACTCTACATCTGGATAGTCAGCCGCTACTCGCTCAGCTACCTTGCGCCAGAGGCGGGAACTTTCGAGGACGTTTGCTTTATCTACAGATACGAGACGCTTTTGGCGTTTGCGCGCAATGTCGAAACCGACTCGAATGATTCGCTCGACTTCCGCTTCATGATAGATGCACTGATCTTCTGCGACTTCACCGTTTGGACCGTCATAGCGTTTTTTCTCACCGAAATAAATGCCCCCGGTTAGTTCACGTACAACGATCAAGTCAACGCCAGAAACGACTTCTGGCTTGAGGGAGGACGCATCCACCAGAGAGCTGTGCATGGTAGCTGGGCGAATGTTCGCAAACAAACCGAGCGCTTTGCGAATGCCGAGCAGCCCTGTTTCTGGACGAAGATGCCCAGGATTCTGATCCCACTTCGGTCCGCCAACGGCTCCCAAGAGCACAGCATCCGCTTGCTTTGCCAGCGTTACCGTTTCTTCTGGCAATGGTGTTCCATCCGTATCGATTGCGATACCACCGATCCGGCCTTCTTCACATGTAAAAGTGACATCTTCAAGTTCCCCTACGAGTGTAAGGACTTTGACTGCTTCCTGCATGATTTCTGGTCCAATACCGTCTCCAGGAAGAACGGCGATGCGATAGTTTTTCTTCATCGTTTATCCCGCTTTTCTATACGTAATGGTTTCCGAACGCTGCTGGTTCCTATGATCCTATCCACATTTGACCTATCTTTATATCGTTGCACTGACGGGCATAGGCTCGCCACGACGCTCCATGATCTTGTTCACTGCCCGTACATAGGCGATTGCGCTCGCTTCCAGCACATCTGTACTCACACCGCGGCCGGTAACGATCAGATCGCCCTGCTGCAGACGGACGAACACTTCACCCAGCGCATCTTGCCCGTGAGTAACGGAAAGGATTTTGTAATCGACGAGGGTAACTTCTTCTCCGGTAGCGCGGTCAATCGCTTTGTAGATGGAATCAACCGATCCATTTCCACATGCGGCTTCTTCGCATACCGATCCGTCGGCACGAACCAGTCGCACACTCGCTGTCGGAACGGAAATGTTGCCGTAAGCGAGCTGTATGGATTCCAGCTGGAACGCTTCTGGTCCGCGAACCATCTTGGAGTCGACCAATGCGAGGATGTCGTCATCCGTGATTTCTTTCTTCTTGTCGCACAATACTTTGAACGCTGCAAACGCTACGTTTACCTCTTCTTGCTCCAAGTGATAGCCCAGATCAACCAACTTTTCTTTGAAAGCATGGCGTCCAGAGTGCTTGCCAAGAACCAGTTTGTTTGACTTGAAGCCGACCGATTCCGGACGGATAATTTCGTACGTAGTGACTTCTTTTAACACACCATCCTGGTGAATACCGGACTCGTGCGCAAAAGCATTTGCCCCCACGACTGCTTTATTTCCTGGCACGATCATCCCTGTCAAACGGCTCACCAGCTGGCTGGTCCGTGCGATTTCTTTCAAATTCAACTTGGTCGTCGCCTGGTAGTAATCCTTGCGCGTCTCCAATGCAAGCGCCACTTCTTCCAGAGCAGCATTTCCAGCGCGCTCTCCGATTCCATTGATGGTGCCCTCAACTTGGGTAGCTCCACCCTCGACTGCAGCGAGACTGTTGGCCACTGCCATCCCGAGGTCATCGTGGCAATGGCAGCTCAGTCGAATCAGATCGGTAGAAGGTACCCGTGTTTTCAGCTCACGGAAAATGTTTCCGTACTGGTACGGCGTCATGTAGCCAACCGTATCTGGAATATTTACCGTAGTAGCCCCTGCCTTGATAACTGCCTCTACAACCTCTGCCAAAAAGTCGATCTCGGTACGAGCCGCATCCTCTGCGGAAAACTGAACTTCCGTAAAGTACTTTTTCGCATAGGTGACCGCTTCTACCGCCCGAGCAAGGACTTCTTCCTTGCTCATGTTCAGCTTGAACTGACGGTGAATCGGAGATGTTGCGAGAAAGACGTGGAGGGAAGCGTTTTGTGCGTTGCGAAGCGCTTCGTATGCCTTATCCATGTCGTCTTTTACGGCACGAGCCAGACTGACGACGGTTGCATTCTTCACCCGTTTTGCAACTTCGGCCACAGACTTTTGGTCACCTGGGGAGGCAGCAGCGAAGCCCGCCTCAATTCTGTTTACGCCCAGCTTCTCGAGTTGAAGGGCGATCTCCACCTTTTCGTTCGTGCTAATATTGACGCCCGGAGACTGCTCCCCATCGCGCAGTGTCGTATCAAAAATCTCAATGGTCCGCATGAACTTTTCACCTCCACATTTTTCCCTACATTATATATAGATTTTCCACACCGCAATTATTGGTCGATTTTCGCTTCTTCTTTTTTCGTATCTTTGTTGATCCAAGACATCATGCCACGCAGCTGCTCCCCTACCACCTCGATACCATGCTCGGATTCCAGACGGCGACGGGAAGTGAAGCCAGGACGGTTTGCCTGGTTTTCCAAGATCCAATTGCGAGCAAATGTACCGTCTTGGATTTCTGCCAGTACTTTTTTCATTTCTTTGCGAGTTTCATCTGTGATGATGCGACGACCTGTGCTGTAGTCACCGTACTCAGCTGTGTCACTGATGGAGTAGCGCATACGAGCCAAGCCACCCTCGTACATCAGGTCAACGATCAGCTTCAGCTCATGCAAGCACTCGAAGTAGGCGATCTCAGGAGCATAACCTGCTTCCACCAATGTATCGAATCCTGCTTTTACCAGCTCGCTTGCTCCACCGCACAATACTGCTTGCTCACCGAACAGGTCTGTTTCTGTCTCTTCACGGAAAGAAGTTTCGATTACGCCTGCTTTTGTGCAACCGATACCGCTGGAGTAGGCGAGTGCGAGATCTTTCGCGTTGCCAGTTGCATCTTGGTAAATTGCGATCAAACCAGGTACGCCGAAGCCTTCTTGGTAAACGCGACGAACCAGGTGACCCGGGCTTTTTGGCGCTGCCATGATTACGTCTACATCAGCTGGTGGCACGATTTGCGCGTAGTGGATATTGAATCCGTGAGAGAAGCAAAGTGCAGCGCCGGATTTCAGGTTTGGAGCGATCTCGTCGCGGTATACTTGTGCTTGACGCTCATCTGGCATCAAGATTTGAACCACGTCAGCCCGTTTGGTTGCTTCTGCTACTGTCAGAACTTCAAAACCGTCTTTTGCTGCAACATCCCAAGATTTTCCTGGTCGAAGACCCACAACTACTTTATAACCGCTGTCGCGCAGGTTTTGTGCTTGTGCATGACCTTGGCTACCGTAACCGATGATTGCGATTGTTTTACCACGCAGTACCTCTTGTTTTACGTCCGCTTCATAATACATTTTTACCATTTGTATAGCCTCCCTAAAAATGTTTAGTTTGAATTTTTATTCTGAAATTTGGCAATTTAAACCGTTGCTGCGGCTGTTGCTGGAACAATACTGCGCGCCATCGCTACTGAACCTGTTCTTGTCAATTCAATAACGCCGTAGCTTTGTAATAGTACGAGCAGCGCATCAATCTTTTCGGTGTCACCCGTTACTTGCACGATTAGTGAGCTAGGACCCACATCGACGATCGCGGCACGGAACGGCTCGACAATTCCGTTTAACTCTGCCAGCTGGCTAGGCGATGCCGTCACTTTAATCAGTGCCAGCTCCCGTGAAACAAAAGAGTTCTCACTGAGATTCGTGACTGAGATGACATCGATCAGCTTGTGCAATTGCTTCATGAGCTGATTGATTTGGCGGTCATCTCCCCCGGTCGTAATGATCATCCGGGACAGCCCCTGTTCTTCCGTGCCTCCCACCGTAATGCTGTCGATGTTGAAGCCGCGTTGGCCGAACAGTGTCGCCACTCTGGTCAAAACACCTGGTTGGTCGTTGACGAGTACGGAAATGGTATGTTGCTGCATCCTAATCGTCCCCCAATTCCATTTGATCTAGTGTGTTGCCTGATGCAACCATCGGATATACGTTTTCTTCCTGTGCAACTCGGAAGTCCACCACGACTGGTCCATCATGCGCAAGCGCCTCTGCCCAAACTGCTTCGGCTTCTTCCGGCGTGCTTGCTCGCAAGCCTTTTACGCCATATGCTTCCGCCAGCTTGACAAAATCCGGGCTACATGTCAGATCGATTTGGCTGTAGCGATTATCGTAGAAGAGCTCCTGCCATTGACGTACCATTCCCAAGCACTGGTTGTTCACAATCGCTACTTTGACCGGAATGTTGTATTGGGAGACGATTGCCAGTTCCTGGTTGGTCATCTGGAATCCGCCATCCCCTACGACGGAGATTACCGTGCGATCCGGGTGAGCGATCTGTGCACCAATTGCTGCCGGGAAGCCAAAGCCCATCGTGCCGAGACCACCGGAAGAGATAAAGGAGCGCGGGTGCTTGAACTTATAGTATTGAGCTGTCCACATCTGGTGTTGTCCAACGTCTGTTGTGACGATCGCTTCCCCATCTGTGGAGTTGTACAAGAGTTCAATGACTGCTTGAGGCTTCAATACGTCGCCATCTTTTTTGTACTTGTACGGATATTGTTCTTTCCACTCTTTCAACTGGCTGATCCACGCTTCTGAATCACAAGCTTTTGCGAGCGGAATTGCTTTTGCCAGCGTGCTCTTCACGTCGCCCGCTACTGTGACGGCTGTCTCTACGTTTTTCCCCAGCTCTGCTGGATCGATGTCGACGTGTACGATGCGGGCTTTTGGTGCGAACTCTTTCGTGCGTCCCATCGTGATTCGGTCATCAAAGCGTGCTCCAAGACCAATCACACAATCTGCATTCAAGAGCGCTTGGTTCGCTGAGTAATTTCCGTGCATCCCTGGCATTGCCAGCGACAGCTCGTGTGTTCCAGGGAAACCGCCCAATCCCATGAAGGTGTTGATCACCGGGATGCGTGTTTTTTCAGCAAAGTCGCGCAATTCTTTCTCTGCTTGAGCTGCAATGATTCCCCCGCCCGCCAAAATGACTGGACGCTTTGCTTCGCTAACGGCTTTTACAAACTCTTGTACTTGTTCGTCGCTTGGTACGAGTGAAGCGCGGTAGCCGCGAATCTCCACTTTATCCGGGTAGGTAAATGGTGCCTTCTCATTAGCGACGTCTTTGGGAATGTCGATCAATACCGGGCCCGGACGACCGGTTGTCGCGATGTGGAAAGCTTCCTTCACAATCCGTGGAAGATCGCGAATGTCGCGAACAAAGTAGCTGTGCTTCGTAATTGGGATGGTAATTCCCGTAATGTTCGCTTCTTGGAACGCGTCGGTACCAATCAGCGACTGTGCCACGTTACCTGTGATGCAGACCAGCGGAACCGAGTCCATCTGAGCGGTTGCAATCCCCGTTACGAGGTTCGTTGCTCCCGGACCGGAAGTGGCGATACATACACCCGGTTTGCCTGTTGCTCGGGCATATCCGTCAGCAGCGTGGATAGCGCCTTGCTCGTGGCGAGTCAAAATGTGCTTGAAGTAGCTCCCGTACAGGGAGTCATAAATGGGGAGCACCGCACCGCCTGGATAGCCGAAAATGTATTCGACCTGCTCCAGGATTAAACAGCGCAGCAGCGTTTCTGCTCCTGACACTTCTTCCCCGAACTGAATCGGTGGAATGCCGTTCTTTTTCTGCAATTCGGCCATTTCAACACTCATTGACCTCTCCTCCTCCCAATTCTCAACAGGTATTGAAAATAACTATAGACACATAGAAAAACCCTTTCGCCCCGACACGGTTTTATTTCCATGTCTTTTGGGGCGAAAGGGTTCGCGGTACCACCCAACTTTATCGGCGCCTCACGGTCAGCCGATCTCAGCCAGTCACAACAAATGTGGACTGTAACACGTTAACGGGTGTTAAGCGGTTTGGCCTACTACCTGCAAAGCAAGTTTCAGCTAAACGGCTCAGAGGTGAGCAATGCGACGTACCCAATACCCATTTCTCAGCATCAGGGCTCTCTGTAAAAGGGGTAACGCGCACCATCCTCGTCATGGCCTACTATTAAAACAATTTTTTCAATATTGTTGTTGTCAGAATAAAGTGTTACGTCTGATTATAGCTAGGCACCTAGGGGGTGTCAACGAAAACAAAAAGATTTTACTGGACTTTCGTCCGAACGAATGCTCAGTTGGAAATGGCTTTACAGCGCGGTTTTTGCGTGAAAGCGGATACAAGAAAAAGAAAACTTGTCCAGTTTTTCACAACGGAAAAAGGACAGCATTGCCGTCCCTCTCCTGCTTTTCGGTTCCGTTTTATTGCGAGGATGTCAATCCCTCTATCAAAATCGTTGCGACTTCCGGGCGTGTAAATTCCAGAGGTGGCGTGATCCCGTTTCTCAACATTTCCCTCACTTTTGTTCCCGATAAGGTCATATGAGAGTCTTTGTCATGCGGGCACGTCTTGGTCGTTGCCATCCCTTGGCATGCCTTGCAGTAAAAGCTGTGTTCAAAAAAGAGAAGCTGGATACCGAGCTCACCTGACGCAAACTCGGAGAAGATGTGCTGCGCATCATACGTGCCGTAATAATCGCCTACCCCTGCGTGATCGCGGCCGACGATAAAGTGAGTACAACCGTAATTTTTTCGTACCAATGCGTGGAAGACAGCCTCACGCGGACCCGCATATCGCATGGCAGCTGGAAAAGCTCCGAGAAGTACACGGTTGTGCGGATAGTAATTTTCCAGAAGGGCGAGATAGCTTTTCATTCGCACTTGTGCAGGAACATCGTCTGATTTCGTTTCCCCCATCAATGGGTTGAGAAAAAGGCCATCGACAATCTCCAATGCCGCCTTTTGAATATATTCATGCGCTCGGTGAACGGGATTGCGCGTTTGGAAACCAACGACCGTTTTCCAGCCATTTTCTCGAAATCTTTCTCTCGTTTCTGCCGGCGTCAAATAAAAATCCGAGAAGCGCTCAGGCCGTGGCTTTTGCAGTATTTCTACAGGCCCACCCACGTATAGATTTGGCTTTTCAAACAGCTTTTTCACACCGGGGTGAGCGAGATCCACCGTGCGAAAAACGAGCTCTGCCTCACGCCTTTTATCTGGCACAAAGCAGCTATTCACCTGCAAAATCGCATAGTCCACTCCATCTTCCCCACGTAAAAGAATACTGTCACCAGGCAAAAGATCGTCGTGCACATCTGCATCGACAGCCAATGTCACTGGCAACGGCCAAACAGCTCCATTGGCTAGACGCATCGTTTCCACCACAGTGTGGTAATCCGCCTCTTCCATGAATCCAGTTAACGGAGAAAATGCTCCGATGGCAAGACATTCGATGTCCGACAGGGTCCATTTGTCCACGATAATGGCTTTTTTGATCCCGTGCGGCAAGATCGTTTGCTTCACATCTTTCCCTCCTGCGCTGTTCATTTGTGCAGACCGCATTCGGTCTTTTCGAAGCCAGCCCACCGACCCGACCGAGAATCCTGGCCAGGCATGACAGCTCGCGTGCATGTTCGGCAGCCAATGCTTGGATAGTTCCGGTCGTGCAATGGATTGTAAGGGACATCATGTGCATGGATATATTCCCACACCTGGGCCTCCGTCCAATCTGCTAGCGGATTGAATTTAACCAGGTTGAATTTTTCGTCCCACTCCACTTTTTTTGTATTCGCTCGGGTAGGGGATTGCTCGCGGCGAATGCCTGTAATCCACGCCTGATAGTTGGACAGGACGTGTTTTAACGGCTCTACCTTCCGAATCTCACAACAAAGATTCGGTTCTCTCTCCCACAGTTTGTCTCCGTGTTTTTCTGCCTGCTCGGTTAGCGTCAGCTGTGGCTGCACTTGAATAAATGTCGTGCCGTATCTGGCTTGCAGCTTGTCACGCGTATCATACGTTTCAGCAAAATGAATGTTGGTATCGAGGTAAAATACAGAAATGGTGGGAGCCAATTTGTGCAGCATGTCGATTAAAACGACATCTTCAGCGCCAAAGCTGGCAGCTAGGATCAGACTGGCTGCATAGTTTTCCACGGCGTTCACAAGTACGTCCTGCGGCGCTTGAGCTTCCAGTCGGCTTGCCCATTCCTTTATTTCCTCATCCGCCATTTTCTGGCGATTGCTCATCAGCGAAGCTCCTCTCTTGCTAGGATTCACCCACCATCATATGCCTAGTGACTGGAAGTGGCGCATCGTCCACCTATATCCAACTCGCCCAAACCAAACGGTCATGATCGTTTGGTTGACCACAAGCGGTCGCATCCACTTTTCTGAAAGACGTCGAGATGTTTCGATCCCCCGATGAGAGGGGACGTTTTTCACAGAAAAAAACCGCCAGACATGGTCTGACAGCTTCCTGCTGCTTTATTTTTCATCTTTTTCGTTTACTGCCGGGGCGAAAATAAACGAAGGGCCGATTTGTTGCGTCTTTTTGGCATAGGTTACTTGAACGGTTTGAACGGTTGGTATCGCATATGAACCAGGGGTTACGAAGGAAGGCGGCACCGAGTAAGAATCATCCTTGTCTTTCGCAAACGCTCCTGGCACGAACATCGCTGAACAGACAACTGCTGTTACACCCATCATCATCCATTTTTGTTTTCTCATCTATGTCTCTCTCCCTATCCAATGTTTTCCTGTAACGCTTTTTATTGTATGGCATTGGGAAGTCTGCTCGACACGGACGAAAGATTGTTTTTTTCTCAGACTTGAGACGGAATCGTTTTTTACAAAAGAAAAAGCATCCTGTACGGATGCTTTAACCCCATTAGTTTTCTTCTTTTTCGTTTACATTTGGAGCGAAAATAAATGCACTTCCTGTTTTTTGCGTGCCTGTCACCGCATCTGTTTTCTGGACTACTGGAGCCGTCGTGTACGGAGCAGGGGCGAAGAAAGCATTCGTCACGGAATTTGCATCTTCTTTCTCTTTGGCAAACGCCCCTGGCACGACCATCGCTGCACAAACAACTGCTGTAATTCCCATCATCATCCACTTTTGTTTTCTCATTTTGATCTCTCTCCCCATCCAATGTTTTCCTCTTATGGCTTTATTGTAAGGGATCAGCCAGGTTGTCTAACACGGACGGGAGGTTGTTTTTTACTCAGACCTTGGACGGATTCTGCTTTAGGACCAGAGCCCAGTTCTGTAAGTGGATCTATTTTTCTTACACATCGATCGTTGTTCTTGTATGCTTATACAGCTCTTCAATCGTCTGCCCTTTTGCTCGGGCAAGTACCTCCATGCGCACACTCAGTTGCTTTTTCGCAAACTGCTGCAAATCAGCGACTTTCACTCCGAATGCACTCACCCCTTGTGGGTCATCCATCCAGTCGTACAGATGACTTGCCATTGGAGCCAGCTCATCCATCTTTTTGGCAATGACATCGTAAATATGGGGATGTTCACAGATCAATCGCTGCAGCAGGAATGTTCCGTAGCTGATGTGCCGCGATTCGTCTGTCTTCAAATACCCAATTCCTTGCATTAATCCAGGCATGAGCCCCGTTTTGCTGAGTGCTTCGTAAAACGCAAAGTAGCCTGCCTCTGCGAGCACGCCTTCCACAAACATGTTGTAGACAGTAGAAGCTTCTGCGATGGCTTCGGGGGATTTATCCGTCAACAGACGATTGAGTGCATTCGGCAAGATCTCATGGAAAATTCGCTTGTACACATCATCGTGAAAATGATGCAAGTCTCCTGACTCGCCGATGTTGTCGAGAACCAACCGGAAAAACTCCGTATGCTTGGCCTCTTCAAAGAGGAAGGTCGTCAAATACATTTCTTCCTCCAATCGCCCTTCCTCTGCAATGACCATGATCAAAGGCAAAAGATCGAGGGTGACTGCCTCTTCTCCACCAAGAAAACCAGCAATCCGTCCCAAAGTTTCTTCTTTCTGCTCCGAATTCATATTCGCGTAATCTTCGCGGTCTTGCGTAAAATCAATGTCCTGCGGGTTCCAAATGCCGTATCTCTTCGCTTTTTGATACAATTGGTACGGCAGTAGCTCCTGATTCAATCCTTTTTGGCTGGTCGAAACAAAACCATTCCTCATCCCCATCCAACCTTTCTTTTTTCTCATGCGCCTTCTATTCCGAACAAATGAAAGAAGTCATAAAATTGTTAATTTATCCCAAATCCATTCTTTACGCTCCGATCAGCGGTTTGATAAAATGAAGGCGCTGTAGGTAGATTATAGGTCAGGCTGAACGATCGTTCATATCCCCAAAAATCAGGGGGTGTTCATCACTCAAATGGAGGTGGCAATCACTCCATGGTCAGTCCAGAGCTGAACATGTACATCGATCGAATCGAAGAAACAACATTTTATGAGGAGAAACTGGTGCTTGCTGTACGCGGCTTCGTGGATCTCTTTCCTTTCATGGGAGCTATTCTGTGCAATTACTCGACGCTCAGTCAAATGGGTGAGGGACTATGGTCGATCCTTGACCAAGAGTTATGCTCCATCCGCGATATACGGGTGGACATGCGCAATATGCCCCTCATCCAGCATGCGATCCGTGAACAGAAAGCCGTCCTGCTAGATTCTGAGGCGATTCGTCAGTTCCCGCCCAATTTAGTGTATGGTGCCCCTTATGCGCTCATTCTCCCCATCAGCTATGGGCCTAACGTACTCGGCTACGCCGGTATTTCCTGGCATCAGGATGGCTGTTCCGGCATCAACCATCAATTGGTACAATCCTTAAGCGCATACTGTTTGATGCTGGGCAAAGTATTGGCAACCGACTCCCTTCGCCCTAAAACCGTCAAGCTCTCACGCCGAGAAGTCGAAGTCATGCAGCGGATGTCATGGGGCGAAAGCGTTAAGGAGATGGCGGACTGGATGGGAATCAGTGAGTTCACTGTGCAGGATTACATCAAGTCCGCCTTAAAAAAGCTCGGTGTGCAAAATCGCGCACAAGGTGTGGCAGACGCTATTCGCCAGCGAATCATTTGTTGAATAGAAATAGAAAAAAACAACCGAATGTGATCTCGGTTGTTTTTTCTTTGACTTAAACTTCCCTTTCTACGTTCTGATTTCTACCACGTTTCTCGGTGCTGTTCTCGTCCGTTGAATCTCCCTGATTTGAGAATTCGTCAGATTGCGCCCCACAAAAATGAACGACGAGGTACGATTGTTGAAGTCGAAATTACCGAGGTCGGCAATATTCCGATTCCCCCGGAAGACACGAAAATCCCCTTGATAAGCGGTTCCTGAAAACAAAACGAGTGTCACTCGGCCATTATTCCCTGCTCGTAATCGAAAACTCGATAGTACGTCATTGAATTCAAGTGCTTGACACTGTCGGACTGCTACCCCACGTCTGCGAAAACGAATACGACGAGCTTCAAAGTTTCTGCCTGCCCATAGGCTTACTCGTAATTCTGCCATGCCACTCACCTCCTTCTATCTTTGCTGTAAGATATGACAAGGAGATTGATAGCGTGTGGACAGGTGTAGGATGCTATTCGTTTGATTTTGCTATCTAGACCACAACAAAAAAGCCAACCTTGCCCTCAATCGGGAAGATCGGCTCTTCTATTCAAAAATTAAGCGTTCAGTTTGCTTTTTGCAACTGTTGCCAGTTCGTTGAACGCAGCTTTGTCGTTAACAGCCAAGTCAGCCAGCATTTTGCGGTTAACTTCGATGCCAGCAACTTTCAGGCCGTGCATCAAACGGCTGTAGGACAGACCGTTCATGCGAGCTTGCGCGTTGATACGAGTGATCCACAGTTTGCGGAAATCACGTTTCTTTTGACGACGGTCACGGTATGCATACAGCAGGGATTTCATTACCTGCGCATTAGCGGATTTAAACAGGCGATGTTTGGAACCGAAGTATCCTTTCGCCAGCTTCAGGATTTTCTTATGACGACGGCGTGTAACAATGCCACCTTTTACTCTTGGCATACTAAACTCCTCCTGGTCTTTCCAGCATGGCGGCCTACTACTAGGCGCTTAGGGAGCTCATGCTGCGAAATGGTGTGTAATAAAGAAAAACTTACATGTAAGTGAGCATTTGCTCAATACGTTTTTGATCGCCTTTGGAAACGAGTGCAGCTTTGCGCAGGTGGCGCTTAGCTTTCGTCGATTTGTTAGCGAACAAGTGGCTACCAAACGCACGGTCGCGCTTCAATTGGCCGCTTCCAGTCTTTTTGAAACGTTTCGCAGCGGCCTTGTTGGTTTTCATTTTAGGCATCTGAAAAATCCTCCTGTCTAAACTACTATCTTACTGCTTTTCCGCTTTCGGAGCCAGAATCATGATCATGCTACGGCCCTCGATCTTTGGTCTGCGCTCGGGCGCAGCGAGATCTTCACACTGGGCAGCTACACGTTCCATAACGCCTAGTCCAATTTCGGAGTGGGTGATTTCACGTCCACGGAAACGGATCGAGCACTTCACCTTGTGTTGATCCTCCAAGAACTTGCGGACGTTGCGAAGCTTTGTTTGAAAATCGTGTTCCTCGATGTTAGAAGAAAAACGCACTTCTTTCAGCTCGATGATCTTCTGGTTTTTACGCGCTTCTTTTTCCTTTTTCGCCTGCTCGTATTTGAACTTTCCATAGTCCATGATACGGCATACAGGCGGCTTGGCTGTAGGAGCAACGTTTACCAGATCCAGTTCGGCTTCTTGGGCAATGCGCAACGCTTCCCTAAAGGGTACGACTCCCAATTGGCTCCCGTCAGCACCGATTAATCGGACTTCACGGGCACGGATCGCTTCGTTAATTAACATTTGATCCTTGCTAATACTTGTCACCCCCGTCAATTTCGAGAAGGAACAAAAATGTGCGAACGCAATTTGCGCCCGCACATATCTCACCTAAGCAATTTCATCAGATCCGAGGATCTTTGCGTAAGAGTTACCTGTCAACAGTCGTAGACGACGTCGACCCAGGTGAGAAGCTGTGCGCCTCTGCTTGTTCTCGAAGTATGAAGTGTTTATACACGCCCTTTATAATACAGGGCGGCTTGGTTTTTGTCAAGGCTTCTAACAAATTAGCCGCCGATGTGGGACATCTCCACTTTTTCGCGATTGGCGAGTCCAGGTGTTTCACTTAGCCGTTCCTCCGAGTAGCGCACGTCACGCCGTTCCCAGATAGCACGTATCATCTCGCGAATCTCTTCATCCGTCCGTCCATCGCGGACTGGTTCGCGCAAATCATCTCCGGATGAAGCGAAGAGACAGTTGTACAATTTCCCTTCTGCCGACAGGCGAGCTCGCGTACAAGTGGAGCAAAAAGCTTGGGTCACCGATGAGATCAACCCGATCTCCTGGTCCGATCCCTCATAGCGATAGCGAGAAGCCACCTCTCCATAGTAGTTCGCTTCAGTCGCTACCAACGGCATCTCTTCATGGATCATGCGCACAATTTCACGGGAAGGTACGACTTGATCCAGCCGCCATCCGTTACTGTTTCCCACATCCATGAATTCAATAAATCGAAGGGTGTGCCCTTGCTCACGGAAGTACCGTGCCATCGGTAAAATATCTTGATCGTTGACTCCGCGTTGTACCACCATATTGATCTTGATCGAAAGCCCGGCATCTGCTGCAACACGAATCCCTTCCAGTACGGTATCGACCTGATAGCCTCTTCCGTTCAACATCCCAAAGCGCTCATTATCCAAGCTGTCCAAGCTGACCGTGACCCGATCCAGACCTGCTTCTTTTAGTGCTTGGGCATGGCGGGACAAGAGAGAACCGTTGGTCGTCATCGCAATATCTTGAACGCCTTCCACTTCACGTATCATTCGAATCAATTCAGGCAAATTTCTACGCATCAATGGCTCTCCGCCGGTAATGCGGATTTTCCCGACCCCAAGCGAAGTAAAGATCTGGGTCAAACGGGTAATCTCCTCAAAGGTCAGCAACTTGCTTTGCGGCAAAAACTCAAAATCTGGTCCAAAAATTTCGGCAGGCATGCAATAACGGCAACGAAAATTACATTTATCGGTGACAGATATTCGTAAATCTCGGAGAGGACGGTTCCGCAAATCAAGCACTTTTTCTGGCATAGATGTTCACTCTCCTTTTATCTATATATAGGACGACTTTTTCCCTTCATCATTAATATAATATCGCATTTCAACTTAGTACCAGTCTATTATCATAAATCGAAATAGCCAAATTTTCAAACGAAAACCGCACATTGTGTCATAAATGGGACCACTTTGCAAAAAAAGAGTACGAATACCTCCCGACATTCGCACTCTTTCCGTTATGCATTCTTATATCTTAAATTTACTGATCATTCTTTCCAGTTCGCGAGCCATATGATTCAAGGATTCAAATGAATCAGCAAACTCTTCCATAGTGGCCAATTGTCCTTTGGAGGAAGCAGCCAGATTTTCAGCATTGTGCGCTGAAATCCTTGCAATTTGAGCAGTCTCGTCCACAGATGCTGCTACTTGTTCCGATCCAGCGGACATCTGTTCAGAGACAGCAGATACCTCCTGAATTTGATCGGTAATCTGTTGAATTTCTTGTAAGATGCGTTGGAAGGCTTCTCCTGACTCCAGTACAGTAGACAATCCATCCTGAACATCTTGATTGACTGAATCCATCGCGTTGACCGCCATGGTTGTATCTGCTTGGATCTCCTGAATGAGGTTGGCGATTTGCCGAGCAGACTCATCAGATTGTTCAGCGAGTTTTCTCACTTCATCTGCTACGACAGCAAAACCACGTCCATGCTCTCCCGCACGGGCAGCTTCGATGGCTGCATTGAGAGCAAGCAGATTCGTTTGGGAAGCAATTCCCGTAATCACATCAATGATTTGCACAATTTCTTTGGATCGCTCACCCAATTGCTTGACTACGGATACGGAATGTTCCACAGAGTCACGGACGGAGTCCATTTGCTGGATAGCTTTTTGGATGGACTGGTTTCCTAGCTGCGCTTCATCCGCCGTACATGTAGATGCTTCCGAGATGATAGAGGTTGTTTCCGCCACACGTTGGATGCCGATCGACATTTCTTCCATTGCTCTTGCGGATTCTTCCGTACCTCTGAGCTGATTTTGCGCCCCGCTCGCTACTTCCTGTATGGTAGTAGATATCTTGTTCGTAGTATCTACATTGTCTGCCAAGCGAACCGATATGTTGTCTGACGAAGTAGAGAGGGTGTTAACCGCTTTTTGGACTTCCCGAATGAGTCCTTGGATGGATACTTGCATCACTTGAATGCTCTGACCAAGCATGCCGATTTCGTCTTTTCTTTCCAAAAGGTTTTTGGGCAATTCAGCAGTAAAGTCACCACGTCCGATCTGGGCAATCTGGTCAACGATGGCAAGCAATGGCTTGGTGAATTTGTGCGAGAAAAGAATGGAAGCGACAACCGCTAGTAAGGCAAACAAAATGCTTAACATCCCGATGATGAAACCGATTTGATGAGCTTCAGCAGAGAGCTCAGCTTTTTCTATAAACGAAATATATTTCCAGCCGGTTTTGTCTGAAGTAAAGACGTTCGCCAAATACTCGGTATCGTTCATCGTGACCGAAAAGCTGCTGGGGGTATTCTCTCCGATAGCAGCCAATTCAGGAATTTGCGTATCTTTCAGTTTTTTCGAATTGAGCTCGGGGTTCTTCGGATTAGCCAAAATCGTTCCGTCTTTGCCAACCAGCATGAGATAACCCGTTTTCCCGATCTTAATTTCTTTCAGAATGTCGGTTAGCCCTTTTAAATTCACATCCAGTCCAACAACGCCCAGTGGTTCACCCTTGTCATCCGTAAGCATCGTCACGTTACTGATCACGATACTATTGTCGCCCAAATAGAGATACGGATCTGTCGTGATCACTTTTCCGGGATTCTCCATTGGTGTTTTGTACCAATCCCTTGTACGCGGATCGTAATTCGGAATGACATCATCTGTCGGCCACTGTATGTATCCTCCGTATTTTGTCGCTAAATAAATAAATGCAGTATTCGGATGAGAATCGACAAATCGTAGGAAATCTTTAAAAATGGCCGCCTCTACCCCGCCATTTTGCAGTGGAGTATGCTTGGTTTTGGTTGGTTTGTCCATATACGTCGTGATTGTGTTATCTGCACTTTTTAATAAGGGACTGCCTGCTATCAGGTTTACGTTTTCACGAATCGAGTCGAAATACAAGTTAATCGCGTTGTCTACTTGAGCCACTTCTTTTGTCGAGGATTCAATAAAATAAGTCTGGATTCGCTCCTCCATACTGACATATACAAATGAGCTAATCACTCCAATCGGCATTAAAATAATGGCAAGAAATGCTGCTATCAGTCTTTGCTTGATGCTTACCCGCATACGTATCCCCCGCAGTTCTTCTTGATGTCCATAAGAACAATTACCCTACATCCTTTTCCCGTTCTTTTTTCCAAGTAAACGTATGAATGAAAAAAGCCGCCCGAAAC
>NZ_CATKQT010000053.1:0-278947 GCF_949767855.1 Brevibacillus sp. IT-7CA2
GTGTAATGATCCTGCGAGTCTAAGTGTTCAAAGAAAATAATGTTTTTGACTGAGAAAATATAGTATTAGACTGACTTTCGGACATTACGCTAACGGGAGTCAGTCTAAAACTCTATTATCAATGAACATCTGTCCGTTGATCTAAAAATGGATGCTAACAATACCAGGCCTGATCATGATTATGGCAAGCCTGGTACGATGATGACACTTAATTTTTGAATAGAATTTCGCCCACCTGTGTGGAAATGTTGAGCGTTGCATTCTCGGATTGAGCCTCACCCACATATCCATGGAGTTCTTTGGAAACAACTGATGTGGTATTTGTTGCTTTTTCAAGATTAACCTGATTATCAATATTTCCCATTTCTGTTGATAGATTTACATATATGGGTGCTAATTGATCCGGTATAGCGAATTCGACGTTTCCAAGGTTAGTAGATATGTTACTGCTTTCCTTGCCAATTACATCCGTTACGGTGATGTTGCCAGCATTGCTGCTCACATTTAAATGTTGGACCGACAATTCTGACTCAATGAATATGTTGCCAACTTCATTATCTATCTCAAGGGATTTGAAGTCTTTATAAGGAAGATGGATCGTTAAGGATGGCAATGGCTCCGTATTTATGAACTTCTTTTGTTCCTGTTTAAGCATAATCTGTAATGTTCCATCTTGGATCGACGTAGTCACGTTGGTATCCATTCCTTTTGAATTGCCCTTGGATAATTCCCATTCTGCTTGATTGATTTGTTTGTCTCCTATGACTTTAACTATAGCAGCGTTACTCTGAATTTTTAGGGAATGAATGTTAGTTACATCTATTTGAGAAATATCCCCTTTTACTGCATTCGAGACATTCTTAATGTCCGATGTTTCTGAATTTGCAATTGTGTTCGTCGGTATAGTAGCGTTTTGCTGGGACGAACTTTGTGTACTAGTGACGGAGGATTCCTTCGTACATCCAGCGATTCCGATACTGGCAGCGGCCAGGAGAATCATTGCTAACTTCATGTTGTTGTTCAAACGTTTATCTTCCTTTCTTCTGCATATGCTAAACAGATCGTCATTTCAAATTACGTGATCCGTTTGTGCATTAATCGTACAGTGGTCAGAAAGACTTGGTAACGGACTTTGGCTTGAATAAGAACTGGACTTAAGTCTAGAAAGAGCCTCCGTCTTTAAACCTAGAGGTACATGATGAATCGAATCCTTGATGTTGATAGAAATTAACCGTTTACTCGGTATACTCATAGAGTTATGCTATGAATTGCAACTTGTAAGACTAGGAACGGGTGAATTTACCGCCAAAAGGACAGCTCGTATGGCAATATGATTAATCATCGTATTTCTAACGATTCCCGTTAGCAACTTTAAGCAACTTCATGAGGTTAGCCAACAGAACGTTGTCTAAAATCGGCTACTGAATTAACTTAACGGCAGGTAACTATAAGCGCCATTAATAGTTCAATGGAGCAAGAAGGTTGAAGAGGAGTAGGAAATTGAATATGGAATATTTTAAATATTTCTTTCAGATTCTATGTATAGCCATTTTTAAAGATGTTTCAGGGGTAACGCTCAGAGAAATCGAGTCGCCCTGAAACAACTCACAGAGAAAAGAAAAGGAAGTCGCGCATATACGCCACTTCCTTTTAAATCGGGAGATCCCGCAGTGTGGTACACGCATAAAAAGGCAACATTAATAATTCCCCTTGCTTTTATTATAAAGTGCACAAAAAAATAATGAGTTTCGTTCAACCAACGGGATCGATAGCGTAATAAAACAGCGGCGAGTCTAAGACTTTTTTTCAGGTCTTAGGTCGCTGCTGTTTTATTATTCGGGTTCAGTGAGTCAACAACTCCAGTCTATTACATTATTTTCAACGAACACTAAGACTTTGAACACATCTCACCGTTGACAAAGATAATGATAATCATTATCATAATTAATGGTTGATTGGAAATCATGTCCATCATCCTTTCTCATTCGATGTAACACCTAGAAAAGTAAGGGGGAATTTTTTCATGCGTCTTATGAAACTACCAGTGATGCTTGTATTTATGTCTGCAATGCTGCTACTTGCTGCTTGCGGTAATGCGGGGTCAACTGCACAATCTGGTTCCAACCAAGCTGCTACAGCTCAGCCTGACGCGGCGAAGCCGGCTGAAGAGCAAGTGCGCACAGTGAAGCACATGATGGGAGAGGCGACTATCAAAGGCACTCCTAAGCGTATCGTTGCATTGGAATGGAGCTCAGCAGAGCATTTGTTGGCTCTTGGTATTCAGCCTGTAGGGATTGCAGATATTCCAAATATGAAAAAGTGGGTGAAACTCCCTGTGGAGATTGCTCCAGAAGTAGTGGATGTAGGGAGTCGTACTTCACCAAACCTGGAATCGATCATGATGTTGAAGCCAGATTTGATTATCGGTATTAAACGAAATGTAGAAGCGAATTACGACGAAATGAGCAAAATTGCCCCAACGATTGCTTTTGATACGAATCCTGCTGAAGGTCAGGGATCACAGTATGATCGAATGATTGAGATCTTCAAGCAAATTGCGGATATCACGGGTAAAAATGCGGAAGCCGAAGCCGCTTTGAAAGACCTCGACAAGACTTATACGGAAGCAAAAGAAAAGCTGACCAAAGCTGGTGCAGATAAAGTTCCATTCGTCCTTGCAATGGGCTACAGCAGTCAAAATGCGGTAGAATTCCGCCTGTCTACGGATAACTCTACAGCAGCAAGCATCTTGATTAATATTGGTCTGACAAATAAGTATAAGCCTAAGAAATTTGAGCAAACAGGAATGACACTTGCAGATGTGGAGGCACTTCCAGCGTTGCAGGATGCGAATTTCCTCCATATCATTCAAAATGATGACAACGTGATTGAGAATCAATTGAAGAACAATCCAGTTTGGAACGGTCTTACTTTTGTGAAAGAAAATCGCGTCTATGCTCTGGGCGGAGACCTGTGGCCATATGGTGGTACCATGTCTGCAAAGATTCTCGCGAATAAAGCTGTAGATCTGTTGGCAAAATAATGAGTTTAGCCAAAAATAAAATGTTTACACGAACTGACATCACTCCAGCCACTTCCTCACCAAGAGGGGGCTGGAGATTGTTCTTGATGTTAGGGAGTGGACTTGTCGCTCTGTTAGTGCTTACATTTGTCAGTTTGACACAGGGGATGGCAGACATTTCTCTGCGTTCTGTCGTACAGGCCATTATTGCTCCGCAAGACATTTCCGATCACCATATGATACAAGGTGTCAGGCTTCCAAGAACGGTCATGGGGCTTTTGTCTGGTGCAGCATTGGCTATTGCCGGAGCATTGATGCAGACGGTGACACGAAACCCGCTCGCTTCGGAAACGACACTGGGCGTAAATGCGGGTGCCTATTTCTTCGTGGTGTTCGGGATGGTTTTTTGGCCATCATTCTTGCATGAACACCCGCTTCCATTTGCAATGGCGGGCGGAATACTCGCAGCCGTTACCGTATATTTCATGTCTGGCGGACGCAAAGGTTCGCCAGTACGTGTGGCATTGTCCGGGATGATTGTCACCTTGGTGTACTCCTCCTTGACGAGTGCCATCATCTTGTTTAACGAAGAAACGACAAATGGCATTTTCCTCTGGGGCTCAGGCTCCTTGAAGCAAAATGACTGGTCGGGTGTAGAATTCAGTTGGCCTTGGATTGTAGTTGGGATTTTGGTCAGCTTTTTCATGGCCAGGCAACTGGATGTACTTAGTTTTAATGAAGAAACGGCGAAATCATTGGGGCAAAAGGTGGCAAAAACACGGCTTTTCACCATGTTTATTGCGATCTTTGTTACGTGCGTCAGTGTCAGTGTGGTCGGGCCAATCGGTTTCATCGGACTTGTGGCGCCGCATCTGGTGCGATTGTCCGGCATCACGCAGCATAGATGGCTGTTACCGCTCTGTGCCATCTGGGGGGCAGCGCTGCTTGTAGCTTCCGATACGATTGCACGTATGCTCATCAATCATTATGGTGAACTTCCGGCAGGAGCCATCACGGCAGCTATTGGCGGACCATGGTTGATCTGGCTGGCTTTGCGTGTCTCGCGCAGTATGAGTGCTGGAACTGGAGGCTCGATGAGCGTCGGAGGAGCACAACGTAAAGTTTCGTATCCGTTGATTGTGTGCACGCTTTCTGTGCTGCTCGTGGTCGTTTGGATGCTCAGCTTGTCTAGCGGAAACTTGTACCTGCCGTGGACAGAGATAATCGCTATTTTCATGGGACAAGGAAACGAGATGTACAGTCAATTGGTGTTTGAGCTTCGAATGCCGCGACTGTTAACAGCGATGTTGGCAGGTGTGGCACTCGCGATCAGCGGAAGTCTCATGCAGAGTGCAGTACGTAATCCGCTGGCTGATCCGCAGATTGTCGGTGTCACGAGCGGTGCGGGTGTAGGGGCGATTATCGTGCTCCTCGTGTTTCCTCAACTCTCGGCTTGGATGCCGCTTGGGGCCGTTGTAGGGGGCATCATCTCTGCTGCGATTGTGTACGCGGTCTCTTGGAGAAGAGGACTCAATCCAATCATCTTGACGCTAGTAGGTATTGCGGTTTCTGCCGCAGGTGCCGCTTTTATCAATATTTTGATCGTACATTCCATGATCTTGGCAGCCCCTGCACTCACTTGGCTGGCAGGAAGTACATATGGGCGGGGATGGATGGAAGTAGGTCGCCTGTTGCCTGCGATCCTCGTCTTAGCACCGATCGCGTGGTGGTTAGGACGTCGGGTGGACCTCTTGTCATTTAACGACGAGAGCTCGACGGGATTGGGGTTAAAGGTACGGATGACGAGGTTGTCTGTGGCAGTCATTGCAGTGCTGCTCGCTTCAGCGGCAGTTGCCAGTGTCGGAGCCGTAGGATTTATCGGTCTTCTCGCTCCGCATGCGGCACGTATGCTGGTTGGACCTCATCATCGCCGTGCAGTTGTCGTCTCAGCCATGCTTGGAGCTGTATTGCTGGTTGCTTCAGATTTGCTGGGAAGGATCGTCATGATCCCGAAAGATATTCCGGCGGGGGTCGTGGTGGCGTTGCTAGGCGCGCCATATCTGTTCTTGCTGATGTTCCGGTCGACTCGTTCCTCACAATAGACAGGCAGGTACTTGCCAAATAGAAAGATCTCCAACATGATGAAAGTAGAACAGGCTGATTCTGGTAATCAGCTTGTCTACTTTTTCTTGCTATTTCCGGTGATAGAAGGATGTGAATCTGTTGACGATTAATCAAGATTATCCTGGCTTTTTGATGACCGCCTTTCGCAAACAGCGATTGAAAAATTTTCACCTGCGTCAGGTGGAGGTAAACACCCATGTCCTTTGCTATGTGGCAGAAGGAAGTGCAGAGATTATGGTTGATGGTCAAAAGCAGGTGCTCGACGCCGGAAAGCTCTTGTTGTTGCGCCCGACGACGAAGATAGAAGAATTGCGGTGCCAATCAGGACCGTTGCACATATACAGGCTGCATTACGTGGAAGCGAGACACGATCAGCACGAGATCGCTCCCGAGAGGAAAGAAGTCAAGGTTTTGGCTGTCTCTACTCCCGCCTCATTTCTGACGGTATTGGATGAGCTCTCGCAATTGACACGGAAGCGGGACTACTCTTCTTTTTTGCGGAGCCAAGCGCTACTCTACGAGCTGCTTGGTGTTGTTCATGATGAACAGAAAAAGAAAGAGGAAAAGGGCATTGGATCGATTGAGGAGACTATCACCTACATGCAAAAACACTACCGCGAGTCACTGGAATTGGGAAGCTTGCCGAAACTGGCGGGGTTGACCCCCAGCTCATATTGCCGTGCTTTCAAACGTGCGACGGGAATGACACCCGGGGAGTATTTGACTGGGTTGCGGATGGAGCATGCCAAGGAGCTGCTTGCCCATTCTGGAGGAAGTGTGAAGGATGTGGCTCGTAACGTAGGTTATGCCGATGAGCTGTATTTTAGTAGACTGTTCAAAAAACGAGAAGGATTGTCGCCGCAAATTTATATGAAGCAAAGTGACCAGCGGGTAGTCGTGGTCAGCAAGCTGTTTTTGCAGGATCATTTTCTTGCGATGGGAATTCAGCCGATTGCTGCCCCCTCCTTCCCGAACTACTTTGAAACGAGGACGGGCTTTCCTTCTTATTTGCAGCAAAAGCTGCGCGGGACAAAAGCACTGAATGCAGAGCAGTTGATCGATCCGAAAGAGATTTTGACCTTGTCGCCTGATGTGATTGTCAGGATGAATTTTTTCCACAATCGGGAGGCAGGAGACTGGGAGAAAATAAAAGGAACGGTCTCCTTTGACGGCTATCCGAACTGGATTGACTACCAAACCAAATTGGCAACGCTCTTCCAGAAAGAGAGTCAGGCAGAGAAAATCATCAAGCACATCGACAAAGTGGAAAAACAAGCAAGAGATGCACTTTTGCCGGTTACACGCACGGGTGAATGGACGATGATTCGCGTGCTGAAGGATGAAGTGCGCCTGTATGGCGTAGAGGGGCACGCCCTCGCTGACTTGTTTTATTACAAGCTTGGATTTGCGCCTGACCCGAATGTGACCCACGCGGCCTATAAACCAAATGCGCTCAACGATCTGATCGAATTGAACCCGGAGCGAATCATCGTGTTCTGGAGTGAACGGGAGCATGTGGCAGCATTGTGGAACAACCCAATGTGGAGAGACTTGCGTGCGGTGCGGGAAAACAAAGTGTACCATCCCGCCAATCATGAATGGGACCCATGGGGACCGTATGGCAGAGAGCATACGATTCAAAGGAGCACAGCGTACTTTCTCCAGGTCGGACAGGGGTAATCTGGTCCATGGCAATTAGACAATCACGTCCATAGAAAAGTAAGAGGAGTCTCTATATACTATCAATTGATAATTGTTATCACTAAGTTGATAAGCAGAAGTGGGGGCATTCTCGATATGAAAAGTAAGACCAGTTTACGTACCATGCGCCACATCATGACCAGCTTCTTCGCGCTGTGCTTGCTGGTTGTCCTTGCCGGTTGCGGAGGCAATGCCAATCAAGCTCAACAAGCGCCAGCTGCATCGGGCACGACGACTGAGGCTACTCCAGCACCAGCCGATTCCAATGAAGTACGTGAAGTGAAACACGCAATGGGTACCACTCCGATTAAGGGAACACCAGAACGCGTGGTTATTTTAACAAATGAAGGTACTGAAGCCTTGCTTGCACTTGGCGTTAAGCCAATCGCTGCTGTACAGTCCTGGGATGAAGATCCTTGGTATCCTCACATCAAGGATGAAATGACAGGCGTAGAAGTGTTGGGCTTTGAAGACCAGCCGAATCTCGAAGCGATTGTAAGTCTGAGCCCTGATTTGATCATCGGAAACAAAGTACGTCATGAAAAGATTTACGATCAACTGTCCAAAATCGCTCCAACCGTATTCTCTGAAGAGCTGTCCGGAAGATGGAAAAGCAACTTCACGCTCTATGCAGAAGCCCTGAACAAGAAGGCGGAAGGCGAGCAAGTCCTGAAAGAATTCGACGACCGTGTAGCTGCTGCGAAAGCAAAGCTGGGTCCTAAAGCTTCTACTAAAGTATCCATAGCGAAATTCTCCAAAAAAGGCGTACAAATCTATCAAAAAGATACCTTTAGCGGTGTGCTGCTCGATCAGCTCGGACTCGCACGTCCAGCTTCCCAGGACGTAAACAACTTTGCAGAAATGATCAGCGAAGAAGGTATGTCCGCTATGGACGGGGACATCCTGTTCTACTGGGTAACGGAGCCAACGAAAGAATCTAAAGACATTGAGAACAACGCGAAAAAATGGATGGAAAGCCCAGTCTTCAAATCTCTGAATGTGGCGAAGACCAATCAAGTTTACCAAGTAGACGAAACGGTTTGGAACAAAGCAGGCGGCATCAAGGCAGCGAATTTGCTGCTCGATGACATCGTGAAGCGCCTCGATGTGAAGTAAATCAAAAAGCGTCAAAGCGAGAGACCTCATCCGAAGAAAGGATGGGGTCTCTTCGCACTCCCATCTTCCTTTAATACGGCCGCTCTCGTATTGCGGGCCTGTGAAAATCAACGAGACTACCCTTGAAGAGATCATAGAAGCTTTTCAAGATTTACAAACGAGGAAAATGGGGAATACTAATTTCTAAGAAACAATGAAATCAATCAAAGGAGCGGAGTTCAGCAATCCTTTATGCGCTGGTTTCTTCCTTTTTGCTGTAGTTTACTCGCCCCTTAATTTTCCAGATATATATTCAACCATGACATTTGTCATGTCCACGACTTGACGTTTATGACTACAGCGGTCAGACGCTATTTCCTACAATAAAGATAGAATATTGCGTCCGGCGAATTCACATGTCCCTGTGCGCATCAATCGAGGAGGAAACAATTGATGCATCAAGCCAACATTGCCCAATTGAAAAAGAATGTTGCCCCCTTTGAAAAAGCAGACTTGAAAAAGAGTATCCGACAGCTGATCAATACACTAGTTCCGCTGATTCTACTCTGGTACGGTGCTTATCTCAGCCTGTCTGTGTCTTATTGGCTCACGCTGCCTATCGTCATTGTCGCAGCCGGCTTTGTCATCCGTACATTCATCATTTGCCACGATTGCTGCCACCAATCCTTTTTCAAAAATCGTCTGGCGAATGACATCGTTGGTACGATTACCGGTGTGCTGACCCTCGTCCCTTATGAACAATGGAAAAACAGTCACAATATTCACCATGCAACGAGCAGCAACCTCGACAAACGAGGCGTAGGCGATTTGTGGATGATGACTGTCAATGAATATCTCGAGGCTTCTACTTGGCATAAAATCGCTTATCGGCTGTATCGCAATCCGATCGTGATGTTTGGTTTGGGACCTATTTTTGTCTTTTTGATTCAGTATCGTTTTAATGTGAAGCGAGCTCGCCGTAAAGAGCGGTTGAATACGTATTTGACGAATGTGCTGCTGGTCGGTCTTTATGCGCTTTTGATCTGGGCGGTTGGCTGGCAAGCATTCCTGTTGATTCAAGGTCCGATCTTTTTCGTCTCTGGCTTGTTTGGGATTTGGCTGTTTTATGTGCAGCATACGTATGAGGATTCGTACTTTGAGAACGATGAAGAGTGGAGCTACGTGAAAGCGGCAGTAGAAGGAAGCTCCTATTACAAGCTGCCGAAGGTTTTGCAATGGATCACAGGCAATATTGGCTTTCACCATGTCCATCATTTAAGCCCGCGCGTACCGAACTACAACCTGGAAAAAGCACATAACGACACACCGCCGCTTCAGATGGCAACGACGATTACACTGGCGTCCAGCGTGCAGTGCCTGCGTTTTCATTTGTGGGATGAGAGCAACAAGCGGTTTGTGAGCTTCAAAGGCTTCAAGCGGTTGGCTGCTGCTCAATCGGAAGCAATCATAGATGCACTCCAAGGCTCCAAACCGAGTTTGGAAGGAAAATAAGCCTGCCATAAACCTTTGAATTCCGATACACTTGAGAGAGTGGAAAAGAAAAAGGTGGGCAAGCATGCAAAAGCAGAAGTGGTATCACATTCTACAAAAAAATACGGGCTTGAGCCCTTATGTGTGGGTTGTCTTCTACATCCTGCCATTCTATTTCATCTTCCGGTCCTCTTCGACGTACGAAGCGGTGATCGGAATCATCATGATCATTCTGTTTTTCATTTGCTATGTATTCTCCTTCCTGTCAAAGGGCTGGCTGATTTACTTTTGGACCAGTGTGCAGATTATCATATCCGTCGCCATGACCTTGATGTTCGGCTATGTGTATTTCTCGCTCTTCCTGGCGTTTTTTATCGGGAATATCGAGAACAAGATCGGCTTTGTTACGCTGTACACGGTTCATTTGATTAGCACCACCATATCGGTCAACATCGGCTTTTTCACCAAAAACGTGCAATTGATTGGCCAGCTTCCGTTTGTTTTGGTTAGCATGATTGCTGTCATTCTCTTGCCTGTGACCACGTACAACTGGAATAAGCGAGAGAAGCTGCAGGGAGAGCTGGAGCATGCGAACAAGCGAATATCGGAGCTGGTCAAGCTCGAGGAACGCCAACGCATTGCCCGTGACTTGCACGATACGTTGGGGCAGAAGCTCTCCTTGATTGGGTTGAAGAGCGATTTGGCGAACAAGTTGATTAACAAAAATCCTGCTCTGGCAAGAACAGAGCTGGAAGAAATCAGGCAAACGGCCCGAATCGCGTTGAAAGAAGTACGGGAAATGGTCACGCAAATGCGTGGGACGCGGCTAGAAGATGAGATGTTTCGGATCAAGCAAATTTTCAAGGCGGCGGAAATTGAATTCGTGCTGGAAGGCGACACGAATCTGACCAATACTTCGCTGATGACAGAAAACGTGTTGTGCATGTGCCTGAAAGAAGCGGTCAACAATATTGTGAAACATAGCAATGCCAGCGCCTGCTCCATCGTCATCGAACCCACTCGTACCGATCTCGTCGTAAGTGTAACGGACAATGGGATTGGAATGGCGGAGGAATTGGTCTACCGAGGTAACGGTTTGCGTGGGATGAAGGAACGGCTGGAATTTGTCAACGGAAGTATGGAAATCCAGTCCTCGGTGTCTGGAACACAGCTAGTGATTCGGGTACCCAACGTCTTCAAACAACCGGAACAGGAGGCGGGAGGATGATTCGCATTGTCATTGCAGAGGATCAGCGGATGCTCTTGGGAGCCCTTGCTTCCCTGCTCGATTTGGAAGAGGATATGAAGGTCGTCGGAAAAGCAAGTAATGGTGAGGATGCCGTCAAGCTCGTGCATCAGCATCAACCCGACATTTGCATCATGGATATCGAAATGCCGGTCAAAAGCGGATTAGACGCTGCTGAGGAATTGAAAGGCAGCGGCTGCAAGGTGATGATTCTTACGACCTTTGCCCGCCCAGGCTACTTCGAACGAGCACTGAAGGCAGGTGCAAACGGCTACTTGCTCAAGGACAGCCCGAGCGAAGAACTGGCTAGTTCGATTCGTAGCATTATGGCAGGGCGACGGATCTATGCTCCTGAGTTGGTCGATGAAGCATACGGGCAGGAAAATCCACTGACGGAGCGGGAAAAGGAAGTCCTGGTCTTGATCGCAGACGGGAAGAACACCAAGGAGATTGCCAGCCAGCTGTACATTACGACAGGGACTGTGCGGAATTACATCTCCGTCATTCTCGACAAGCTCGGTGTGAGCAATCGGATCGAGGCGATTATGCATTCAAAGGAAAAAGGCTGGTTTAAGTAGCAGACCAGTTGGAGGAGGCCCTTTCTGTTTTGGCAGGAAGGGTTTTTTTATGTGGTATATAATACACATAATGAATGTAATGATTGATGATCTGGTATATTTAGTATGATTTCATCCACTATCGTATATGAAATGCTATTAGCATATTTTTTTATAGGTTCCATCGATATGGCAAAGGGAGGCTTAAAGTGAATCTAGAAACCGATGATCCCAAACAAGTTGTTTTACAGGTTGGAGGGGTATTAAAAAAAATTCGTAAAGAGAAACATTTGAGCCTTGAAGATTTATCAGAATTATCCGGTGTGAGCAAGCTGACACTTGGAAATATTGAACGTGGAGAAACCAACCCAACAATCGGGGTGTTGTGGAAAATTTCGAAATGCTTATCTATACCACTCTTGGCTTTATTCTCAACCGATAACAGTGTGAATGTGTCCAGAGCTGGGCAGGGACTCAGAATTGCTGGGGATAATAAAGATTGGGTAATTGAGCCAATCTTTCAGAACGTAAGTAATGAAATTGAAACGTATAGAGCTTATTTACAACCGAATAGCTCATACTATCCAGAGAAGCATCACCACAATACAACGGAAATTGCGACGGTAATGTCAGGAACCCTTTCCATCCATGTAAATAATGAGTCATACACCTTGAATCAATATGATTCGATTAGTTTTTGTGCAGATGGTACGCATTCATATATAAATCAATCCGACGATCTTGTTGTGATCCATATTATATTGAAATACGGGGTCTAAAAATCGATTCCCTGTATTCTCATAGACTACGACGACTATGACCCTTTATCGACCGAATGGTTGCTAGAGGGATATTTTTTGTTGTGATTTATAAGAGATGATAGATATTGGACAATTATTGTTCGTTATACTATAGTATACGTTATCTGTTATTAAATATATTATAATATGCTATTTTACTACGGTTACGAATTAACTTCTGTATCCACTCTAATAGACTAGGAGGGAAAATGATGAGCACGGAAGATATAAAATCAAATCCAAGTGTTACTAGATCAGCAGTTTGGGTGGTTATTGTAGGGATAATATTTATTGCAGCTAATTTACGGGCTCCTTTAACCTCGGTGGGGCCTCTAGTTGGTCTTATTAGGGACGATGTTCATATTTCGAATACGCTGGCAGGTATGATTACCACGTTGCCCCTACTAGCCTTTGCACTTTTTTCTCCTTTTGTTCCTAAATTAGGACGAAAGTTTGGAGTAGAAGTCATGATTCTAATTTCCATCATCCTTCTTACTTTTGGGGTTATTTTGCGTTCCCTCTCAGGAATCGCTACTTTATATATCGGTACTGCTGTTCTTGGATTGGCAATTTCCGTTTCTAATGTATTGTTGCCTAGTCTTATTAAACGAGAGTTTCCTGGACGCATTGGTTTAATGACTGGTGTATATTCCGTTTCTATGAATTTATTGGGAGCAATAGCATCTGGTATTAGTGTTCCCATTGCAGTTGGAATAGGAATTGGATGGCAAGGGGCATTGGGTATATGGGGCATTCTTAGTTTGGCTTCTGTATTATTTTGGTTACCTCAAATGAAACGCAGCAATAGGGAAACAGCCGCTGTTCAAAATCAATCGGTTGATAGCAGTGTGAATTTATGGCGTTCCGCACTAGCGTGGCAAGTCACCTTGTTTATGGGACTCCAATCTATGGTTTTCTATGTACTTATCACATGGCTACCTGAAATCTTAAAACAGCAAGGATCAAGTTCAGATCAATCTGGTTGGTTACTTTCCGTTATGCAGTTAGCCTTGCTTCCATTTACTTTTGTCGTTCCGATTATCGCAGGGCGTATGTCCAGTCAACGTTCATTAGTTACGATTACGACAATTTTGCTTTTAATGGGAACGCTTGGATTACTTTACGGAAGCTTGAATTTTATTGTTTGGTGGATCATCATGCTAGGAATTGGTGGAGGTTTTGCATTTAGTTTATCGATGATGTTTTTTGGCTTACGTACTGAGAATGCTCAACAGGCTGCAGAACTATCCGGTATGGCTCAATCAGTTGGATACCTACTTGCTGCAATAGGCCCGACCCTTTTCGGATATCTGCATGATGTAACGGATAGCTGGACTGTTCCACTTCTGCTTTTGGTTTGTGCGTCAATCTTACTCTTTATATTTGGTCTAGGTGCAGCTAGAAATCGTTCTATTGGTTCAAAGGCATCGATTCCACCGAGTACAATACCGCCAAAAGCGATGTAAGCAAACCATTTCACAGGTACGGGCATGCTATGGAAATCGGCGGATTTGCTCGGGAGTCCATCTTAGATCCGCTTACTTCTCCAACGAATAATAGCAGTCATTCACCTTCTTACCTGCAATTTCAGTGCTTTCGGGCACAATTTTATCCAGCTTCATTCCAGCCTTCTCCAAAACGCGTCGTGAAGCCACATGCTCTTCGGAACAAACAGCCGTAAATTTTTTGAATCCAAAAGTATCCACAGCAAAATCAAATACGCGTCTGATTGCTTCCGTTGCATAGCCCTTGCCCTTGAATCCGTCCAGTATGATGAAGCCTACTTCCGCAGTGAGAGTTTCTCGGTTACGGGTGCAGAAGCTAATCAAGCCAACGTCGTTACCTGAGTCGGTTTCACGTATGATCCAGGTTAGCCAGTGTGTCGATTCGAGGCTCCACGGAGCGAGTTCTTTCTCAAAGTTACGGCGGATATCTTCATCGCTCATGGTCGCTCCGATATGCTCCATCAGTGTCGGGTTGGAATAGATGGAGCGGATCAGATCCCAATCGGGTAATGCCACTTTGGTGAGAGTCAGGCGCGCACTGAGAATTTGATTGTTCATAGGGATTCTCCTTTGGCAATTGTAAGGAATATTTATAATAGTATACGCAGATGAATGAGAAGGAAAGGAGTCTATCACCAAGAGTGGGGCTGTTCATCAAAAAAGGCCGTCGACTTTCTCGACAGCCAAAAGAGTTCCTTGCATTGTCTTTTGTGTAGGCAATCAATGAGTTATCGACTATAGATGTTTCTAAGCTCATTGATGTCGTTTTGGGTAGGAGCAGTGATTCTCGTTAACCAAGAGTTATTCATGATCGAGTGATCCGACCTATGATTTAGCCGTAGTACATGTCCAATCTCATGAGTAGCCAAGGCTTCTAAATAAGCGGCGTTTCTGTTGCTCACTCTGTTCCATTGGATGACTGTGCCACCGGTAACTCTGGAACCATTCGATTGCCACCAGCCAAATCCATCATACCCCCTCGCATAGCCTTCACCTAAGGTAATGGGAGCATTTTGTGTTGGTGTTAATGAAACAATGCCTGTGTTGTTCCAATTTCGTATGGCATTTTCATAGGCCTGTCTGAGAGCAGGGATATTTGTCGTAATCGTTACCTGATACGAAACTAAGACCTTGTCTTGATCGGTTGCAGGTGGGTTTCCATTAATAAAAGCAGAAGCAACATAGTACTTCACGCCGTTTTTCTCGTAGAAGAACCATCTATTATCAGGGGCATTTGTCCAAAAGTCATTGAGCGAGGTACCTCGGGTCCAACCTGAAAATTGTACGCGGGTATTTGGTTGAAGCTTGTCGATGATAGTAGCAGAAGTAGTCGGTCCGGTACGGATATTGACAGGGATCGAAGCGGATACACCGCTAAAATCCACGCGATATTCGGATTGATCCTGTGCGTTTGTCGGCATAACAAAATATCCATTTACAAGAGTGACAAGAGTAATAGTGAACAATAAAAGTTTACCCAAAATTCTTTCTAACATCATGAGGCTCCTTTCCAAGCAAGAGTTTGTACAGTTCTCTGCGGACCTCCTTTTCATATGTTTTTGATTACAAAAACAATTTCATTCCTACTAGTCCATCTCTTTTAAATAGTTTGAAATTGTTTTTCTAATGGTAAAGTACATATCCAGTATTTTCAAGTTAACCACAAAGAATTTACAATATTGTCGTTTTTTACCGAATTTTTGATGAACGGTAGGAGTTGGAGTCCTCAGCCTGTGGCCAAAGAGAAAAGGAAACAAGCTGATGTCGATTGAGTTTCGACGTCAGCTTGTGGACGGGATGTATGCCATGTACCTAGCTATTGAGGATGCGGTTATCCAATGATTCTGATTAGCCTATAGACGCTTGATCAGGTTCATATTCCCCGAACTTCTGATCACAATCCATCCGTCAGGAATAGGCGAGCCTAGCATCACCCATACCTCCTGACCAGAAGAAACGTTGTTAAGATTTTTAATCAGGTTCATAGTCCCAGTACTTCTGATCACAACCCATCCGTCAGGCATAGGGGAGCCGAGCATGACCCAAACTTCCTGATTAGAAGAGGCGCTGTTAAGATTTTTAATCAGGTTCATAGTCCCAGTACTTCTGATCACAACCCATCCGTCAGGCATAGGGGAGCCGAGCATGACCCAAACCTCGTAGCCAGCAGGAGCATTGTTGATATCCTTAATCAGGTTCATATTGCCAGAAGATCTGATTACGACCCAACCGCTTGGAATAGGGGAGCCGAGCATGACCCAGACTTCCTGACCAAATGCGGCATTTTTGATTATTGTTTTTGCGGAGGCTGGCGCCTTCTCCTGTAGAGGCAGAGCTGCCCCTTGGGCTTGTGCGGCTACACTTGGTACAGCGACAACTGAGCTTAGTGTCAGGATGATCAAGGCTTTTTTTAACATGAACATCAACCTTTCATGATAGTGGTAAATGTAGCTCTGAACAGAATAATGAGATGGATATCATCGCTCCTCCCCAAAAACACCTATATATACCATTTTATAGGATATCTATTCCTTTTACTTTAGGAGATATTGTCGAATGGTAGACAAAGTAGTAAAGATATTGGTTCACTTAAAAAGAAAAAGAAAGCACCCAAAGAGGGTGCTTTCACAGGCTGTCGAGAAACCCCCAGTCTGGATTTCTCGGATTAAGATAAAAAATTTTGACCTTCTAGATTCGCTTCTAAGGCGTTTTACGAAGGTGGGGAGACATATTTGTACCCCCTAAAATGGCACAGAAAGTCCCCTTTTTTGCGAAAGGGGACTTTCTCAACACTCTGAGAAAGCACCCAAAGAGGGTGCTTTCACTTCACGGAAGATTTAACGCGGTCTGGATATTTTGCTGATCGAATTGAATCTGCTCGGTAACATTCCATGGATGGTACCAGCCACGCTCAATCATGTACAGGCTGATCTTTTCGTGCAAATCGATTGCTTCTTCCAATTGCTTGGTGAGTGTTGCCTTAATTTCTGGGGTGCCTGTTTCTGTCAGTGCCATCGCATAGTTTCGCACACCGCTCTTTGCGGAGATGAGAAAGTCCATGGCAAAAGTCATATCCGCTTTCTCCGGCATGTTTAGCGCATTAATGGGATCTTGATAATCGTTGTTCATCAGATTTTCACCTTCAGTTTATGATGGGGGTCGGACGAGTTTGCGGTATCGGTGCCTGGAAGGGTGCGTGCTTGTAAATAGCCTGAAGCTCCGCGATTGCTTGCAAGGATTGCTCTACATCTTTTTGCATCAACGCTCGTAAATCCTGATCAAATACGATGCCTTGCATCAGCTTGGATTTGGCGAGGCAGAGTGTTTTGAAGTTAAGTACTTCATGAATATCCAGTGATTCATGGGCAGCCAGCGTCTGTTTATTCATAGTACAATTCTCCTTTTGGACGTTTTAACAGTTCTATTCTGTCCTATGTACTACTTGATATTCGAAAGAAGTCTGCCGATGAAATTAAATTTTTCGAATAATCTGGACGAAAGGAGAGGGGTGTGCTACAAATAAAGCTAAGTTTAATTTGTAAATCCATTGGAGAAATTAACATCGCGTTTACGGTAAATAAAGGAGAGACGAGCATGGCAAAAGAAGAATATGCGATTGGGCTGGACCTGGGTGGGACCAAAATCTTGGCTGGTTTGGTTGATCGCACAGGAAGGATAATCGCACAAAAGCAGCTGCCGACCTTAGCGGAAGAGGGAGAAAAAGCAGTGGTCGAAAGGGTGTTGTCTGCTACTGATGATGTCCTATCAGCAAGCAGCATCGATCCCCAAAAAGTACGCGGCGTAGGAGTTGCTTCCGCTGGAGTGATTAACAGCGCGAACGGTGAAGTAGTATTTGCGAGCAATCTAGGCTGGAGAAATGTACCGATTGGCGCCCTGATCCAGCAGAGGTTCGGACTGCCCGTCCGGCTGTTCAATGATGCGAATGCAGCGGCAATCGCGGAGTGGCTATGGGGCGCAGGAGCTGGCATGCAAAACATGATCTATGTCACCGTCAGCACAGGCGTAGGGGCAGGAGTGATCAGCGACGGTCGATTGGTTTCAGGGCGGGATGGGAGTGCGGGTGAGTTCGGCCATATCTCGATCGATTGGAACGGACCGCCATGCCGCTGCGGCAATCGAGGCTGCCTGGAAAACTACGCATCGGGTACTGCCATTGAAAACGCAGCTCGCCACAAGCTGGCAACCACAAATGAGCCAGTCACGGCCAAAGCAATCAGTGAGGCTGCGCTAGCAGGAGATCCTTTCTCCAAGCAACTCCTCAAGCAAGCAGGGTATTACTTGGGAGTCGGAGCAGCCAATCTGATCTATTTGTTTAATCCGGAGGTAATTGTCTTCGGAGGTGGAGTGATGAACGCTTCTACCATACTCATACCGGAAATTGAGAAGAGCATGAGGGAGAGATGCATCCCTGGATTGGCGCAGGAGGTGCGTGTCGTTCTTAGCCAGATCGGGGTAGAAGCTGGAGTGATGGGAGCGGCAGGGGGGGTTTTGCGCTAGATCAACCAGGAGAGAAAACACCAAATTTTTAATCGAAAAATGTATTGCAAAAATTAAAACAATTTTGTATTATCTTATTAATTACTCCACTGAAAAAACTAATTAACAGATGAAAAGCAAGGAGGAAGACAACATCATGGCAAAAGTGAGAATTGCGGTGATTGGTGCAGGATCAATTTCAGACATGCACTTGCAATCGTACCAGCAAAACGAGCGTACAGAAATTCGGGCCGTCGTCGACTTCAACGAGGAGCGCGCTCGGGAAAAAGCACAGAAGTACAGGGCCGAAACCTACTACAGCAAGCTTGAGGATGTTTTCACAGATGAACAGGTAGACGCTGTGAGTATTTGTACGTGGAACAACACGCACGCAGATATTGCCATCGCTGCCCTTAGAGCGGGTAAGCACGTGCTTTTGGAAAAGCCTTTAAGTACAACAGTTGAAAGCGCTCTCCTGATAGAGGAGGCCGTAAAAGAGAGTGGCAAGCTGCTCCAGGTAGGTTTTGTGAGAAGGTACGATTCGAATGCGCAATTGCTCAAGCAGTTCATCGATGCGGGAGAGCTGGGGGAGATTTATTACGCGAAGGCATCCTGTCTGCGCCGTTTGGGCAATCCGGGAGGCTGGTTCGCTGACAAGGACAGATCTGGCGGAGGTCCACTCATCGATCTCGGCGTGCATGTCATTGATCTGTGCTGGTACTTGATGGGCTGCCCAAAAGTAACGACAGTCAGCGGCAATACATACAACAAGCTGGGCAATCGCGCCAACGTCAAAAATCTCTCTTTTTACAAAGCAGCTGATTACGATCCTTCCCAAAACACTGTCGAGGATATGGCCAATGCACTCATTCGCTTTGAAAACGGAGCGTCCCTTTTCGTGGATGTGAGCTATACACTGCATGCGAAAAAAGACGAGTTGGCCGTCAAGCTGTACGGGGACAAGGGAGGCGCAGAGGTGGAGCCAGAGCTGTCCATCATTGCAGAGAAGCATGACACGATCCTGAATGTCAGCCCGCAGATGGATAAATTATCATTTGATTTCAAGCGAGGCTTCCAAAATGAGATCGATCACTTCATCGCATGCATTTTGGGTGAAAAAGAAACACTTAGCCCAGTACAGGACGGCGTGGAGATGATGAAGATTCTGTGCGGCATATACGAATCAGCTGCTACCGGAAGAGAAATCGTATTTACCCGATAACCGGCAGGCTAGACCTATCCATGGACATCCAGATACCACCCATAGAGTAGATGAAGACAAGGGGGAAAAGAAATGAAAAAAGCATCGTTTTTCCGAACCGCATCCGTCTTACTTTTTTCAGTGGCTTTACTTTTCGGATGTTCCAGTGGCGGTGGCAGTGGTAGTGGAACTCCGGCAGCTTCCAATGGGGGGACAACGACGGGAGCGCCGCAAAAGGATCAGATGGTCATCGCCGTAAACGAAAACTTTATCACGATGGACCCGCAAAATACAGGGGATGCACTGTCATCAGGTGTCCAAAGCGCGATGTTTGAAGGGCTTCTGATTTATGACAAGGATTTGAAGCTCATGCCAGGTCTGTCAACTGAATATTCGGTGAATGAAGACGCGACAGAGTACACCTTCAAGCTCCGGCAAAACGTGAAGTTCCATGATGGCACACCATTCAATGCCGAAGCGGTCAAAATCAATTTCGACCGGATGAGTAACAAAGACAACAACTTGAGAGCTTATCGAAACTACAAATACATCAAGTCCACAGAGGTTGTCGACGAGCACACAGTGAAAGTGACGCTGAACCAGCCGTTTTCCGCGATGATCAACAAGTTCACGACCGGAATCATCAGCCCGGCGGCTCTGGAAAAATACGGTAAAGACATTACCAAAAATCCAGTCGGTACAGGTCCATATAAATTCGTGGAATGGGTACAGGGTGACCATTTGACGGTAGAGCTGAATCCAGATCACTGGAACAAGGGAGCAGCCAAGGTCGGTAAAATCGTCTACAAGCCCGTTCCTGAAAATGGCTCCCGCGTAGCCATGCTGAAGACGGGTGAAGCCGATGTCATCTATCCGTTACCTGAGCAGCAAGTAGAGACACTGAACGGAGCAGAGGGAGTAAAGGTAGAGCGCACACCTTCCACTATCACCCGCTATGTCTCGATCAATATGCTGAAAAAGCCGTTTGACGATCCACGCGTTCGCCAAGCCATCAACCATGCAGTGGACAAGGACGCGTTCATTAAAGTCGTGAAATCCGGGTATGGCGCACAGCTGGAATCCGTGATGTCCCCCACAATTGCCCACTATGCGAAGCAAGGCGCCTATGAATACAACATCGAAAAAGCGAAGCAGCTTTTGAAAGAAGCAGGCTACGAGAACGGCTTCACAACGGACATCTGGGGCAATACGAACTCAGATACGATGAAGGGCATGCAATTCATTCAGCAGCAATTGCAAAAGGTCGGCATCACCGTTGAAGTGAAATCGATGGAAGAAGCGACGCTGTCCGATGAAATCTACGGCATCAAGTCTCCAGAAGAAGCAAAAATGAACATGTGGTACGTAAGCTGGTCCTCTGCTGATCCAGACAATGCGATGCGTTCGTTGTTTAGCAGCGAGAACTTCCCGCCTGCGGGAGCGAACACGGCTTTCTACAAAAATGACCTTGTCGACCAAAGCATCAAGGAAGCAACACAATCATCAGACCAAGATAAGCAAAAGCAGCTGTATGGCGTCGTGCAAGAAAATGTGTTTAAAGAAGCACCATGGATTTTCCTCGCAGTCGATGAAATTTTGTACGGAAAACGCGCGAACGTGAACGGTGTTTATATCACACCAAGTGGCGGCATCTATGTAAGAGAAGCGACGTTCCAATAATACTTGAAGCAGCGTTCGGGCATTGTCTGCCGCTGGGCGCTGCTTTTCTTTTAGGAGGAACCGTACCATGTTCCGTTATATCGTGAAGAGACTCATCGAGATCATCCCGATTATTGTTGTCGTGTCGTTGCTCATTTTCTTCTTTATCCATCTGGTTCCGGGTGATCCTGTTCGCTTGGCGGCGGGAAAAGAAGCGACCTTGGAAGAGATCGAGCGGGTGCGTCAGGAGCTGGGCTTGGATAAGCCATTACTTACCCAGTACGTCAACTACATGCAAAACCTGCTGACAGGAAATTTGGGACACTCCCTGAAGACGGGGCTTCCCATTAGCGATATGTTTGAAAACCGTTTTTCTATGACGATGACGTTGACATTTATGAGCCTGGGCTGGGCCTTGGTGCTCGGACTGCTGATTGGGACGATCTCTGCTGTTTTCCGCAATAAATGGCCGGATTACGTAGGGATGCTGACGGCGATTTCTGGTATTTCCTTGCCTGGATTTTGGCTGGGGCTCATTCTCATACAGGTTTTTTCTGTCACGCTGGGCTGGTTTCCTACAGGTGGGGTCGAGAGCTGGAAAAGCTACGTGCTCCCCTCGTTAACCTTGGGAGCAGGAATCATGTCGATGCTGGCCCGATTTACACGGTCCTCCCTGCTCGAAACATTAAAGGAAGATTTTATCCGAACGGGTCGGGCAAAAGGGTTGAAGGAATCCGTAGTCGTTCGCAAGCACGCCTTGAAAAATTCGATGATTCCGGTCGTGACCATCGCCGGATTGCAATTCGGCTTTCTGTTGGGCGGATCGGTTGTCGTGGAGACGGTGTTTAGCATTCCGGGTATGGGGCGTCTGTTGATCGATTCCATTGCTTTTCGCGATTATCCGGTCGTACAGGCAGTCATCCTGTTGTTTTCACTGGAGTTCATTCTCGTGAATCTGCTGGTAGACATCTTGTACAAGGCACTGAATCCGAAAATCCGTTATGACAGCTAATGGCAAGGAGGTGACGTAAATGGAGGTAGTAAAAGAAATCGGGCATAACGTTGTAGTTCCCACGGAAAAGAAATCCCGAGCCCGCGAGTTTTGGAAGAAGTGGAAAAAGCAAAAGACAGCTTTCTGGGCTGGGTTTTTTATCTTGTTTTTGTTTGTGATAGCACTGTTTGGTCCGTGGATCGCGCCGTATGATCCGTACGAGCCGAACTATGATGTGACGTTGCAGACTCCTTCCATGGAGCATTGGGCAGGGACAGATGAATACGGACGAGATATTTTGAGCCGCATCATTGTAGGAACGGGTATCTCTCTTGGAGTCAGCTTTTCTTCTGTGGTGGTCGGCGCAGTGGTTGGAACGGTATTAGGTTTGATTAGCGGATATTACGGCGGGTGGCTGGATCGCCTCATCATGCGGTGGAGTGACGTCATGTTTGCTTTTCCCGACTTGCTGCTCGCAATCGCCATTGTTGCGATCCTCGGCCCGGGATTAACGAATGTCGTCGTAGCGGTCGCGGTGTTCAGTATCCCATCGTTTGCTCGTTTGATTCGCGGCAATACATTGGCTGCCAAGGAAGCGGTGTTTGTAGAAGCAGCGCGGTCCATGGGGGCCAAAAGCAGCCGGATTATTTTTCGACACATCTTTCCAGAGACCGTCTCCAGTATGATCGTCTTTTTTTCCATGCGGATCGGTACCTCGATCTTGGCAGCATCCAGTCTCAGCTTTCTCGGTCTGGGGGCAAAGCCCGAGAGTCCCGACTGGGGGGCGATGCTCAGTATGGGGCGTGATTATCTCGCCACTTCTCCTCATGTGGTCATCATTCCCGGGATTGCGATCTTTTTGACCGTGCTGGCGTTCAACCTGGTTGGGGATGGCTTGCGCGATATTTTGGACCCGAAAACGAAGAACTAAACGAGGGAGATGGGGCAGATGAGTGAGAACATCATTGAAGTAAAGCATCTGCAGACACAATTTACGAGAGACAACCAGAAGACAGTCGTCCTCGATCATGTGAGCTTTCATATAAAAAAAGGCGAGGTGCTTGGACTGGTTGGCGAATCGGGCTGTGGCAAGAGTGTGACCTCCTTGTCGATCATGCGCCTGTTCAAGGACACGACTGGTGAGATTACCAATGGCGAGATTGTTTACAACGGTACGAATTTGCTTTCGATTTCGGAGAGTGATATGCGCCGTATTCGCGGAAAAGAAATCTCGATGATTTTTCAGGAGCCGATGACCTCACTCAACCCGGTGATGAAAATCGGAGAGCAATTGATGGAAGCCATTCGTTTGCATCTCGGCTACTCCGACCAAAAGGCGCGAGAACAAGCAGTGAGCATGCTGACAAAGGTAGGCATTCCGCGACCAAGCGAAATAATGGGAGAGTATCCGCATCAGCTCTCTGGCGGTATGCGACAGCGCATCATGATTGCGATGGCGATGTCCTGCAATCCCAACCTGTTGATCGCCGATGAGCCAACGACTGCACTCGATGTTACGATACAAGCCCAAATCCTCGACGTCATGAAGCAGCTTCAGGCTGAAGAGCATATGTCGATGCTGTTGATCACGCATGATCTCGGCGTCGTGGCAGAGATGTGCAACCGTGTCGTGGTCATGTACGCAGGGCGTGTCGTGGAGGAAGCATCTGTTTACGACTTGTTCGACGAACCCAAGCATCCATATACCAAAGGCTTGATCGGCTCTGTCCCCAAAATCGGGCAGAAGCGCGCGCGGCTGGATTCGGTTCCGGGGAACGTACCGACACCAAACAATATGCCGAAGGGCTGCAAATTCGCTCCGCGCTGCAAGGATGTCATGCCTGTTTGTTGGGAAAAGGAGCCCGCCATTACGACGGTGGGAGAGGAACGTTCTTGCCGCTGCTGGCTCTATCAAGAGGAAGGTAGGGATGTTCATGTCTAAATCACTGGTCGTGGTAGACGGTATCAAAAAAACGTTCCCGATTGATAGCGGTCTATTAAGCAGCAAAAAAAGCGTAAAAGCCGTAAATCACGTTTCGTTCGAGATCAAGGAAGGCGAGACGTTCAGTCTGGTCGGAGAGAGTGGCTGTGGCAAGTCGACGACAGGGCGCTTGGTCACAAGGCTTTTGATGCCAGATGAGGGTAAGATTTGGATCAATGGAGAAGAAATCTCCAAGATGAACGAAACGAAGCTCCGGGAAGTGCGCAAGCAGGTACAGATGGTTTTTCAGGACCCATACGCCTCACTGAATCCACGGATGAAAATTCGCGATGTGGTAGCAGAGCCTCTTCTCATTCATACGAAGCTGTCTACTCAAGAACGGGATCGGATTGTCGCCGAAATGCTCGAGGTCGTTGGGCTCTCCAGCTATCATGCGGAGAAATTCGCCCATGAATTCAGCGGAGGGCAACGGCAGCGCATCGGAATCGCTCGCGCCTTGATTTTGAAGCCGAAGCTGATCGTCGCGGATGAGCCAGTCTCTGCTCTCGATGTGTCGATTCAATCGCAAATCTTGAATTTGCTAAAAGATTTGCAGGAAGAATTTCATTTGACCTATTTGTTTATTTCCCACGATTTGAGCGTGGTCGAGCATATTAGCGACAAGATCGGCGTGATGTATTTGGGGAGTCTCGTAGAATCCGGCCCGAAGGAAACGATTTTTGCCAATCCCCGGCATCCGTATACAAAAGCGCTGCTCTCTTCAGTTCCGATCCCTAATCCACGGGCGAAGCGGGATCGGATCATTTTGCAGGGAGATGTACCGAGCCCAGTGAATCCGCCGTCAGGCTGTCTGTTTCATACTCGCTGTCCGTTCGTGATGGACATATGCAAGACGACACCACCTGCATTGCGGGAAGCGGCAGATCGAGATCATTTTGTCGCCTGCCATTTGTAATTTGACATAAAAGGGATGGTTACATGCGTAGGACGGGTGATTTAAAGCTGATCCAAGAACTGAATCGCTCCATCATATTAGATACGATCCGTCATTACGGCCCCATTTCCCGGAGTGAAATAGCGAAGCGGAACAAACTGAGTCCTACTACCGTGACCTCGGCTGTCAGTGAGCTGATTCGTGACTCGTTCGTATGCGAGGTGGGAACAGGAGAGTCAAATGGCGGACGAAAACCGATATTAGTCCAGTTTTCTCCTGATAGTCGCTTTCTGATCGGCATTTCGATCTCTGGCTCGAAAATTACGATTGCCGAGATGAATCTGGAAGCTGTGGTGAAACGAAAGGAAGTTCACTCGATCAAGCCGTACCAAGGGGAGAGCGTTCTCGCTTATTTGATGGACATCATTGAGCAATTTTTGCGTGGAGCCGCGAGTCTGGAGACATGCATGGGAATCTCGATTGTCACACAAGGCATCGTGGACTCGGTCCATGGGGTGATTCGCTACAATCCAAAGCTTCGCTTGCAGAACGCCCCTGTTAAAGAAATGATCGAGCAGCGTTTCCAGATGAAAACCTGGCTGGATAACGACACGAATGCGTATTTGCTCGCCGAGAAGACTATCGGGGATTTCAGTCATTATCAAAACATGCTGTATGTCACGATTGGGGATGGATTGGGAGCCAGTATTTTGATGAACGGTGCCATCTACAGGGGCTTTAAAGGCGGGGCCGGTGAGTTCGGTCATACCACGATTGATCGGGCAGGTGTGCGGTGCGACTGCGGAAATGTTGGCTGTCTGGAAAATTACGTGAGCTGGCCAACGATTTACTCCAAGCTGGTCTCCTCGCTTGCGAAAGGAAAGACGAGCAGCATCTCGGATTTGGTGGAGCAGGATGTTGGCCGGATTACTCCTGCGGTGTTTCGTCAGGCTTTGGCAGAGCAGGACCCGCTTGCGGTCAGCATTTTGGAGGAAACCGCTTCTTATTTGGCTTCGGGGCTGGTCAATCTGATTCATTTGTTCAATCCGGAGGTCATTATTCTGGGCGGCGAGATTGCCTTCGAAAATGAGCTGTTGATTGCCAAAGTAAAAGACTACGTAGGGGAATACGCGCATGGAATCCTGACGGAGGAACTGGAGATTCGGCCGAATTCGTTGGGTGAAAATGTAGAGGTCGCAGGAGCTGCCGCTGTTTTATTGCAGGATACGTTTCAGTTTTCGCTATAAGAGGGTTGTGTCGAGCAGTCCACAAAGCTCGAGGAGAGGGGGAGCGGGATCATGGTAAAAGTTGTGGTCGCAGGGGAAGCGGGAACAAGCGTCAAAGAGTCGCAAGCTTGGTTTCGGATCACAGAGGCAGAGATTGTAGGTGTGGCGGACAGCTTATCTTCTTTGCGCGAAATCTTGCAGGGAACAGAAGTGGATATCGTGGATATTGGCTCGGTTACGGACAGCACTGACCCATGGGTGACGCTTGCTGCCCAGGCGGGAAAGCATATTTTATGCGCAGAAGGTTCTGCTCTAGGGCGTGAAGGAATCAGTTTGTGCGATCAGCATGATATCATGCTGCAATTCGCAAATACGCTGCGTTTTGCTCCAGAATACGAGCAAGCGCACGAGCAAATAAAGAATGGGGCCATAGGCAAAGCAGGTGTCATTCGTGTAAGAAGGGGCGCTCCAACATCGTCCCAGAATGCCGACAAATGCATTTTTCAAGCGCTTGGAATGCGTGAATTCGATTGGCTACGCTGGACGTTCGGCGAGGTTGAGCGAGTGATGGCGCGAGAGGTCAAGCACACGAATGAGCCAGGACAGATCGTCCATTATGCGCTGGTCATGCTCCGAATGGCAAGCGGGGCAATTGCTCATGTAGAGCTATCTTGGGCGGAGGGGACAGAACATACTTCCTTTGAGCTTACTGGTGATCAAGGAATGATTGCGCATGATAGCCGGGAAAGCACCCCTATTCGCTGGAGTCGGGGAGAGCAGTTACTTTCGACAACTTTCCAAGGGATGGACCTGATGCAGCGACAGCGGGAGCATTTTATTCGCTGTGTACAGAAACAGGAAGGGTCACGTCTGCATTCTCGTGATCTGCTTGCTGCTCTCGATATCGCTTCGGCGGCGAGAGAATCGGTCAAGACGGGACAACCTGTGAAGCTCATGCACGGAGGTGACGAGGGATGAAGGTAGGAATCATCAGCTTCGCCCATATGCATGCGCATAGCTACGCTACATATTTGCAAAAGCACCCCGATGCACAGCTGATAGCAGTCTGGGATGATGACTCGCGCCGTGGAGAGGAAATGGCGACTGCCTACCAGCTCGATTTTTACGAAGATCTGCAAGCCTTTTTGCGATCCAGTATCGACGCGGTCATTATTTGCTCGGAAAATGCCAAGCACAAGGATCACGTGATTGCGGCAGCGCGAGCGAAAAAGCACATTCTGTGCGAGAAACCAATTGCCACCGAGATTGCGGATGCACGCGAAATGATTCAGGTCTGCAAAGAGGAAGGTGTCATGCTTCAGGTTGCCTACCCTGTCCGTTTTGCACCCGTGATGGAAAGTGTCAAACAGATCGTTCAGTCAGGTGCTCTCGGAGACATTCTCGCCATCGATGGCACGAACCACGGACAAATGCCAGGTGGCTGGTTCATTGAAAAAGAGCTGTCTGGCGGTGGGGCAGCGACGGATCACATCGTCCATCTGATGGACCTCGTACGCTGGATGCTCCAAGACGAAGTAAAAAGCGTCTACGCTGAGCTGGACACACGCTTTTACGAGATTGAGGTAGAGGATTGTGGACTGGTTTCTGTGGAAATGGAGTCTGGAGTGATCGTTGGAATTGATCCGAGCTGGTCGCGGCCGAAGACGTTCCCGATGTGGGGAGATGTGACGATGCGGATTGTCGGCACCAAAGGCACGTTGGACGTCGATGTGTTCAAGCAACACGCGCTCTATTACAATGACCGCGATTCGAAGCTGCAAAATTTACCTTGGGCTGTGGATATGGATGAGCGGCTTATCGCCGACTTTGTGCAAAATGTCATAGAAGGCCGACCTCCGTCTATTACAGGAGAGGATGGACTGCGGACACTCGAAGTGGTGAAGGCAGCCTATGAATCCCATCGTCTCAAGCAAGTCGTGACTATCAACAAGGTGCATTTCTCATCATGATGAGCAGTAGCCTTTCTATACAATAAATCGAATGAGGTGGAACTGATGAAAATTGGATTGAGCACGTACAGTCTGCTGACAGCAATCCGAGCTGGTGAAATGGATGTACTGGATGTCGTGCAATGGATCGCGGATAACGGCGGCGAGCACATGGAAATCGTGCCGTACGGTTTTACATTGGTCGATAACTACGAATTGGCAGACGCTGTTCGGGATAAGGCAAAAGCGGTAGGGATTGAGCTGTCCAACTACTCGATGCCGACCAACTTTATTCAACCAGATGAAGAAGCCTTCGAAGCTGAAGTCGTACGTGTGAAAACACATGTCGATCTGCTGCACCACATGGGTATCAAGCATATGCGCCACGATGTGTCCGCCTTTACTGTTCCCGTAGAGGAGACGACGATAGAGTACTTCGAAAAGCATTTGGCTGAGATGGTCGAGGGAAGCAGCCGAATCGCTGATTATGCCGCGCAATTTGGAATAACGACGACAATCGAGAATCACGGCTGGCTCGTGCAGGCAAGTGATCGTGTGCAGCGCGTCCTGCATGAGGTCAACCGTCCGAATTTCAAAACGACGCTGGATATCGGAAACTTCATGTGCGTGGACGAGGCTTCCCTGGTCGGTGTGCAAAAAAATCTGCCATACGCTTCGCTCGTGCATTTCAAAGATTTTTACTTCCGTCCTTCTTACCATGATCCGGGCGCAGGCAAATGGTTCAAAACCGTCAACGGCAACTTCCTGCGTGGGGCGATAGTTGGACAAGGCGACATCAACATCCGGGAAGTCGTCAAGCTGGTCAAGCAATCCGGCTATGATGGCTATATCACAGTCGAATTCGAAGGCATGGAGGATTGCCGCGAAGGGTCCAAGATTGGGATGGACAACCTGCGACGTTTTTGGGACGAGGCGTAAAACGGTAGTGGAAAAACGGCATTTGGGGAGAGCCCCGAACTGCCGTTTTTTCTTTGGACCAAAAATAAAAAACCTCTCCCTTTGGGGAGAGGCGATGGAGACATTAGAAGGATTGCGAAGTTTTTGGATTCGCACCGTATTTGTTGTCTCCTTGGCTGTCTTGGCACAAGAATACGATCAAAATAATTGCACCGATAAAAGGAATAAACGTGAGAAGGATCCACCAACCGCTTCTTCCAGTATCGTGCAATCGGCGTGCAGTTACGCTCAAACTAGGCAGTAAAACAGCTAATGAATAGATCATGCCCAAAATTGATCCTGTACCAATTAAATAGTCTACGAGAGCAATTACCATAGATACGATGATGTTGAACAAAGTGAACATCCAATATTCTTGACGTCTAGCTCTTCCTTCAAATGCAACGTATTTCTTCAATACGCTTGTATACCAATGCATGATAATTTCCCCCTTTCTTCTAAAATTTGACACACTTCGATATTTTATCACTAAATCAAGGGGATTAGAACCATATTCTGTCAAGTTTCCCTAATGCTATTGAATCATTTTTAGGTAGGACAAAAGTAATGGGTATTTATGAACGAGGTGGAGGAAAAAGTAAGAGCAAACGAGTTTTGGATGCTATCACAGGGGGAAATGACGCTTGGAAAAAAATACAGAACAAAACGTTACGCTGCATGGCTTCAACAATTTGACCAAGTCACTCAGCTTCAACATGTACGACATCTGCTACACGAAAACAAAAGCGGAACGGGAAGCGTATATCGAATACATAGATGAACAATACAATGCAGAGCGATTGACAAATATCCTGAAAAACGTGTCGGATATTATCGGCGCACATGTACTAAATGTCGCTCAACAAGATTATGTACCACAAGGTGCGAGCGTCACTTTTCTTGTATCCGAGGGACCAATCGTAGAGGTCCCTACTGAATCTTATGAGGAATCCCCCGGACCTTTGCCTGAAAATGTGGTGCTGCAATTGGACAAGAGCCATATTACGGTGCATACGTACCCAGAGTACCATCCAACGGAGGGCATCAGTACATTCAGGGCCGATATCGACGTGTCGACTTGTGGCGAAATTTCTCCGCTCAAAGCACTCAATTATTTAATTCGTTCGTTTGATACAGACTTGATGACAATTGATTACAAGGTGCGTGGTTTTACCCGGGATATACATGGATACAAGCTGTTTATCGATCACGACATCAGTTCGATCCAAAATTATATTCCCGAGGAAATTAAGGAATTGTTCCACATGATTGATGTGAATGTGTACCAAGATAATATTTTCCATACCAAATGCAAGCGCAGGCAATTTGATCTGAACAATTATTTGTTCGGATATACGAAGGATAAGCTGACACCGGAGGAACAAGAGGATATTGCAAAGCAATTGCAAATAGAGATGGACGAGATTTACTATGGGAAAAATTTTGTGAATTAGTAGCTCTAGTGGGGGAAAGAAGCGCATTTCCAGTCTACGCTTCGGCCTACGCCCCGCTGTGGGTTAGACTGTCCACTCCGGGCTGAATGGCGGGAGCCGCTTCAAAAGTAGGAGTTTCGATGAGGTATTCGCAGAGTTGAAGCTAAAAGCACTCCCTCCATTCAGCCCTCCGCTTTGTCGTGCTCCAGAGGCGCTTGGACTGGAAATGCGCTTCTTTCCACGCAGCTTTTTGTACTTCTAGAACGCTGATCCAAGTTGTCTTTAAGCGAAATACTCCATGCAGATTACACAAGAAGATGAAACAAAAGATCATCTCTCTCAAAAGACTTCCAGACATAACTGCCAAAAAGATCTAATCCCCCGAAATTATTCACTGCTGTTCGAAAGTCATGTCACATGTTTGGAAGGAGACCGCCCGAACGAAGAGAGGATACAGGCGACTGGAAAACATGTGGCATGGCTTCTCCCGACCTCAACAGTTGGAGGTCATCGTTCTTTTATCTTCTCGAAGGGTTGGGTTAAGATAGTAGGCCCGAATCTCCTCCAGCGTTTTTCTAGCAGGCTGCACGAATTCGCGGTCCCAATCTTCCGGAGGAGAATCCAGCGAGATGCCCTTTTCCTGCAAGGTTCGAAACAGCTCCTTATCCGCTTGCGTAGGTATCCACCACGTGTAGACGGGATTCGTTTTGCCATTGAGCAACGATTCAAACATAAATTTCACATAGGTAGCTGTAGAGAGTTCGCCGTAATTGACATCGAATTCAGGCTCGGGTGCCGGATAATCCTCTGGATAGCGGAACGGGCCAAAGTGAATGGAAATACCCAGAAAGCCGACAGGTGGAATGTTGTTTCCATACCCCGGAAGAGAGAACGGCAGATCGGCTGCGAAGTGCAGGCGAATCATGACAGAGTTGATGAATTGCCGTTCGAAGAAACTTTCTTTTTGCCAAATGCCGAGTTCTCGTGAAAGAGTATCCCAGTGAATTATGGACGTATTGTGCGCGAGCCAGAAGGAGGACGACATCTGTTCAAACGTTTTGTAAAATTCCTCATCGTAATCGTGGAACGGATCGAGCATGTCGAACAGGCTGAAGCACCCATGTTTTCTCCGCCATTTTTGAGCGATGATCAGAAAATCAATCAATCGCTGGATTCGCAACTCCGGGCTACTCTCATTATTGGCAAACAGATACGTAGCTTCTATCAAATCGGCAGTGAAGTTGCCGTTAACAAAATCCCAGTAATTGATTTCACCAGCTTCTACGCGTTCTTCATTAATCCGCTTCGTATCCGTTTCCCATCGCGCAAAGGTGGTGACATCAATGCCGAAATAAAGCTCAGGCAAGAGGTCGCCAAAAATATGGAAGCGATAAGGGCTGGATTGCTGGAACCAAGATTTGATGAAGTCCAGGCGAGAAGAGGGAGACACGACTGCGGCCCGCTCCACATAGTTCGTTTTGGCAACGGTTGACTCGAATTCTTCAACGGATGAGGCGATCGCTACGAAAGGGGCTGCTGATGTCAGGAAGTCCACGCCATCTTCGTCGTTGTCGTATTGTACAATGATGTGCTGGAAGGTTGCCTCAGCCAAGGGAGATAACACGAGCTGATTCCAACGGTGTGCGGTTGCATCGTCAATGGCGCCGATGACGACGATGGGTTTGTCTGATTCTCCGCGAAAAGAAATAGAGGCACCGTTTTGGACGACGATCTTGTTTTGGCAGCGTACGTTGATAGATGTGCCTGCTTCAAAGCTGATTGAAGTCCCAGCAGCTATGATGACATCCTCTGGTCCGATCATGTACGGACCATTTTCTGCGGGAAATTCCTCCGATTGATTGATGATCCCCGATAGGCGCTTGTACTTATCTACGTGCAGTTGATAGGTGTGCTGCGGGTCTGGATCAGGCCCAATCGTCAGCTGCACGTAGTAAAGACCATCTTCCTCCGGAAAAAAGGGAAGGATGATGGGGGCGTTCGGACTATATTCAGCTTCTGCGAGTTTTGTTCGATGGATGTCATAAATTCTGATGGTAGTCAAAGGATGCGTCAGGTTATTCATGTGAATTTCAATAGCGTCTGTAGAAGCAAGAAAGAGCTTGTACATCTCCACCTTGGGTTCAAGGTTAGGAGAAGCTTTTCGGATTCGTTTGTCCGTTTCCAGAATAGATGTATACGAGCTGACGGTCATGTAAAACAGGCTCCTATCAAAAAGGTGTAGGTATATTGGAATAGTCCACTAGTGATAGACGCCTGAATATAGAAAAAGTTTTGAGTTTTGCAGGGTCTTTTGGTCTGGGAAATAAGAAAAAGGATAGGGGTCAGATGAGTTCTGACGATCCTATCCTTTGCTTCTTCAATTAGGTAGTTCAAAAATCGACTTTCGGGTATTTTCTTATTTACCGCCAGCCTGCGTGAGCATTTCAATCATTTCTTTGTAGCCATGTTTCTTCGCATGCCCCAGAGGCGTCACACCATCGTGATCAGCGAGATTGACATTGGCATTGTGCTCGATCAGGAGCTTCACGATTTCCTGATGCTTCTTGCCACCATCGCCCAAAATCACTGCTTCTAAGAGAGCGGTCCAGCCCAATCGGTTGACGTGATCAATGTTGACATCAGAGGTGGTGAGCAGTTCCTTGACGATCTCGATATGTCCACGATCAGCCGCAGGAATCAAGGCCGTTCCGCCAAAACGGTTCGTAATGGTAGTGTCGGCACCTGCTGCTATCGAAGCTTTTACGAATGCGAGCTGCCCTGCTGCGCTTGCGAAGAGCAGGGGATTGTCTAAGTTGTTGTCTCGGATGTTGATGTTGGCTCCGCGTTCAACCAGCAAGTTGAAAATGTCGAGTTGAGCAGTGTGGACCGCGATCATCGCAGAGGTGCGGCCTCTACTATCGGTAGCGTCAATATCCGCACCTTCTGCAAGCAGCCTCTCAATCGCTGCTTTGTCTCCTTGACTGGTTGCTGTCAATAAGGCTTGATTCAGCTTATCCATTTCAACTTTCACCGCCTGGGTTGCTTGCTGCTCGCCACTCGTCAAGAGGGTATTCCAATTCATCTCACACCCAGTCAGAGCGATGGCGGACGTCACGAGACAAACAAGCAGCACAATGAACCCACACCTTTCTTTTGATTTGGATACCTGCATCACACAAAGACTACTCGACTGTCAGCTCGGCAGAAGATTTGCCAGCCCAATCGCCGACAGGTGTTACCGTGTATGTGGTACCTGCTTTCAATTTACCATCTTGCTGGATGTCAAACACGCCTGTGGTACCTTTTCGGCTGGAATATTTGTACGTCGCCAGCAGTTTTTCTCCGTCTGCACTAGAAAGTTCTACGCTGCGTCCGGAGAACAGCTCGTCTCCCGGGTCCTCTGTCAGGGTAACGGTGATAGAAGTTTCACTAGCTGCTTTGGCTTCGCTGATTTCGAGCGGAGCGATTTCTTTTGCGACGAAGGTCGGATTCGCGATATTCGCCCAGTCGGACGTAATCGTGTACGTAACGCCTGGAGTCAGGACTTGGCCTTCTGGGAGACGGAATTTAATTTCTTGCTTGCCGTCTGTTGATTGTGTGAAAGGCACGTATTTCGCTACGATTGGTTGTCCGCCTTCCGGTGTAATGGTCACTTGTCTTGCTTGCATGGAAGGAATGATTTGATACGTTTTGCCGTCTGCACTGTTGTTTTGATCCAGCACCAATGCATTTGCTCCGCGTCCGCCGCTGTAGGCAGAGATGATGTATCCGTAATCAAGGACACCATTTGCACGCAAGGACTCCACTTCAAACGTGTCGTTTGTTACTTGTCGTACTTCCGTCATGTCGATCTTGGTTGCGTTGCCTTGGAATGTGCCCGCCTTTTTCCCTTTGTAAGTCAGCTCGTAGGTGGTTCCTGGTTTTTGAACCGAGGTCGGCACGATGTAAGTATTGGTAGAACCCGTTTTCAGACGTGGCATGTTGGTCAGTGTCAGACCTTCGCTGAAGACAAAGTCTTCTTTTGCTTTTGCAAATGCTTCGTTTTCTGCGGTTAACGGAGCGTCGAAGGTCACAATCAACGTGATTTCGTTCAATGCTTGTACGTTCGTGATGCTTGCTTTGTCAGAAGGCATCGCCTGACGAGCCGTATTCAACAGATAAGCGGCTTCGCCGCGAGTAGCGGTGCTGTCTGCTGAGAAGAAGCGTTCTGCCCAGTAGTTAACGGACTTCGCATCGCGCTTGAGCGCTTTTGCAACGACTTGAGTGAGCTCAGCATCCGTCACAGTTCCACGCGGATCGAACTTGCCATCTTTTGCTTGCATAATATCAAGAGATACCAGGTCAACCGCGTATTTGTAGAACCAATCATTTGTTTTCACATCCGTGAAGGTTACGGATTTATCTGTTTTGCCGCCTTGCAAACCAAATGTGTGAGAGACCATTTTTGCCAGTTCAGCGCGCGTAACTTGATTGTGAGTGTTGGAGTTGCTTTGCATCACTTGCAGCTTGGCGAGCTCACTAACCGCTTTTTGAATTTCTTGTGCACTCAGGGGGGTGGAAGCTGCTTGCACGTTCAGTACAGCGTAAGGAAGGGATGCAGTACCCAAAACAGTTGCGAGCATCATGATCGCGATTTTATTGGAAAACTTTCTCATCGTTTGGTCCTCCTTTAGAGTCAGTTGTTGCTTGATTACCTGTAGGATAGTCGAGAGACCTAAACTGCCAAGAAACAAGAGATTAAAAGAATCTAAAAAAGTTCTTAAAAAAAGATAAAAAAACCTCCAGCTTTGGCGTGGCGCCACAAGTGCGTCCGCGTATTAGCTGAAGGTTTTTGATGGTAGAAAAGCCTATGCTTAGACAGTAAATCGGTAACCGGCACCCCAGACCGTCTCGATATACTGTGGATTGGACGGATCGACTTCGATCTTTTCACGCAGCTTGCGAATGTGCACCGTTACGGTCGCGATATCTCCGCTAGAATCCATGCCCCAGATTCGTTCGAACAGCTCGTTTTTGTTAAAAACCCGATTCGGGTGAGTTGCTAAAAATTCAAGCAGATTGAATTCTCTTGTCGTGAAAATGACTTCCTGATTGCGTACGTAGACTCTTCGGGATACTTTGTCGATGACGAGACCACGAATATGAATCTCCGCGTTCGTTGGTTGAGGTTGTCGGGCTGTCAAACGCTCGTATCTTGTCAGATGGGCTTTGGCTCTGGCTACTAATTCGCTTGGGCTAAACGGCTTTGTAATATAGTCATCGGCACCGAGATTAAAGGCGCGGATTTTATCGATCTCTTCTTTTTTGGCGGAGACGATCAGGATTGGTACTTCCTTGGCTTGTCTGATCTGGCTGCACAATTCGAAGCCGTCCATGCCTGGAAGCTGCAAATCAACGATGATCAAACTGTAGTCGCCATTGATGGCAAGCGGCAATCCTTCGCTGCCAGAGTGGCATAAATCGACCTGAAAGCCGTTCAGTTCAAAATAATCCCGCTCCAGCTGAGCGATGGTCGTCTCATCTTCAATGATGAGGATGCGTGAAGACATGGGAATGTGCACCTCCTATTGTTTGTGGGTACGTTTTAACGTAAAGAACAGACTCGTGCCTACGCCTTGCTTGCTCTCCACCCAGATACTGCCGCCATGACCCTCGACGATCTGGCGTGCGATGGAGAGTCCGAGACCGCTACCGCCCGTGGAAGAATTACGGGATTGCTCCACCCGGTAAAAGCGTTCGAACAGGTGAGGAATGGCTTCTTGCGGGATACCGATGCCGTTGTCTTTTATTTCAATGGTGGCCCAATGAGCGTTCGCTTGAACCGAGACGCAGATGATTTTCTCAGGTTTATCCATGTATTTTTGCGAGTTGCCGATGATGTTTAAGACAGTGCGCTTGATTTTTTCCAGATCGGCGATGACCAGGGTGCCTTCAGCTGTGCGTTGATTCCACTGAATCGTGATGCCCTTCTTTTCCAGATCGTAGTGCAGCTCGTCGATACAATCATCCAAAAATTGCACGATATCTACATGTTCAAACGTAAAGGGTACTTGCTTCAGATCGAGCTTGGAGTAGAGGAACAGCTCATCCACGAGCATGTCGAGGTCTACTGCCTTGGAGTAAATGATGTTCACGTACTTGTCCATTTTCTCCGGAGTATCAGCCACGCCATCGCGGATTCCCTCGATGTAGCCCTTGATATTGGTAATCGGTGTACGCAAATCATGCGAGATGTTGGAAATCAATTCTTTGCGGCTTTCTTCGTCCGCAAGGCGTAGCTGCACTGATTCCTGTAATCGTCTGCGCATGTTCTCGAACGCTTCATTTAGTTGTCCAATCTCGTCTTTTGTGTGCAGATGGAGCTCAAAGTCCAGATTGCCTTCCTTGATGTATTCTGCCGAATTGCGCAGTAAATCGAGCGGCTTGACGACGCTGCGGGTAATCCAGCGGTACAACAAGACGTTTGCGATGACAATGACGCCGAGGAGGAGGAACACGAGCATCGGCAGCAGTTTGCGGATAACCTCACCAAATGGACTGCGCTCGCGGATCACAAAGACACTGCCTTTTGCGCCGTCTGAAAACTTGAAGTCAAACTTGGCATACGCATAAAATCTTTCGCCGATGTTGAACGTGTTGCGAATCTGGTTGTTGTTCAAATCATAGGGCGGCAAGCTGTTTTCCAGCTCGGGTTGATTGATGGTTGGGGAGGTAAAGACTTGATTGCTCTCTCTGCGGACATACAGGCCGGCTCGTACCGTTTTGAGCTTGAAATCGTAATCGGCAAGCAGCTCCTGGTTTTGCAGTTGATCCGGCTCATTCTTCGCGAGATATTTCAATTCAAGGAAAATATTCTCTTCCTGTTCAGTCAGCGGATTGAGCTGATAATGCACTTTATAAAAGTCGCGAAAGCTGTTGAAATCGCCTGTCGCCGCAATCGTAAATAGACTGGCGGCTACGAAAAACGTCAGCAAGCTGATTACTAGCATCCCTGTGTAAGAGAGTAGCAGCTTAATACGGATGGACATGGACTCACCTACTTTCGATAGGGTGAAAATTTATATGCAAGATGACAAGTCCATTATATACAAGACGTCCAGCTGGTAAAGCATAATTACTTGGAACTCGGTCAAAATCAGTTATACTAGCAAATAAGAAAACGAGAGCTTTGTATGAATGGGAAGGACGGGGATATTCATGAAAGTAGCCATTGCACAACTTACAGCGACGATGGATAAGACGCAAAATTTGCAAAAAGCAGCCGATTACATCGCAAAAGCAAAGGCAGCAGGGGCAGATTTTGTAATCTTGCCTGAAATGTACAGCGCACCTGCCACGCCAAAGTCGGGAGTAACGCCAGCAGAGGTAGCGGAAAAGCTGGATGGTCCATTTGTTTCCGGCCTGGCAGAGCTTGCTCGGGAGCATGGGGTTTATGTGGTTTGCGGTGTGTTTGAATCGATCGAGGGTGATGAAAACCGCGCATACAATACGACTGTTTTTCTAGGCCGTGAAGGACAGCTGCTGCATGCGTACCGCAAGACACATTTGTACGATGCCTTTTCCTACACAGAATCGGACTTCATCGCGCCTGGGGATAATCCGTATCAAGTGGTGGAAACGGAATTCGGCAAAATCGGGCTGATGGTTTGCTACGAGGTGCGCTTCCCGGAAATCGCGAGACAGTTTGCGCTCCAAGGTGCCGATATTTTGTTTGTCCCAGCAGGCTGGGTAGCCGGAGCGATGAAAGAGGATCACTGGGAGACACTGGTTCGTGCGCGTGCCATTGAAAACACGATGTTTGTATGTGCGGCTGATCAGGTTGGAAATATTTTTGCCGGACGGAGCATGTTCGTCGATCCGATGGGTGTCGTGATTGCAAGTGCAGGGGAAGAAGAAACGTTATTGATCACAGAACTGGATGTAAGTCGGATTGAACGAGTACGGGGCAAATTGCCAAGCGTAGCCAACCGCAGAGCGGAACTGTATACCAATTAAACGCCTATGCACACTTTCTCTTTTGTTCAATATGATGGTAACAGATAACCAGTCATTATTTTGGCCCTTATGTAAGCGTCGCCATCATGAGAGAGGGAGTGTGTACGAATGTTCTGGTTCGTATGGGCTGTCGTCGGTGTGGTCGTTTGGTGGGCAATGAGCTTGATCTGTACAGGAAAAGCGGCAGGATCAGGCTGGTGGGCTTCGCTCATTGCTGCTCTTTTGGGTAGCTGGCTGGGCGATTTGGTATTGGGTGATTGGCTGTGGATGTGGGCCGGCTTCAACGTCATTGCCGGAGCCATTGGTGCGGTCGTCCTCACCTGGCTGTGGTGTTTGGTAAGAAAACAACTGCAATAAGCGAAACGGTTTCGAATTACTAACTAACCAGGGATCGTCCAAATGGGCGGTTCCTGGTTTTTTTATTGGTCACTTTATATGTGGCTGCGGTGGGGAGAAGAATATTTCCAGTCTAGGCTCCAGGCTCCGTCCCACTGGAAGAATGCACTGTCCGCTCCGAAGGGATTCGCGGGGAAACGCAAAAGTGGTAGCCGCTACGTCTGGAAATATTCTTCACAAGCGTAACGAGAGTGCATTCTTCAATCATTTAAAGCATTAAAAATTCGTTTAGAACGGATAGCTCGCAGAGGAAACAGGAGAAAAAAGCGAAGATCTTTGGAACGCCGACCGAGACGCAATGCAAAAAGCGAAACATGCTCTTAAGCGTCCACCTCTGAAAAACTTCGAGGAAGAAACCACTTTGGACGCGGTTTCGCTTTTTGCATGGAGTCGGGCAGTCAATCTCACAGCGGGCGGGACAAGAAGCTGAGCGTTTTCTCCTGTTTCCGCCCCACCACTACAGCTCGATATTATGTACCTCTGTAAGACAGTTTGGAATAATACAAAAACAATTCATACTTGACCAGTAGGGATTGTTGGTAATATAACTATATCTATACCGAATACAATAATGAGAGGTACATAGAACGAAAGGGAGGGGAATATATGTCGACATTATTGATCATCGTAAACATTGTTTTGTTGCTCTTATTCATTGCTGGATTGTACGCCATGCAAAAGAAGCATATTTCTTTTTCCAAGCGGGTATTTGTCGGTCTCGGACTCGGGATTTTATTTGGACTCATTTTGCAATACGTATACGGAGCCAAATCGGATGTACTCAAATCCACCATCGAATGGTACAACATTGTAGGGAAAGGCTATGTGAAGCTGCTTCAAATGATCGTAATGCCACTGGTATTCATCTCTATTTTATCGGCTTTCACCAAAATGAAACTAACCAATAACATTGGGAAAATCAGTACGCTGATTATCGGACTTTTGGTAGGGACGACTGCTGTCGCGGCAGCAATCGGGATTTCGACTACTTTGGCATTTAACCTCGACGGGGCACAATTCCAGCAGGGGGATGCGGAATCCGCTCGGATTGAACAGGTAGAGCAGCGCTTGGGGGATATCGAGAACTTGAGCATGCCAGCCAAAATCCTGGAACTGCTTCCTGCGAATCCTTTCCTCGATCTGACTGGAGATCGTGCGACTTCTACGATTGCCGTTGTGATTTTCTCTGCGATTATCGGTGTTGCGTATTTAGGGATAAAACGCAAAAATCCGGAGCAAGCTGAATTGTTTGCGAAAATTGTGGACGCATTCCATACGATCACTATGCGTGTCGTGACTTTGATCCTGCGCCTGACGCCATATGGTGTATTGGCAATCATGATCAGAGTCGCAGCTACCAGCGATTACAATGCCATCTGGCAGCTGGGCAAGTTCGTTGTCGCTTCGTATGTGGCGATGATCATCATGTTTATCATCCATTTGTTGCTGTTGACGTTTGCAGGATTGAATCCAACCACCTATGTGAAAAAAGCATTCCCTGTCCTGACGTTCGCCTTCACTTCTCGTACGAGCGCGGGTGCTTTGCCGCTGAATGTAAAAACGCAACAAAGCATGGGTGTTCCTGAGGGAATTGCCAACTTCGCAGGCTCCTTTGGACTCTCCATCGGGCAAAACGGCTGCGCTGGTATTTATCCAGCTATGCTGGCCATCATGGTGGCTCCAGTCGCGGGAATTGATCCGCTGACACCATCGTTCATCCTGACGCTGATCGCAGTTGTGGCACTCAGCTCCTTCGGGGTTGCAGGCGTAGGGGGCGGAGCGACCTTTGCAGCACTGCTCGTCTTGTCCACGATGAATTTGCCGATTGCCATTGTCGGTCTGCTCATCTCCGTTGAGCCGTTGATTGACATGGGCCGCACCGCGCTAAACGTAAGCGGAAGCATGACGTCCGGACTCTTGACGAGCCGAGTGACAAAAGAGCTGGACACCAATGCCTACCACGGAAACGACCAAAAAACGCTGACTGTGTAAATGTAATAAAACAGGCTGTACCGTCTATTGTGACAGGTACAGCCTGTTTTTTGGGTTATGCTTTTTCACAAAGCTCGTGAATACAAAACGCTACGGAGAGGAAGAGAAAAACGGAGCGACCGCAGGCCTTGGCACGCCTACCCAGTCGGAACTTCAAAAAGCGGTACACGCTTGTCGACCAACCTCTTCGCTGAGAACCTTCCGCCCATCGGGTGGCTTTTGGTCGACGTACCGCTTTTTGGAGTGGAGACGGACATCCCCGCTTCCTTGTTGGCGTGCCACGAACGGAGGAAGCCCGTTTTTCTCTTCCAAACCACTATGTTCGCACAAACATAAATAATATCTTATTTCTTATGGATTAACCGAGGTGTACTTGAAGTACGCGCCTCCCAGCGGGAAGATGATGAAATCTTTCACCTTGTCGTTTTTCACATAAGGGCTTCCACGGAAGTTGATCGGAGCCAGCGGCATTTCCTCCATCAAAATCGTTTCCGCTTCTAGCAGGATTTTTTTGCGCTGGTCGAGATCAGGCTCGTTGTAGCTCTTGTCGATCAGCTCTTTGAACTTGGCATTTTCCCAATCCGGGTGGTTGTTTCCGCCCGTTTTGTCGCGGAACATCTCCAGGAAGTTGATCGGGTCGTTGAAGTCTGCACCCCATTGGAAGCGGATCATGTCAAAGTTCGCTTGCGATCTCATGTCGCGGTACACCTTCAGCTCTGCCGTGTACAGCTTCACGTCGACACCGAGTGCTTTTTTCCACTGATCTTGCAGGGCTTCTGCCAGCTTTTTGTTGGTATCATTCGAGTCAAAGGTGTAGGTAACAGTCGGGAAGGTCGAGAGTCCGAGCTCCTTCATACCTTCTTCCAGCAATGCTTTGGCTTTTGCCTGGTCTTCTTTAAAGTACCCGTCTGGTTTTAATCCCATGGAAGTCGGTACCCAACCGTAGGCGGCTGGAACACCCGTCTGCAAAATATTATCGATGATTTCCTGACGGTTGATGGCATAAGCGAACGCTTGGCGAATTTTTTTGTTGTTGAACGGTGGTTTGTTTGTATTAAAAACAACGGATTGTGTGCCCGGATTATCCGCGACCATCAGCTTGCCCGCATCTTTGAGTGTAGGGATTGCGTCGGTCGGAAGTGTTGAGGCAGGATAGCCGCCCCAGTCGATGTCGCCATTTTCGAACATCGAGAACGCTGTATTGTTGTCCTCGATCATAGCGATTTCAATCCGCTCGAGCTTGACGTTATCTTTATCCCAGTAGTTCGGGTTTTTCGTAAAGACGATTCTGCTTTTGTGCTCCCACGTGTCCATGATGAATGGACCATTTCCTACGATTGTTTTCGCTTCATCCGCCCATTTCGGGTTTCCTTCCAGCGTTTTTTGATGCAACGGGAAGAGGGTCGGGAAAAAGGTTAGCTCACGGAAAAATGGAGTCGGTGACTTCAGGTTGAATTCCACGGTATAGTCGTCTACAGCCTTGACGCCTACATCCTCTGCTTTGCCTTTCCCCGTATTGTACTCCTCTCCTCCTTTAATGTAGTAAAGCTGATAGGCGTACTCGGACGCTGTTTTCGGATCGAGGTTGCGCTTGATCGCATAGACGAAATCATGGGCGGTGACAGGGTCTCCGTTACTCCATTTGGCATCCTTGCGAATTTTGAAGGTGTAGTTCATGTAATCCGGCGAGTTGGTGAAGCTCTCAGCCGTAGCATTGACGAGTTGACCATTCAGGTCATAGCTGGTCAAACCTTCAAAGGCAGCGTAAATCATGTCAAAAGAATCCGCGTCGACGGCGATCCCAGGGTCCATCGAAGGCGGCTCGCTGTTGATGCTCCATTTTAACACCATCGGCTCTGTTTTTGTCGCTTCTGTAGGTGTAGTGGAGCCAGTGGGTTGAGCAGGTGCGGAAGAGTTCGAGCACCCCGCTAGTACCCCGAAAAGCAAGGTAAGACAGGTTGCAATTGCCAGTCCCTTTTTCATAAATACCCCCTTAAAAATGATAGAAACGTATATTCAGAATATTTGCTTGCGTTTTCGATAGCAAAGGAATTTTTTTAGTTTCTCGATAAAAAATATTTACTTAGGTCATTGAAAGATAGGAATAGTGGTATAAAGTTAATTGATTTTTCTCAAAAATTTACTCGTTTTGAAAGATATGGTATGTTTTGGTAAATATTAATGATAGGAGAGGTGGGAATCACTATGTTCAAGAAAATGGTTTTTTCAGCATTAAGTGTAGCCGTATTTTCTGCAGTGCTAACGTCTCCGATTCAAGCCACTAGTGTTGGTGGGCAGAAAGAACATTCATTAGCTTCTGCCAGATGGAGTTCAGATGAGGAATGGATTCGAAAATCTGCTGCTGTCCCAGCAGGTTGGGTCGTCATTCGTGAAGATCTAGGTTCCAAGCTCATTAAAAATACAGCAGGTGCTCCTTATGGTGAGGAATTACGAGTTAGCAAATATTCTCCTGTTCCAGCGGGATGGGTAGTTTTAAGAGATGAAGTAGCTGGTCGGGTGATAAAATATGTAATAGGAGCATCTTATCGTACGGAGTTCAATGTGACCAAGTTCTCCCCCATTCCAACTGGATGGGTTGTAGCTCGAGAAAATTATGATAGCAAAACGATCATGAATGTTGTTGGAGCTCCTTATGGCACGGTATTATTAGTAAGCAAATATTCACCTGTTCCACCAGGGTGGGTTTACGAGGGACAAGTGGCTGCTGGCAAGTACATTAAAAACTTGAATCGCTATTAGTCGTATAAAACATAAATCTTCGAACCCAACTTAAAAATGGAGAAGTTTTCATAGAGAAAGAACTGATGGATAAGGTGTATATAACCATCAGTTCTTTTTAATTACGATAAAAAGCGATCAAACCCGATTTTAGCGCTTTGCCCATTGACAAAAAAATACAGATGGATTACATTTCAAGTTGTTAAGTACTTAACTAAATAAGGGGGGAAGAGCATGGCAGATGATCTCGAAACGTATGTAAACCAGCCCCCTTTACGGACAAAAGCATTCTTTTCCTTGATAGATGCCACCGCAGATTTGGTGGGGCTCTCAGAAAAATATTGGTATGCAAAAGGCATGAACGGTGCAAGAATCCGAATATTGGTAGAGATCGCGAAGTATGGTGACAGTATCCTGCCTTCACGCTTGGCAGAGTGCATTGGAGTGACGAAGGCCAACATTAGTCTTTTGCTTGCACCACTGGAAACAGACGGTCTGATACACCGGGCTCCCCATCCCAAAGACGGCAGAAAATCCGTAATCTCACTGACGGAAGCAGGAAAACAGCTTCTTTTCGTGCACCTTCCCGGGAATCGCCAGGTAATTGCAGAGGGGCTAAAAGGACTGGAGGAGCAGGAGCTGCATCAACTGATATTTTTATTAGAGAAAATAAGGCAAAGTGTGAGATGAACTTTGAGCTGCAGGGGAAAAGGGGGCAAAAGCATGTCCATTCTCATCACAGGAGCAACAGGCAAACTAGGGAGCTTGATTATCGAACAGCTTTTGAAAAGGGTGGAAAGGGAACGCCTCATTGCCTGTGTACGCAGACTGGACAAAGCGACACGGTTAAGAGAGTTGGGAATCGAGGTAAGACAGGCGGATTATGATGACCTTCTGTCTCTGGAACGCTCTTTTGCGGACGGCACGAAGCTTTTGTTTATTTCCAGCCCGCACACTGATGATACCGTTCGTGTACGACAGCATAGTCATGTCATAGAAGCGGCGAAAAAAGCAAATATCACGCACATCGTGTATACCAGCTTTGCCTTTTTGGAAAAGGCAAATATCTCGCTCACGCATCTCCATTTGGCAACGGAACACGCCATTCGCACGACAGGGATACCGTATACGTTTCTGCGAAATGGACTTTACAGTGATGTGATTGCGGCATTTGGTATTCAGCAGGCAATCGAAACAGGAGAGCTCATTACTTACCCTGGCAAGTGGAGCTTTCACACAGTGACACGCGAGGATCTTTCATTGGCTGCTGCCACTGTCATCTGCACAGAGGGGCACGAAAATCAGACTTACGAGCTTACGGCTTCCCGAGCTTGGAATTTCGCAAAGCTGGCTGAAGTGTTGACGGCACAGACAGGCAAATCCATCAGGCATCGGGAGGACACTGTTGCAGAAAGCTGGCTGTATCGCTTCTTGATGCAAATTGATGCGAGCAGTACGACGACGGATTTGGAGAGAATCATCGGCAAGCCCACTGCTTCACTCGAACAAATGGTTATGCAAATCATGGAGCAAGCGTAGTACAGCATGCTTGGCATCCAGTAGACAAAGAGAACGGCACATGATATGAATGAGGAAAAGGTGTCGATCATGACTAGGTAGGAGATAACGCCCTTATGTATAGAATCGGTGTTGTAGGACCACGGCCTTCGGTGGAGCGGATACTGGCGGTTGCCAATGAGTTTGAGCATGAGATCGAATTTGTTCCTTTTCGTTATGAGGACGTTCGTGACGTGAGCAAAATCGTCCTGGAGCATCATCCGGAATTAAACGGATGGTTCTTCTCTGGACCGATTCCGTTTACCATCGCCAAAAACGTGCTCAGCCCGGATGCCAATCTCGTGTATTGCCCACCGAACGGTTCGAATCTGTATCGTTGCTTCATTCAGATGTCGATTGATCAAAAGACAGCCGTGAACCGTGTATCCATTGATATGATTGATTCGGAAGGAAAGCATTTGAGCGAGGCGATGTCGGAGCTGGACATACCTGAAGAGGGGATTTACGTCAGTATGTACGACGAAAATTTTGACCTCGATGCGATCACGCAGTTTCATATATCGCTGTGGCGTGAAGGCAAGACACAGGGAGCGTTCACCACATTTTCTGTGGTTGAACATGCGTTGCGCGAGGAAGGCATTCCTGTCTATCGTGTCCTGATGACGAAAATGGAGATTCGGCAAGCGATGAAAATCGTCATTGAAAAGGTGAAAAGCTCCTATTTTAAGGACACACAAATCGGGGTAGAGATCATTGAGTTGGAGCAGTTTGACAAGATTCCCGAGCGGGCGAGCACACGCTTTTACTTGCAGCATCTGGAGCTGAAGATCAGACAAATTCTGCTTGCGCTCTGCGATCGGCTGGACGGCTCTCTGCTGGCAAATGGCAACGGACGCTACCAGATTTTCAGCTCGCGTGGTGCGATTCAACGAGAGATTGAAATGTTACGACATACGGTGGAACAGCTCTCTTTGGAGGCAGAGGTTCCGGTTGCAGTAGGTGTAGGCTTTGGGGATACAGCTTTTTCTGCGGAAAACAATGCGCGAAAAGCAATCCAGCACGCAAAAGAACGACCGGGGGCGGGCATTGTTGTCGTACAGGATAATGGCGTCATGATGGAATCGGTAGGAGAAACAGAGGAGCTCGCCTATTCGTTCCGCTCCAGTGATCGCGAGCTGCTGGAAAAGCTGAACCGGGCCAATGTAAGTGTCAAATCGTATCACAAGCTGCGTGCGCTGGTTCAGCGTATGGGCTGGAAGACGTTTTCGACGACGGATATCGCTTCGCATTTGTCGATGACGGTACGGAATGCACAGCGGATCATGGGAAGCTTGTGCGAAGTGGATTTGGCCGAGTTTAGCGGGGAAGAGCAGCAAGCTGTACGTGGACGTCCGAAGAAGCTTTATCAGTTAAAGAAATGAAGGCACCCGACGAGATGTTCGGGTGTTTTTTTATTATGGGGCTGCGGTGAAGAGAAGAATATTTCCAGTCTAGGCTCCAGGCTCCGTCCTGCTTGGGTCAAGACTGCCCGCTCCGAAGGGATTCGCGGGGAAACGCAAAAGTGGTAGCCGCTACGTCGTATGGGCACGGTTGCGTTTCTTTTGCCCGCAAATCCCTTCTCCGCTAGGTAGGACTTCACAAGTCGCTACGTCTGGAAATATTCTTCTCTGTCGTAACTGCTGACATTCTTCAATCTTTTAGGGCTTTTAAAAATCGGATTCACACTGAAAGTTCGTAGAGGAAACAGGAGAAATAAGCGAAGATCTTAGGGACACCGACCGAGACTCCATGCAAAAAGCGAAACACGCCTTTAAGCGTCCACCTCTGAGACTCTTCCAGAAGAGACTACTTTGGACGCGGTTTCGCTTTTTGCATGGAGTCGTGCAGTCAATCCCCCAGGGGGTGGCCCTAGAATCTGAGCGTTTTCTCCTGTTTCCTCCCCACCACAATAGCGAGAAGAAGTTTTGTTATCTTTCAAGAAGTCTAACAACTTCTATTGAAAAAACGGAGAGGCAACTATATAATTCAATTAAGCGAAAATGTCTTTTATTATTCGTATATTGTAAGGGTTTACATTTGCCAGTCTTCTCATATTTCTAGAGCTTGCCTATCGGACCTGGACATGGAAAAAGACATGCTCCAGAGTTAACAGGAGGAATTGAACGATGTTGGATCTGGTTTCGTTGCGAAGAGATTTTCATAGACACCCAGAGGTAGGATTTACGGAGTTCCGTACCGCTTCCAAGGTAGTAGAGATTTTGACGTCCCTCGGCTATGAGGTCATATACGGACAAGAAGCAATCGATGGAGATTCCCGTCGGGGCTTGCCTTCCGAGGCGGTTCTCGAGGCAGCGTATGAAAGAGCTTTGCGTGACGGTGCAAACCCGGCGATCGTTGAAAAAATGCGCGGTGGCTATACAGCAGTGATCGGTGTGAAGAAAGGGAAGGCACCTGGACCAACGGTTGCTTTCCGTTTTGATATGGACGCACTGCCTGTATTGGAAAGTACGGAGCAAGACCATTTTCCACAAGCGAATGGCTTCCGCTCCCATTATGAAGGCAACATGCATGCCTGCGCTCACGACGGTCATACCACGATTGGCTTGGGATTGGCAGAAGCGCTTGCAGCAGGAGATTTTTCCGGTACGCTCAAACTGATTTTCCAACCAGCAGAAGAAGGCGTTCGCGGTGCATACGCGATCGTGGAAAAAGGCCATTTGGATGATGTTGACTATATTTTCTGCAACCATTTGGGTGTCAATGTGCCGCTAGGTGAGGTACACGGCGGTTCCTATGGTTTTTTGGCTACCACGAAAATGATGGCACATTTCTACGGTGTTTCTTCTCATGCTGGTGCGTCACCAGAGCAAGGGAAAAATGCATTGCTCGGAGCGGCTACCGCCCTGTTGAACATTCATGCGATTCCGCGCTTCAGCACTGGTGATACGAGGATCAATGTGGGTGTGCTAGAAGGCGGAACAGCAGCGAACATCATTCCGGCCTATGCCAAGATGGTTGTGGAGACTCGTTCCATTACCGAAGAAGTAAATGCAGAAGTAGAAAACCGCGTACGCAACATCATCGCGCACAGTGCCGCTATGCATGAGCTCGACTACAAGATCGAAGTTGTCGGGGGAGCCATCCCGATCAACTACGATGTGGAGATGGCAGAGCTGGCACTGGAAGAAGCCAAGCAAGTAGAAGGCTTCGATTCCTTTAAGCACGGCGATTACAACTCAATGGGCAGTGAAGATGCCAGCTTTATGATTAAACGCGTTCAGGATCGTGGCGGAAAAGGAACGTACATGGCAATTGGTACGGATATCCCGGCGCCTCACCACCATCCGAAATTCGATATACAAGAAGAGATTTTGCCACGCAGCGTAGCGCTTTTGAACCGAATTGCAAGGCGATTGCTGACGTAAAAAACGTTCCTAACTGAGCGAAAAAGCACGTGGGCAACTAGGGCGGAGAGGATGTTTGCGAAATGCATACCAAGCGAATTGCAGAAATGATTGAGAAAAAACGAGATACCTTCATCAAGGTGAGCGACCAGATTTGGGATTTCGCGGAGACGCGTTTTGAAGAGTACCAATCTGCTGAACTGCTGGCTCAAACACTCGAAGGAGAGGGCTTCAAGGTTGAGCGCGGAGTAGGCGGAATCCAAACGGCCTTCATCGGAAGTTTTGGTAGCGGCAATCCTGTTGTGGCGATTTTGGGTGAGTTCGACGCTCTGTCGGGCATGAGCCAGAAAAAAGGCCAAACTACAGAAGAGCCTCTCGTAGGAGGTGCAAACGGCCATGGCTGCGGGCACAACTTGCTCGGTACCGCTTCTCTTGCGGCAGCCGTTGCAGTGAAAGCGTACATGGAAGAGAACAACATGACGGGGACTGTTCGTTACTACGGCTGCCCAGGAGAAGAAGGTGGCTCCGGGAAAGCGTTCATGGCGCGAGCAGGATTGTTTGATGACGTGGACTTCGCACTTTGCTGGCACCCAATGGGCTACAACAGCATTATGTCCATCGATTCGCTCGCGAACTATCAAATCTACTTCAAGTTCAAAGGAAAGAGCGCCCATGCGGCAGCAAGTCCACATCTCGGTCGAAGCGCACTGGATGCGGTGGAATTGATGAACGTCGGCGTGAACTACTTGCGTGAGCACATCATCCCGGAAGCACGTGTGCACTATGCCATCACGAACTCCGGCGGCTTGTCGCCAAATGTGGTTCAACCAAAAGCAGAGGTATTGTACCTCGTACGTGCGCCAAAGGTTGATCAAGTACAGGAGATTTACGAGCGCGTATGCAAAATTGCGCAAGGCGCTGCGCTCATGACGGAAACTGAGGTAGAGATCGTATTCGACAAAGCGTGCTCAAACCTCGTACAAAACAAGCTGCTCGAAGAGGTCATGTACAAAAACTTCCAGGAGCTGGGCGTCCCTGTGCATGATGAAGCGGAACTGCAATTGGCAAAAGAAATGCGTGCGACGCTGTCCAAGCAGGAACTCGCTACTTCGGAAAAACAGTCACCGGACATGCCTGCCCCAGACATGGTGACATGGCTCAACCCATTCGACGGATCAAAAATCCCGCTGAACGGCTCCACGGATGTAGGGGATGTGAGCTGGATTACGCCGACCGCGCAATGCACGACTGCGTGTTATATTAACGGCTCCACGCTGCACTCCTGGCAATGGGTGTCTCTCGGGGCGACATCTATGGCACATAAAGGGATGCTACATGCGGGGAAAGTCATGGCTTCTACAGCGATTGACATGCTGAAAAAACCAGAGCTGATCGAACAGGCAAAAGCCGAGCTGAAACAGCGTCTGGGCGGTCAAACGTATGTGTGTCCGATTCCAGAGGGTGTCATGCCTTCTGTGAAAAAATAAGAGACACTCGGAAATAACAAGCGGACGACTTCTGAACGATCAGGGGTCGTCTTTTTTGTTGTAGCGTGAAAATCTCCTTGACGAATAATCGTGCTCGTTATATCTTTAATTCAAGATATATCACAACCACAGTTTTTTAGTCCGCCTTGTAATGAACGGAGCGTTTTCAATCGGTTCTAATATCTCTAATTTGAGATATAAGAGAGGGGCGCTTTCTACGGATTATTGGTAATGATGGGGTAATAATACGAGAGTAGCCAGTGTCTGGCTGGCAGAAGGAATCGTCATTTTTTCGAAGAGGAAAGGGGTACATCATTATGTACGATATCGTCATTATTGGAGCAGGACCTGCTGGATCAAGCGCGGCACTTTTTGCAGCAAAATCAGGCAAGAAAACGTTGCTTGTGGACAATGACAAGAGCGTAACAAAGCGGGCATTATTTTGGAATTACCTTGGCGTAATGGAAATGACAGGACCTGAGCTTGTGGAAACGGGGAAACAGCAGGCGGTCAAGTTTGGAGCAGAATTGGTGCAAGACAAAGTAACGAACATTGTGAAAAAGGAAAATGGCTTTGTCATTGAGACAGAGGACAAAGGGCAGTTTGAAGCCAATCAGATCATCCTGACGACGGGGATGCTGGTGGACTTGGCGGGACAATTGGGAATTGAAACAAAGCCAGGGACCGAACCTCGTGTCAAAACGGTTATTTCGGTAGATAACAGCGGTAAGACGAGCATGGAAGGCGTTTGGGCCGCAGGTGTTTGTGCTGGAGCCGGCTTCCATGCCATTATTACTGCCGGAGACGGTGCCAAAGTAGCGGTCAATGTCATTAGTGAGCTGAACGGTGAAAGATATATCGACCATGATGTACTGCCAGCAAAGTAAAGGGGTCCTGAACAATGACAGTCTTTCGTAAAATCGAGGGGGTTTACAAGGGAGCCCCCTTCCATATGGTCGGTGACGGTTTTCGCGTCTCCAACTACTTTCCGTCGGGAAATCGGTTTGGGCAACGACTTAGCCCCTTTATCTTGATGGATTACAACGCGCCCTTTGTATTTCCTCCCAGTGAGCAGGTCAGAGGCGTAGGAGCGCATCCCCATCGCGGATTTGAGACCGTCACCATTGCTTATGAGGGGTCCATTGAGCATCATGACAATCAAGGGAACCATGGCATCATTGGGCCAGGAGACGTACAGTGGATGACGGCAGGCTCGGGACTTTTACACAAGGAATATCATGAACGAGAGTTTGCCAAGCGCGGCGGACTGTTTCAAATGATTCAGCTCTGGGTGAACCTTCCCCGTGCAAACAAGATGCATTCCCCGAGATATCAGGAGCTGCTGTCTTCCCAAATGGGAAGAAGCGATTTACCCGATGGTGGTGGGAGCGTTCGCGTCATTGCTGGAGAATTCAACGGCATAAAGGGGCCAGCGCAAACATTTACGCCGATCCATTTGTTCGATATCGAGCTCAAAGTAGGTGGAAAAGCACAATGTAGCCTGCCAACGTCCTTTAATACCGCTGCTCTGATATTGCGAGGATCAGCCCGAATCAACGAAAGTCAGGTAGTCCATGAAGGGGATTTTGTCTTGTTTGAAAATGTTCCCGGTGAGATTCAGATAGAAGGACAAGAAGACCATACAATCATTCTTGTGCTCAGCGGGGAACCAATCGACGAGCCGATTGTCATGCATGGTCCATTTGTTATGAATAGCCCGGAGGAAATCGCTGAGGCCTTTAACGACTATCAGATGGGCAAGATGGGAAATCCAAATTTTTAGTGGAGTTTCAGCCACCATACTCCCGCGCATTCCGGCAATGTCACCAGTTTTTCCCGAGCGACTCTGTCTGCAAGCTCCTCTCCAAAGAAAAACCGTGAAAGCTGTTCTGCTTCCGCTATGTCTTTAAACTGATAGTCCAAGCGAATCCATTTGTGAGAGAAGCCGTATTTGTTTTCTAACAAAGAATAGTACTGTGTAAGAAATTCGGGTGGGTGCGGTGTTTCATATCCGGTCCCCATTGTCTCCATGATGACGATCGTGCCACCAGGACGAAGCACGCGTTTCATCTCTTGGATGATCTTTTCAAGATTGCGCTCGTTGTTGGGAACTTCTGAACTGGTGAGGTAACAAACCGTCCACCCCGCTACAATGACATCCGCGCTATTAGTGTCTGCGGGAAGTTCTCGATGATCCGCTACGTTGGTTTTCCAATTGGAAAGACCGGCTTGCGTCAGTTGTTGTGCATTCACTTCTAGCATGGCAGCGGAAGCATCGAGAGCCAGAATGGACTTGGCATGAGGGGCGAGCACAGACGTAAGTCTTCCTGAGCCAGCTCCCAGATCGATCACGTCCTGTCCTTTGATAGGGGTGATTTCTTCGATGGCAGCGAGCAGACTTGGTTGTCTGGAAATCATCAGATCGTACTGTTCCGCTTGATTTTTATAAATTTGTTCGTGGTTTGGCATCGTTCACCCTCCAGTTACTTGATCGTACTGGAAAATATCGTAAAGCTTTACGCCGCGTGAAGGTCAAGAGATAGAAAAAAGGATTCCGCCTAGCAGTCTTATGAGCTACAGGGGAATCCTTCTTTTTCATTTAGGAACGGACAGAAATGAAATCCTTCGCCAGCGCTACCATCTGATCATGAAGGGTAGGGTCCAGCTGATTGCTTCCAGTGTGGTACGCGAGATGATACAAAATTCCCTGATCAAAGAACTCCATCTCATGGGCGTTTGTGACGGTCAGATTTACTTCCTGATTTTTATCATCGTACTTGTAAAAGTTATACACATAAGAGCTGTTCGTTGTGATGATATGATGATAGAAAGTGATATCGTCGGTCAGTTGTTCAACGCGCATGACGTTCCCAAACGAGTCAAGTCCTGAAGCAGATGGCTTCACGTGGGCCAATGGGTTTTCATCTGTCTCTGTCATACGTACGATGAAGAAGTTTTCCGCAATAGGGACTTCGTTACCCTGCGCGTATGTCAGTTGTAGCTGGTGTCGTGTTACTTTTTCCAAGCCTGAGGAGAATGAGACGAGATAGGCCATCTCTTTTTCGACAGGAAAAGGTAGCTTCGTTTTATCCACTAGCTTGATTTTGCTTTGGAGAGACGAAGGCAATAGCGGTGTCATTTCCTGAATACTCATAGGCCGGTAATGCCTCACGTTTTCAGGATCTTGGGTCAGTCTGTGAATTTCGCTCTGGGCAAAAACATCTCCGCTAGCCTTTACGAGACCAGTGGAAGAGGAGCAACCGACAAGCAATAGAAACAGGCTCACTGCAAGGGAACACACAACTTTTGGTCGAAAATTTCTCAAGGCTTTCCTCCTCTTATGCCTCCGCCCCCTTCGTTTGATTGACGAGACGAAGCATCTTATTCCCGACGTTAATAGCTGCTTGAATAATGTAGCCTGTCGTAAAAGATAGCACGACTGTTCCGTAATAAATCGGGCCATCTAACAGGAAACTTGCGCTAAGAAACATGCACGCCAGCAAAATTTCTGTCCGTCTGAATGTCCACTTTAATCTTTTCGACATAACCAGTACAAATGCCTCTTGGGGAGCTGTGCACACTTGGGTACACACATACAACCCGATACCGCTGCCGATGCAAATGTTTCCGAGTGCCATGGTCAGAAGCGGCGGCAATGAACGGATAGCAGCCATGAGCGCATCAATGGACCCGATCAAATCGACAAAGATGGAGATCAGCATCATGACCAAAATGGCACCGACAGTAATATAACTGCGATCCATGAAAAGGACGATGATGACAAAGGTCAGGTTAATGGCAAACATCCAGAAGCCAATCGATATCCCGAAGTTTTGATACAGGGCAATAAACAGAGAATCATACGGGCTAAGACCAAAGGATGTAATGGTCGTCATCATGTTGATCCCGAGAGCCAAAATCAATAAGCCTGCGATAAACAAGAGATATTCAAATTTTAAGCGAATCACAAAACACGACTCCTTTCATTCTACATAAGGAGAGCATAATGTGTGGAACGCTTTTCAGAGCAAGCGGAATGTGCTTTGATGTATGTAATAATAACTGATCCGACTTAGAGGAGTAATCTGAGTGGCTAACATAAGAGAAATCGCGAAATTGGCAGGTGTATCCGTTTCAACCGTTTCCCGTGTGCTTAACAACCATCCGTACGTGAACGAGAAAAAACGCGCGGAGATTCTCAAGATTATTGAAGAACAAAACTATGTTCAAAACAGTAATGCGGTCCACCTCTCTACGGGAAAAACGATGGTCATCGGTGTGACATTGCCTCTCGTCAACAACCAATACTACAGCTCCATTATCGAAGGCATTGCAGCAGAAGCAGTCCAGCATCATTACAAGCTGATGGTGTGCCAAACAAATAACAACCCCGAGCAAGAACGCAGTGTCTTACACTTGCTCAAAAATAAAAAAATCGACGGGCTAATCATGTGCTCCAGGTCCAGCTCTTGCGAAACGCTGAATGAATATGCAGGATACGGACCTATCATCACGTGTGAAGCAAATGATACTACCTCTGTTTCGAGTGTTCATATCGACCACTATCAAACGTTTCTGATCGGGATGGAGTATCTGATGAAGAAGGGGTATCGCCGGATCGGGTATTGCATCGGCAGAAAAAACAGCTTTAACAGTCAGCATCGCAAACGTGCCTATTACGAAAAGCTGCGTTCGATTGACGTAACACCCTCTGCTGAGTGGTCGTTTGAAGAGTGTTTAACGATCCAAGACGGCAAGGATGTCGTGGGGAAATTGCTGCAAACAGAAGAGCGGCCGACAGCAATGATCGTATCGTGCAATCATATAGCGGCAGGGATCATCAAAGAAGCGAGCAGGTTGGGGATTCGCGTACCGGAAGACTTGGCCGTAGTCGGTTGCGATGATCAGCCAATCGGAGAACTGCTAGAGATCACCACTGTATCCAGCTCCAGTACGTTGATGGGAAAATACGCATTTGAGATGCTGCATGAGCGGATTTGGACACAGCAGCTGGATGGGAAAAAGGAAGAGAAGGAACTGTCGCCCGTATTGGTAGAGCGACTGACGACGTAACGCTTGAAAGATAGCACAGTTGATCAAAAAAATGCCAGTGATCTCCCGCATACTAAAGAAAAAATAGGTGAAGGAAGTCAAAGATGGACACGTACAAGCGGATTCAGGACGCGATTGATTTTGTGGAAGAGCATCTTCAGGAAGAAATGAACATCACAGAAATTGCTTCCAGGGCGCATTTCTCTGCGTTTCATTTTCAACGGCTGTTTCAGGCAATCTCAGGCTTCAGCGTACAGGAGTACATTCGTAAGCGCAGACTGTCGGAAGCTGCACTTGCGCTAAAACAGACAAGTGACAATGTACTCGAAATTGCGGTGGCCTATCAATACCAGTCGCAGGAAGCATTGACACGCGCTTTTGAGAAGCAATTCGGGATTACACCTGGAAGGTATCGTCGGGAAAATCATTCGCTGCCTTATCTCGCCAAGATGGACTTCTTGGCCTTTCGCCAAACGATCAAAGGAGAGATCACGATGAATAAACCAACCATCGCGACATTGGATGACATTTGTATCATTGGCCGCAGGTTCCGGACGAACTTACAGGATGAGCAGCATTTTAAAGACATTCCGGGCTTCTATTATGAATTTGGACGTAATCAAGACTATTTGCGGATTCCGAATAAAGCGGCGGAAGATATGTCGTACGGAATCGCCTGCGAATTTGAAGATGACGGAAGCTTTTCTTTTGTGATCGGGGAGGCTGTGAATCTTGTTCCTAATGAATTGCCTGAAGGTTTTATCTCACTCGTCTTGCCTGGCGGAAAATACGCGGAATTCAAAGTGACGGGTGACGCCGACCTTGTGCAAAACACTCGTCGCTACATTTACGGAACATGGTTGCCTCAATCGAATTATGAGAGAGGCGAGGGACCGGATTTTGAAGTGACAGACGTGAGGGGATCGAGCTTTCCTGTGGCGATGAAAATATCTATATACATCCCGCTTCTATAGACAATTGTTCAGCCGGACGCAATGAATTTTACAGTACTTTCACAAGCCATCCATTCTAGCTTTATACCCGTTTGCTACAGTGTAAATGTAAGAGCGAATGTACAGGAGGCGGGTAGGGTGGAAGTGCAGATTGAGCGCGTCGTAAGAGATGATTTTGCGGAAATGATCACGTTGGCGGATATGACATTACCCGATCGAATGAACTTGCATGAGCTGAAAAAGTATATGGAGCTGTTTCCTGAGCTGATTTTCAAGGCGACCTATAACGGCCAGCTCATTGGTTTTAGCTGCGCCGGAATTGATATGTATCAGACGACCGGCTGGCTTCTGTTCAGCAATGTGAGCAAGGAGTTTCAAGGTCAAGGCATCGGTAAGCGGCTAATCGAAGCCAGACTGCAAGCCCTGCGCCAGTTCCCGACACTTCGCACCGTGCAGGTTACGGTGAGTGAAACGAACGCATCTTCTATTCGCGCGCTGTCTGCCTATGGCTTCCGTCTGGCTCATGCAGAGCAGGATTACTACGGGCCGGGTAAGCATCGGAATTTGATGGAGCTGCCTATTTTGCCTATCATTCAACCAGAAAAAATAGAGTCGTCCATCGTGACTACTTAGGTGGATTCATGAAAAAAGCGGAGGAGCTAAAACCTTGCCGCTTTTTTTATATGCTGTATCGATGCTGTAGTGGAAGGAAGAAGTGCATTTCCAGTCTACGCTTCGGCCTACGCCCCGCAAGGTGATTGACTGGCCGCTCCGAAATGAATAGCGGGAGCGCTTCAAACCAGAAAATGCGAAAGCGTTTTTGTATGTAATAAAAGCTGAAATTCCCCGCTATTCATTTCTACGCTGGGGCGGGCTCCAGAGGCGCTTGGACTGGAAAACATGTGGCATTACTTCGGGCTCCACAATAGTTGGAAGACAACAGTGATTACCCCTTCGTTGCAATCAGCAAAGCCTCCAACACCTGCTGCCCAAACGCAGTAATCTGCGTCCCTTGCTTCTTGACCCCAATCGAGACACATCCAGCGCGGTCCAGCACGGTCAGCTTGTGCCTGATTTGGGCTTCAGTCATGGAGGGACTCTCCATTCTCGTGAGCAGGGCACTGCGTCCAATACGCTCCTGACGCTTGTAGCAATCGGACAGTACTTGCAGGATCGCTGCGTAATCTTCCGAGGAACCTTGCCTGGACAAATACCGGATTGTATCTTCCAACGTATCATCCCGGTGAGAGAGAAGTGGCGGAGTAGAGACACGCCCCGCAAAAAAACGCTCCGGCAAATGAGCCAGCTCCACCTGATTCCCCTCTGCGATGACGACTGCATAGTGAATGAAATTTTCCAGTTCGCGAATATTGCCTGGCCAATCGTAACGGAGTAGCTGTTCCGTCACTTCTCGTGAGAAGGACAGACGCTGCTTTTTTTTCTGCAAGAAATAATCAATCAGCACCAAGATATCATCTGGACGATCACGCAGGGGCTGGATGTGCAACGGCAGGACGTTCAGCCTGTAGTACAAATCCTCGCGAAATGTCCCATTTTTGACCATTTCCATCAGGTTGCAATTGGTAGCGGCGATGACGCGGACATTGACTGGAATGACGCGATAGCCCCCTACGCGCATGACCTGCTTTTCCTGGAGAACACGAAGCAGTGACGCCTGGATGCTAAGCGGGGCATCCCCAATCTCGTCCAGAAAAATGGTCCCGTTGTGAGCCAACTCGAATAGCCCCATCTTTCCGCCTTTTCGTGCTCCGGTAAAAGAACCTTCCTCGTACCCGAATAATTCGCTCTCTACCAAGCTCTCGGTCAGCCCTGCAAAATTGACGGGGACGAACGGACCGTCACGGCGCGTCGAGTGTTGATGGATGGCTTGGGCAAAAACTTCCTTCCCGGTTCCGTTTTCCCCTGTGATGAGAATCGTAAAGTCACTTTCGGCCAGCTTGGTCGCCACTCGCTTGTTGGCCTGAATAGACGGGCTTTTGCCGATAATATTGTCAAACGAATACTTGGTCATCAGTCCGAGATTGGCACTCTTCGTCCGTATTTCCTGTTCGATCTGCTGTACCTTCGTCACGTCCTGAAAGGTAATGACCGCGCCTAGAAACAGATCATCCAAGAACGTGGGAATCTTGGTCACCAAGAGGTACAAATCGCGGAATTCCAATACCTGCTTCGTTACTTCCGTGTGTGACTCTACTACTTCCAGAATAAGAAATTCGGGAATGACCTCCGCTACATTTCGCCCGATGCAAGTGGTTTCAGTCATATGCAAAATTTTCTCGGCTTCTTTGTTCAGTACAGTGATATTCCCTGTGGCATCTGTGCCAATGATGCCTTCATGGACGGCATTTAAAATGGAGCTCAGCTTTTCATTTAGCTTCCGTTCATTGTGTACCGAGTTTGTCAGCTTGCGCCCGATATGGACGAAATCACTGATGAAATCAGCCGTGTACAGGTTTGCCTTATCCGGAGACAGATCAAGCAGACGCGAAATATCAAAGATCGTCGTCAAATCCAAAGGTCGGTGGCCCAACTCAATGACGTTTTCAAAATGAGCAGGAATCAGCTCCCTGAGCCCATGACAGACAGCGACATCTATTTGATCTTTTTCAGGAAGCGGAGTCTCGGTATCGGGTACATACGGCACAAATGTCAGATGAGAGAATCCGAGATGAAACAATAGCTCAATCGCGCCTTCTACCATTTCGATGGAGTTGGAAACAAATAGACAGCGCGTTCCTGGCGGCAAGTCCATGAGTTGATCCAATTTGTTAATGTCAATCGTGCGCCTTGCTAGCAGTACGGGGATGTCTGACGGAGGAACTGGCTGATCGTGCAAGAGACTCATATCCGAAACGAGGATGAGATCAACTTCATCGTATACACTCGGGTGAAGCCGTTCTTGCATATGGTTTCGAATGATGTCCAAGCGGTTGCCGAAAAAAGACGTGAGCGTGTTTGCAAATAGCAGGCTGATCGTCTCCAGCCGGGTCATCAACAATATGCATGGGTTCTGTTTTATCATGATGCGACTCCTTTATATCTGCCGAATAGCTTTTAGATTTGGGTGGAAATATTGGATCGGATATCTGTAAAAAACAACCTATATTATAACCTAAAAATCTGAAATTGTTCAGAAATGCTTAACTTTTATAACAATATAGTTTTGGCACAAATCTTGCTGTACATCCGGTAGAGCCAAAAGAGATACTAGAGAAGACATCAAGGAGGATGATGTATCGGATGAATCCGTTCTTATACATGGACGAGCATCGCGACGAAATAGTGCGAACATACAAAGATTTGCATCAATTGGCGGAGCCGAGCTGGCACGAGGAGAAAACGGCAAGATATTTGCGGGAACGCTTGGAGGCGGCTGGTATTGCCGTCACACGCTTCGAGGGGCACCACGGCTTTTATGCAGAGATTCCTGGAGAGAGTGCTGAAATCGTGGCTTTGCGCGCGGATATGGATGCACTCGTGCAGGAAGTAGACGGCGTGGTGAGACCGAATCATTCATGCGGACACGATGCTCACTCGACACTGGCTCTCTACAGCGCCCTTTCTATTCAAGCAAGCGGAGTGGTACCGCCGAAAACGATGCGCTTTCTTTTCCAGCCTGCTGAGGAGAAGATGGGCGGAGCCCTGCAGATGATGAAGGATGGAGCCCTGGAAGGCGTGACAAAGCTGATCGGCGTTCACCTGCGACCGGAAATGGAAGTGCCGTATGGTAGCGCTGCTCCGGCGATTTTGCATGGATCGTCTAGCTCCGTCAGAGGGACGATTACAGGTCTGCAAGCACACGGAGCACGTCCGGCGCTCGGTAAAAATGTCATCGAAGCCGCTTCGTTTTTGGTTATTGCGTTGCAAAACATTCGTCTGCAAGACGGATGCTCTTTTTCCGTGAAGATGACCCAATTGCAAGCAGGGGGAGAAACAGTGAATGTCATCCCTGATCGCGCGACCTTTAGCCTTGATGTACGTGCCCAGTCCAATGAAGGCATGGCAGAATTGCGGAGAAAGACCGAGTATGCCATGAGTCAGACAGGGGCTTTGATGGGCATGGATGTAGAGTGGGAATGGTCGGGAGTCACACCGGCTGCGGTCGCCAATGCGAGCATGATCCACGTAGTCAAAAAGGCAATTGGGCAAATATTGGGTGAGGACAAAATTGCCGATATATGCGTGACACCAGGCGGAGAGGACTTCCATTTTTACGCGATTCACCGCCCTGAGCTGGCTACCACGATGATTGGTCTGGGATGTGGGCTCACACCTGTTCTGCATCATCCACAGATGACCTTTCAGACGGATGCCTTGATTTATGGGGCAAAAATCATGACAGCTGCGATTTATGAAGCAGCCCAACATTCTTAGAGAGCGCTACACACGCAGGGGGTTACCTTATGACAGAGAGCAAGCAACTAAAAAAGAAAAGCTTATTTCGGCTAGACGCCTACGTCCTTTTGTTTTGCATCTTACTTCTATGTGCTTTGGCTACCTATGTGGTCCCGACAGGAGAATTTGAACGTGTAAAAAACGGCAATGTGACGACGGTTGTCCCGGGCAGCTATCATGCGGTAGAGCCGAATCCTACGGGCTTTATCGAGTTTTTTACCGCGATCCAGACAGGGATGGTCAAAGGCGCGCCGATCATCTTCCTCGTTTTGTTCACAGGCGGTGCTTTAGCTGTATTGGATAAGACAGGTGCACTCAACGCAGCGATTCTGACCATGGTCCGAAAATTAGGAAATAGGGAGTGGCTGCTGGTTATTTTGATCACTTCCGTCTTTTCCGTATTGGGTACGTTGGGTGTCATCGTCAACTCCGTCATTGCATTCGTTCCGCTTGGCATCATGATTGCGAGAGCGATGAAAATGGATGCGATCTTCGGTGTGGCTCTAATTTATCTGGGTGTGTATGCCGGATTCAATACGACAATTGCCTTTCCAGGAACGCTGGGCTTGTCCCAAGAAATTGCGGAGCTGCCGCTGTTTTCAGGTATCGGCTACCGCACCATCATTTATGTTACGTTTGTGATCGTAACCATTCTGTACATCGGGCGTTACGCACGGAAGGTTCGTCAAAACAAGAGTATCTTGGGGGACGAGCTCTTTCCTTCAGATAGTGGTTCAAACACGATGGAAGTAGACACGAAAAATGTTGATTTTACAACCCGTCACAAATTGATCTTGGCGTTTACGGGGATCGTTCTGATTGGTTTTATCATCTGCACGATCTTGTTCAAATGGGACGTAAACGAGATGTCCGGAATCTTTATTTTCATTGCGATCGGAGTAGGCTTGCTCAACAAGATGAGCGGCAACGATATCGCCAAAACGTTCTTAAAAGGCTGTCAGGGACTGATTTATGGGGCTCTGATTGTCGGTATGGCACGTGCGGTCACAGTCATTTTGGAAGATGGGAAGTTCCTTGATACCATCGTGTACGGACTTGCTACCATTCTGGAGCCGCTCTCACCGATGGCAGGGGCGATTGGGATGTTCCTCGGAAGCGCCGGGCTGCACTTCTTGATTTCGTCCGGTTCAGGTGAAGCTGTTATGCTGATGCCGTTGTTGGCTCCATTGGCTGACCTGATGGGCATTACGCGCCAGGTAGCAGTAGAGGCTCTGATGCTCGGAGAAGGTGTGGTCAATTGCATTAACCCGACCTCAGGTGTTCTGATGAGCATTTTGGCGATGAGTGGCATTTCCTACGGCAAGTGGCTGAAGTTCATGCTTCCGCTCACAGCGGTATGGACAGTTCTCTCCATCGTGTTTATCGTTATCGGGGTCCTGATTAACTGGGGCCCGTATTAATCCGACATTCGATGACAAGGAAGGCTTCGCCAACATGACTTGGCGGAGCTTTTTTTCATTATAATTCTTCACGGGCATAAACTGTGCAACGACACATTCTCTTGCGCTAAAAAACATGTGATTCTCTACACGAAAAAATCCCCCAACGGCTACATAGCTCTGGGGGATTTCCTTTCCTCTATTGACCAATGATGATGCGTTCTTTCGGATAATGGTAGCGTACGATTCGGTCATTGCGCTTCAAGAAGAGGAGCAAATTGATAATCCCGATACGTCCGATCATCATCGTAATAATCAGGATGAGCTTGCCGCCTATGCCCATCTGAGCTGTAATCCCGCTAGACAATCCGGTCGTACCGAAAGCAGAGCAGACTTCGAACAAGACGTACTGAAAAGGTAAATCCTCCAGCCAGACGAGCAGCATGACCGCTGTGAACACCAGGATGATCGCGATGAAAAAGACGATGAAGGAGCGCTGAATGTCCTCATCAACCAGTTCTCTTCCGAACACCTTTACTTCCTTGTAGCCACGCATGTTGGCAAAAACAGAGGCAATCAGGACGAAGAACGTCGTGGTCCGTATCCCCCCGCCCACGCTACTCGGAGAAGCGCCAATGAACATCATCCCGGAGAGCATGATGAGTGTCGCGGTCGACAAGAGGCTGATATCCATCGTAGCGAGACCGCCGCTTCGTGAAGAGACGGAGTGGAACAACGAATAAAACAGCATTTCATGCCAGGTCTTATCGGCCAAAAACTGATTTCGTTCAAAAACGAAAATGAGCAGGGCGCCAATGACGATCAAGGAAAAGAAAGTCAGTGTCGTAATCTTGGTGAAGAGAGAAAAGGTGAAACGCACTTTTGCACGCCGATAGGAAAAGTACGTTCTCAGCTCCACGAGTACGGGAAACCCGATCGCTCCACAAATAATCAAGATCATCACGATAGTCTGAAACACGTAATCGTGGGTAAAGTCGAGCATGGAGTTTCCGTGCAGGTCAAACCCGGCATTCGTAAAAGCGCTGACAGACGCAAAGTAGCCATGGTAGAACGCGGTGTACCAATCGTCGTAGTAGCCAGCGTAAATAAAATGACTGCCTAACAGGATGGTTCCCACCAGCTCGATCAAGAGCGCAATCACGAGGATATTGCGCATCAGGTCGACCAGACCGGACAACGTGGAGCGGTTGTGGTCTGTCGCGATCCAGATGCGCTGTTCCAGACCGATTTTTTGACCCATGAGGATCCAGATGAACGTTCCGAGTGTCATGATTCCGACCCCGCCAACCTGGAAGAGCAACGTAAGAAAGAGAATCCCCCACTGGTTGAAAACCTCATGAATCGTAATGACAGTTAGCCCGGTAACGCTGATGGCACTCGCCGCGGTAAACAAAGAGTCAATAAAAGAAAGGGAGACTCCCGGCAAGTGAAAAAACGGCATTGACAGAAGAAACGCTGAGATCAGGATGAGCCCAACGTAGGCGAACACGATGATTTGAACAGATGTCAATCGACGTTTTTGATTGGATGATAACAAAATAAATGGCCTCCTGAATAAGCTTCATGAGGATAATCATACCAAATAAATGAAGGGAAGCAAAAGCGCGGAAAAGATCAGTTGACAATGTATCCGCAAGAATGGTAAAGTTCAGAATGTATTTATTGGAAATTCAAAATATTAATGGAAAGGTGGGCTAGTCATGAAAAGAATTGTACGCATGGGTCATTCAAACAAGGGCATACATGACGTAACCCCACCATTGATACGAGCGTAGTATCGTTTTTTTGATCTCGTTAACATGGCGTAGGTTACATTTTTCGTAACTTGCGCCTTTTCTATTTTTGTTGATGAAAAGGCATGTTGCTCACGGGCGATATGTCTTTTTTGTCCCTAAAAAAGGTCACCCAGCCAGCTAAAGAGAGGGGAGAAACACGGATGTTCTCGGTTTTGGCAAAGCTTGATTGGTTTTTCAAGGAGCATTGGAAACGTTATACGGTCGCTATTCTGCTATTGATTCTGGGCGGCTTACTGGAGATTATCCCTCCAAAAATTATCGGGGTGGCTATTGATGAGATTCACCTGGGGACGCTGACTGGCGAGCGGCTGGTATCCATTTTGCTGTTTTTCGGTGTATTGTCTGTCGCGATTTATTGGGTCAATTTTATCTGGATTCGCAAGCTGTTTGGGGGAGCGTTTCTGGCGGAGCGGACTTTACGGTCGAAGCTCATGACGCATTTTTTGCAGATGACGCCAACGTTTTATCAGCGCAATCGTACCGGTGATCTGATGGCCCGAGCGACAAATGACCTCAAGGCTGTTTCGATGACGACAGGCTTCGGAATTTTGACGATGGTGGACTCGCTATCCTTTACAGGGGCGATTGTGCTGACGATGGGCTTTTTGATCAGTTGGAAGCTAACCTTAGCGGCGATCCTTCCATTACCGTTTATGGCCTACATCATCAAGCAATATGGGAAAAAAATTCACGAGCGTTTTTCTACCGCACAAACATCGTTCGGCGAGCTGAACGACCGCGTGCTGGAATCCGTGTCTGGGGTTCGCGTGATTCGAGCTTACGTACAGGAGATGGCGGATCAGGAGCGCTTTCGCCAAAAAACGCATGAAGTGTATCAAAAAAATATCGATGTGGCGAGAATCGATTCGTTGATTGAACCAACCGTCAAAATATTGGTTGGAATCAGTTATATGATCGGCTTGATCTATGGTGGCTACCTCGTGTTCCAAAGAGAACTGACCCTAGGAGAACTAGTCTCGTTCAACGTCTATCTCGGGATGCTGATTTGGCCGATGTTTGCGATTGGCGAATTGATTAATGTGATGCAAAGAGGAAGTGCCTCGCTGGATCGGGTCACTGAAACCTTGGCTTACGAGGCCGATGTGAAGGATCACGACAGACCGCTTCATGTGGCAGTACCAGAAGTTATTCGGTTTGATTCTGTGACATTCCGCTATCCAACTGCGCAGGTTGACCAACTAAGTAATGTCTCCTTTACTCTTGGTCGGGGTCAGACGCTAGGAATCGTCGGGCGTACGGGAAGCGGGAAATCCACACTGGTGCGACAGTTGCTTCGCGAATTTCCGGTAGGACGAGGAGCCATCAGTGTTTCGGGAGAGGCGCTAGAACAGATCAGTCTGGATAACATCAAGAGCTGGATCGGCTATGTACCACAAGAGCAGATTCTGTTCTCGAAGACAGTCCGCGAAAACATCTTGTTCGGGAACAACGAGGCGACGGAAGAAGAATTACAGGAAGTGTTGAAGCAGGCCGCATTCGCTCGGGATGTGCAGCTATTGCCCGAAGGCTTGCAAACGCTCGTTGGTGAAAAAGGCGTAGCCCTTTCAGGCGGGCAAAAACAACGGGTCTCGATTGCTCGGGCTCTTTTGGTCAATCCGGAAATCTTGATTCTCGATGATGCCATGTCAGCGGTGGATGGCAAAACCGAAGCGGAGATGATCTCGAATATTCGCCGGGAGCGTGCAGGCAAAACAACACTGATCACCACACATCGCTTATCGGCGGTCCAGCATGCAGATTGGATTCTCGTCATAGACGAAGGACGAATCGTCGAGGAAGGTACACATGCACAGCTATTGGAGTTGGGCGGATGGTATAAAGAACAATTCGAGAAACAGCAGATTGAAGCGACGCTGACAGAAAGCGGGTGAATGAATGACGACGGGGAAAAGGCTAGTCCACTATGCAGCGTTTTTTAAAAAGACGATCCTCTTGGCGGTATTGATGCTGTCCATCTCGGTTGGGGCAGAACTGACGGGGCCGTTTTTGGCGAAAAAAATGATCGATACGCACATCATGGGTATTGAATTCCCATGGTATGAGACGGCACAGCGTGAGGATTCCGTGCTATACAAAGGGAAGTATTACACCAGACAGGATCACTTGGCAGCAGGGGAGAGCACAGGTGGGGAAGTTCGTGTTCTGCAGGTGGGGCGCGACTATTATTTCTTGAATCAGGCGATTTCGTATGATGGTCAGCGCTCCATTGAGGATGGGAAGCTCGTCATTGTCAAAGGTACGGATCGAGAGGAGTACCAGGCCACTCTCTTAAGCAATCAGGAGATATTCGAATTTTTCCGGCCAGAGACTAGGGGCTTGCTCACACTGGCTGCTCTCTATTTCGGATTATTGGTAGTTGCCTCGCTTTTCCATTATGGACAAAAGTTCTTATGGCAAAAATCAGCGAATCAGGTGATCGAGAGACTGCGTAATGATGTGTTCGCGCATACTCAACGATTACCCATTCAATATTTCGATCATCTCCCTGCCGGGAAGGTGGTTGCTCGTGTCACAAACGATACGGAGGCAATCCGTGAGCTGTTTACGAATGTACTCGGCAACTTCATTACGAGCGGGATTTATTTAATCGGTATTTTCGCAGCGCTGTTCTTGCTTGATGTACGACTCGCGCTCGTTTGTCTGGTCATTTTGCCAATCATGGTCGTGTGGATTTACTTGTACCGCAAGTACGCTTCAGCATTCAACCATGTCATTCGGGCACGCATCAGTGACATCAACGGGATGATTAACGAGTCGATCCAAGGGATGCCGATCATTCAGGCGTTTCGCAGAGAAAAGGAGACGATGCGGGAATTTGGCGAACTGAACGAAGAGCTGTTCACCTACCAAAATAAAATGCTACGGCTCAATGCGACCGCTTCGTTTAACCTGGTTCAGTTCATCCGCAATATCGCGTTTGTTTTGTTCATCTGGTATTTCGGTGGTGCTTCCCTCGGGATAGGTACACTGCTCTCGCTTGGTGTCCTCTACGCATTCGTCGATTATCTCAATCGCTTGTTCCAGCCGATGACACAGATCGTCAACCAATTGGCGAACCTGGAGCAATCTCTCGTCGCGGCGTCGCGAGTGTTTGAACTGCTGGATGAAGAGGGCATTGACGTTGATCCTGCAAAAGTGCCTTGCTATCAAGGGAATGTTCGCTTTGACGATGTTTCTTTTGCCTACAAAGACGACCAATACGTTCTGAAAAACATTTCATTCGAAGCATGGCCTGGAGAGACAGTGGCACTGGTTGGTCACACGGGTTCGGGAAAAAGCTCGATTATCAATCTGTTACTCCGCTTCTATGATGTAAACAGTGGAGCGATTATGATTGATGGGCGTAATGTGCAGGCGTTTTCCAAACAGCAGCTTCGCCAGCATATGGCTATTGTTTTACAGGACCCGTTTTTGTTTACAGGAACGATTCGTTCCAATGTGAGTCTGGATGATCCGTCGATTTCACCGGAAAAAGTGGAGAAAGCCTTGTGCGATGTAGGGGCAGACCAACTGTTCCGCAGTCTCTCGCAAGGATTCGATGAACCTGTGATCGAGAAGGGCAGCACGCTTTCACTCGGGCAGCGTCAATTGATTTCGTTTGCGCGTGCACTCGCGTTTGACCCGGCTATCCTCATTCTGGATGAAGCGACTGCCAGCATCGACACGGAAACAGAGGGCATTATTCAAAATGCACTTGAGGTGTTGAAAAAAGGAAGAACGACCTTCATCATTGCTCATCGCCTGTCTACGATCAAAAACGCAGATCAAATTCTCGTACTGGATCGAGGCAGAATTGTAGAGCGAGGAAAGCATGAAGACTTAATGGAGAAGCAAGGCAGGTACTATCAGATGTATCAATTGCAGCAAGGGAACAAAGAAGCGCGGGTGCAAGAGGCAGTTGGAAAGCACGGAAGCGCCGCGGCTTTGACCTAGTTTTTTCTACTCTTTTTGCCTCTTGAACGGTAAGATAGAGCATATGGACAATCAGGAGGGATCATCATGCCACATCTTATCGTTCGAGGCATTCAAGCTGAACAAATGGCCACGATTAGCGAACCGCTTGCAGTGGAGCTCGCTGCACTATGCCAATGCGGCACGGATAATTTCACGATCGAATGCTTGCATACAACAGGCGTTTTTGGCGGGAAGATCGTGGAGTCGTTTCCTTTTATCGAAGTAGCATGGTTTGAGCGGGGGCAAGAAGTTCGTGACCAGTTTGCCCAGATTGTAACGAAGCATGTCTTAGCTCTTGGCATCCCAGAAGTGGAAATGGCATTTGTCGCTTATCAAAAAGAAAGCTATTATGCCAACGGAGAGCATTTCTAAAGAGAAGCCGACAGGTGCTGTCGATTTCCCGGGAAAGTATCAAGACATTCGACAAGAGTACGGACAAATAAATGAATACAAGCATGGAATAAGGGTGTTCCTTCCGTAAGCGCGAGATTTTTCGTACGCGACGGGTGGAGCACCCTTTTTTATTTGGAGCGAATTTTTACTCGTGTAACCAAAAATTTCTAAAATAGGTGTCACAAATGAAAGTTCTCAATTGTTATTCATAGTGAGAGGAGGGCAAACCGTGGAGAAAACAGAGATAGAGCGTCTGCTAATCGAAATAAAAGCAGGTTCTCTTGAGCAATACGAAATCATTATCGATCACTATCAACAACCGATCTTTACATACTGCTATCACATGCTCGGTCACCGTCAAGATGCAGAAGACGCTGTCCAGGAAGTCCTGTTTCGTGCCTACGAGCATCTTGACCAGTATACGTACTCGCTATCATTTTCCGCATGGCTGTACCGGATCGCTTACAATCATTGTGCGAATGTGCTAAAGCGCAGGAAATTAAGCCGCGCGTTGCCCTTTTTGTACAACCGGGATCAGGATGGACGCAACTATGTCGAGGAGAGCATTGACAGCAATTATTTTGGGGAGCCGATCGAACGCATCTGGAAACGACTGTCCGCCGAAGAACGTACACTCATTTTCCTGCGTGTGCTAGAGGAAAGAGAGTACGAGGAAATCGCAGAGCTGATGGACAAAAAGCCTGCTGCCCTGCGCAAGCAATTTGAACGCGTTTTGAAAAAGTGCAAACGTTATTTGCCAACGATGGGAGGGGTGGGCGCTAATGGACAAAATTCCGTTTAATCGTATGCAAGACATGCTGAGAGCGAAGCCGATCCCGAAAGTCGATGTCAAACATAAAGTCATGGCAGCAATTCGTGCCAAGGAAAACAAGGAGGAAAAAGTCGTGAAAAAGAAAATAGGTTTGCTGGTCACCGTAGGTATGCTGGTAGGAGCGTCTTCCGTATGGGCGGGGATGGAAATGATCCAGTTGAAAAATGAGAAGGGTGAAGTAGTGTATGAAGTTTCCCAGCAAACAGATCAGGAACAACAAAAAATGCTGGAGCGCCTTTCTCCTGAGGAACGAGCTAAACTAGATGCGTTAAAAAAAGAAAGCCAGCAGAGGAGCAAAATCATTACAGATATTCAGAATGGCTTGAAGCCGGGAACCACTGTCGCTATTTACACGGTGCCCACAAAAGAAGAGGAAGAAAGATACAAGGACATGATATTTGTTAAGGGCAAACATCCGAATGTTGATGTTGTCACGAAACCAGTTGAATACAAAGGGTGGAAGGAAATGGAGCCTCTTGTTGGGGAGATGTTTAGGTTACCAACCGAGCTCGAGGGAGGCCTCCCCTTTGATTATGGAGTGATACATTATGAGGATAGCGACAAGTACGATGTAGAAGGGATGAAGGCTGAAGCAATCAAAGACAACAAAAAATACATCGTAAAGGAAATACCAGCAAGCAACAAATTTGACAGAGCAAGTGTCTACTATAAGTCACAGAAAGGGAATGTAGAGGTAGAAGTAAGCCTGCTCGAGGACGATAGCAATGGTATGGGAACAAACGCCCAGAAGATTGAAAAAGTCATGGTAGGTGAGAATGAGGCAGTGCTTGCCATACATACCTTTAAGGATGGTAGTGCCTCTCAATGGATCTCATGGGTGAAAAACGGTACCAAGCTGCAATATATGGTCTCTGCTTCACAGGAAGTGGCATCCAAAGACGAGTTGATCAAAATCGCCGAGCAAATCAACGATATGAAATAACCATCTTCCAAATAGAGGAGTACCACAAAGCGCGAGTTTTGTGGTACTCCTTTTCTATCTCTAATTGCTTATGTCACTTAGCTTGTTTGCCTTTTTGCCTATCAACTGCTTCAAGCCATCCATATTAATCAAGATAATCCCGACAATAATCGTGATTCCCCCTACTAACGACAGGAGATAAAGCGGCTCATTGTACAGGATAACGCCCAAGCTTAAGGCAATCAACGGAGAGATATACAGCCACGTGGAGGGAAACACAGGGTTGGTCTTGGCAACGAGCCAATAGAAAATGGTGTGCCCCATCATGGAACCAACGACGATTAAGTACAGGAGCGAGAGGATCGCATTAGCCGTTAGCGTCGATTCGATATGCACTTGCTCGGTGAACAGAGATAAAACAAGCAGCATTGCTCCTCCATACATCATCTGTGCTGCATTCAAAGCAATGGGTGAGGTATCTTGAAACCGTTGGATGACGCGGCGGGAGTAAACAGCACCACCAGAATAAAAGATTTGACCGAGTATGACTGCTACACATCCAGCGAGCCAAAGGAAGCTGAATGAGATGGTTGTCGCACCGGGTAAAATCAGCAAGACGACACCGACAAATCCAACGAGACAACCAGCCCACGATATGGCGGATAGCTTTTGCCGAGAAATGCCTGTCTGAAGCAGCATGACCATGAGCGGTGCTGTTGCTGATAAAATCGCAGCGATTCCTGAGCTTATATGTTGCTCCGCCCAATACAAGGTGGCAAATGTCCCAAACGTTAAACCAATTCCGGTCAGAAACATCTCTTTATGGAGCAGCAGCGATAGACGCGTCTGTTTTTTCCAGAGCATGAATGAAAACAAAATCACACCTGCCAGAAAGAACCGAAGTCCAGCTGAGAAAAACGGCGGCGCTCCCGCATCAATCCCGACTTTGATTGCCAGAAAAGTCGTTCCGAATATCAAGCACATGATCACATAATTGAGCAGTACCATTATGATTCCTCCCTTTTCCTTATCATAAAGGGAAGGGAATAGAACAGATGAAATCGAATAGAACAGATCTGAGGGTCAATGATCTATCATGGGGGAAAGGGGGGAGCTTGCATGAAAAGGGAGGCTCTTTCAAACAGCCATTCTGATAAGCTGTTCGAGCAAGTGTATGAATATCTTCTGGACCGGATCAGACGCGAAGAGTGGCGGGCACATGAGAAGCTTCCTTCTGTTCGCACATTGGCGTTGGAATTAAATGTGCATCGCCTGACGGTTTTTAAGGCGTATCAATTGCTGAAACAAAACAGCCACGTGTATGTGAAGGATAAGTCGGGGTATTATGTACAACCGAGTAGCCTGTTGCCAGTGGAGTCGATGGATGATCCAATCATTTCTGCCTATGTGCACAAGAGCCACCTTTCTGAAATTCATCAGGTGCAGGCGACCTATCAATTTTCCAAAGCATTGATCGAACCAAATTTATTACCGAATCTTTATTTTTCCGAGTATGTGAAGAAAGTGTTTGACCTGTATCCAAAAGTGCTGGGCACCTACTCAACTACACAAGGGGATCAGGAGTTGAGGGAAGCACTGTGCAGCTATTATATCAGCCGTTATCATTTTCACCTGTCACCCGATGAGCTGATGATCACATCAGGTTCGCAGGAAGCGATTGATTTGGTTGCCAGGGTCCTTGTAAAGCCGCGTGATGTCGTGTTGCTGGAGAGACCTACTTACAGTCCTGCCATCGATGTATTCAGAAGACAGGGCGCCAAAATAATTCCCATCGAGATTACGCCGCATGGGTATGATTTGGAGCAGGTTGAACTGTTGATGCAAAAAGAAAAACCGCGTCTGTTTTATCTCAATCCGACCTTTCACAATCCGACCGGCTATACGGTTCCCGCTGAACAACGGAAGAGACTGGTGGAGCTGGCTGCGAAGTATCAGTGCCTGATCGTAGAGGATGATCCGTGCCGCGATATTTACTTCGGCGATGAGCCTCCACTGCCGTTTTTTTCTTACGACACGGAGGGCTATGTCATCTATCTGCGCAGCTTTAGCAAGTACATCGCGCCGGGGTTGAGTATTGCGACTGTAGCATGCCGTCCATCTATTATGAAGTATTTGATTCAAGCGAAATCACTGTCCGACAGTGGAGCGCCCCTGTTGAATCAAAAGATTTTTTTGCATTACTTCTTCTCCGAACGGATGCAGCAGCATTTGGCAAAGCTGCGGATTGCATTGGCCATTCGCCGGGATATCATGGAGGAAGAGCTGTCTGTGACCGACTGGGAGTGGTCCAGCCCACCAGGAGGCTTTAATTTATGGGTGAAGCTTCCTGATTCCGTCCCGATGGAAAGCCTTTTGGGCAAATGCATAGAGCAATCGATTACGTTTGTGCCCGGCGCGATCTGTGACCCACAGCGAGAGTTAAGCTCTTGGATACGCATCAGTTATTCTTATTTGAATGAACAACAGCTGCGGGATGGATTGCAAAGGCTCGTCCGTACGGTTCGCCAGTTGAACATAGAGGAATAGGAATGAAGCAAGGCTGCCGACATGTTGGTCGACAGCCTTGTTTTTGGTTATTTTATGATTTGCTTACTTGATCGAGGTGATTCACCAGTTCTTCTGGTTTGGACAAGAAAGGTGCATGATCGGCTTCCATTGTAATGACTTTGCTGCAAGGTGTATCTGTATTCATTCTGCGTTGGAAATCGATTGGGATCGCATTGTCTAAAGTTGTTTCAATATAGACGCGATCGACACTTCCGAATTTCTCTTCAGTAATTTGCACTGGTTGTGTAAACGGAGCCAGCGCTTGCGGACGGCAACGTTTCATCGACGCCAGTCTCAGTGCCTCATCCTCAACTGCATTGAAAAATGTTTCTTCCACAGTCTCAAGCTTCGGAGCCAGCGTCATGTCGGCTTCATTCAATTCGAATTCCGGGCCTTTTTCTCCTTCAGACTTGCTTATGAGACTTTCCCCGTTTTTCGGCAAGAATGCGCAAAGGTAGACGAGCTTATCAATTTTATCATGTATTTTTTCAGCCGTTTGCGTAATGACGACACCACCCATGCTGTGTCCGACAAGGATTACTTTTTCGTTATGTTGCTTGATCAGGTCAGATACTTTCTCTACGTAGAGATCCAGTGTCACTTGCTCTGGAGGTGTCATGTCTTGTCCACTTCCAGGCAAGTCCAATGTCGCGACTTTGTGTCCCAATGCTTCCAGCTCAGGTTTTACTTTTTCCCATACCCATTCACCTTGGCATGCTCCATGAACCAATACATAAGTACTCATTTACAACATCTCCTTCGTTTCATGATGATCGTTCGTTAGTGTTAACGAAGCGATTTCTGATTAAACAGGGGTTCTTGTGTTCGTTCCTCTTGAGTGCAATAATAATAAAAATCTGTATCGGTAATCTGTGACTTTGTCACCAAGTTATTTTTTTCACAAGGAGGTTCTTCATCCATATGCAAAAGGAGCAGATTGCGGAGGTCCTTACACGTTTTCCAAGTCTGGCGGCACTTACTCCAGAAGAGTGGCAAGAGGAGGGAATCTCCATCACTACGGTTCCAGCCAACTTTACCATTGATGAAGGCGAGTTTTTGGAGAATGCGCCATTAATCTTGGATGGGCTGGTTCGCATTTTCAAACTGAGCAGCGATGGGAGAGAGGTTACGTTGTACAGGCTATCGGCTGGCGAGTGCTGCCCACTCATCGCGTCTAGTATACTGGGAGAAACGGTGTATGAAGCTTCGGCTTGCGTGGAGAAGCCGAGTATCGTCTTGAACGTCCCGACGAAGATTTATAAGAAATGGATCGAGAAGCATCAAGGCTTTCGCCAGTATATTTTTCAATCATTTGCGCGTCGATTGATTATCATGTCGAACTTGATTGACGACATTAACTTTAAATCCATTCGGGTTCGAATTTCCGAATATTTGATCGAGCATACAGGTGCGGAGAATAATTCGCTCGCCATTACACATGATCAGTTGGCAATTGAGCTGGGGACTGCTCGTGAAGTGATTAGCCGGACACTAAAGAAAATGGAAAAAGAAGGGCTGCTGCGTGTAGCGCGGGGGCAAATTACGGATATTCAACGTTCCAAACTACCTGTGTTTGAATAATCCGTATTTGAAAATACAAAAATTTTAAGAAGCACTATGTACTGTGTTATACTGAGTCTACCATTTACTGTTCTGTAGCATTCCCTACTCCATTTACGTGAGTAGGGTTTTTTATTTGTGTTTCAGACAACACAAAAAAAGACCCCCTTACAGGAGTCTGTTTTTTGTGTATGGCTTGATTAAACTTTTTGAACGTTAGTAGCTTGTGGTCCGCGTTGGCCTTGTTCTACGTCAAAAGTAACTTTTTGACCTTCGTCAAGGGATTTGAAACCGTCGCCTTGGATAGCAGAGAAGTGAACGAATACGTCTTCTTTACCTTCGCGCTCAATAAAACCAAAACCTTTTTCTGCGTTAAACCATTTTACTGTACCTTGTTCCATTGTTATTGCCTCCTAGTGTGTAACACACATATATTACTATCCTTGCTCTCAGGATCTCTAGACGAAAATTTGCTATCTACGCTATCCGTTTCTTCGAACAAAAATAATTCTTTACTAGCATAACAGGATATTGAAAGGATAGCAAATTATTCGCGCATATTGACTAAAAAAAAATACAGATGAGCTGTTACGATAGCATGGCGCCAATCTTTTTCAACGTAAGCTGTGCCGAGACAATTTTATTCGGATAGCTCGCTGACACCGATTCCCCCAAATGATACTCTTGCAGTGCATCAGTGTCCTTAAGCATGTTTCCTGTCAAAATGCACACGGCTGTTTCGTCCTTGTCGATCACTTGTCCTGCGATGAGCTTGCGCAATCCGGCAACCGTAGCAGCAGAGGCAGGCTCGCAGCCGATCCCGCTCTTATCCACCCATGCTTTGGCGTCGAGAATCTCTTGATCAGTCACGGAGCAGGTAACGCCGTTCGTTTCTTCTAATGTACGAAGCGCTTTTTTCCAGCTGGGCGGATTGCCGATGTTCAGCGCAGAGGCACGTGTATATGGATTGGGTTCGGGTGTCAGCTCGGTGTGTCCGTCTGCGACCATGCGATGGAATGGACTAGCACCTTCCGCCTGTACGAGCGCCACCCGAGGAACTTTCTCGATGAAGCCGAGATTTTTCAAATCCTGCAAGCCTTTTCCGAGAGCCGTCACATTGCTTAGCGCTCCTCCAGGGATGACCACCCAATCGGGGAGGTTCCAATTGAGGTACTGGGCAATTTCGTACACGATACTCTTCTGCCCTTCAATGCGGAATGGATTGATCGAATTGCAGATGTAGAGGCCGAGCTCTTTGCTGTATTGCTCGTAAAAGCGGATGCCATCATCGTAAGTGCCATCAAAGCTGATGACCTTTGCTCCGTAGGCGAGTGTTTGCATGACTTTATTCAAAGAAATGTTTTTGTTCGGGACAAACACGTACGCTTCGCCACGGGCGAGTGCAGCATACATGGCGAGAGAGGATGAGGTATTGCCAGTCGATGTGCAGGTGAAGCGTTGATAGCCTAGTGAACGCCCGTGTGATACGGCGACAGTCATCCCGTTGTCTTTGAATGAACCACTTGGATTCTCGCTTTGTGCCTTCAGCCATACCTTGCTGTTGCTTCCTACATACGATTGGATGAGTGCAGATGCGTACAGTCCTGTATTTCCTTCGTACTTGGTCGTGATGTACTCTTCAGGAAGCTCGGGGAAAATCAGCTCTTTGTAGCGCCATACCCCGCTCGCATAAGGTGTCATGCGCTCAGACAGCCGCTCGTGAAAGACGCGCTTCAGCTGTTCGGCATCGATGGCTGACGTATCGTGAATAATGTCAAACAAGCCACCGCACGTGCATTGATAGTCAAATAAATGAGCAGGTACTTCCTTGCTGCAATCGACACAAACCAGTTTCATCCTCGCAAGATTCACCCCGAAAAGTGTGTGGGGAGAATCTCTCCACCTCTTTTCTCTCGTATGATTTTCTATATGGTAAACGGACAAGGGGAGCGTGTAAATGAGAGTTTTCAGTAAAGATAAAATATTCACATGCAGATACGAAAGACGGGAAGGAGTCACTATACAGACTCCAACCCGTCTCTCTTTCACAAGCTTTTATTCAGATCAGTCAATTCCTTGGCCGTCAGATTGCGCCATTGCCCCAATTTCAAATTCCCCAGGGCAATGTTCATGATGCGTACCCGTTCAAGCTTTCGCACCTGATAACCAAAAGCTTGGCACATCCGTCTGATTTGTCGATTCAGCCCTTGCGTCAGCACGATATTGAAGACGCGGTCGCTGACTTTGGTTACTTCACAAGGCTTTGTGGTCGTTCCGAGAATGCGTACGCCGTTTGCCATTCCGTGCAAGAAATTCGCCGTGATGGGCTTATCTACGGTGACGATGTACTCTTTGTCATGATTGTTCTCCGCACGCAAAATTTTGTTTACGATATCTCCGTCATTGGTTAACAGGATGAGTCCTTGCGAATCCTTATCGAGTCGCCCGATAGGAAAAACCCGCTCCGGGTGATTGACGAAATCGATGATGTTGCCTTTGACGTGCAGTTCAGTGGTACACGTAATTCCGACTGGCTTGTTCAAGGCGATGTAGACATCTTTCTTTTTGACACCGAGCGGCTGCCCATCGATGCGCACGTCATCTCCTGACGCAACCGTACTTCCCAGTTCCGCGAGTTGGCCATTGATCGTCACGCGCTTGGCCTCGATTAATTTATCGGCTTCTCTTCGTGAGCAAATGCCGGTTTCACTGATGAACTTATTAATTCGCATGAGACGTTCCTTTCGCTATTGCTGCTGCTATTTCGATACGTGTTCAAAAGTCGACTTGTTGAACAACCTTTTCAAGTAGTTTTTTTCGCCAAGGTTGCGCCAATTCTTCCACCTCAAGCATACGCTGTATCGTCTCTTGGGATGGTGACTTGTCATGGAAGTATAAGTGGTGAATCGACGCTACCGTTACTTGTTTTGGATGTGCAGTGATGAGGGTAATCTTGGAGTCTGGCTTGATCGTCCCTTCCTGCAAGACGCGGAAAAAGTAGCCCGTATAGCCCATTTCCACCACCGCTTTGAGCAACTGGTTATTGTTGTTGCGCTTGTTGATCGTCGCGCAAGGAAATCTGCCTTGGGTCACTTGCAGGATTGTATCACCGAATTGATACACATCCCCGATGCAGACCTGCTCTTCGGTCATGCCAGCGAGCGTGAGATTTTCTCCGAATGCGGCATTGGTCAGAGGTTGGCCGAATAACTTCTCCCAATGGGCATAATGTTCAAAAGGATACGCACAGACGACGCGATCTGGGCCGCCGTGGTACTCTGGATTCGCGATATCGTCATCATCAATTTTCTCGGAACGGACAACGAGCTCGTCCGCTTCCTCCTTCCAAATGCCGGAGAGATATTCCTTGCCGTTGTACATATTATTTTTAGGCAAACCTTTACTAATTGTAACGATTTTTCTGTTCAACTTATGCTCACTCCCAGCCTGTACGATTGCTTCTCTTTTTATCCCCATACTATACCACATTCCCTAATATCCTCCACAGCGGATGGGCACCAGCGAAAGCTTCTGGTATGATGATAGAAAGGAATACACAGGAGGCCTCAGTGACATGCAATCATTTGGTGTGGCACTACACACAGATAAATATCAAATCAACATGATGTACGCCCATTGGGTGAACGGAACACACAATCAGAAGGTCGTTTTCGAAGCATTTTTCCGCAAGCTGCCTTTTGGAAACGGATACGCCGTATCTGCCGGATTGGAACGAATTGTTTCCTACATAAAAAATTTGAGTTTTGAAGAAAGCGATCTCAAGTATTTGAGTGAGCAGGAGGAGAACTACGATCCGAAGTTTTTGGAAGAGCTGCGCCAGCTTCGTTTTAAGGGCTCGCTCTACTCCGTGAAGGAAGGAACCGTGGTTTTCCCGAACGAGCCGCTGATTCGTGTAGAGGGGCGTGTCATGGAGGCACAGCTGGTTGAGACGGCCCTGTTGAACTACATGAACTATCAGACGCTGATTGCGACCAAAGCTTCACGGATTAAAAATGTGGCGGGCAATGATGTTCTTATGGAGTTCGGAACAAGAAGGGCGCAGGAGGCAGATGCTGCGCTGTGGGGGACGCGGGCAGCGTATTTGGCTGGCTTCGACGCGACCTCGAATATGCTGGCAGGGAAAATGTTTGGCATTCCGACAAAAGGGACGCACGCTCACTCATGGGTACAGAGCTTTGAGAGTGAGGAAGAAGCATTTGAGCGCTTCGCAGCAGCTCTACCAGGACAGGTAACCTTGCTGGTCGACACTTACGATACGCTCAAAAGTGGCGTGCCTAATGCAATTAAGGTCGGAAAACGTCTGGAGAAACAAGGCAAAAAGCTGATGGCGGTGCGCTTGGACAGTGGCGACTTGACGTATTTGTCCTGCAAGACGCGCGAAATGCTTGATAAGGCAGGCATGACCGATGTGCAAATTGTCGCTTCCAACGATCTCGATGAGCACACGATTATGAACCTGAAAGTACAAGGAGCACGCGTAAATAGCTGGGGAGTAGGAACGCAGCTCATCACGGCAGCGGATCAGCCGACACTCGGAGGCGTATACAAGCTGGTGGCGCGTGAAGGCGCGGACGGAGAATATCAGCCGACCATCAAAATCTCCGGGAATCCGGAAAAAGTCACAACGCCGGGCATCAAAGATATGTACCGATTGATTGATACGGAAACAGGCAAAGCGATTGCTGACTACATGTGTTTCCCACATGAAACAACAGTCGAAGAGGGAGCACCTCTCCATTTGTTCCATCCGAGCCATACGTATTTGAGCAAGCATTTGGAGAACTACCAGGCAGAGTCGCTGCTAATTCCAGTATTTGTAGATGGGGAACTGGTCTATGAACTGCCGACCCTCCAAGAGATTCGCAACTACCATCGTGAGCAACTCAAGCTGTTCTGGCCTGAATACTTGCGCATGCTGAATCCAGAGCATTACCGTCTGCACATCAGCGAAGAGATGTGGGAGACGAAAACAAAGCTGATGAAGGCGTATTTGAAAAAATAAGAGAAAAACGTCTGATGTTTCGCGAGGATGCATCGGGCGTTTTTTATTTGTTTACCAAAAATAACACAATAATGTGAAAACAAAGAAAATAAATTGTCTGAATTTACTTGCATCGTATATAATTACTCCATTCATCCTTTAGCTCTGCGCCAAGGTGATGTAGAAAACGCATGTGAAAAGTATTGGGGAGGAAGAGAGATGCTAAATACTGTAGAGAAAGAAAGCCTGAATCCATACGAAATTGTGCAGAAGCAGATTGATGCTGCAGCGGCATTGTTGGGATTGCGGAGCGATGCTGTAGAAATTTTAAAGCGACCCAAACGAGTACTGGCAGTTAGTTTTCCTGTCAAGATGGATGATGGCAGCGTACGTGTCTTTGAAGGCTACCGATCTCAGCATAATGATGCGGTAGGACCGACCAAGGGAGGGATTCGTTTTCATCCGGATGTGACAATGGATGAAGTCAAGGCGCTCTCCATGTGGATGTCATTCAAATGTGGCGTGGTTGGTCTTCCTTATGGCGGCGGAAAAGGTGGCGTCATATGTGATCCCCACGAATTCAGCAAAAATGAGCTGGAACGAGTCAGTCGCGGCTTCATGGAAGCCATCGCTGATATTGTCGGACCGGAGACAGATATACCTGCACCCGATGTGTATACGACCCCACAAATCATGGGCTGGATGATGGATACGTATAGTCGATTAAAAGGCACCTATTCTCCGGGAGTCATCACGGGAAAACCGCTGAGTGTCGGCGGCTCCAAAGGAAGAAATGAAGCGACTGCCCGCGGATGTGTCTTTACCATACTCGAGGCATTAAAAAATTCTGGACGCAAGCTGGAACAAACAACCGTCGCGATTCAAGGCTTTGGTAATGCGGGAAGAATAGCCGCGAGACTTTTGACGGAGTTGGGCTTCAAAATCGTAGCGGTCAGTGACTCACGCGGAGGTATTTATGATGCTGCTGGCTTGGACATCGAAAAGGTAGGTCAATTAAAAGACAACGCCACCATTTTGGAGTATGTAGGTGGTACGGTTATCTCCAATGAACAGCTGTTAGAGCTGGAAGTGGATATTCTGATCCCGGCCGCGTTGGAAAATGTCATCACAGCAGCGAATGCCCACAGTATTCAGGCCAAGTGGATTGCAGAAGCAGCAAATGGACCTACTACACCGGATGCTGACGCTATTTTGCGGGAAAAAGGAATCATCGTTATTCCTGATATTCTCGCCAATGCAGGTGGAGTAACGGTTTCCTATTTTGAATGGGTGCAAAACCTGATGAATTACTACTGGTCCGAGCAGGAGGTAAACGAAAAGCTGCAAACGACAATGATTAACGCCTATCGCGCCGTGAAAGAACTCTCTGATCAGTACAAGGTGGACTTGCGCACGGGAGCCTATATGATCTCGCTTTTGCGAATTACGGAGGCGATGGAAGCGCGCGGCTGGATTTAAGGGAAGAGACCTCTTGCAACTTGCTTGTAAGGGGATTTTTTCGTTTTCCCCTGTGTGATTAGCAGGAAGGCTAGTATTTTTGTCGAATTTGTCGGATTAATGTTTTTCTACCTGTGTTCAAAGGATGGAAAGGGGGATCTTTATGCCAATCAAATTGCCCGACGAATTGCCTGCAACGGAAATACTCGCCCAAGAAAATATTTTTGTGATGAAGGATAGCCGTGCCTTCACACAGGACATACGACCGCTCAGGATCGTCATTCTCAACCTCATGCCAGTGAAGGAAACAACGGAAACACAGTTGCTCCGCCTCCTGGGGAATACGCCGCTACAGGTGGAAATCGTGCTTTTGCACATGTCCAGTCATACGTCCAAAAATACGTCGGAAGAACATTTGTCGATGTTTTATAAAACGTTTGAGGAGATCTGTGACCAGCGATTTGATGGCATGATCATCACCGGAGCGCCAGTGGAACAGCTCGAGTTCACAGACGTCACGTATTGGCAGGAGCTGACTAGAATCCTCGATTGGAAAATGGAGAACGTCACTTCGACCTTGCATATTTGTTGGGGAGCACAAGCGGCTCTTTACCATCACTTCGGCGTTCCAAAGCATCCTTTGCCAGAAAAAATGTTCGGAATCTTCCCTCATACACTCAATAAGCAAAAGGTGAAGCTGTTCCGCGGATTTGATAACTACTTCCACATTCCGCATTCCAGGCATACCGAAAATCGCAGGGAAGACATCGAGCAAGTGTCAGAGCTGGAGATTTTGTCCGAGTCTGATGAAGCAGGGGTTTACATCGTAGCGACGAGGGATGGCAGACAAATTTTCGTGACAGGACATTCTGAGTATGATCCGACCACCCTGCAAGATGAGTATCAGCGGGATGTGAACAAAGGCTTGGACATTGCTGTTCCGCGTAATTACTATCCAAAGGACGATCCAAGCCGCAAGCCCATCGTCACCTGGCGCGCACATGCGAATTTGATGTTTTCCAACTGGTTAAACTATTACGTTTACCAAGAGACACCGTATGATTTGAACAACAACAAGCGATAGCAACGTAGAAACCATCCGAGGTGATTCGGATGGTTTTTGTTTGGCCCGGTTGACGTAATAAATGGCGACAGGTAGTGTGAGAATAATCGCGCAGGAATGCTACCGGGAATTCAAGCAAGATGGGAGTTTTGTATGATGAAAAAAATCATGAAGCAAGATCAGGACGTGACTAAGCAGCATAACAAGCAAATGATCCTCGATATTATCAAAAAGCAGAGACCGATATCGCGTGCAGAAATCGCCAAAATTACGCGGATGAGCGCCACCTCGATTGGCAGATTTGTCAGTGAGCTGTGCGAAGAAGGACTGATTCGAGAGACAGAGCTAACCTCATCAGGTGTGGGCAGGAAGGCAATCATGCTCGACATTGAGCCGGGGGCCATTTATACAATCGGCGTGGACATGGCAAAAAAGCGCATCAGCTTTGGGATCATGGACTTTAGCGAAGCGATTATTGCTCAGCACCGGATGGATCATAAAACACAGGATTCTACACCGGAAGAGACGGCAGAGCTGATTTGTAACGAGATCGAAGGGATGCTCAACCAGACAGGCATTCCGCTAGAAAAAGTGGTCGGGATCGGCATTGGGATGCCAGGGGTGATCAATTATGAGCGAGGGATTGTTCAGCTTTCCACTACGTTGGACTGGAAGGACGTAGCGTTCGCCAGCCTGATTGAAAAAAGGTTGAAAATCAAAACCGTTATCGACAACGATTTGAAGGTGAAAATCCTCTCGGAGTACTTGTACGGATCTGCCAAGGGCTCGAACAAGACAGCCTTGATTGGCATTGGCACGGGTATCGGTTCTGCGTTGATTATCAATGGCGAAGTGTTTCGCGGGGGCTCCAATAGCGCAGGAGAGCTGGGGCATACGACGCTCGATCCGAATGGGAATCTGTGCGAATGTGGAAAGCGCGGATGCCTGCAAACATACATAGACGAAAATTCTTTGATCATGGAAGCGCGTCGGGTGAAGGATGTCAGTGATGTCCGCCAGGTGTTCGCGGCAGCGAGAAACGAAGAGCGCTGGGCGAAGGAAATCGTCTCTCGTACTGCGTTGTACCTCGGAATCACGATTAACAATATTGTATGCATGTACAATCCAGATACCGTGATTGTAAGCGGTGATTTGGTGGAGAATTATCGCGAAATCATTGACTTGGTCGAGGAGCATAGCGATCAAGTGATCTGGGAGCCATTCAAGGGGAAATTTCGCGTCATTCCTTCCGAATTGAAGGGGGAGGCAATCGTGATGGGAGCAGGAGCTTTGGCGATGCAACACTTTGCTCCCTTGGCAGGGACATGGGCAGAAGAATCATGATTTTCTTTGCCATTTTGTATTCAACAAGTAAGGCTGTTTAGCCGATATAGAAAATGGTGGAAAAGTAGAGAGGAGAGGGATGTGAGCATGAAAAACTGGCAAAAAGGTATGCTCGCTACGGCTGTTACGATTGGGCTGATCTTTTCCAGTGTCGGCCAAGTACCGGCATTGGCAAATTCTGCGACGACAAGTACGCAGAAGAAGATTTCCAAGCTAGTGGTTGATACAAAGACAGTAAAATTGAAAAAAGCGGGGACGCAGCAGTTGAACGTCCGCGTGCAATACACGGATAAAACAACGGAAGACGTCACACAGCAAGCAGAGTGGACTTCCTCTGACAGTGACATCGCAAGCGTTGGAAAAGGCTTGGTAACCGCTATTAGTTCCGGTAAAACAAGAGTGAAAGCAAGCTTCGGGGGCAAAAGTGTGAATGTCCCTGTTGAGATCGATGTGATTTCCAAGCTCACTGCTGACCAGAAGAAACTGGCTCTCAGCGTGGGAGGCACGAAGCAGGTAAACGCAACAGCAACCTTCTCTGACAAGTCAACCACTGATGTCACTGCCAATGCAGAGTGGGAAAGCGATGATAAGGAAATCGTAACGGTAACGAATGGTTTGGTGACGGCAGTAGGCTCGGGCACAGCGAAGCTCAAAGTGAAGTACGGTGGAAAAAGCGTATCCATTCCAGTAGAGGTGGATGTCGTCTCCAAGCTGGACAGTGATAAGAAAAAGCTGTATCTGCGTCCAGACACTACCCAGTCGGTTACGCTGCTGGCTACCTTGTCTACCAAAGAAAAAGTCGATGTAACAAGCAAAGCCAAGTGGACATCCGACGATGCAAAAGTCGCCACAGTTGAGAACGGAGTCGTGACAACTGTAGGCTCTGGCAAAACGAGAATCAAAGCAACTTACGGTGGAAAGACGATCTCGATCCCTGTAGAGTCTGCTGTCATCTCCAAGCTGGAATTTGACACGAAAAAGGTCGCTCTCAAAGTCGGCGAATCAAAAGACTTGAAGGTATCTGCTATCTATACCGACAAAACCAAGGTCGATGTCACAGTCGATGCAGACTGGATCTCCACGAACAGTTCCGTTGTGACTGTAGCGGATGGCAAGATCACGGCTGTGAAAGCAGGGCGTGCAACGATTGCGGCTACGTATAATGGAAAAGCCGTAAAAATACAAGTAACCGTGGAGTAACTCACGCTGGAGGAAAAGCCAGGGCGCGACTGCGTACCTGGCTTTTTCGCATACTCTCGCCTGTGGTAAGCTGTAGCTAACGCTTTTGATTGGACGAAGACGGAGGGCATCATGGATATTCGACAGCTGCATTACTTTGTGGAAGTAGTCAAACATAAAAACTTTACGAAGGCCGCACAATCCCTCCACGTCTCCCAGCCTTCTATCAGCAAAATGATCAAGGCATTGGAAGAAGAGCTAGAGGTAGTTCTGCTGGATCGGACGGAGCGGAAAATGGATCTGACAGACGCAGGGGAAATGGTCTACAGCTATGCGACCAAAGTGTTGCAGCTGATGGAAGGCATGTCGTCGTCGATTGCAGAATTGCGAAATGTCGAGCGGGGGCGGGTCAAACTGGGCATGATGCCAACGGTGGGTTCTTTTCTCTTGCCGAATGTGATCGCCTTGTTTAAAAAGCAGTATCCAGGCATCGATATCGAGATGAAGGAATTCAGCGCCAAGCTGCTTGAAATCCAAATGGAGCAAGGAAGCATCGATGTGGCATTAACCGTTCTTCCAACGGATCAGGAAAAATTTGTGGCGGTTCCCTTGCTCGCAGAGGATCTGGTCGCGATCGTTCATCGGGAGCATTGGCTCGCGGGAGTCGATGAGGTGAGCTTGGAACAGCTCAAGGACGAGGCTTTCATTTTGTTTACCGAAGAGTACGCGATGCATGATGTGGTGCGCCAAGCGTGCAAGTTGTCCGGCTTTGAACCGAAAGTCGCTTACATGAGCTCTTTATGGGATTTTGTCGGAGAGATGGTGGCTACCCAACTGGGAATATCACTCATCCCACGCTCCATTGTGAGACGCTTGAATAACGGACAATTGCACACCGTCAACATTTCTTACCCGGTGATTGACTGGCAGTATGCCTTGATTTATCGAAAAGAAGGGTATTTATCGCATGCGACAAAGGCTTTCATATCGTTTGTAGAGAAAATGTACAGCCATAACCAAATGGAATAGAAATGATGATTTTTATGTATTGTACGAATGGAATCGAGACGGCTTAGAATGAAGGTAACTCGTTCAAAAGGTGACTTTTTGAACAACCTTTGTAAAGCAACTGGGGTGGTCTCGATGAAACGATGGTTTTCCATCATCGCACAAGTTTTGCTATTGTTCGGCTTCACCTGGCTTGGGAAATGGGTGAGCTCGTTTTTTCACCTTCCTGTTCCCGGCAGTCTGATCGGACTCGGGCTTTTGTTCATTTGTCTATATACCGGCTTGATTCGTCTACAGTGGGTGGAAGCAGGAGCGACTCTGTTATTCTCGCAAATGATCCTGTTTTTCGTACCATCGTTGGTCGGGATGATGCAGTATCCATGGTTATTAGGTATAAAAGGATTGCTGGTGCTTGTGGTCGTCGTAAGCGGTTGTGCACTAGTGATGATTTCGACAGGTGTTGTTGCTGAGCGCATGTTCAATCGTGGAGAGGTGAAACAGCATGATCCTGTGGAAAACGTCTAGCGTCCTCCTGACACTCATTTTCTTCTATGCAGCAAAACGGTTTAACAAGAAAAGACCGTCTCTGCTGTTTTCTCCGGCCTTATTGGCGCCGATCGGATTGATTGTGTTTTTACTTATCGCAGGCATTCCTTACCAGGTGTACAGTGAAGCGACCTCGCTCATTAGTGAGTTGATGAGCGTAGTCACAGTGGCGTTTGCGATTCCGCTTTACCGAAATTGGTCGGTGTTAATGGCGCATCGCCGGATGATTTTGACGAGTCTTGCTACGGGTTCCCTCATTGCCATCATTGCAGGTGTCTCCACGACGATGCTCGTCGGATTAGGAAAAGAAGCGGCGATTAGCGTCATTCCTCGCTCGATTACCCTGCCGATTGCGGTGAGCGTAACCGAGGCGATTGGCGGTTTGCCTACGATGACGGCGGTATTCGGTATGCTGACCAGCTTCGCAGGCGTTTTTTTGGCTCCCAAAATCATCAAGAGAATGAGGCTCCGTCATCCTGTTTCCATCGGCTTGATGTACGGAATGGGCGCACATGCGTTGGGGATGGTAAAAGCGTTTGAGCGTGGGGAAACAGAAGGAAGCAGTGCGACTTTGGCTGTGATTGCCGGAGCGATGATTACGGTGGTATGGGCGTTTACCTTGTTGCCGGTGATCATGTCGTGGCTGGCTGTGTGAAGGAAGGGGCTGTTAGATAGCCCCTTTTTTTATTTCACGAAAGTGCAACATGACCGCCCAAATGCTGGCGAAAGGTGTATGATAGAGGGCAAATAAAAGCTCCACACTCTTTCAACATGGCAGGAGGCATCATGAGACCGCTGTATATCGTCCTATTACTCTGTACCAGCTTCCTTTGGGGAGGAAATTTTGTTGTCGGTAAATTTCTTGTCGGGCACGCGTCTTCCTTGACGCTGACTAATTTGCGCTGGCTCATTGCTGTTGTTTGCTTGTTGCCGGTTGTTTGGATACGCGAAAAACGGATTTTTCCAACGCGAGAGGCACTCCTTCCTTTGATCGTGATGGGAGTAACTGGTGTAGCCCTCTTTAATTTATTTATGTTCTGGGCACTTGAGCGGACAGACGCGACCAATGTCGGGCTATTGTCCACGCTGAATCCGGTTTCGATCGCGATATTTTCCTTTTTGCTGATGGGCGATAAAATTCGACCGTTGCAGATTGTCGCGATGCTGGTCTCGTTTACAGGCGTGCTTGTGGTGATGACCAAAGGAGACTTCGCACACTTGGCCCAGTTGCATTTCAACACGGGTGATTTGTGGATGCTCGCCGCTGTCGCCATGTGGGGGATTTACTCCGTATGCGCGCGTTGGGCAATGAAGACGGTCTCGCCGATGATGTCCACACTGTATTCGGGGATTTTCGGTGTTGCGCTGATGCTGCCCTTTAATGTCACCACATTTACGATCAGCAACACAGACTGGACATTCTGGCTGTCGCTGTTTTACGTTGGTGTAATGGCAACTGTCGTCAGCATGGTGCTGTGGAATATTGGTGTACAAAAAGTTGGCGCAACCTCAGCAGGTATGTTCCTTAATTTCAATCCTATCTTTACGGCTATTCTCGCATTTCTATTGCTCGGGGAGCGTATGACCATCATCCAATTACTCGGCAGTATAATCGTCATTGTCGGATGCTATATGTTCTCACGCTTAAAGCACGTCTCGACCCCGACACCACATACAGTCAAGCAAGCACAAGGCTAAAAAGGAAATCCCTCGTCTGGTTAAAAAGGCGGGGGATTTTTTGGTAAATAGGCATTTATATAAAATAAATTTACCAGAGTACAAATTAGGCACTCTGCAATTGCCAAACCCCGCCACAAGCTCTATCAGAGTCGAGGCGGGGTTTACGGTATAACGTACTTTTTAACTTCTATGGTTCCTCATTTGCAAACATCTCCAACGTAGCTATAAGAATGTCTTTCTTTTCAATATAGTAGCCTGCATATGGAGAAGCTATTAGATTCATACCTTCAATCATTGAACAAAAATCAATAACAGGTATAGGGCGTCCGATTCCTAGGGCAGCACCTACTGTCGATAGTAATGCCAGCAAACGAACCGGGTTCCATTCCCATTCCAAGAGTTGAAGAAGTTGGATGGCACTAGAAGCTCTTTTCGTTTGCTCGAGCGTATATACTTCGGGGAATCGCCCATCCGTCTTGTAGGCATGGAAAAACTCGTTGTAGTAAGCTTCTGCTGCGAAATCGATATCGCGGTACATTTCTCCAAAATCCGTGTAAGGTTGACTTTCATTCTTCATTACTGCCACACCAACCTTTCTTATAGGATGAAGACATTGTATCAGAAAAAATTGATAGTAATAGAGTCAAAACAAACCTCAACCCTCACAATTATGTGAACGGAGAGGTTTGTTTCAGTTTTTACGAAATGAGAATATTCACTCGGGAGAGTAAGTAGACATCCTAATGGGTACGAGTCTAAATCTTATTCTGTGAGACTGAGGATTTTTCGTGAAAGAACTCCCGCCATATCAAGGATTCCAGTCTATTACTCTATTTTCAATGAGCACAACGTGCAAGTTTTAGAAGGTACCGATCAACGCAAAAGGCTAGTAAGAAGATAAAGCACAGGGCTCGTAGACCTTGACAACGCCTACCCAGTCGGAACTACAAAAAGGAGACCACGCTTGTCGAACACTTCTCCCCTGAGAATCTTCCGCCCGTAGGGTGGCTTTGGCTCGACGGTCCCCTTTTTGTAGTGGAGACGACCAGTGATTCCCCCCTGCTGGTGTGTCAGAGTCGAAGAGAACTGTGCTTTTTCTTCTCCACCACTATGTTGACTCATGGTTTTTTAGTCGATCACGTGGACATGGGCATTCGCATACAAATAAGAAGGACGGTGTGTGAAGGGGAGGTTGTATATGATCGTCATAGCGGGGAGACCAGCTAATCCCGCCTCGTTGGCAGCGGAATGGGGATTAAATCCGGTACAGCGTGAAACGGTAGCGATTATGGCACGTAGTGATGAAACATTTGAATATCCAACTCCTGAGCTCCTGCAATTTGAACTGAAAATGCGCGATCATCTGGTGAGGTCTGCCTTGGCACTGAACGAAAGCGGCCTGGCCTTTTCTACTTTTGAAGAATCTCGTGCCAATCCAGCATACTGGATTCGAACAGACCAGGGCGGATTCCGCTTGCGACCGGGAGTGCTGCCATCCAGCGGGATTATCAATATTTTTCGTGAGGGCCAAAAATACGCCACGGAGTGCGCTACGGCGATGGTCATTATTATTTATCATGCAGTCCTACAGTCCATTCGTTTACCCGATTTTGAGAGAATGTTTGCGGACATCTTGCTATATGACTGGCGGTACGATCAGGATCTGGACTTGCAAACAATAAGGACAAATACCTTCTTGCCTGGTGATGTGATTTATTTTGCCAATCCTGATTACGATCGCGCGACACCGCAGTGGCAAGGGGAAAATGCAGTAGTTCTCGGCAATGGCTTGTATTACGGGCATGGTGCGGGGATCAAACGAGCGAATGAGATGGTAGCTTTTTTGAATGAACAACGAAGAGAGGGAGCAATGAGGTCTGCCTATCGGGTCAATCAGGCGACTCGGCCTGGTTTCGCCTACCTGTTTCCCTACGACAATGGTCATTCTGTCATGCGAGTTTCCGGCCATCCCATACAAGCGAGCAGTCGAATTACAGCACAGATCGGTTCTTTGTCTTGGGAGTGGTAAAACGAACAAAAGCCTCCTACCATAAATACGGCGAGAGGCTTTTTTCAATCATGATGGACAGGAGAATCGCTTCCAAGAAAACATAGACAGGTCAAGGGGGGATGCTCCCTCTACCAGCAGTTGGCTGGTCGCTTCCCCGATCGCACTGGCGAATTTAAAACCGTGCCCGGAAAAGCCTGCTGCAAATACAAGCTGTGGATGTTCAGGATGACGGTCAATGACGAAATGCTCATCCGGTGTCATGGTGTAGATGCATACCTTGCCTTGGCGCAATGGTCCGGCTGCCCCAGGCATATACGCTTCCAAAAAAGAACGAACATCGCCTTCGTCTGACAAATAGGTGCCAAAAGTACGTTCCAGTTTGTCGGGATCGATGGCTAATCCTCCGTCATGGCGTCCGATTTTTACACCAGTGCCATCAAAGCTGGGAAATCCGTAGAACATGGAGTCATGAAGGCGAAAGATGAAAGCGGGAAAGCCATCCGCACTGTACTGGCTCTCATCTGCACCGAACCAGGCGACCGTTTTCCGTGTAGGGGTGAGCGGGATGGACAAGCCCAATGAGTCAAGGAGAGAGCCATTCCAAGCACCGGAGGATAGTAGGACTTTATCGCCGTGGTAGCTGGCAGATTCCGTATGCACGATGAACCCATTTCCTGCTGGCTCCAACTGCGTGACTGGCGTGTTCGTCAACAGCGTAGCTCCTGAGGCAAGGGCGAGCTCTCGATAGGCGCGAATACCGTTTTCAGAATAAAGCACACCTGAGGTAGGCTCCAGGCAACCGTAGTAATCAGCAGGAAGATTGATTCCTGGCCAGCGTTGCATGACCTCATCGGCACTGAGTACTTCCAACGGCAGGGAGTACTGCTCGGCGCTCTCCCGAATTTCATTCAGGAAAGTACAATTCAAGGGTCCAGTGTTCAAAACACCTGTTTTGGCGAAGATCGGCATGCCGGATGCTTGTTCCAATTCTGACCACAACTTTTGCGCTCGCAACGCAAGCGGGACGTACTGTTTTCCTTCTCCATACGCATGGCGAATGATACGGGTATCCCCATGATGGCTGCCCATCGTGTGTGGGGGATCAAAGGCATCGATCATGAGTGTACGCACGCCCTGCTTCGCCAGATAGTAGCCTGCTGCCATTCCCATCGATCCTGCTCCAACAATAATGACGTCGTAGTTTTGCATCATCAGTCCTCCATTCCGCTTTATTTTCATCTATCTTACAGGAGTTTTCTGAATTGTGGATTTTAATTTTTTGTGTAAAGATCCATTTTTTTGTGTGGAATAAGGTTTATTCCATCAGTTGGGAGGGAAAAGGAGATTACGCTATCATCATATGTCAAGAAAAGTGGTGTTTACGAAATGAAATGGACGATCGGAAAAAAATTGGGTAGTGCGTTCGCGCTGATCCTGGTCATCATGCTGTTTATGGGGATCACGACCATTGTCAAGATGGACCAGATGAATCAGAAGATGGTGGAAATGAATACGAATTGGCGCCCAGGTCTGGAAGATATTTTGAAGATCAACATGACACTGGAAACCGTTTACGGGCTTACGCAAACCATGCTTACGACAGAGAACATGGATGACAAGAACAAGTACGCAAAGCAAGTCGATGACCAATTTGCCTATATGGACGGCTTATTGACCAGCTATGAAAAAACGATTTTCAGTGAAGAGGACCGTAACAATTTTGAAGGATTGAAGCAGGCGCTGAAAAAATATGAGGAATACAGTCCGCAATACGTGGCCATCGCCAAAAAGGTCGATATCAGAAGGCCAGCTACCGATGCAGACATGGCCGAGCTGGATCGCATCAAGAAAAAAGGCAGTGAATTGTTTTTAGAACGTAAGAAATATTTGGATGCCATGATGACGAATAACAGTGAGGGAGCGCAACGCGCTGGCACAGAAAGTACGGAACTGTATGAGTCAGTCAAGCGGGACCTGAATATTATCTTGGTTATCTCTATCATTGCGTGTGTGGCGCTAGCTGTCGTACTGACGTCAAGCATCCGTCGACCGATCGTGCGTTTGATGGAAGAGATGAAGAAAGTGGCTGATGGTGATTTACGTGTGGAGCCATTGGTTGTCAAAAGTCGTGACGAGATTTTGGATCTGGCGAATTCGTTCAATGAGATGACTAGCAGTTTAACTACGGTCATTCGTCAGGTAGGCGGAACTTCCGAGCAGGTAGCCGCATCGGCTGAGCAATTGACGGCCAGTGCAGATCAGACGAGCAGGGCCACTGAACAGATTGCTGTTACTGTTCAAGAAGTGGCAGCAGGCGTTGATCGCCAGGTAGCGAGTGTAGACAATGGAGCGAAATCCATTGATGATATGTCACGAGGAATTCGTCAAATCGCAAATAACGCACAGCAAACATCCAATATGGTGAGCGAAGTCGCCAACATGGCAGGAGAAGGGAACCAGTCGATTCAGGCAGCGGTTCAACAAATGAATACGATTCACACCTCCATGCGTGAGCTCGCAGCCGTGGTAGACGGTCTGGGCAATCATTCTCAAGCAATCGGAGAGATCATCGAGGTCATTACAGGCATTGCAGATCAGACCAATCTGCTCGCCCTCAATGCAGCGATTGAAGCAGCACGCGCAGGAGAGCACGGCCGTGGATTCGCGGTTGTTGCAGATGAAGTACGGAAGCTCGCAGAGCAATCGGCACAGTCCGCCCAAAAAATTGCGCAGTTGATCAGTACGATCCAGACAGATACAAAAGTCGCGGTCGAATCGATGGAAACAGGCACACGGGAAGTGCAGGAAGGAATTCGCGTCGTTCATCGTGCAGGCGAAACTTTCGGTCAAATTCAGAACTCGATTGGCACAGTAGCCGACCAGATTCACGACGTGTCTGCATCTGCCCAGGAAGTGTCTGCCCATTCCGAACAAGTCGTACAAGCGATGGAGCTGGTCAGTGAAGTTTCCGACTTAACTGCTGATGGCACACAAAACGTTTCCGCTGCTACACAGCAGCAGCTCGCTTCTATGGAGGAAATCGCTTCGTCAGCGACAGCTCTTTCCAATATGGCAGAAGAGCTACAGCACATGATTCGCCGATTTAAGGTGTAGGCATATACTGTACAAACGAACGCAAAAACGCCAAAGTGATTGGCGTTTTTGTTTTTTCTTCTGTCCACTGTCATTTTTTTAGAAAAAGTTAATCTTTACGAAATAGTTCATTAAGAACAGGTTTAGTAGGAGTTTATCTCTACCGACTACGATAGATTCAGAGGGTTGATCCCCCATCGTAGACAAGGAGATGATCGTATGAAGAAAACGAAAAAGCACCTCTCACTACTTATACTCGCGTCGATGCTTGGAACAGGGGTAGCGGTTCCTTTCAACGTTCTGAACATGGATACAGTCGCGAGAGCAGCCTCTCATGAGAAGCAGGACGAAAGCGAACCTGTTGAGGTAACGAGCATCAAGTCTCTGAATTCCATTACACTAGAGATCACCTTTGCAGAGCCGCTCAGCTCAGAAGAAGTGGCACTCAATAACGCACAGAAAAACTTCGAATTTGATAACGACCTAGCCATTCGAAATGTTCCACAGCTAAAAACTGGATTCAAATCTACCTACATCGTACCTACTACCCCGCAAGAGGAAGGAACGACGTATACCTTTAGCTACAAAGGCGAGGAAGTAGGCACTTTCACAGCCAACACAGAACAAATCAATATGAGAGAGGCACGTCAAGTAGACAATGATACGATTGAGCTAGAGTCGCGCCTGAGTGACCGCGTAACAGATTACGGGAATGTAATCGAAGCATACGCAGGCAATCGAGGCGGTCTAGACTTTGAACTGGATGAGGACAACCGTTACAAAGGAAAGGAGTACCAAATCATTTCTTCCTTGCGCGGTACACAAGTAACTCTGACACCAAGAAACGGTGAGCCGATCATCGCTACTTACGTTCCGTTCACCCAGAATACGGATGGTCGTCAAGAACCGAAATTCCGTCTGCCAGAGGGAGAGCAGCTTGAGTCGGGTGTCACTTACACAGTTTCCGCTGACTGGGCTGATTTCCGTGACGCTACCTTTACGGCGAAAGAAATTGATCCACTTACCATCCAGTCTGTAGAAGCTACAAAGGAAACAACACTCGATGTCACACTGCGACGCGATCCGCGCGAAGAGATTTTTCCACTCCGCCGCATCACGTTGACAGCTCCAGATGGAACAGAGCTGGTTGCCCAATACAAATTTACGACGCGCAAAGGAGCAACGGGAACGTTTGAAATCATGAACGGCGAAGAGCTGGCTTCAAATGTAACCTATCAGGTGAGACCAGTAGGAGAATGGGCTACGGTGCGTAACGTGTCTGTTACAACGGATGCCCAACCAGATGAAAATGTAGAAGTACGTAGCATGAAGTCGCTCAATCCGATCACATTGGAAGTTACCTTCTCTGCTCCACTCGTAACAGAAGATCTGGCGCTTGCGCAAGCGCAGGAAAATTTCCAATTTGATAACGGTTTGACGATTCGCAATATCCCGCAGTTAAAAACAGGGACAACCGCTACCTACTTGGTTCCAACGACTCCTCAGGCTTCCGACATGACTTACACGTTGACATACAAAGACGATGAGGCAGGCACTTTTGAAACAAACAGCGATAGGCTGGACATGGTCGAAGCCCGTCAGGTAGCGTACGATACGATTGAGATCGAATCAAGCCTGCGCGCTGGCGTAACGGACTATGAAAATGTGATTGCGTCTAATGTCGGGAAACGAAATGGTCTGGATTTTGTATTGGATGAAAACAATCGCTACCGTGGAAAGAGCTATGAGATCATTTCATCTCTGAGAATGGCACAAGTGTACATCACACCAGAGGGTGGCGAGCCAATCGTAGCGACGTACGTTCCATTTACACAAGCCACAGATGGTCGACAGGAGCCAAAATTCCGTTTGCCAGCAGGGGAGACACTGATTCCAGGCGTAGAATACACCGTTACATCTGATTGGGCCGATATTAAAGATGCCAAGTTCACTGCAAAAGCGATCAACCCGCTTACGATTCGCTCTGTAAAAGAAGTAAACGAAACTACGCTGGAGGTAAGACTCAGCACAGACCCGCGTGATGAACTGTTTGCTTTCCGCCAAATCACACTTACAGCACCAGATGGGACAGAGCTTGTTGCCCAATACAAGGTAACAACACGCAAAGGTGCTACGGGAATCTTTGAGATCATGAACGGCGGCAAATTAGAACCAGACACCCTGTATTCCGTTACTCCTGTAGGGCAATGGGCAGGACTTACCTTCACGACAAAATAATCACGAACGAAACCCCTTAACAGGTACTCTAAGCTCGGTACGCAACCGGGCTTAGGGCTATATCTCAATGACATACGAAGGAGGAAGGTGCCAAATGTACAAACTCATTCTCACTGCAATCCCATTCGGAATGCTGTTGACTGGCTGCATGGATGAACCGTCCACAACAGCTCCGGCTGTAACGACCGCCCAGCAGCAACAACCAGTAACACCACAGCCACCGCAGCAACAGTCCCAACCAGGGAAAAAACCAACTCTATCTCAAGAAGAAGTAAAAGAACTGAACAAAAAACTGCTCTCCGCAGCAGCTGAGGGCAAAACCGATGAAGTCAAGGCGAGCCTGGCAGCAGGGGCTGAGATAAACGCACAGGATGATCGTGGTAGAACAGCGGCGATGGCGGCTACACATGGCAACCATGTAGAAACCGTTAAGGTCCTCATTGAAGCAGGCGCTGACATCAATATTCAGGACGACCGGCAAGATAATCCGTTCTTGTATGCGGGAGCAGAGGGATACTTAGAAATCTTGAAGCTGGTTATCGATGCAGGCCCAGATACGAAGATTTACAACCGTTTCGGAGGAACACCTTTGATTCCAGCGGGAGAACATGGGTATGTGGAAGTAGCAAAGGAGCTTCTTACCCGGACCGATGTAGACGTCAACCATGTGAACAATCCAGGCTGGACAGCACTGATGGAAGCAATCGTATTGAACGATGGAGGAAAAAAACAACAAGAGATGGTCCAATTGTTAATCGACCACGGCGCTGATGTGAACATCCCGGATAGCGAAGGAAAAACACCTCTGTATCGTGCAAAAGAACGAGGTTATCACGAGATAGTACAAATCCTGCAAAAAGCAGGAGCACGCTAATTTGCGGAGGTAAGCATACATTCATACTTCGAGCGCGATGGAAATAATCCTCGACTAGAATGAGTCATAGCAAGAGTAATTCTAGTCAAAGGAGGCTATGTTCATGACTAGCCATACGACCATCCAGCCGAAGATTTTGTATTACGGAACTCCCGTCGTCCTGTTGACGACTGAAAATGAAGATGGAACAACGAATATCAGTCCCATTTCATCGTCATGGGCGTTAGGAAATTATGTCATTCTGGGACTCGGGTTTGGCTCGCATGGATTGGATAATTTGCGTCAGCGGCCGGAGTGTGTCATCAATTTGCCGGATGCTTCCATGTGGCAGCAAGTAGAAGCATTGGCTCCGCTAACAGGCCGCAATCCCGTACCCGCCTATAAAAAGGAGCTGGGCTTCCGTTATGAAGCGGATAAGTTTCAGGCAGCCAAGCTGACTCCTGTTGAGTCTGATAGCGTTCGTCCAAAGCGAGTGGGAGAATGCCCGCTTCAACTCGAAGCAGTCGTCCGCACAATCCGTTTTCCGGAATATGCCGACATGTTTGCGATTGTGGAGACAGAGGTGCGTCACGTCCATGCAGACAAACAGATTGTCCAAAGTGCTCATCACGTGAATCCTCAAGCATGGAATCCGCTGATTTACAACTTCCGCCATTATTTTGGTCTGAGTGATCAGTTGGGAAAAACATATCGATCGGAAACGTAGAACGTCAAAAACGCCAAGTATTTGGCGTTTTTTTATTTCTGTATGAAAAATATGGTATATTAGGTGTTGCCTAATAAAATTAGTTAATGCCGAAAATTTTGAGGGGTGAAAAGATGCTTGTCTGGATGTTGCGAAAAGTAATGGCAGAAAGAGGAGTTTGGACGGGAGCCGCTTTAGCAAGGCTGTTGAAAGAGAAAGCAAATTACAGTCTGTCTCCAGCCTCCATCAGTGCTTTACTAACCAGTCAACCCAAACAAATGAAAGCCGAGACACTTGATGCACTCTGTACAGCTCTGGAGTGTACACCAAATGACTTGTGGGCATATACACCGCCTAATAGAGTGAAGGGAGCATAAAAAGATGGCAGTGAAACAGATTTTGCCTTTTGGAGACCCGATCTTGCGCAAAGTAGCCAAGCCAGTGGATGAGCTGAATGCAAAAACGTTCAAGCTACTGGATGAGATGGCTGAAACCTTATATGCCACGGACGGCCGTGCTGGCCTTGCCGCACCTCAAGTAGGCATTCTTCGCAGAGTGATTGTCATGGATTGTGGAGATGGATTAATTGAGCTCATTAATCCGGAAATCATAGAAAAGAGTGGCGAACAAATCGGAATGGAAGCTTGCTTATCTTTTCCGGGTTACTATGGCAATGTAAAGAGAGCCGAGCATGTAAAGGTAAAGACGTTGAACAGACAAGGTGAGGAAATGATCCTTACGGCAGACGGATTCCTTGCTGTTTGTATGCAGCATGAAATCGACCATTTAGACGGAATTTTATTTGTGGATCATGTTCAGGAAAAGTGGCTGTATCATGAAAAAACAAGACAAAAAATCGATTTGCTGGATGTGATCCGTTTAACAAAAAAGGCCTAACAAAAAGGCGTACCGTACCCATTCGGGAAATATGATAGTAGAAGGCCGTTTGTTCCGGATATCTTTACTGTGAACCAAAATGGTATCATCTGAAGAGCGGCATTATTACATGGAGGAACACACATGGAACAACTACTGATAGGTAGCTTTCTTTCTGCCATGGCTACTGGAGTGGGCGCCTTGCCTATCCTTTTTTTCAAGTCGGTATCACATCGATGGCGGGATATATTGCTGGCGTTTACGGCTGGAATTATGGTGGCTGCCTCGACATTCAGTCTGATCCCACAGGCACTTCATAGCGCACCATTTATTATCGTTTGTTTGGGAGTGCTTACCGGAACATTGATGCTTACGGTGTTGGAAAGCATCGTCCCGCATATCGATCTGGAGCATACGAGAATCAACATTTCGATGGATTCGCAATCGCTGCTGATTTTGTCAGCGATTACCTTGCACAATATTCCAGAGGGCTTGTCTGTTGGCGTGAGCTATTCGAGTGAACAGTCCGGCTTGGGTGGCCTGATTTCTTTTGCAATCGGTCTGCAAAATGCACCAGAAGGCTTCCTGGTCGCTCTCTTCCTGATTAATCAAAGGGTCAGTCGTCTCAAGGCGTTTATTTTGGCTACGATGACCGGAGCAGTCGAAATCGTCTCTGGGATCTGTGGCTATTATCTGACCTCTGTGGTTCAAGGGCTGGTGCCATATGGGCTTTCCTTTGCCGCAGGCGCGATGTTGTTTATCGTTTACAAGGAGCTCATCCCCGAAAGCCATGGAGATGGTCATGCCCGATCCGCGACTTTTTCGTTCATCCTAGGACTTTTGGTCATGATTGGACTAGTTCAGTCGTTCGGATGAGCGGTTTTTTTTAAAAAGCCTCACAAGTGAGAGCAAAAATTCCGAAACCATATATATAGATAGATTTCGATTATGGAAGTAGGGAGTGTCACGATGGAAAAGTCTACCTTGATAGGTATAGTTTTAGGTATTGTTGCAGTAGTGGTCGGGATGATCTTGAAGCATGCGAGTCCGATGGCATTACTGAATCCAGCAGCATTTATGATCATCATCGTAGGTACTGTTGCTGCTATCTGTAACGCATTTCCTATGTCGGAAATCAAACGTATTCCTGCTCTTTTCAAGATAATTTTTAAAGAAGAAAAGCTCCCTGAAAAAAAAGAATTGATTGGTCAGTTTATGAACTGGGCTTCCATCGCTCGTCGCGAAGGATTGCTTGCACTGGAAAACACTTCTGATGAGATTGAAGATCCATTTCTGCGTAACGGCATGAAGATGATCATTGATGGTGGGGAACCGGATTTTGTTCGCGATGTTCTGAATGAAGAGATTCACGCCATTGAAGAGCGCCATCAGGCAGGGGCACTCGTCTTTAGCCAAGCGGGAAGCTACGCTCCGACTCTCGGGGTATTGGGTGCGGTTGTCGGTCTGATTGCCGCCTTGGGTAACTTGAGTGACATCGATGCATTGGGTATATCGATTGCGGCGGCGTTCGTAGCTACCTTGCTCGGTATTTTCACGGGTTACGTATTATGGCACCCGTTCGCGACCAAGCTCAAACGGAAATCAAAGGCAGAAATCGAAATCAAAAAAATCATGGTCGAAGGATTGCTTTCCATTCAAGCGGGTGTATCCCCGACTGCGATTGAACAAAAGCTGCTGGTATACATCCCATACCAAGAGCGTGCAGAAATGAAAGAAGAAATGAAGGAAGAGAAGAGGGAGGAAGGAGCTGCGGTAAATGGCTAAGCGACCAAAGAGACATGCTCATCATGAAGAGCATATGGACGAGTCTTGGCTAATTCCATACGCGGATTTGCTCACCCTTCTGCTTGCTTTGTTTATCGTGTTGTTCGCCTCTAGCGAGATGGATGCGAAGAAGTTCGACCAAATGGTTCGGTCCTTCAGCGTTGCTATGAACGGCGGTGTGGGTGTCATGAACTATCCGAGTCCGGTGCCGCTAGACCCAGAACTTCAGCAACAAACCTTGCACAAAGGCGCACAGGAAGCAGAAAAACAGAAGACAGAAGAAGAAAAGCGTCTGGAAGAAGCGGTGCGCAAAGAGACAGAGGACTTGAAAAAGCTGCAGACAAAGCTGGACGGATATATTCAGCAAAACAAGCTGCAGGACAAGCTCCAGACCAAGCTGACCGAAGAAGGACTGCTGATCACCATTTTGGACAATGCGCTGTTTGACTCCGGTAAAGCTGATCTGAAACCGGAAGCGAGAAAGCTTGCGTCTGAAATGGCAGCGATGCTGGTGCCTCACCCGAAAAAAGTAACTGTAACTGGCCATACGGACAATGTGCCGATTCGCCGTGCAGAGTTCCCGTCCAACTGGGATCTCAGTGCCAAACGTTCGGTTAACTTCTTGAAGGTACTTCTGGAAAATAAGAACCTAGACCCGACGAAATTCAGCGCGACGGGCTTGGGAGAATACCATCCGGTAGCGCCGAATACAACGGCAGAAGGCAGAGCGAAAAACAGACGGGTAGAAGTAGCAATCCTGCGTGATCTGGCTTCTCCTCCGAAAAATAGTGTGAATCCGTAATAACAAAAAGGATAGCTTCCTCGGGAGGCTATCCTTTTGTGTTTTTGTTTATAGTAGCTGTGGTGGAGGGGAAGAAGCCCATTTCCAGTCTACGCTTCGGCCTACGCCCCGCACGGGGTTAGACTGTCCGCTCCGAAATGAATGTCGGGAGCGCTTCAAAAGTAGAGTTTCGAGGATGTATTCGCAGAGGTTGAAGCTGAAAACCCCCGCCATTCATTTCTCCGCTAGGTCGGGCTCCAGAGGCGCTAGGACTGGAAATGTGCTTCTTCCCACGCGGCTTCTTCCTACATCTTTGAAAGCAGCATTCATGTGGTCTATTTCTTCTGAAAAAAAGAAGGTGGAATCTCAACAGGTCGCAGAGGAAACAGGAGAAAAAAGCGAAGATATTTGGACACACCTACCGAGGCGCAGTGAAAAAAAGAGAAACTGCCTTTAGCGTCCACCTCTGAGACACATCCTGAACAGTCGACTTTGGACGCGGTTTCTCTTTTTTTCACGGAGCCGGGCACCCCATGCTCCCGCGCAGGTGTTCCAAGAATCTGAGCGTTTTCTCCTGTTTCCTCCCCACCACAACAGCTATACAGACGACTCCCCCAATTCCAGCTTCAACTGCCCCATCCGCATTTCGCCCCACTCATACATCATTTCCACAATAGGCAACAAAGTCATCCCCAGCTCCGTCATGGAATACTCCACGCGCGGGGGAACCTCCGGGTATACTTCCCGGTGAACAATCCCGTCTTCGATTAGTTCTTTTAACTGATTCGTCAGCATTTTATGTGTGATTTTTGGAAACAGCCGTTGCAGCTCGCTAAAGCGATGCGGGCCTTCTACTCCTAAATGCCACAGGATCACGACTTTCCATTTTCCGCTGAACATAGACAAGGTCAGCTCCTTGGAACAGTTGAAATCACCGTTTTTTATTTTTTCCAAGGTTTCTTTCCGCAAGTCGGACATAGTTTTCTCCTCACAATCCTATCTTCGGTGCAACAGCTTCAGCGATGCAAGCATTCTTATGTTGCGCCTCGTTCCCTCCATCATAAACGGTGCGGGATGATTTTTCATTGAGTTTTCTGGTTCATCTTGACAGCGTTCATGAAAATGAAGATAATAAGCATAATAACTAAGTAAACAACTCGGAATACTAAAAATAAAAGAGGTGAGTTCTTTGGAACGGATTTTGCAAATACCTAGCGACACGATTTCGTTGACAGCTACCCTGCATGAACCTACATGCACAACAGGTAAGACCAGAGTGAAATACCCATTGGTTGTCATTTGCCACGGCTTTATCGGCAGTCGAGTTGGAGTGAATCGCTTGTTTGTAAAAGCTGCCAGAGAATTGGCTTCACACGGTTTTGGCGTATTGCGCTTCGATTACGGAGGCTGCGGGGAAAGTGACGGCGATTATGGTGCAGGTGGTTTGGATGTCCTGCTTGCGCAAACACGTGATGTCCTCGACCATGTTTTCACGCTTGAACAGGTAGATCAGGAGCGTGTGTGCCTGTTAGGGCATAGTTTGGGTGGTGCGGTCAGTGTCCTGACAGCGAGCCAGGATAAACGAATACACTCACTCATCCTATGGGCACCGGTAGCACGACCCTTCGATGATATCGTTCGGATCGTGGGGGAGAAGGAATACAAGGAAGCACTTTCATACGGAGAAACGGATCATTTGGGCTACGGTTTGGAGAAGCGCTTTTTCCAGTCGCTAGGTGCCTCTCTTCCGCTGCGTCAAGCCAAGCAGTTTGAGGGAGATGTGTTAATCCTGCATGGCAACCGGGATGACATCATTGCGGTGGATGCCATGTTCCATTATGAGCGAGAGCTGCATCTGCGGAGATGGGGGAGCTGCGAAACAGAAGTAGTTGTAGGGGGAGACCATACCTTTTCCTCGGCGGACAGCTACAAACGCTTGATTGCGAGTACGAAGAGCTGGTTGAATCGCCTGCTTGAGAAGGAGACGGTTGCCGTATAAGAAAAAGGGATGGCCCCAATGACGGGCTATCCCTTTTTGGCGATATTCGTTTTGATTTCGTTCAGCAGTCCGCGGGAACCCGCATTCACCAGGTCATACACATAGGTGAATCGCCCCGTATAATAAGGGTCCTCTACATTTTGTTCCTGGGCAGAATCGGCAAAGTCGAGCAGGCGGTACACCTTTTTCCCTGACGGCGCCATTTGCTTGAGTGCGGACAAATTTTCCTCATCCATGCAGACGATGTAGTCGTACTCCGAGAAGTCCTGTGTGACAATTTGGCGAGCACGCAGTGTGTCATGCGCGATTCCATTCTCGTTCAATACCTTTTGTGTACCTTTGTGTGGAGGTTCACCTGCGTGCCAACCACCGATCCCTGCTGAATCGATGGAGATTTCCCCTGCCAATGCCTCCGCCTCTACGAGATGGCGAAATACGGCTTCGGCCATGGGCGAGCGACAAATATTGCCCAGACAAACGAACAACACTTTCGTCATACGTACGTTCCTCTCTTCCTTTGTATCATGCTTCTCTTTGTAGAATACCATAAGGTGGTCCTTTGCCGAACTGTCGCACGTTCATTGCCAAACGCGGCGTTTTTTGATATGATAAGGACAGTTACCCCAAGAAAAGAACTGCATATGTACTGAGTTTTCTAGGGTTCCGCGGTCAGTCATCTGGCCGGTCAGGACCGAGAGAAAACCCACGACCACGGTCGTGTACACGGAGGGATAAAAGCCCGGGAGGAATATCTGTGATGGTATTCACCCGAGGCTTTTTTTGCATTCGGAAAAAGCCTGAGCCATCTTGGATGAGTATGTATTTTGGGGAACGATAAAAACGGATATGTCCGTTGCTATGAGCGTAAAAGAAAGAGGAGGGAGCCAGAACATGGGGAAGTATTGGTTGATGGTTGTCGTAGCAGCAGTATTTGAAGTCATGTGGGTAGCGGGCTTGAAGCACGCCGACAGCTTTTGGTCATGGGCGTTGACCATCTTAGCGATTATTATCAGCTTTGGTGTTTTGATCTATTCAGGGAAAAAGCTGCCGACGAGTACGGTTTATGCGATCTTCGTCGGTTTGGGTACGGCCGGTACCGTTATTAGCGAAATGGTCCTGTTTGGAGAACCGTTCAGCTGGGCGAAAGTGGGCTTGATCGCGCTTCTTCTGGGGGGAATCCTTGGGTTGAAGCTGGTCACACCGGATCATGAAGAGAAGCCGAAGAGGGAGGGTGAAGTGGCATGACATGGTTATCCTTAATTTTTGCAGGGTTGTTTGAGGTCGTAGGCGTAATGGGGATTACACAGGTCAACCAAAAGCCTTCGTTCCGATCCTTTGCGGTTCTGATCGGTGGTTTTTCCCTCAGTTTCTTCCTCCTGTCCTTCGCCATGAGAGAAATCCCAATGGGAACGGCCTATGCGGTTTGGACAGGGATTGGTACGGTAGGTAGCGCTCTTGTCGGGATGATGTTTTATGGAGAAGCAAAAGACAAGATGCGGATCTTGTGCATCGCAGTGGTGATTATTGCAGTAGCAGGATTGAAATTAGTAGCATAAAGTAGCGGGGAAAGGCAGATATTCCACTTCGGATGTCTGCCTTTTCTTTGTGTATATGTTCCATTTCTCATAAGGAACACTCCTTGTGAATAGGGAATAGTAAAGAAAATCGTCTCGTTCAAGGAGGGAATGGCAGCACCATGAGCTCTTTCTGGGCAACGCTAAAAAAGGGAAATACGTCCTCGGCGACAGCGGCATTGGGGAACACTGGGCTTGCTATCGCAAAAGGCTTTGCGGCTGTCTATAGTGGGAGTGGAGCCATGTTTGCGTCGGCGATGCATTCGGTAGCCGATGCGGTCAACCAGTTCTTCGTTTTCTTTGGCAGCGTACTCGCAGAGAAAAAACCGACACCGAGGTTCCCTACAGGCTTTGGTCGTGTCATTAACATTTTCTGTATGGTCGCGGTGATCGTCGTAACCATCATGGCCTATGAAACCATTATCAAAGGCTTCCATCTTATTTCCGAACCCGTAGAATCCAGCCATTTTTGGTTGAATTTCATCATTTTGTCTCTAGCGGTCATCGTGGATGGGTATGTGCTGGTAAAAGTGATGTTCGAAATCGTTCATGAAGCTCGGGTGGAAGCGAAGGGCTTTGCTGTCATCCCTGCAGCTTTTCGGAATGTAGGACGTGCGGCTCCACCGACACGACTTGTCTTTTACGAAGATATCGTGGCAACGCTCGGTGCGTTATTGGCGCTGATTGCGGTTATCGTCACTACGTTTACTTCCTTTGCCTTGTTAGACGGGATTGCCACCATCCTGATCGGGATTCTCATGGTGGGTGTGGCATTCAAGGTAGGGTACGACAACATGGTCGGTCTAATTGGTATCGCAGCTCCCAAAGAAATTGAGGATCGGGTAGCCAAAGTCATTTTTGCAGACCCGGATGTGACGGACATTAACCGGATGCGGATTGTACAGGAAGGGCGTTTTTACCATGTGGAGTGCTATGTAGAGTTGCGGACAGGGCTGAGTCTTGCTGTGGCAGACGATATTAAATACCGCATTCGCGACAGCTTGCTCACCGACCCGGACATTAGCGATGTGACGATGGGAATTTTGGAGGACAACGGCGTGGACGACTGGAAGCTACCCACTGGCCAGGGGACCACGTAGACGAACGAGAGCGAAACTTATCTGCGAAATAAAAAAGCCCCGCACCCGCCAAGTAAGCAGGTGTGGGGCTATGGTTTGTGCTAGGTGTGATGATTAGGAGACGGTCAACAGTTCTTGTTGCTCCGATTCATCATTTTCCAAACGCGTAATCAGGACGCGTGTGACACGGTGATGGTCCATCTGCTTGACGGTGAACAGGTAGTTTTCCCATTCTACTGTCGCACCAACAGCGATGTCTTCCTCTAACTGGCTGTATAACCAACCACCGATTGTGTCTACATCTTCGGATTCGAGTTCGAACGGAAGATGGTCATTCAGGTCAGCCAACACGAGCATACCGGATACGGAGAGGCCATTGTCCAGCTTCTCAATCTCTGGTCTTTCCTCGTCAAACTCGTCTTGGATATCCCCAACGATTTCTTCCAGAATATCCTCCATCGTCACGAGACCGGCTGTTCCGCCGTATTCGTCGATGACAATCGCAAGCTGCGAACGATTTTTCTGCATCAGGCGCAATACCGTGCTGATTTCCATGGTTTCCGGTACGGTCAGGACAGGGCGGACCAACGAATCCAACTCCACGCTTCCGTCTTGCAAGGCAGAAAGGTAGAAGTCTGTCGCATGGACAAAACCGATGATGTTGTCTTTGTCCTCAGCTGCAACCGGAAAACGCGTGTGGCGCTGCGAGCGGATAATCTCCAGGTTTTCTTCAAAGGTATTCGTCGTATATAAGCAAACCATATCAATGCGCGGGATCATTGTTTCCCGAGCAACGGTTTCGGAGAAGTCAAAAACTTGTTCCACAAGAGCCAATTCGGTTTGGTCGATATGGCCACTTTGGTGACTTTGGTTGACCAGAATACGAATTTCTTCTTCTGTATGCGCTGCTTCATGTTCTGAGATGGCTTCGAGTCCAAGTCGCCTCATGAGAGCGTTGGCTGTTCCGTTCAAGAACCAGATAGCCGGGTAAAGCAATTTATAGAAAAACATCAATGGCGCGGCAACCCACAACGAGGTCATTTCTGCTTTTTGAATGGCCAATGATTTCGGAGCCAACTCACCCAAGACAATGTGGAGGAACGTAATAATCGCAAAGGCTACACCAAAAGAAATCGCGGAGATCGCATACTCAGGCAATCCTGAAGATCCAAGCAAAGGCTCCACAATCATATGGGCAATGGCCGGTTCCCCGACCCAACCCAGTCCCAGCGAGGCGAGAGTAATCCCGACCTGGCAGGCAGATAGGTAGGCGTCTAGCTTATGCGTTACTTTTTGGGCATAGACTGCGCGTCTGTTACCTTCATTCACCATCTGTGTCAGGCGCGTTTGCCGCACCTTCACGAGTGAGAACTCTGCGGCTACGAAAAAGCCGTTGAGAAAAACAAGAAATATAACAAGCAGTAGGTTGAGCACTATCGGGACGGTGTCCAAGTAAAAAGTCATCCTCTCTGGAATTTTATGAATGTACTATTTTCTATTTTACTCTGATTGGGTGGAACGCACAAAAGCGATATACCACCGTAGGGGGCGTTTCTGCCCTTTTGGTCGGGAAGAGCGACCCTCAGATAACCGTAGCGCACGTTTTTGCGCTCGGAGAAGGCCGCAGATAGGCATCCGTTTCTGTCAAGCGACGCAAAGTGCAAGCGGTTACCTGTGCAGAATTTGTTGGGCGTAGACAAAAAACGCTGACAGTACAGCAGCTAGACCAAGATAGGCAACTAACACCTTCCACTTCGTAGAGGCAGGTGCATCGTAGTACGTAGTGAGCTGGTGCATTTGCTCATCCAGTTCGGCTAATCTATCTTGCGCCGCACGTTCCCCATCACGAAGCGCATCTGATGGGATCGGTCGGTTCGGGTCCGAATCGTAATACAAAACAGGCTCTCGTTCCCACAGTCTGAACAGTTCCCATTTTCTGTTCAGATACACTTTATCGAGTCGCTTGAAGTCACGCTGAAGGCGTTGTTTGTCCTGCAAAAATGGGACATAAAATTTCTTCAAATCTTCCTGATTGATCGCATTTACCTCGTCATTCATTTGCGTGCGAATATCCCATGTCGATTCCAATGCGGGCCATTTTGCTATGCTTTGCTGAAAGTCTGCAATCCTTTCGCGCTCGTATTGCAGAAGCTTTTGTTGATAGCTACCACGTAGGCGGTTGTACCACGTAATCAAGCCGATAATGAAAATGAACACAGTAATCGGTCCTGGGTTGGCGAACAGCATAACACCCAGCCCAACTAACCCGATAAACCAAATTTTCGTCGACAATACCGAAACGATGCGGCCGCCATCCAGCGGGGAGATGGGCAGCAGGTTAAATAAATTGAGCATGGCACCCAAGTAGATAACCAACCCCCAGAAAGGGTCCTGCGTATACCAATACAGCGGGAGGGCAGGCAAGAAAGCAATCATCCCCGCCAAGGGCCCGCCGTAGGCTAAGTACGCCTCAGTTTTTGCATCACGCGGCATGTCTTTCATGGCGATGAAGGCCCCAGCAAAAGGAATAAAGACAGCGGGTGAAGTCGCGATTCCTTTTCGCTTGGCTGCAATCACATGGCCCATTTCGTGGACGAAGATCAGATAGACGAGGGCCACGGCGAATTTCCATCCGTAAAAAACGGCATACGCCCACAAGGTAATCCCCATGGATATAATGGTGGTCCCGAATTTCGAAAACTTCAGTATGCTAAGTATCCATTTTAAATTGGCAAGTAAGAAAGCACCGATCGCCAAAAGGACTGAACGGCTTTTTTTCATCGTTTTTCCTCCCAGAAGATATAGGCAGATATTCCTTCTTACGAATCAAGCCAAGAGAAGTTTCTGTTCTAGTTGCCATCCAGACGAGGATTGGTGAAGTGAAAGCCGTACTCGCCATAGAGCGGATTGTAGCTCAGGTGTCCCCCGTCGAAATACCAGAAATCAGTTGGACGAATGACAAATCGCAACCCCTCTACTTCAAACACAGCATCGTCGGTAAGGGCCTCATCTTTTTCAATCGCATAAAACATACCACCGGTCCCGGGGCCGCTTGTTCGTACATACAATCGAAGCGTATCCCCCGGTACAAAGCCGGCATAACGTTGATAGGCAAGGGAAAACGCTGGCTCTATCGCAAGTGTGATACTCATGGACTAGCTCCTTTCTGCTACTTGTCTTCCATTGTAACACAAGTCAGAGTAGTGTCCCGAAGCTCTAGGTGCAAGCGCAATCCAAAAACACCCGTCCGGTCAGAAGTGCTTCTGCCGAACGGGCTGCATGAAAAAGCTGGCATTAGTCCTTGCCTTTGCTCACATCAAAAGTCGGGTGCATAAAACGCGCTCCATCTTGTTCTTCTTGATCCTCGAGGAGCTCACGGTTTTCTATCGAGTTCCAGCCAATGTCATTGGTCGGATGTACCCACTGGTCCCCTGCCATGATGGAGGGATCGGTTTCTGTACTCCAGGTGTTTAAGGGAGATTCCTGGGACTCGTACAAGCTGTCACCGATGACGACTCCGAACTCATTGACGAATGGCTTTTGAATCGTACGGGACGAGTTTTTGAAGTCAGGAGCACTGATTTGATGCGGCAGCGTCCCATCGAGGGAAATATCCTTCGTCGTGTCGTTCTTTTGCTTATCGTTATCCATCATCTGGACCTCCTTTTATCCCATAGCATGCATCAGTCACTGACCCCTTATTCGGTTTCGGAGGGGAGCTCGCGCCCAGCCCAAATGAGACCCAGCCGCATATGCTAGAAAAAGGGGGAAGATCGGATGCTAACGAGTGTGATCATTCCCGTCAGAGATGGAGCTCATCAGCTACTGTATACCTTGATTAGCCTGAACTTGCAGTTTGCCGATTTTGATAAATATGAAGTGATCGTGCTGGATAACGGCTCCAGTTCTGATACCGTCTTGATTCGATTTGAGGGAGATGCGAGATGGCGTGGATTTGGCCTCTGAACGCTGTTATTTTCGATCTTACTGATGGTAGCATGAGAGTAATTCCGTGTTTCACTTTTTATGGTCTATCCATGATAGTTCTACTTACAGCTTCTGCCTCGGATGTTTGGTTTATATTTCCTTTTCCGGCATAATTAATTTCATTTAAGTGTACTTTCTTTTTACGTTGTCTATCAGCCACATATCCAAGAACAAGCACTGGTACAATAAAAGCCAATATTATTACCCAAAACATGCAATGACCTCCTTATTAACTGCTTCGCTTGTTCTATCAATTCTTAGCGTACAAAATCATGTTGGCGGTTGCCCAGCCAGCCTCCCAAGGGAGAGTGGGCTGCATTTTTTATTGTGGTCCGCTAATATCATTACGTATTTCGTTTAGATAGTTCTCTGTGTACACCATTTGGGAGCTGCTCAAGTTCTTGGGAGTCTTTCTCATTTTTCTTTTGTTGATCTGGTCATAAATTACACCAAATACGATCAAGCCACCAACAATGGTTAATAAGAACGCCCACATTGGCATAAAAATCCTCCTCACGAGATGCTCGATTTATATATTAGAATCATTTTTCTGTAATATGTTGCACCTTATTTTTCAAATTACTTCGCCCAATTATGTTATATTTGGGTCCCGATAATAGGTTTTATGTAAAACTTCGGTTTTTGGTGGAGTGGCCAATCATCTGAAGGCTCTAATGGGATAGCAGGTTGTAGAGGATACCATTTTATTAAAGGAAGCAGAGAAACGAAATTTGACTGTCTCAGAGGATGAAGCTAGGGAATTTGCTAAAAAGCAACGAGAGGAATTAGACAAAAGCTCAAATGCCGAAGAAATCCAAAAAGCAATTTATGATTTGATTCAAGCTCTGGGAATCTCTGAAGAGGAATATTGGACTGACTATGTCGTTAAAGGATACATGAAGCAAAACACGATCAGCAAGCTCCGTAGTGAGGTTTTAGAAGGCATTGAGGATCAGGCTAAGAGAAACGAAGCTTGTGAAGAATTTGTAAAAACATTAACAAAGTCATATTCAATCGATCTAAAATCGATTGAATAAATGAAAGTGGAAACCCGTCTAGTTTTCCTTATTTGTTTCACGGGTTTCATCCGAGCGTACTTTTCCAAACATTACATCATCGTAAGGGGTATAGTTAGGCGGATTTGGAAGTCTTTTCTCCTTGATTGAACGGAAAACAATTCGGGCAATCAGGGCAACAAAAGTAAATATAATTAGAACTACAATCACTTGTGTCATGGTACAATCCACCACCTATGAGTTTTTAGTCTTCACGACACTCACAAAGTTTCTCTCAGCTGATTGCTTATGCAATCGGCTTTTTGTATACAGTAACGCAGCCACCAGTGAGTGGCAAACCCTCATCTTCGTCTGTCACAACATTATGCAATTTCTGGTGTATTGTATGACGCTGGGTACATAGGGTGGTGCAGTAAGTTATACATTTCTATAAGAAATGTTCTTATATACCGCGTGCGCCAAGTTTCACTGGGCTTTTTTGCACTCACATGTCGTCCAATTATATTATATTTGGGTCCCGATAATAAACATTATGAAAACAAACACCCGAATCCTCAATTTCGAGCGTTTTTCGCAGATTAGCGTTTTGGGGATGGAGAAGATCAAGGCAAAATGTCCTCCCAACTTGGACAAACGGCATTTTTGGGGAAAAAACACGCTCTCGCTCTAGCTCCGTTTTTCTTAGCTTTTCGTCTCCCGAGTTTTTGGGATAAGAACCTCAAAAATACCTTAATCTAGCTTTATTATGTTCAAAGGACTTTTTCACGATTTGATGAAGATCATCCTTAGGCTTTTGTCTTAGCACTTCGGAAATTTCTTCGCATAGCTCTCCAATGAACAGTTTCCGCTTTTCCAAATTGATTTTGTTTCATTCTCATGAGATTACACTCCCTGTAGACTCATCAAACTTTAGAAAGAGTAAAAATCGCCGAGCATAATGGCTGCCCGGCGGTTTTTTTGTTAGCGGTTTTCTTTTAGCCTTTCTTGTGGTTCACTATTAATGGAGCCGTCAGAACGGACAGCCTCAGATTGGGCTTTGGGTCCTCGGATTTCAGCGGTTTTTCCAAAATCTTTTTCTTTGTTGCGAACCATGTGATGTCCTCCTCTTTGTGAAAGATGTAGATAGTATGACCCGGATGGGGCCAGAGAATGAGGACAGAATGAGGATAGGGAAAGGGTGGCAATTCAAATGGCGAAAAAACAACGAAAACCACAACATCAAGCAGCGACAACAACTACGACAGACGCGAAAAGCGGATTGAACAGTTTGAAGGATATGCTGAATTCAGATGCGCTCGGGGCACTCAAGCAGCTTGAAAAAGACATGAAGACAGAAGGCGAGCGCAAAGAGAAGGAAGCAGCCGAACAAAAGCGCCGGGAACAGGAAGAACGCGAGCGCAACAAGAGCTTTGGTGAGCTTTTGGACGATTACGAGAAAAAAGGCGGAGGCAAGTACAGCTAATGCGAGATGGACGGCAAACGGACCGACCGGATACTTCCAAAAACGGTTTGATGAAAAAGCGGCAACAAGATATCAAGGACGAGTCCATCAAGGAACGGGGCCGGATGATCCTCGGCCGATTGGGCAAAAAGGACCCGAAGAAGTGATTTTTTCCCTCTCATCCCCATATAGCTAGGAGTGAGGGGAGGGAGGTCATGGGGACAATCCTGCTCCTGTTTAGCCTCTTGTGCGTGGCGGTGGGTACCTGGAAGTTAATTGGGATCTACAAGGCAGAAAAGGCTGACAGCAAGCCGCTCTGGTGGACAGTCGCGAGCGTGGGGATTGCGCTTTTTTTTCTTTTGAAGCTGGTAACAGATACGTTGCCAACATAAACAAGCACCTGTAGCCAGAGAGCTTACAGGTGCTTGTTTTTTCTTCAAGGAAAGAAAAAATGGCTAGCCATTTTTCATTATTCGTAACGCAGTGCTTCGATTGGATCGAGCTTGGCTGCCTTGTTGGCCGGATAGAGGCCAAAGAAAATACCGATGGCACTGGAGAAGCCGAATGCGATAAACACGCTGTTCCAGGACATAAGCGGCGGCAACTGTGCAAAATAGGCGATGATCGAAGCGATACCAAGGCCGAACAACACCCCGATCAATCCACCGATCAAGCAGACGATGACCGATTCAATCAAAAACTGAATCAAAATATCTCGTCGGCGTGCCCCTAATGCTTTGCGAATCCCGATTTCCCGAGTACGCTCTGTCACGGATACAAGCATGATGTTCATTACGCCGACTCCGCCAACCACGAGGGAGATACCTGCGATGATACTGAAGATCAGCGTCAAGGTACCCGTCATTTGATTAAACTGATCCATTGATTCTTGCATACTGCGAACTCTGTAATGGTCTTCCTTTTGATGCTTGCGGCTCAAGTACTGTTTGACCTGCTGCATGGCTGGTTCGACAGAGGCTTTGTCGATCGCTTTTCCCATGATCATTTGGACAGAAGGCTCTTCCTGCAGGCTCATTTCGTAACGGATGGGAATAATCGCTCCATAGCTCGTTGCCATATCGAACTTGAACTTCTCTTCCGTGTACGTCCCGATTACGACGAGAGATTGATTCCCCCAACGAACACGCTGACCAATCGGGCTCATTTGGCCGAACAGCTTTTGAGCAAGAGCTTCCTCCAGGACGATGACAGCGCGTTGTTCTTTGTCATCGATTTCGTTGAAAAGTCGCCCTTTTGCTACCTTCAATGTTGATTGCATCGAAAAATAATCAGCAGTGGAGGCAGTGAGGTTGACGCGCTCTTCTTTTTTCGGACCCTTCAAATCAATCGTACTGGAGTTGGAAGGCACGATGTATTCGATGGCAGGACTAATTCTGCCGAGCACCTCGGTATCTTCCACGGTCATATCTTCTGAGGCTATCTCTTCTTTTGTCTCCCAATTGATGAAGACGTTAAACGTGTTTTGCCCGAACTTTTCCATCTCTTCGTTGATGGCTCTCTGTCCACCTTCACCGAGTGCCGTGACGACAATGACAGAGGTAATCCCGATGATAATCCCGAGCATGGTCAAGATCGAGCGCATTTTATTCGCCCAGATACCCTCCACGGCGGTGTTAAAGCTTTCCATAAAATTCATGTGACAATCACCTCGTCAGACGGCTTGGAGAATATTCGCTCCGTAACCTTTTCATCGCGAATGATAACGCCATCCTTGAAAGTCACAATTCGCTCAGCATGCTGGGCGATATCCAATTCGTGGGTAACGAGAATGATCGTAACGCCCTGCGCATGCAGTTCCTGAAACATGGCCATGATTTCTACTCCGGAGCGGCTGTCCAGATTTCCCGTCGGTTCGTCTGCCAACAGGATGGCAGGCTTATTGACCAGTGCTCTAGCAATCGCTACACGCTGTTTTTGACCACCGGATAGCTGGGTTGGTTTATGGTCCATGCGTTCAGCCAATCCCACTCGTTTGAGTGCTTCTGTTGCCCGCTTGCGCCGTTCTGAGCGGCTGACATTCGCGTACATCATCGGCAGCTCTACATTGTGCAAGGAGGAAGAGCGGGCGAGTAGATTAAACGATTGGAACACAAAGCCGATTTTTTGGTTGCGAACAACGGCTAACTCCGTATCCTTCAAGCTGCTAACCTCAATGCCATCTAGCATGTACGAACCCGAATCTGGACGATCCAGACAGCCAAGCATGTTCATAAACGTCGATTTCCCTGAGCCTGATGGCCCCATGATGGCAACGAATTCGCCTTGTTCCACCAGCAGGGAGACACCTTTTAAGATGGGCAGTACGGTATCACCCGTCTTGTATGCTTTCGTCAAGCCTTCTACATGAAGCATCGTCGGCTGACCTCCTTCTTTACGTGTTACATACCCATTGGTGCGCCGCCGCCACTCATCGGCATGATAGGTGCTCCTTCAGTCAGGGATTCGACAGGGCCTAGAATCACTTGCTCATCACCGTTAAGTCCAGACTTGACATGAGAGAACAACTCATTTTCCATACCGGTTTGGACCTTCTGCTTTTTCGCCACACCATTAGCAGATACCCAAACAAAGGTGCTGCCGTCAGCATCTTGCTGCACAGCTTCGATTGGCACTTGCAAGGCATTATCGATTTTTTCTACGGAGATGTTGATGTCCACGTGGAAGCCAGGCTTCAAAGTAGATAGATCTCCAGATGGCTTGAGGGTGACTTTGACGCGTGTTTTTTCACCTTGCCCCGACTTGGTGGCAGTAGTGGTCGCGGTTGGAGAGATGCGCGCTACTTCCGCATTCAGCTTTTTCTTTCCGAGCGTCACGCCTTCAATCGTGGCAGACTGACCGATTTTGAGCTTGTTGACATCAGATTCGTTAATATCTGCTTCAATCAACAGATTGTTCAGATTGGCAAGGGTCAAGATTTCTGTTCCCTTGTTGACGTATTGACCGTTATCAGCTGCAACGCCAATGACGGTTCCATCCATAGGTGCGACGACAACGCTCTGGACACGTTCTTTATTCAGCTGTGCTTTATCTACATTCAGCTTGTTGATTTGGGCTTGCTGAGCGGCAATGTCTTCCTTGCGCGGCCCCTTTTGCTTGAGAGCGAGCTGTTGCTTGGCGACATTCAGCGTAGATAGAGCGCTATCCATTTGTGATTTCAACTTGTCCAGCTCTTGCTGGGTAGAAGCGCCAGAAGTGAATAATTGATTCATCCGATCGTATTCTCGCTTTGCCGCGTCGTATTCACGCTGGGCTTGGGAGACGCGTTCTTGGTCTTGTGCGACTTCTTCCGGCTCGTTGCCGATTTGTGCCTTGGCGAGGTTGGCTTTGGCCAATTCCATTTGCGCTTCCAGCTCGAGGATTCGGCTATCGACATCGGACGTGTCGATTTTCGCGATCACTTGTCCCTTTTTCACCTTGTCGCCTTCTTTGACGACAAACTCACGTAAGGTTCCAGTGACGTTGGCGTACTGTTTGAGCTTGTCTTCTACGGTGACGAGCCCTGATGTCAAAACCTTGCTTTCCAAAGCTGATTTCGTTGGTGCGCCGATGTTGACAGGCATTCCCATAGCTTGTTGCGATCCCATCATGGAAAACGCAACGCCCCCGATGCCCAGGAGGACTACGACGGAACCGATGATCCACCATCGTTTTTTCATGTTCATTCTCCTTGCTTTGGTAAGAACCATATTATTTCATTGCTCGAAAGGTTTTTACGGTAGTACTGGAAAAAGGTAACATGAAATGACGAATGTTCACATTTTGGACATAATTAAACGCATTTTGATACGTTTTGTGGGAAGGTTCTTTGCTGCCAATTGCCGTGATATCATAGATAAAGATGAGATGACGTTCCTCGGAGGGGAGCTATGAACAAAACGATTCGCTTTGATTACGCCAACGCTCGAGCCTTTGTCAAACAGCATGAGTGGGAGCAGCTTTCTCCAGCGATCGAAATTGCGCATCAAATGCTTCATTCAAGGACTGGACCAGGCAAGGATTATCTTGGTTGGGTCGATTGGCCGGAACAATACGACCGGGACGAGTATGAACGAATTCGCCAAGCGTCAGCCCGGATTCAATCGGATTCGGATGTGCTTCTGGTGATTGGCATCGGGGGCTCGTATCTAGGGGCAAAAGCGGTGCTTGACATTTTGGGCCACAGCTTCTACAATTTGCTGCCGAAGTCCAAGCGACATTCTCCAGAGATTTATTTTGTGGGAAACAATATTAGTCCGATTTATATCTCTCATCTGATGGACGTATTAGAAGGAAAAAATGTGTCCATCAACGTCATCTCAAAATCGGGCACGACGACAGAGCCAGCTATCGCGTTTCGGCTTTTTCGGGAATGGCTGGAAAAGAAATACGGACGTGAAGAGGCCAAAAAACGAATTTACATTACGACCGATAAACAGCGGGGAGCCCTGAAAAAGCTGGCGGATGACGAGGGCTATGAGTGCTTTGTCATTCCAGATGATATCGGTGGGAGATATTCAGTCCTGACCGCGGTTGGATTGTTGCCGATCGCTGTAAGCGGGGCGAACATGGATGCTCTCATGCAAGGGGCAAAGGATGCACGAGAACGCTACATGGTCATGGATTTGCGCGATAATCCGTGCTATCAGTATGCGGCTATTCGCAATGCACTCTATCGAAAAGGCAAGACAGTGGAGCTCTTGGTCAGCTATGAACCGCAGTTTCGTTACTTTGCTGAGTGGTGGAAGCAGCTCTTCGGAGAATCGGAGGGCAAGGATGGCAAAGGGATTTTTCCGGCTTCTGCCGAGTTCTCAACGGACTTGCATTCGTTGGGCCAATACATACAGGACGGCATGAGGCATTTGTTTGAGACCGTTGTGTCTGTGACGAAGGCCGCTGTGGATTTGACTGTCCAGGAGGACCCCGCTGACGTCGATGGATTAAATTTTTTGACTGGCAAACGAATGGGGTATGTCAATAAAAAAGCTTTCGAGGGAACGGTGTTGGCCCATGTGGACGGCGGCGTACCGAATCTGCTTGTGGAAATACCGGAGGCAACAGCTTACTATCTCGGTGGACTGATTTACTTTTTTGAAAAGGCATGCGGAATCAGCGGCTATTTGCTAGGCGTCAATCCGTTTGATCAGCCAGGGGTGGAGGCGTACAAGACCAATATGTTTGCCTTGCTGGGCAAGCCGGGCTACGAGCGGCAGAAAGCGGAACTGGAGGCTAGATTGCGCGAGAATAAGACGTATTTGACCGTCGAGGAGACAGCTGCCTATTTGGAACTCCCCGAGACGTTTATTATGGAAAAAATCAAGCAGGGGCGCATCCGTGCTGTCCATGATGGCAATGAGTACATCATCAACAAAGAGCAATTCAATCATCATCTGGAGGAAATTCGCAAGCTCCGGGAGTTCGAGGATGCCGCGCGTCATGACCCGATTCCGGAGAGCTACGATGTGAAGGATGAGGATTAACCAGCGGACGTGCTTGTCAGATCGTTGCAAACAGGACTATACTTACAAAGGAATATCATAATGAACAAGCAACTTGGGGAGTCCTTCATGCGGGGCTGAGAGGATGGAAGCAATCGACCATCGACCCATTGCACCTGATCCGGATCATGCCGGCGCAGGGATACGGTTGCCGGCAGACAGCGCTTTTTCACTTGATTGTTACCTATGCGTATGTAGCCCACCTTTTCCTGCTATAGGAACGGGTGGGCTTTTTGTTATGAAGTGGACATGTGGCTGTAGGGGAGAGAAGAATATTTCCAGTCTAGGCTCCAGGCTCCGTCCTGCTGGGGGTCAAGACTGCCCGCGAATCCCTTCTCCGCTCGGTAGAATTCCACAAGTCGCTACGTCTGGAAATATTCTTCTCTGGCGTAACTGATGGCATTCTTCATAATTTTTAAAGCTTTAAAATATCGGATAACAAGGAAAGCTCGTAGAGGAAACAGGAGAAAAAAGCGAAGATCTTAGGGACACCGACCGAGACGCAATGCAAAAAGAGAAACACGTACTTAAGCGTCCACCTCTGAAACACATCCTGAAGAGACCACTTTGGACGCGGTTTCGCTTTTTGCATGGAGTCGTGCAGTCAATCCCACAGGGGGTGGCCCTAGAAGCTGAGCGTTTTCTCCTGTTTCCTCCACACCACAGCAGCAACGTTCAAGAAGTTTTTAATCTACATAAAGAACATCATGGTGAGGAGAGAAAAAAGATGAGTGATTGTCTGGTAGTGGGTGGAGGAATTATCGGATTGAGCTTGGCATATGAGCTGTCACGGCGCGGTGTGAGCGTTACTTTGGTCGAGCAGGGCGAATGGGGAGGTCAGGCATCTTCTGCTGCGGCCGGAATGCTTGCTCCTTTGAAGGAATTCACGGCACCTGGACCGATGCTCGATCTGGCCATGGAGTCACTTGCGCTATACCCGGAATGGGCAGCAGAGCTGGAGGAATTGACTGGGGGAGACGTACAGCTAAGCTTGGATGGTTTGCTGACCGTCGCGTTAAATGAGGAGGAAGTCCAACAGCTCGCGGACAAGTACCGTTGGCAAAAAGAAGCGGGACATGCTGTACACTGGCTCTCGAATACAGCGCAAGTGAAAGAGGTAGAGCCGCTTCTGACCGATCAAGTGCAAGCGGCCATCTATTCGCCGTACGAGGGACACATCAACAATCGAATGCTTCTTCGCGCCTTGGCTACTGCTTGCCAATTGCAAGGAGTCAAGATGTTATCTGGCTGCGTGGTGAGCGGTATTGCGGTAAAAGGCGGAAAAGTGATCGGGATCGAGACCTCTGCAGGGTCACTGCGTGCCGCACAGACGGTAATTTCCTCAGGAGCGTGGGTTGGGATGATGCTGGAGATGCTTGGTGTTACCGTGCCGATTCGCCCTGTACGCGGACAGATTGCGGCCGTCTCGTCCGTGGGCATTCCATTGCGAACAGTGATTTTCGGAACGACAGGCTACATCACTCCGAAAAAGGATGGAAAAATTGTCATTGGCGCGACTGAGGATGAGAGTGGCTTCCAGCGGGACGTCACAATGGCGGGGTTAGCCAGTATCCTGCAAGGGACCATGCCGTATGTTCCTGCGCTACACTCCGCTACCTTTCTGGAAGCTTGGGGTGGACTTCGACCTGCGACCCAAGATGGCAAGCCGCTCTTGGGCCCTGTTCCTGGCTGGGAAGGTCTGTCGATCGCAGGTGGACACTTTCGCAATGGTATCCTGCTTTCCCCCGTCACGGCTAAATCGATGGCGGACTTTGTGGAAAAAGGGGAGACGGAGCGCCTTTTGCCATTTTTACCTGCCCGCTTTCTATAAATTGGGCTAGTCTCGCCTAGATTCCGGTAACCTCCCCATGGGCACTTGTATATGGTAATAAAGAAACACCAGAAGGGGAGGAGTTTCCATGCAGTCTGATTCTGAAAAAAACCTGTATCAGGCTGACATTCAATTTGTCAGCCTGTTAAAGGATATGCGAGAAAATGTGCACAACATCTGCAAGGAGCACGTGGAGAAAAAAGTGCGCATCGAAGCGATTGACGGGCAAGTGTTTGAAGGTGTCATTGTCGATTATGATGACCAGAACGTATACGTAGAAGTCGTAGACCAGGATGCTGAGGAAGAAGAAGTTTTCGAAGAGTATGATTATGAGAACTATGAGAACTATGAGAACTATGAGGACTACAATCCTTATCAAGTAATGGAAGTGGCCAATCGGCAGCCATATGGAGGATGGGGGCAATATCCTGATTATTACTTTCAGTATGTGAGCTATAATCCGTATGCAGGTTATCCTCCCTATGGCGATCTTAGTCCTTATGGAGGTAATCCATACTATCCGCAGGTAAGTCCCTACGGCGATGAGTTCAATCCATACAGTCAGGTCAGTCCTTTCGGCAGTTCCAACAACTCACGGGTCAGCCCATTTAGCAGCAGCAATCGTCCTGCCCAAGTCAGCCCGTATAGCAGCAGTAACCGTCCCGCTCCCCAAGTCAGTCCGTATAGCGAGCAGAAGCAGCAGGTAAGTCCTTGGGAGCAAAATCTATCGCCATTTCCACCATTCCCGCCGTATCCACCATTTTTTTGTCCGCCGCCACCACCCCCACCGCCATATGTTTTGCCAAAAGTTCAAGGAAGAAGACGTAAAAGATGCCGGAACGGACGTAAAATCATTCCATTGGCGCTCTTTACGCTCCTGACAATTGTCTTGATTTAATGGTGGGGAATTTACAAGCCTCTCAAGGCCATCACGGCTTAGGAGGCTTGCTGCTTTTTGTAGATGTGAGAGTACAACCTCGCCTTTTGTCACACACTACGAACAAAACGGTGGACGTTTCTCATAGAATAAATAAAGGCAGGGATGGACGATGAAACAAATAAACAGCAGCTTGCCAGGCACGCGGGCGACATTTGGCTATTTTCGTGAGGCGCTTCAGCCGCATTTTACATTATCCAACTGGGATTATGAGCAAGGGTATTTCGACCGGGCGCTGGATGACAAAAACACGGTCTTTTTGCGCTTGCCTGTAAAAGTATTGCAAGGCGAGCTCGATAGCCCGGATGCATGGCTGGAACTCGGGCGGCCGTTTGTGATCCGGCATGTGTACCAGACTGGGGTAGAAGAAGATATCGGCTACACGGAGGCGCTCGCTTCGGGTTTGATGAATCAGTTTCAAGAGCCGATAGACAAGGACGCACAGATTGATTCGAGATGGATTCGAAAAGCAGAGGCGGTTGTCAAAGAGCTGGAGAATCGTCTCGCGTGAGACAGGCCGCCGATAGGCCTGTTTTTTTCTTGTTTATGGCAGGGAAAATATAGGTGACTAAAGAATGGTAGCACATGGAAAAAGTGAGGTGGAAATATGGCCTGGTACCATGCAGTGGCCAAATGGTATTGGAAAATCCGCAAGCCTCTCACCTTGGGTGTGCGTGTCATTGTAACGGATGAAGAAAAGGGAGTCTTGTTAATTCGGCATACGTATGTCCATGGCTGGTATTTGCCGGGAGGAGGGGTAGAGCGAGGAGAGTCGTTTGGGGATGCTGCTCGCAGGGAGTTGTGGGAGGAGTGCGGAATACGAACGGACGGACTTACCCTCTGCCATCTTTTTTACAGTGAGCGGGAAGGGAAACGAGACCACATTGCCTTGTATCATGTCGACCTCACACCTGGCCAAGAACTGCATAAGGATGACAAAGAAGTAGCGGAAATGCGCTTTTTCGCTTGGGATGAGCTTCCTCGGGAAATATCACCAGCTACAGAGAGGCGTTTATCTCAATTTCGCAAGCAGTCTTTTCAGAGTGACCGCTGGTGACAAGTGGGATTTTATGCAAGTCGATTTTTCCTATGGTATAGTGAAGACAAACAACAGAGCGTACATGACCGCTTGTAAGGATAAAAGTGAGGGCAGACCAGCATGAAGATTGCGACTGTACTGCGAAATGACGATTATACACGAGAAGTGGAACAAGCATTAAAAGAAAAGCTGCATGCAGCCAATAGCCCGTTTACCTTTGTGAAGGGACCAAGTGAGCAACCGGATATGGTGTTGTCCATCGGGGGAGACGGGACACTTTTGGAGGCCGTCCATCAATACGGGATTGAGCCGTCTTATGTGGGGATTCACACGGGACATCTTGGCTTCTATGCGGACTGGCGTCCCGAGGAGCTGGACGAATTCGTTGAGCGTCTGATGAACGATGAGCCTCTGATCGCGGAATACCCGACAGTCCAATGCAGGATTAGCACCAGAGATGGAAAGCAGTATGAAAAGTGGGCGTTGAATGAAATGGTTTTGCGTAACGCGAATCTGTCTACCTTGGTGACATGCGTCTATATAAATGGCGATGAGCTGGAGACGTTTCGCGGTGACGGCTTAATCGTTTCATCACCATCAGGAAGTACAGCCTACAACAAGGCGGTGGATGGAGCGATTGTTCATCCGTCCATTGAGGCGATCCAGTTGTCCGAGATTGCTTCGATCAATAACCAAGCGTATCGAACGATCAACAGCTCGCTCGTATTGCCGAAGCATCATGAAGTAGAGCTGATCGTCATGAATCCTGAGATTATGATCGGCTTGGACCGTGAGCAGGCAGTATGGAAAGATGTGTGTTCCATTCGTTGCCGAGTGGGACCTGACAAAGTGAAATTCGCTCGCTACAAGCGACTGACGTTTTGGGGGCGGGTTCGCAATTCGTTTATATCCGGATAGAGAAAGCTGTTGGGGAGGAGAACCAAATGAAAAAAGTAGGAACACTGCAGACCATTTTCCGTCATCCTGTCAAAGGAATGCGAGGGGAAGAGCTATCATCAAGTAGGGTCGATGAATTTGGCTTGTATGGAGACCGTGCCTATTATTTTTTGGATAATGCCCGTCAAGGTAAGTATCTTAGTGCGGATGTTGTGCCCGCTCTTATCGGGTATCATGCCAGCATGAGCGAAGGGACAGGAAAAGAAGCATACCCGCCGATTCGGATTGAAGCCCGAGATGGCAGTGTACATACGTGGGATGATGCTTTATTTGCTCATGTCGCAGAGACGGCGAAGCGCTCCATTACGCCTATGATTAGTAGGCCGCAAGAAGGCGGTGTGAACTGGGAAGACCACATACTGCTGGTCACGGATGCATCTCTTAGAGAGATCGCGCGGCAGATTGACGCAGAACAGGTAGATCCACGACGCTTTCGGGGGAATTTGGTCGTTGTCCTGGAGGATGATGAGCCGTTCGCGGAAGACAAATGGCTGGGCAAACAGATCAAAATCAATGATGTGACCTTGCAAGTCAACAAGCACTGCGAGCGCTGTGTATATGTCAATATCGATCCGGATACCCTGGCGATGACTCCTGCCGTATTGAAGGCATGCGTCAAGCGTCACAACAATCACTTCGGCGTTTATGCTTCGGTCGTCACGACAGGCAGTGTGTCGCAAGGCGATGACGTTTTTTTAGTGGAGATGGGGAGTGACGGGGAATGATCGCAAGCCCTTTGGAAAAGGTTCGCAGCTACGTACAACGCTATGACTCGAGCATCGAGCCGATTTTGTTTGAACAGCCGTTGCCTACGTCCGAAGTGGCTGCACAGGCATTGGGTGTCGAGATCGGCCAAATCGCAAAGTCGATCTTGTTTCGGGTAGATGAGCAGTTCGCCTTGTTTGTGGCAGCAGGCGATGTACGTGTCCATCCCAAGCAAGTGAAGGCAGCTTTTGGACAAGGAAAGCCGAAGATGGCTTCGCCGGAAGAGGTAGAAAAAATGACAGGCTTCCGCGTTGGAGCTGTTTGTCCATTTGCATTGCAGGAAGAGGTGCCTGTTTTTGTGGATCGCTCCTTGAAGCGATTCCCGGTGGTTTATACGGCTGCTGGTATAGCAGAATCGCTTTTACCCGTCTCTTATGAAGCCTTGTTGGAGATGACAGGGGCTAAAGAAATCAATGCGGCTTCGGCAGAAGGGAACCCATTATGAAAAAATACGTAGTCTCCGTCTTAGTACTAGCTTTAGTCGCGGGTCTTGCCATGCTCGGAATGTCTAACCAAACGACTGCAATTGAAAACAGCATCTCTCATTCTGCTTCCTCATTTAAACAGATGACAACAGACACGTACCTGAGTCATTACAACAAAATCAAAGAAGATTTAGCTGTGAAAGGAATTCATACCCTGCCTTTTCAGCTTGAGCTAGACAAGCAAACGAATTACTACCGCTTTTATTATCCAAAACAAGAAAATGCGGCAAACGAAAAAGCGATATGGGTAAGCGTTATGCTGAGCGGTGATCAAAAAACAATAGACGGAATCATGTATGAAGGGGTTCCTGACGTTCATACAGTGAAGGCGATGATCCAAGCTACTGGAATTACCTGGACTCCGGAGCTGGATCAGTTCATTGCGGTTACCAACGTTGCAAAAACGCCAAAAGAAATGGTTGTTTCCGATGTGAAAGTAACGATCGAAGGAACGTCAACACAAATAAAAGTAATGGTTGACCCCGTGAAATTAGAAGCTCCGAAAAAATTATAATGCTGAAAATGAAAAAGTGGTTGGCAGGAGGTTATCGCTGCGCAACCACTTTTCGTTTTCTGTTGTAGTTTAGCTGTAAGGAGAGGACTCGCGTTTCTGAACGATTTGGAATAGCTTCACATAAAGAACGGCACTCAACAGAGAGCAGAACAAGATAAAGCCAAAAACGCCAATCGGCATGACCCACTCCGAAAGAATGACGGTCACGGGAGCGAGGAAGCGGCCGAGCGAGTACTGCAGGTTAGCGGCACCCATGTACTGTCCTCGTGCATGTTGTGGTGCGTATTTGCTGACGAAGCTCTGCTCGACCGGAGTTCGCATCACTTCCCCTACTGTAAAAATGACCACGCATCCGAACAACAGCCATGCATTCGTCGTGAATCCCACTAAAAACATGCCCATGCCAAATAGCAAGGAGGACAAGAGGAAGATATTCCGGTCGCTCCAGTTCTCAAACCATTTGGTAACAGGCAGGGCGCACAGAACAAACAAAAGTCCGCTTATACCCAGCATCCATCCGAAAATCTCCGTACTGCTAAGCGAGAATGACCAGGCATTCCACGAGAGCAGCGTCTGCGCTGGGACGAATTCTTTTACATAGACCGCCAAAAATAAATCGAGCTGCACGATTGCGATTGTAATCAGCATGCCTGCGAAAATATAGATAGCAAAAGCTTTGTCGCGTAGAATGACGGTGTAGCTCTGCCATTGCTCCTTCATAACGGAAGGGAAATGGATAGAGGCGACAGAGCTTTTTACGGACTGTGGCAGTGTCTCTCGCACATTGATCCAGATCGCAATCGAATACAAAAAAGTGACAAGCGCACAAGTCCACAGCAGCACGCTGCGGTATTGAAAGAAAAAGATGGCCCCCAGAGCGGGTCCCAATACGGCGCCAATGTTCATGGCTGTAACGAAGGTAGCGAAGACTCTGCGTCTGTCTTTGTCTGAGGTGAGATCAGCGACCATCGCAGAACTCGCCGGGCTGTATACCGCTTTGCCAAGCCCGATTCCAATAAACGCAAGATAATCAATCCAAGAAGAGAGGGAGAAGGCAAACAGGACAAACATGCCTGCCTGTAAAAACGCTCCTGACACCATGACATATCGACGACCAAATCGATCAGCCAAATAGCCGCCAAAAAGATTGCCGATCATACTCATAATCGGTGGCACTGTCATGAGTAACCCGGCAACATTTTTGCCAAAGGTATCACTAAAGTGGAGGGTAAGAAAGGGGAAGTACATCCAAAATAATAAGTTGAAAAGCGTCTCGCCGATCAATCTGGTCTTTAGATTCAGATCCCATGACAGCCATTGCACAGCAGGGCTACCTCCTGTTTTTGATTCCCTGGCCAAGTATACCTACTTTAGTGCAAATTTTCAAAAAGATATAGAAAAGGTATAATTTCCTTATTATAGTTCTATAGTTCTCGTACTTTTTACACTTCAAATCTAACAGGCAACGGAGAATGTGATAATGAAAAAGTAGCAGGAATCACGCTTATGGTAGCGTTGCTAGGTTTCAATGCATACCTGTGGCCAACATTGATTAAGGAAGTAAAAGCCGATCAGAAAAACACGAATAGCGTCCCAAAAGCAACGCAAACGACTTCGGCTTCGCTTTTGTCAGTTTCGACTCCGGTTATGGATTTAGCCAATCAAGGGACGAGGCCAACCAATGTATCGGCCTATCCGGTTGAACAACCAGTAGTTCAGTAAACCCCATCAGAGTTGGTAGCAAGCAAGCCTGGCACAGAAGCGAAAAAGCAGTCATCGACAAAGGCCGTACAGACGGCATCAAAAAAGCAACCAAAGAAAACGGTCAAAAAGCCTTCCAAACCATCGAGACAATCGGATGGTCCAGACGTTCAGATGTCCTTTACAGTTGAGCCAACTAGGATACATTATGAAGAGACGACCTATACAACGACGAGCAGCTACGGCGGTGGGTCGTTCAATATGCCGCTCCAATATAATCCGTATAGGGGAAAAGTCGAAGAACCATTCAAAATTACTCTAGACAACATATATCCTGATACTCCGACGTTGGACGAACACAAACAGAGACTTGGTATTCCAGTGACTGTTGAACCGTATGTACCTCCTGTAAAAAAGGATCAACAACGACTCGCACCGCAGTCGTATCCAAGATGATAGGGTAATGCGGGATCAAATGAGTAGCCTATGATTGGATGGCGATTTATATGAGAGTTTTTGAAAGATGGGGAAGAACTCGGTGTTCAGTCTTTGGACTCCTTGCAAAAAACCATTTCACTATATCTCTAAACAAGAGGCATTGACAGAACTGGCTTTCCGAAATGATATACCTAGTAGGGTATGATAAGTAAGGTATTCATTATTTTTTTGTTTAGTAATATACCCATGCCGGTATTCGTAAAATTGATAATTAAAATCTATAGGAGGAACAAATCATGTTGAACATTATGACAGCTGAACAGCTTGCAGAAATTGTAATGCATAAAGAAAATAAATTTACTATGAGTCATGAAAAGATTAGCGAAGTCGACTCGATCTCCGATCCTGAGCGTATAGGTCAGCTTGATCTGGCGGTATTGAACGATTGAACACAGTTGTGCCACGGTATACAGATAATGCCTAGCATTACATTTTCCAGCCAGTTAGTTAAACCACATGCTATGTTTTTACTCTGAATACAATAGTTCGTGACTTTGATGGAATGGATGATGGTGATCCATCTGTTTCCCCTCAATTTGGTTGTGAATTTTGTGGAAATCCTATGTATCCTGAGTATTATTAATGGTTGCATAGCTATGAGTACAAAATCTTAGATATCCTCTAACGGAAAAGGGCCTGAATTTCGCTCCGGGTTTTCTTAAAAAATAGCTACCAGTCTAAGACTTTATTTTTAGGATACACTAGTCCAAATTGCATATGTTTGTTTAAAACAGATTATAAAAAAGTTAAAAACCTTTAGTTTCTCAGGCTATCGATTAAGTCGGCAGTCTATTTGCCAGCGCGCATCAAATCCGTCATAAACGGATACATGTCAAAGAACTGCTCAAGAAAATCTGGGACAATTCAATCGTTCAGAGAAAAGTGAGGCGATCTTACGAGTAAAGATTAAATGGAACGCCGTATGCCTCGAAAGTGGCACGTAAGGTGTGGAGTGAGGGAAAAGTAGAATTTAACGGGTCGTTCTGAGGGGCATCCTTACCTATCGCTATCTTTAACGAAAATAACAAATGTAACTAATGAAGTAATATTTGAATATAAATTGAAAACTAGAAGTTTGGAGAACCGAGGGAGCGGGAAAAGTATAAGCAAATTTACTTACTTTTCTGGGAGGATACAAAATGATTAACAATGCTAACACGCGATTTACCTCCATTAAGACTAAAATCATTTTGTTTTCCCTAGCGTTAGCTTTAATCCCTTTGCTGTGCGCAACCTTCATCCTTAGTTCCCAATCATTGTCCGGATTTGAAACAGAGGCAAAAGATAATCAGTTACAAAGTGCGCGTCTTAATGCTCAAACCATCAATGTCTGGTTTGGCAAAAAAATAGATGCACTCGAGAACGTTGTAAAACAACATTCGGAATTTTTGCAAGAAGATCCTAAAGTAATAATCCCAACACTACAATTGTTGGGACAAATTGATAAAGACGTTGAGCATTTCGCTTTTATCAATTCTGAAGGAAAAGCAGTTAGTACCAATGGTGGGAGCTTTGATGCCTCACAATTCACTAATTTCAAACGTGCGAAAGAGGAAAAAACTCTTGGTGTTTCAGAAATTTTAATAGGTGCCCAGACTGGAGAAAAAATTATTATTATCGATAAACCTCTAGTTAATGAACAAGGGGAATTTCGAGGAATTGTTCAAGCTGTACTCAAACCAGAGGAAATTCTGAATATTGTAGGAAAAATTAATTTTGCGTCTAGTGGATATGGGTATCTGGTAGGTCCATCCGGTAAAATCCTGGTACATAGAGACGAGCAGCTGGTCGGTAAAAAAGTGTCTGAAGCCATTCCAGAAATGGGAACTAACTTTCAAGATCCTAGCACACTGTCAGATCGGGGAACGCTTGAGTACACTCATGCAAATGAGGATACAATGGTAGCTTACAGTAAAATTGATCGAACCAATTGGTCACTCGTTGTAACCGCCCCTGCGTCAGAAGTGTTTGCTCAAGTTAATCAAATGCGAAATTCATCTATTTTGATCATAGCCATTTCTGTGATTGTTGTCGGAGCGATTGCTTATTTACTTGCTCATCAGATGATTAAGCCGATTTTGATGATCAGTATATTTATGCAAAAGGTCGCTACAGGAGACCTCACTGGACGATTAGACGAATCAAATAAAGATGAGATCGGAATGCTGAAACGGAGCATTAACCAGATGATGGAGAACGTCTCGGAGATCATTCAGCGACTATTTACTTCTATAGAACATTTGGCTTCTTCTGCCGAAGAATTAACTGCGATCTCTGGACAATCATCAGAAACTGCCGATCATATCGCTCAAGCTACCGGAGTGGTTGTGCAAAGCTCCAGAGCAACATTTGAAAGCTCAGAGCAAACGTCACTGGCGATGGAGGAGATGGCGGTCGGGGTTCAACGAATTGCACATTCATCGTCAATTGTATCTGAGTTTACACAAGTTGTAGTAGCTGATGTGAATCAGGGAAACAACAATACGAAAAAATCAATTCAACAAATGAATAATGCGAAGAATACAGTAGAAGAATCGGCGATCGTCGTACATTCCTTAGTAGAAAAGTCTCATGAAATCCAGAATATTGCTCAGTTAATTTCAGAAATTGCCAATCAAACCAACTTACTTGCATTGAATGCTTCTATAGAGGCTGCTAGGGCTGGTGAGCACGGAAGGGGATTCTCTGTTGTAGCTGATCAAGTGAAAAAGCTTGCAGATCAAACGAGCGTAGCCACAATCAATATTACCAAAATCATTAAAGAGATCTTGGGAGCCACACAGTCAGCTTCTCAAACGTTGAACAAAGGATTGGCGGAGGTTGGCATCGGTGTAGAGCAAGTACAACAAGTGGGTAGAATTTTTGATGCGATCTTAAAATCGATCCAGGATGTAAATGATCAGATCCAAGAGGTTTCGGCAGCTTCCGAGGAAATCTCAGCTGGCACCCAAGAGGTATCTGCATCAATGGGTGAAATCGTCTCTGTAGCCAATAGTTCACTTCAGCGCCTCCAGGGCGTGTCACAGGGTACTGAACAGCAACGACATTCCATACAGGAAATCAGTGCAGCAGCAGAAAGTTTATCTGTGATGTCTAATGAGTTATATGAGGTGTCAAGTGCTTTTCGAATTAAAAAGTAGCGGTTTAACTGAAAAATAATCACCAGTAATTCGCCTTTAAATGATTTACTAGGAACCTATAGCAGACTCGTATTGTAATTTCTGACGTTCTCCTTCACTTTGATGTAAGGAGAACGTTTGTTTTTTTTACAAAGGTTGTTGAGATAATGGTATGCTCCCCTTCATTAGTAGGTTTATTATTATGGCCTGTGTATTCAAGTACGGAGACTTTCACAAACAGTTTTACGTGCAATTGGGGTTGAGACAGACCTCCATTCGATATGACTTTTTTTGGAACGGATGAAGTTAAGGACAATACTCGTAGGTTTCTGTTCCCCTTCTTCGAGGATGTTCAGTTTCATATTGGTTTGCTTGGTGTTGTGGCGCATAGTGGATAGAATGATTCCTTCTTGAGGCGAAATCAAATCAATCATTTTGTCTTTTTTAAAATGGCTACGTGAGAGATCTTGATTTTATCTTCGACTTTCTCGAGATAAGGCATGATCGGATCAGCGACATCCTCCGTTAAACTGAACATTAGGTCATGAATGGTGGTAAATGGCAAGAATACGGAATCGCATCTGGGTGAAGCAAATTGTTCAAGTACTTATTGATCTCACTTTTTGGCTGAAACTTATCGGGTTGAAGCAAGTCTGATACTTTTCCTTTAACGGTTGCGACAAGAACGGTATCACCGACGGAAGGGTCGCGGTAGAGGATTTTGATCAAGGTAAATATTCCGGCTTTCCGGGCAAGCGTTTCACTGATCAGAACAACACGCAGTTAGGTGGTACTCAGTGTGCGGTCTGATTCAGTGGTCAGCTTTAAGATGGATTCATGTACAGAAGAAGTTGTTGTCTTAAAGTACTCGTTTTTCTGCTTGGCCGTGTTTTCGGGGCGAGGGGCTGTAGCGATTACCTTGAATTGGAGTATTCCCAGCGTTCCTTTATAATCATCCGTCGGTTACACTAATATCATAAGGGCTAAGGGATTAGACCCTAGCTTAAGATGTGCCACTTTTAGGGATTCGCTTCTTACAAAACAAATAAGCCGACACTTCCTTGTGGAAAGGGGTGTCGGCTTTTCGTATGTTGTTACTTGACCATCCATTGATAAAAATGAACATCGTGCCATTCTCCGAATTTAAACCCCACCTCTTGAAACCTCCCTGCCAATGTAAACCCGAACTTCTCGTGCAGCTTCACGCTGGCGTCATTGCCACCTACGATTCCGCTCACGATCGTGTGGTATTCGAGTTGTCTGGCACGCTCCAGAATCGCACTCATCAAGGTAGTCCCGACACCTTTCCCACTTTGATCAGGGGCGATATAAATAGACAGTTCCGTTGATTTTTGATAGGCGGGCTTCTCACGGAAAACAGACAGACTGCAATATCCGATCACATTCCCTTCGTATTCGGCGACGATAATCGGATGTCTGCCACCGTGCTTGTGAAACCACACTTCGCGCTGGGCTAAGGTCTGTGGCTCCAAGTCAAATGTCGCAACCAGATTTTCCACCGCGTAGTTGTAAATAGCGAGCATAGCGGGCAGGTCACTCAGAACTGCGTCTCTGATCTGTAGCATGATATTCTCTCCCCATATTGGTTGGTAGGACTTATTAAACGATTCGAACTAATTCTAGCGTACGGCCTCGTAAACCTGCCGCAGGTTTGTAAAGCCTTGGGATTGTGCTTTCACCAAATACTTCGCCCAGAGCGTACCAGCGGCAACAGCGTCACAGTAAGCGTGATGCCTGCGTGAGATCGGGATGTCGTGTGCCGCACAGAGGGCGTCCAGCGAGCCGTTGCCAATCGGATTACTCAACAATCGAATGAGCAGCATCGTATCCAGCATGCGATGGGTAAACGGACGCCGACTGGTTTTCCAAAGTCCAGATCGTAAAAATTCACGCTCATGGCGAGAGTGATGGGCAACGAGCGGACGATCTCCAACGAATTGAAAAAAACGGGACAAAGCCTCTAATAGCGGAGGGGCATCGGCAACCATAGCATCGGTAATCCCGGTGAGAGAGCGGATGTGTGGAGGAATCGCCCGGCCGGGATTGACCAGCGTATAAAAAGAATCGCCGAGGAGGAGGTGCTCTCCTCTCATGGCGACTGCTCCCATCGATATAATCGCGTCTCCGTGATCGGGATAAAAACCGGTCGTTTCCAGATCGACGACGACAACCTCCAGATCGTGTAGAGGAATATCGGCACTGGAATCGACTGGTTTATTCGTTTTGGAAATGGAGCGCAAATAAGCGATGTGTTGTTTGTCGTCTGCTATACCTGGTATAGCCCGGCTCATATGCCAAATGCGACCGAATAAGTCCCATTTTGCCACGTGATCTCCTCCTATCCCCCAAAAACGGACGGGAGCTTTTCTGTCATTTTTTGCAGGCGGATCGCCAGCTTCATCGACTGTCGTACCATCACTTGGGTGTCAGGAGAAAGCTCTCCTAGTTTGATATAGCTATTGCTCGTGTATTGCCCATCTTCCCAATGGAGGGGAGCGATCAGTCGCAGACCTTGAATTTGCCGGAAGTATGCGGCTACCTCGTCACAAAAGCTTTTGCTCCAGACTCCTTTTTCACCGAGTAGATCCAATCGTTCCAAGGTAGAGCTGGCAAAGATGCCATGTGCCAAGGCGAAATGCCGTACGCAATTCACCAGTGGCAAATAAATACCGTACTTCACATTGATGGCGCCGCAGAAGCGTCCATGGACCTCAGGTAAAACTCTACCGAAGATTCCGAGCGGCACCCGATAATGCAACGTATTGCTCACCAGTCGATTCAGCAAGAAGACATTCCCTGCAAGCAGTTGACGGAAGCGGTCATGGACGGGAGTAAAAATGGCCGATTCGCCCCATAAGACACGCACATCACTTGCGAGCAGTAAATAACGGGCGTTCTCCCAGATGGGGTGAGAGACCCATCTGTCTATTTGGTCCAGCCATTGTTCGGTGCTGCCTCGCCATTTTGGGGAGAGGCAAGTGACATTCCCTTGGCAGGGAGGATAGCCGGCTACCTCCAAACCAGCAACGATCGTCGCCCCCAACAACTGAAAGTAGCCATGTATCTTTTCTGTTTCCTGTTCACTCAGATGATTTGGCAGTTGATAGATGAGGCCGTTATCCTGATCGCTGATGAGTGCTTGCTCTGATCTGCCGCCACTGCCGAATTGCAAAAAGGCAAAGGGGACGGGAGGGGTGCCCCAGCCCCTTTTGGCAAGGTCATTCACTGCGAGGAGCACCCCTTGTCGGATAAGATTGTCGTGAATCAGATTGACGACGATGGAAAAGGGGGCCAATTCCCCTGCGCGATTCAATGGGCGCAACGGAGAAAGGTCCAACAATTCTCGACGCAATAAGGCCAGCTCACCAAAGGAGTCAACATTCCGTATTTTTTCCACTTGTTCAGGTGAGAGAGTGAGAGGTGCTGCTTTGGGTAGATGCAGCCGGTCGTACGCGTTCAGGCTGGAGTAGTTCGGGATAGCCGTATCCCCCGTGTTCGCTAAGGTCAAGACCAACCACCTCTTCCTCTTCAGTGACTCGCAGGCCAATGGTTACTTTTAACACATACAAAACGATGAAGGCTACTACGAAAACGTAGAGCGCGGAGCCAGCCAAGCCCAACGCCTGAACCCCTAACTGATGCAGGCCACCGCCATAAAACAGCCCAGGACCACCTACGCCGACCTTTTCGGCCAGCTCCGGGGTAGCGAATAAACCTGTGGACAATGTGCCCCAAATACCAGCCACCCCATGCACGGAAAAAGCGAAGACAGGATCATCAATCCCCATGCGGTCAAACCAGATGGATGTATAGAATGTGAGAATACCTGACACTGCGCCGATCACGACAGCTGCCCACGGATCGACGAAGGCACAGGATGCTGTAATTGCGACGAGAGCTGCGAGTACGCCGTTGAGCATGCTTGGGATATCTGCTTTTCCCATGACGATCCAGGAGATAGCAAGAGCGGCGACAGCGCCCGCGGCGGTAGCGAGATTGGTAGTAACGGCGATATAGCCGAAAAATCCAGATGTACTGCCGAGTGTGGAGCCAGCGTTAAAGCCGAACCAGCCGATCCAAAGAAACAGGACACCTAAGACAGAGTAGACCTGGTTGTGACCAGGAATCAGGTTGGAGCTGCCGTCGCGATTGTATTTTCCGATGCGAGGCTTCAAAAGGATAGTGGCGACCAGTGCGACGATGGCACCTTGGAGATGGACGACCGTAGAACCAGCGAAGTCTTGCATTCCGAGCTGTGCCAACCAACCGCCGCCCCATACCCAGTGACCGACGACAGGATAAATGAGGACAGTAAAGAGTACGCTGAAAATAAAATAAATGGATAGCTTGGCACGTTCAGCAAAACCGCCCCAAGCGATCGCGAGTGAAACGGCTGCAAAAGCGAGCTGAAAGAGGAAGAGAATCGAGATAGGAACAGTTGTAGCGGAAAAAGTGGAGAAAGTGTCTTTTTGCATGCCGTCAAAAAAGAATCCGGAAAGTCCGATGAAAGAGTTGCCGTTTCCAAACGTCAGACCAAAGCCAAACGCCCAAAAGGCAATCGAGCAGATGCCGAAGGTAAGGACAGTTTTGCCTGCGACGTGACCAGCGTTTTTCATGCGAGTAGAACCAGCTTCCAGTAGGGCAAATCCAACCTGCATGAGAATGACCAGAATGGCCGAGACCATGACCCATGTGGCGTCAATGGCAGACGAGAGACTTGCGACAGTAGGTTCCATCCATCCACCTCTTCTCTGTGTCATATAACCTGACACGAATTTATTTATGTCAGATTATATGACATGAAAATACCGGTTGCAATTGTTTTTTTGCAAATAATGAGAAAACACCAATCCGTCCGTCTTAAGCGGAGGAGGATTGGTGTTGTTCCGTTGATGCTCGTTTTTCAATTAGGAAGCCTGCGAAGCTCATTGCAGCGAGGAATAGTCCGCTGACGAGGAAAAGCTGCTCGATGGGCCATTTGCCCAGCCAGATTGCACCGAGGCTGCTGGACAACGTCGAAAAGAAGGTGAGCACAAGCAAATTGATTGCGAATATCTTGCCTGTACTGTTGCTGGATGCTTTCATTTGAATCGCAGTCACGGTAGGAATGCCGATGAGCGGTCCCCCTATTCCTGAGACGGCAGCTCCGAGGAAAGCAGTCCAGGAAGCACTTCCTCCCATCATGAGTAAAAAGGACCCGCATGCCTGAAAAGACCACCCGGTTAAAATAAGAAACAAATAGCGAGTAGAATTCGTCCGGGTCATGTACAGACTCCCCAGCAAATTTCCGATTCCATAAAAACCAAACAGGATGGCTAATATACTTCCGTTGCCTTGTTGAATGCGTTCGGCTAAAAAGGGGTAGCCCACCGTATACGTGACCTGCCAAATGAGAAAGCCCATGTTGCCAAAGAGTAGGACCAACAGCAATGTTCGATTTCGCTTCAATTCTTGTACCCCTGAGGTAATATCACGGATGTACTGGCGAGGTGTCATTTTGACAGGGAAATGATCGGTCATAGAGAGGCGAAGTGCTTGAAGAAAGAATACCGAGATGAGATAACTGCCTGCGTTGATAAAAAACAAGGTGGAAAGTGGCAAGAAAGAGGCGACAAGCCCGATTGTCATTGGCGCAATAATTCGAACTGTTCGCATGGTAGTATCCAAAATGGCGTTTGCCTGTCCTAGCTGATCCACGGGAACTACTGATTTGATCGCCACAGTCCGGGCTGGTTGGAACAGACTGGAGAACAATCCTAACCCAAATTGGGCTATAAGAAAATACGAAAACTGCTCGATTCCCATCACTGTAAGGAAGCCAACGACGATCACCACGGCAATTCGTGAGAGGACAGCCACAACCATAAGTAGGCGTGGACTGTATCGGTCCGCAAGTACGCCACTAATGAGGAAAAACAGCAGGCCAGCAACCATCTCCGGAATGGCGAGGAGACTGAGCACCGTCCCTGATTTCGTTGCTTGAAGCAAATACCAGAGTAAGGCAAAGCTGTAGCACTGATCTCCAATGTTGGCCATCAATTGTGCTAGCCATAGCTTGAGAAACGAGCCATTCTTCCATAAAGATGAAAGCGAATCCATCTAACCCTCTCCGTCCTGCTGACTGCGATAAAATGAATTTGACCATAGCGTAGCAAGGCGAAGAGGGAAAGTAAAGATGACAATCGGTTGCTTACTGTTGGTTGCGCATGTCCTGATTATTTTGTTGGTGCTGCTGGGATGATCCTTGGTTGTTTTCGGTATGCGTATCATCCGCAACTGTGCTGCTTGTAAGCCCTGTAACAGCCAAGCCTTTTTGATTCAGGTTTTTGGCGCTTTTGAATTTGGACATGGTATGACCCCCTGTTCGATAATGGATGCTTCCTTAAGATGTCTTGTTTCGAAGGGGAGTAGTCATCCTCATTTTCCTAGATGGCAGTTGAGGTATACTAAATAAAAATGGTGCGTCAAGAAGGTGGGGAGCGGATGGCAGGGTGTGTCATGATCGTGGAGGGAAAGACAGACAAAGAACGCTTGCTTCGGGTGCTGGCTGAGCCTGTCACCATTCTTTGTACATACGGTTCCTACAGCTTGGAAAAAGGGGAGAAGTTGCTTGTCCAAACGGAAGATGCAGATGAGGTATACCTATTTACCGATGAAGATGACAGCGGGAAAAAATTGCGAACGCATCTAAGTGAAGATTTTCCTGATGCGATCCATCTGTATACGCCGAAAATGTACAGAGAGGTTGCCGACACGCCTCTTTCAGTACTGGCAGAAATTTTGGAGCGAGCAGGCTTTGCGGTTATTGTGCCTCATCCTGATCTTGGAGAGCGGTAAGGGGATAAAACACCGTTTCATCGGCTATAACAGTAGTAAATGGAATGGTGGAGGTGCGAGGCAATTGCGTAGCTTGATGACGTTTTTTAATCGAATGAACATTATGGTGTGGCTGGTAGGTATCTTTGTAGCTCATGCCGCGCTCTATCTGGTGCTGGGGACGGTGACATGGCTAGCTACCTCGCTTTTGGCAACAGCGTTCTACGGCATTATTTTATTAGTAGGTAAATTAATTGCCAGCCGTTATCCAGACAAGGAAGAAAGCAGATGAAAGCCGGCGAGCAAGCAGCCGGCTTTTTTCGCATTACCAACCCAAGAGTTGCATGAGTAAAATTAACCCACCCAATACCCAGACGTAGATGGCGAAGCCCTTCATCGAGCCTGTACTGATGATTGTAAGCATCCAGCGAATGGCTACATATCCAGCTAGCCCGGCAAACATAGTGCCCACGAGCATCGGGATCAATAAAGCTGTTTCAAGCGGTGTTTCTACGAGCTTGGCTGTTTGCAAGACACAAGCACCAAGAATTGCGGGCAAGGATATTAAAAACGAAAAGCGCGCAGCATCAGCACGGTCTATTCCGCGCATGAGAGCGCCAGCAATCGTCAGTCCTGAGCGGGAAATAGCAGGCAGGATCGCAGCACCTTGCAGTGTCCCGATGATGAGGGCGTCCGTGTAGTTGATTTCTTCGAATCTCCGATTTCCACGGCGCATGGACTCCACGGCCCAGAGGATTGCGCCTGTCGCAAGAAATTCCCACCCGATTGTAATGCCTGTCTGCGAGATTTCTTCAAAATAATCTTCAAAGGCGAGTCCAATCACTGCTGTAGGGATCGTACCTACGACCAATAGTTTTGTCAGCTTGCTCATTGGATTCATGATGATATAACGAACCTGTGGCCAAAAGACGATAACGACAGCGATCAGCGTACCGAAATGAAGCATCGTGTCAAATAAAAGTCCGACCTCCTGCATACCAAACATTTTGCGAAACAGGACGAGATGACCCGTGCTTGATATCGGTAAAAATTCAGTCAAGCCTTGTACAATGCCGAGAAAAATATGTTCAAGCAACAACAGCATAGGCAAGAGTCACTCCAGTCTTGAAAAGGTAGGGCCAAGCCAGTCTTACTGTCATATGTATGTCGGTGAAAGGAAGACTTTCCTATTTCGTTGCGCATCGTTATTTTGTTAGAAAAAAGTTGTGGTATTTTCTTGCGGGGGATGGGTATAGTTAGTGTGCACAATGGTAGAGAGCGAGGAAAAAATACATATGTACAAAAAACAAATGCGTGAAAAGCGTGAGCCCCAAATCATTCAGAACGGCAATTTGGCGGCAGGTATGACGCTTACCATGACGGTAGCGCGAAAAACGGAAATCGGCTATTTTTTGAGCGATGGCAAAGATGAAGTGTTTCTTCATGCCAATGAAGCGCACGAACGTTTACATATCGATGATGAGGTCGAAGTGTTTTTGTACCATGATCACGAGAACCGACTGGCTGCGACCATGGACATGCCTCATGTCGGCATGGGTGAATACGGCTGGCTGGAAGTAGTGGACATTTCTCCGCGCATGGGTGTATTCCTGGACAACGGCATTAACAAGGATCTGCTCTTGTTCATCGATGACCTGCCTAAGCATAGCGATGAATGGCCGCGTCCCAAGGATCAAATGCTAGTAGCGCTGAAACAAGACAAGCTCGGTAGACTCTTGGCAAAGCCGGTCACTGAAAACGAAATCGTCAAGATCGCAGCAATGGCAGATCAGAGTATGAAAAACAAGTCTGTCGAGGGTACGGTCTACAACGTGATTCAAGCAGGTGCATTCTTGTTGACGGAGGACGAGCATATCCTTTTCATTCATCGTGATGAAATGGTAGGGCGTCTGCGCCTCGGACAAACTGTGCGCTGCCGCATCAGCTTTGTACGTGAGGATGGCCGTCTGAACGGTTCTATGAAAGAGCGCAAGGAAGTACAGTATGGCGAAGATGCGGACAAGCTGCTGCGCTATTTGATCAATCGTGACGGGGCGATGCCTTATACCGATTCGACAGAAGCGGATGTCATCCGAGAAAAATTCCAAATGAGTAAGTCCAGCTTCAAGCGGGCACTCGGCAAGCTGATGAAGGAACGCCGTGTGGAGCAAGTAGACGGCTGGACCAAAATCATTCGAGACGGACAAGAAGAATAAACGAAGATAACCCTCCTAGGCAAGAGAGCTTCCTGGTAACAGGAAACGAATGCTTGGGAGGGTTTTTGCTTGTTTTCTTACATCGTCGTTTGTACAGATTGTTTCTGCTTACGTGCTTTGTAATACGACAAGGAAAAAACGAGCCCCAGCAAAATAAAACCAGCGATATCCGTTTCGATTCCAGGGATGACCGCAAGAACACCACCTGCAACCGCGAGGATACGCTCCAAAACGTTTAGTTTGGACATCCAGAAGCCGATTAACCCTGCTCCCACTCCGATCATCCCAAGCGTTGAAGTAAGCATGACCCAAAACGATTCCAGCAAGGTGGTATTAATCAGCAGCAAGGCTGGTGAGATGACGAAAATATAGGGAGCCATAAAAGCCGCGATTGATAGCCGTGTTGATTCTATTCCTGTCCGGATTGGTTTTGATTTGGCAATGCCTGATGCGGCGAAGGCAGCAAGCGCAACCGGTGGCGTGATGTCTGCAACGATTCCGAAGTAGAACGTAAACATGTGCGCAGCGATATCTGGTACCCCCAATTGAATGAGTGCCGGGGCAGCGATGGTAGAAGTAATAATGTAGTTCGCCGTCGTAGGAGTTCCCATGCCCAAGATAAGCGATGCGATCATCGTGAAGAACAGCGTAAGGAAAAGCTGACCGCCAGCCAGGTCAATCAAACCGTTTGCCAGCTTCAATCCGATCCCAGTCAACGTAATCGTACCGACGATGATTCCGGCACACGCAGTTGCGGCCACGACACCGAGAGCCATTCTGGCACCTGAGGCAAGTGCTTCTAAAATATCAGCAATAGACATGCGGGTTTCTTTGCGGAAGGCGCCCACGATAATGGTGGAGACGATGCCGATAATCGCGGAGCGCTCGGCTGATATGTTCATCATCAAGGCTGTAATAATGATCACGATGGGGAGGAGCAAGTACATTTTTTTCAAAACTTCTTTTTTGTTCGGCAATTCTTCCTTCGAGAGTCCGCGCAACCCGAGTCGTTTTGCTTCGAAATGAGTCATAATCCAGATGCCCACGAAAAATAAAATCGCAGGAAGAATCGCAGATTTGGCGATTTCCAAGTAAGGAACGCCGATGAACTCCGCCATCAAAAAGGCAGCAGCCCCCATGACAGGCGGCATAATTTGTCCACCAGTAGAGGACGAGGCCTCCACCGCCGCGGCAAATTCGGAACGATAGCCGAGCCGTTTCATCATCGGAATGGTAAAAGCACCGGAGGTAACTACATTGGCAACAGAGCTGCCGCTAATCGTCCCTTGCAGGGCGCTGGAAAAAACGGCCACCTTCGCAGGACCACCGATTCGTCTACCTGCAATGACCAGCGACAAATCGTTAAAATAATCACCGACCCCTGTTTTTTCGAGAAAGGCGCCAAACAGCACAAACAAAAAGATAAAGGTAGAGGAAACAGCGAGCGGAGTACCGAGAATACCCTCAAGTGTGTAATAGCTGTGCCCGATAATCCGCTCGACATCACTGCCGCGATGCTCCAAAAAGCCCGGCATGTAAGGTCCGAAGTAGGTGTATAAAAGAAAAATAGTGGCGATTAGAGCGATTGGGATTCCGACGACTCGTCGTGCAGCCTCTAGGACGAGCACAGTGGCAATACCTCCGACTACCATATCCATCGTCGTATAGTTACCTGTTCGGGTCACGAGTCCTTCGTAGTCAATGACCCAATACAGTGATACGAAGACACCTAACAGGGCGAGAATCATGTTCACGATTCCGATTTTGTTATGGTTGCCTTTGGATGTCCCCGCATATAACAGATAGACAAGTGCTAGTCCGAAAGCCAAGTGGATCGGACGATGAATCTGGGGAGGCAACGTGAAGAAAAGCGTGCTGGATAACTGATACAGGGAGAAGAGGACAAGTAGACCAAAAGAGATCCACTTCATGGGACCCGCGAGCTGGCGTGTGGCTGATTCCTTGTCGTATTGCGCGATCAGCTTATCCATCTCTTGCTGGTTCATATTCGTTGTCGTACTCATCTAGTAACCGTTGCCAAAAGATTGTAAAAGTCTACACATCTTTTGTTTGCTTCCTGCTTCTCTGTGTCTGCTTTGGCCGAAGCTACTCGCATCTGATAGGACACTCCACAGGCGTAAATTCGGATACAACGAATCCTACAGATTAGCGGTAACTTATTGGGGTTAGCTCGCTAATTTTGCTAGGTTAATAGAAGCGTTTACATCTCTATCTACCACTAGCCCACAAACACATTTGAATATTCGATCTGAAAGCTTTAAGTCTTTCTTGACCTCACCGCAATCAGAGCAGGTTTTTGATGAAGGATACCACTTGTCGGCTTCCATGAAGCGAATCCCATATTTCTCGCACTTGTACTGTAACTGTCGCTTAAACTCGTAAAGTTTTTGCTGTGCGATAGCTTTTGATAGGTGGCGGTTCCTCATCATGCCTTTGATATTCAATGTCTCCATCACTACTGTGCTAGGCTTGGTTTTCACGATAGCGCTAGTAGCTTGGTGACTGTGATTGGTACGGATATTCGTTAATCTCCGATGAAGCAAACGAATGTGTTTCTCGACCTTTACAATGTTGCAAGTTTTGACGAAACGGCTTCCCTCCTTATTCATTTCGTATTTTCGAGAAACCTTACGTTGCAACCTACGCAAGCGTTTCTCTGCTTTCTTAATTACTTTAGTCTTGTTAATGTTCTTGAAAGTCATTCCGTTAGAGCATACCGCAAGGTCTTTTACGCCTACGTCAATTCCAAGGCTCTCGCCGGACAGCTCTTGCTGAATGAATTCTTGTTCAACACCTACAGATAAGTACCAATACTTCCCATCAAAAGAGATTCGAGCCATCGTATACTTCACTTCTGTAGGCAATTGTTCAGATGTCGTTACCCATCCAACCTTTTCAATGAGAGCGTGATTCTGCTTAACTTTCAGCTTCACGTTGTCGTTGTAGAAAGACGGCTTAGAGCGTCTTCTGCTCTTGAAGCTTGGCTTATCTGCTAACCTCTTGAAGAATTTCTTGTAAGCATCGCAAGCGTCTTTGACCGCCTGTTTTGTAATGTTATTCGATACTTCATACAACCAAGAATATTCTTCCGATTGCTTTAGCTGCGTCAGCTCCTTACGTAGATCACCGTCTAGCAAGAACTTTCCACCGTTACGATAGTTTTTTTCTTGCTTTGCAAGCGTCCAGTTGTAAGCCCAACGAGCAGCACCGACAGATTTCCAAAGTTGCCGCTCTTGTTCAGGAGTTGGCTTGAGCCTAACTTTCTTCGCTAGAATCATTTTTTGCCCAACTCCTTTATCATTTTCTTTGCTTTGTTTGCTCGCTTTCCTTGCAGTCTACAACTAAATGCCGTTACGATCTGGATAAGGTCTTCAACTAATTCCTGTTCTTCTGTTTTCTCGGAGTTGTCTATTATTTCAACAACAACGCTGAATTTATTGCATAGATTCTCAAAGAGTTCGAAGCCAAAGCTTGGTAAACTATCCTTGTAAAGAACAACAACGCGTTCAACCTTACCTTGAATGATGAAATCCATGAGTTGAAGCAACCCACGTTTTTCATAGTTAATACCATTGCCGATGTCTGTAATCACATCAAAAGAGTAACCTCTCGCAATCATGAAGGCTTTTACTTTCTCCACTTGACGTTCTAAGTCATCTTTCTGCTTATATTTCTGTTAGTTACATCCTAACTCGCTCAGAATGGATCGCTTTTCTGCCTGAATCGTGATGGCTTCTCCCGGCTTGTCGATCAAGCTCAACGGAATGTCCTGTCCAGCGAAAAGCAACGTATGATTAGCCCGTACTTGCCCGATAAATAGCCGTAGGGCAGGAAAAGAGCGCTGCATATTGCGAATGTGGAATTGTCCATCGGCCAGAATCAGCTCCTCGCCAGGAGCCAATTCATTTTCCATGCCGATACCGTAGTCGTGAAAGCTCATCTCTGACAAAATAATTTGACCGTCTACAATCCGGTATTGCTCCTCGATTGTGGAGAGATGAATGGAATGAGTCCAGCGGATGCCAAAGGCTGCTTCATCATGAATATTGGCACTCCAAACTACTTGATTCGACCGTGTATCCCGGATAACCAGTGCGGGAATCAGCGGAGTGGAGATACCCGCATAAATGACAATGACGAGAAGAGAGAAGGAGAAAAGGCGGAACAACGTCCGCCCTCTTCCCTTTGTTACTGCCTGGATAAAAACCATCTGGCTTTACTTCACGCCTTTTTCGTCAAAGTACTTTTGGGCACCCGGGTGAACAGGGATGCTGACGCCGTTCTTCACATTCTCCAGCTTGATTTCCTTGGCTTTGGCGTGACCGAGCTTGTCGCTGTTCTCAAAGATCGCCTTTGTTACTTTGTACACGAGGTCTTCACTGAGATCAGAGCGAATCAAAAGCATTGATTTTACGGAGACGGTTGTCACTTCTTCCGGAACGGTTTGGTACGTATTGGCAGGGACCGTTGTTTTCACGTAGTAAGGGTATTTGGAGATGATTGCATCGATTTTGTCCGCCTCAATTGGAATGATTTTTACGCCAGTTGTCGCTGCCAACTCCGTGATTGCTGCGGTAGGCGTACCTGCAGTTTGGAAGGCAGCATCCAAGTTACCGTCCTGAATGGCTTTGGCGGAGTCAGCAAACGAGAGGCGCTGGAGCTTGGTATCTTCAAAGGTCATCCCATATGCTTCTAAAATTTGCTGAGCGTTCACTTCAGTGCCGCTTCCCGGAGCACCTACGGATACGCGCTTATTTTTCAAATCGGCAACGCTTTTAATATTGCTGTCAGAAGAGACGACGATTTGGATGGTCTCATCGTAGAGAGCGCCCAATGCTTGGAAGGAATCAATTTTACCGTCTTGCTGGAACATGTTCGTTCCCTTTGACGCATACTCGGCAATGTCGTTTTGCGTGAAGGCGATGTCTGCCTTTTTATCGCGAATGAGGCGAATATTTTCTGCTGAAGCGCCTGTGGCTTGTGCTGTAGCAGTGATGCCGGCGTTTTTCGTGATATGGTCAGCCATTCCACCACCGAGTGGGAAATAAGTGCCGCCTGTACCGCCTGTTGCAATAATTAGTTGGGAGGGATCGGCGCTTCCTCCTGAACTGGAGCTGCCTGCACCTGCACCTCCTTGTGTAGAGTTACCGCCACCACATGCCGACATGAGAGACATGGATAGAAGCAGTGTGAGTGAGAGAAGAAAATGACGCTTACTCAATATAATTCCCCCTATTCTAAATGTTCTGTTTATACAACTTTCTTTGGCATTGTAAGGGGAGGTCTATAAAAAACTACAAAATTCTATAGAAAAATATAGTAAACTAAGAAATAAACGTTAACAATTTTTTGAACAATTTCATATGAGGAAGTGCGGGCAACATTTTATGAGAGAGACCATTTCGATCCTGCTGCTTATGCTCATTGCTGTCCCGATTGCCGGGGAGCTCAAATTTCACCCGTTTCAAGATGATTTTCGCATTAGCTTTGGTACAACAGCTTTTTTCTTTTTTTTATTGTGGCTACGTCCTTCTTTTTTGGCAGGGATAGTAACAGGATTAATTGTTGTTCTATTTCGAATAGTCTTGGATTTCTTGTATGAAGATGTCTTTTCGTTTCTTTCTTCTCTTCAGATGCACTTCCCCGCATTTTGTTATTACGCTACCTTTGCTTGTCTTTTCTCACTCTTTCGCGTTAATAGACTACATCATCGACCGCTTTTGGTGGGATTGTTGGGGACAGGCGCAGAAATAGCAGCCAATTTGGTAGAGCTGTCCTTTCGTGCTGTGTCCTGGGAGGGAGTCTTTCAGCTGGAGGTCGTAGGGCCGATTGCTGTCATTGCATTGATACGCAGTTTTTTTGTCCTTAGTTTTTTCAATATGATTCAGCTGCGTCAGGCGAAATGGATGGAAAAGCAACAGCGCAATCGAAACGAGCAGATGTTGATGCTCATCTCCAATTTGTACGAGGAATCTGTTCTTCTAAAAAAGACATTGCATCAGGTTGAGGATATCACGCGCAACTGCTATGAGCTGTATCGCGAGATGGACGAGGTGGAACACCAGGATGGGAAGGGCAAGCGATACGCGAAGCGGCTACTGTCCCTTGCCGGACAAGTGCATGAAGTGAAAAAGGACAATCAACGCATATATGCAGGCCTCTCCAAGCTGATTTCTGACGAGAAAGAACGAGACTATATGCCACTGGGCGAATTGATAGCGATCATTGTTCAGGGCCAACGAAAGTACGCGAGACTGTTGGAGAAGGACATTCAGTTTGAAACGAATGTGGAGGTGCCGTATCTCGCTTGCCACATTTACACGACCCTCTCACTCATCAACAATCTGGTCGGCAACAGTGTCGAAGCCATCCGCGACCGGGGGATGGTATCGATCGTTGCTTCGATTGACGAGAGTCAGGAGTGGATTCATTTTGTTGTAACCGATGATGGGCCAGGTATTGTGGTGAAGGACAAGGAGCTCTTGTTCATGCCTGGATTCACTACCAAATACGACGTATCAGGCAGGCCTTCCACGGGGATTGGGCTATCATACGTCAAGGAAGTGACAGACAGTCTCCAAGGAATGATTGATTTAGCTGAGGACTCATGCGGACAATCCACACAATTTTGCATTCGCCTGCCAATCGCAACTCTGATTCTGAAAGGGTGACCTAATGCGCTACTTCATCGTGGACGACGATCCTGGGATTCGATTCATGCTCGGTCAAATGATTGAGGATGCTGATTTGGGAGAGGTATGTGGGGAAGCAGAGGATGGCTCACAAATTGACCACGATTTTTTGAACTGGAAGCAAGTAGACATCTTGTTGATTGATCTTTTGATGCCGAAGCGAGATGGCATTGAAACAGTGCGCCAGTTGAGGCGTTTTACAGGCAAAATTGTCATGATCTCGCAAATCGAAACGAAGGAGATGATCGCTGAGGCGTATGCGACAGGGATCGAATACTACGTGACCAAACCGGTGAATCGACTGGAGGTCATCAGTGTTCTGCAAAAGGTACGGGAACGCATATTGCTGCAGCAATCCATCGAGGGTATTCAGCGGTCACTTTCCGTCTTGTCCGGCAGTATGAACGTGACGGCAGCTCTTACCAAAGAAGCATCGTATCCTGAAAAGGGCATCTTGTCTTCCGCACGGTTTCTCTTAACTGAACTGGGGATGATTAGCCAAAAAGGCAGCAAAGATTTACTCGACATGATGGAGTGGCTGTATCGCTGGGAGAAGGAAAGGGATGGGGAAGTGAATCTCCCACCTTTACGCGATATTTTTTGGGCGATTGCTGCCCGCAAGCTGGGAAAGGGAGTGACTGTCCTGATCCAAAAGGAAACAAAGGCCGCTGAGCAGCGAGTTCGCAGAGCCATCTATCAGGCATTAACCCATCTGGCTTCCCTGGGGCTGACCGATTACAGTAATCCCAAATTCGAGAGCTACGCGACAACGTTCTTCGATTTTACTGAGGTGCGAAAACGCATGCTGGAGCTGGAGAGTCAGATGGAAATGACGATCTCTTCTACTCGTATCAATACGAAAAAGTTTATTTTTGTACTCTATATGGAGTCAAAAAGGCGAATTGGTGTATTTCAGGGCTGACTTTTGGAGTGGGCATCCAAATGTGATAAGATATTTCTATTGGTCATGAGCGAGGGCTTCGATGTTAAGCTAGTAAAAGCTTGGGAACGCCTCCGTTTTACATTTGTTTTGGGAGGGAAATAAGTGAGCGAACTACGTAATCCATGGCAGCTACTTTACCGAGTCTATCGTCATGTGCAACCTGTTCTGGAGCGAGAGTTTGCGGCCTGGTACAAAAGAGCACAGGCGATTCCCAATCCCGAGCTGAGAAAACAGGCACAAGACAGCATGAATTCCAAAAAGTTTCACTGCCAAGGGGGATGTGTTTATGCAGCACAGGTCATCCCGTATGTGGAGACAATTGTTCCGCTGATTGTCGCCTACCAAACAATCAGTGACTACTTAGATAATCTGTGTGATCGCAGCACGTCACTAGACCCGCAAGACTTCCGTCAGCTTCACGTGTCGATGCAGGATGCACTGACACCAGGCGCGCCCTTGCGAGATTATTATTTGTACCGTGAGGATAAGGATGACGGCGGCTTTTTGGCTGGGCTGGTTCAGACCTGTCAACAGCATGTCGCACAATTGCCAGCCTATGAAAAAATCCAGACAAAGATACTCGAGTTTTCTTGTTTGTATAGTGATTTACAAGTATACAAGCACATTGCTCCCCATTTGCGCGAGGATCACTTGTTGACGTGGTGGGATCAGTACAAAGAACGCTATCACGAATTGCACTGGCAAGAATTTGCGGCTGTTACAGGCTCGACCATCGGGATATTCGCTCTTTTTTGCTTGGCGACTGATCCAGATGTAAGGGAAGAGCAAATTCAAACGGTAAGTGAAGCTTACTTTCCGTGGCTGTGCGGGTTACATATTTTATTAGACTATTTAATTGACCTGGAAGAAGATAAAATGGGTGGAGATTTAAACTTCGTGAGCTATTACGATTCGGAACGGATAGCGACTGAACGCTTGAAGCTTTTCATAGAACAAGCAAAGGCAAGCGTTAAACGCTTGCCAAATCCTGCATTTCACCGTATGATCGTGGACGGGCTAGTCGCGTTTTATCTCGCGGATCGCAAGGTAAATCGGAGCCAGCCACACATTTATACTATCGCTAGACAACTGCTGAAGCAGGCTAAGGGCTTGCCCTCTGTCCTATTTTATGTGAACAGTTTGCTTGTACGGCGATAACGGAGAAGAGGTTAGCGCATATGCTTGCGCTTGTACGAAAAGCCAAATCCCATCAACGAGAAGGCAACAACGATACAGCCAAGGATACCGAGGGGGCTTTTTTCCCCAATGGCAATGCCAACTCCGATGAGACAGGCGGTTACCAAAAATGCCAAAGCCAGTGTTACCAATTGATAACGATTCATCGGTCTGTAACCTCCTATCTGTCAATGTTCCCATTATACCTTATTTTCCGCGAAAAGCATCCAGGTAAAGATTTCGGAAATCCCGGTAATATATTTGTGCGAAGTGGTGGAGAACTCAGATGGAAAGCATAATACAAATTAGAAAAGGGAATCGAGTGATAGAAGGTCATGTTACCTATGAAGAAGGGGACTTGATCGAAGCCGTATTTCCCAGCCCATTTGATGTCACTGTAGGGGATCAGATCCCTTGTCTATTGACGGCTGATTATGAAACGATCAATACGTTTGAAGCCGTAGTCGTGGCTAAAGACAAAAATCGCTTGTTTTTGTTCCACTCTCCAACAGCTACTGAGTTTCGGGAACAGCGCAGACGCTATCCCCGTTTCGACATGGAGGTTAAGGGATGGATCCAGTATCCGACGCAGGAGCCAGACTCATTTTTTTCCGTTTATAGTCAAATGGTGTACTTGGTGAATTTGAGTCTGGGAGGTCTGGCATTCCGCTCAGACAAACAGATTCCTGCGGATCAGCAAATTGTCTTTTCCTTCGAATTGTATGGTCGCAATCGCCCGGATGGGGTAGTGAAAACAGACCTGGTTATCATTCATGAACGAATAGAGGGTCCGAACTGTTTTTACGGCTGTACGATCAAAGGAATCAATGCACGTCATTTTCACAATTTGCGCAAGTACATTTTGCATCGGCAAATCGAGGAACGAAGACAAGTGAATATCGAGTAGGTCTTTTCGTGAATTGGTTCAATGGGGACCAATTTTTTTTTGCCTTTTTTGGTTGCTATTGGAGGGGAAGAAGCGGCTACAGTCAGCATTTGAAAAGGCATAAAAGAGGATGAAATGGCAAAGAAAAAACGGAATAGACTTCATGGCTAACCAAGCAAACGATCTAAAAACTGGACGTCCACCTCAGCTGTGGGAGCACGGTGATATGTTTGGAAGGAGACCGCCCGAACGAAGAGAGGATACAGGCGACTGGAAAACATGTCACCGGGCTTCGGCCCCGGCAGAACTGCTGGAGGACATCCAGATAGTTTTTTTGTGAAGCGAAGAGGAACAGAAGTATACATTAGCGAAACTTTGTCTAAAATGCTTCCTGGTTCCTACTGGACAAATCGCACAGGGAGGAAACGTGAGATGTGGAAAAAATGGATGGTGTGTGTGCTTACCTTGATCTTGAGTATGCCGGTTGTGGCTTGTGAAGCGAATCCTGCAACAGAATCGCAGCCAACTCAACAGTCTCTTCCATATCGGATGGAGATATTCGCTGATCAATTGGATGTGCCTTGGGCTATGGATATAGCCGCGGATGGTCGGATCTTTTTCACAGAGCGACCAGGAAGAGTGCGAGTGATTCAGTCAGGCAAGCTGCTTCCGGAACCGCTCATCTCATTTCCTGCCCCATTCATAAGCGAGGGAGAAGGCGGGCTGTTGGGCCTTGTGCTCGATCCAGATTTTGTGAATAACCACTACTTGTACGTTTACCATACATACAAAGAGGGAGAGGTTACTTTCAATCGTGTCCTGCGACTACGAGAAGTAAACCATGCCGCACAGATTGATAAGGTACTCCTCGACAAAATCCCGGGAAGCTCAATCCACAACGGAGGACGGATCAAAATTGGTCCGGATCAGCGTCTCTATATTACGACAGGCGATGCGCATGAGCCGATGTTTGCGCAAGGTCGGGCAAGTCTCGCCGGAAAAATTTTGCGGATCAATCTGGATGGAACCATTCCTGCCGACAATCCTTTTTCCGGCTCACCTGTATACAGCTATGGACATCGCAACCCGCAAGGCATCGCATGGTATCCGGATACCGGGATACTCTACAGCTCGGAGCACGGCCAGATTGCACATGATGAGATCAATCGGATCGAGCCGGGCGCAAATTACGGCTGGCCGGTCATTTTTGGTGAACAGCAAAAAGAGGGGATGAAAACCCCCCTCCTGCAAAGCGGTGATACGACATGGGCTCCTTCTGGCATGACGTTTGTATCCAAAGGGCCGTGGAAAGGACAACTGCTCGTAGCGAACCTCAGGGGTAAGCAGCTTCAAAAAATTAGCTTAGACGCTACTCGACCTGATACGGTATTGGAGACTGCTACTTTGTTCCAAGACGAGTTCGGACGATTGCGCGATGTGGTCGAAGGAAAAGACGGCACACTCTATTTGTTGACCAACAACCGCGATGGTCGTGGAGATCCGAGAGAAGGGGACGATAAAATTATCCGACTCGTTCCGATCCAGCCGTAGCGACAGCCACAGCCACGTCTTTTGTTCGTTTCCCCCAAATCCAACGTTGCAAGAGGACAGCGCCTCCGCCAATTGCAGCGATTAACACTCCGACCCATAAAAAAGCAGTGTTTGGACCCAAGATGGTCATAATGACACCACCGAGCAACGGAGCAATAATGAAAGTGGCACTCGTCAATGAATCGATAATTCCCCTCACGCGGCCCAGTGCTTGCGGGGGGCTTTCTTTTTGTACCAGATAATTGGCGCCGACCGAAGTCAGACCTGTTCCGACTCCAGCCAATATAGCGGGAATCAGCAGCCAATACATGCCATCACCCGGCTGGAATAATCCAATCCACGAAAAACTAATTCCAATGAGCAAAACGCCACCGCCCAGCACCCACCCATAGGAACGAATCTCTTTTAAGCGATGTAGCAAGGTGACGGTGACAAGTGCGCCTAATCCAATGACACTGACTGTAAATCCGAGCATTTCCGGATTGTCGGGCAGCTTCTCGCGGAAGATTACGGGAAACTGTGTATCTGCCAACTGAATCGCCAACGAGGTAATAGTTGCGAAGATCGTGCTGAACAACAGGACACGGTTTTGCAAAAAGATCCGCCAGCCCTCTTGCCATGCTTGACGGTAAGGGAGAGGCTGTTCTTCTACGGATGTAGTAGGCAACGTATTCTCCACTTTACGAATCGTGAACAGAAATCCTGTAGAGAGAAGGAATGTCGAAGCATTAATCATCAGACAAATGGCGGGTGCAAAAACGGCAGCTACCAATCCTCCGGCAAGTGGACCGATCAATTTCCCCATCTGGTATACGGCTCCATTCAAAGCAGAGGCTTGTAACAACTGATTCTCAGGTACGATTTGACGCGTCAAGGTCTGCTGCGCTGGATCATTGAAGACAGAGGCACCTGAACGCAGGGCAATGACCAATAGGAACCAGAACGGAGTAGGCATGGCAAGCAGGAGTAGAGTAAGAGCAGCCTGAATGATATTCATCGTCATGATCATACGTACCTTGTTCACGCGGTCTGCAAGCACCCCGGCAAACTGCCCGAGCAAAATGCTTGGAGCTGCATAGGCAACGGGCAGGAGGGCCATCGTCATCGGATCAACCTTCCATACAAACCCCAACAGGATGGATACCGCAATAAAATCAAACCAATCGCCAAGCGTAGACAGTCCGTAAGAGATGAACAGCGTACGAAACGTTCTATTTTCTTTTAACAAAAAAATCCCTCCATCGATCTGTTAACTCGATGATAAAAGGGATTTGTCAGAGGAATATCAGATAGTCGATGAGATGATGGCACGAATCTTTTTCTGCAAGTAGTCGAACTTGTACTCTTCGGATAATTCCGTCCAGATTTTCTGGTATTTGCGCTCCCATTCTGCATCATAGCCGAAGTTCCTGAAGAAAAACAAAATACTTTGTATGGCATAAATCAGGTGAGGGACGAACTTGGTGGCACGGACGACTTCAATGCCTTCGTCGACCACGCGGCGCGCTTTGGTGATCTCCTGTCGATGGTACAAGCAAAGCCCGTGAGCAATGGTGAAGCTGCCGAGCTCACGCTGCATGGGGAGTGTCTGCAAGATGTCATTTGAGCGTTGAATCACTTCCTCCGCTTCATTCACCTGACCCATCAGTAGATACAGGAAGGCTTCTTGCGATTGAAGAAAGAGTTGGAAGCCGGGTGAATTGACTCGTTCGACAACCTCTCTTGCGGGTAACAGCTGTTTTTTGGCTCGCTCCCATTGCTTCGCATGAGCGTATACGCCGACTGCATTGATTTTCATCTCATCCTGAAAAGTAGCAGGCATGCTTTCCAGATTTCTCATTGCCCATTCAAAAACTTCTATTGTCTTTTGTGAGTCCAATTGTGTCATATGGTGCAAATGGAACCAATAAAACAGTTTCTCTGACTTAGGTGAAGCTTGATCCTCGATAAACCAGTTGAAGTTACCGACAACAAACCGCAAATAGGTAGCGTAAAAAGAGTCCATTTGGAAGCCAAGCACTTGTTGATTGGCATAGAGCGTCTGCAAGGCGGCCCCCATACCCATGCCGTGGTAAGTGGTTAGCATCTTCTGGATGTTCTCGGAGAAATTGCTGTTTAATGCTGATGGACTAGGCGATTGCTGCTCTTTTAGAGTAAGCCGATAGCCGATTCCTCGGACCGTATCAATCGTGAGCAGATGCGACCACTTTTGCAGTTTTTTCCGCAAGCGGTAAATGTGATCGTCGACAGTACGGTCTGTCGGTTCTTCCAGCGGCCAGACGCGATCCAGCAGATCACTTCTTGAAAAGGCCCGGTTTTTCCATGTGTACAGATATTGAAACAAGGCGTATTCCTTCGGCAAAAGGACAATCGTTTCCCCAGCATAATGGATTTGATACGTATCATCGGACCATGTTATCAATCCCATTTGAAAGACTCCTCGTTTATATTGAACTTCTTCATTTTATTGTAAAGGGTGCCGCGAGATACGCCGAGCAGCTCGGCTGCTGCCTTTTTGTTGCCGTAGGTGCGCTCCAACGCTGCCAGAATGCGCTCTTTTTCGTTCGCAGGTTGAGAAGGGTACGCAATCGACGGACGTATGATAGACGGCGGTGTCGGAGTCGGCGGCGCATACGTTCCCCCAATCGGCGTGTGCGCAGAGACGTGTGTGGGTTCTGCGTAACTGCGAATGACAGACGGCAGATGCTCAGGCAAAATAACGCCGTTTTCTTGCAGGATCGACAGACGTTCAATGACGTTGCGAAGCTGTCGGATGTTCCCCGGCCAATTGTACTCGAACAACGCTTGCATGACCTCGGGAGAGATGCGTGGTACGGAGTGGTCATGGGCGACCGAATACTCATGAATGAAAATTTGCACGAGCTCTGGCAAATCCTCGCGTCGTTCGCGAAGCGGTGGGATTTCCAGAGAAAAGACGTTCAGCCGATAATACAAGTCCTCGCGAAAACGACCGTCTGCAACCATTTGCTCCAGCTGTCTGTTTGTCGCCGCTACAATCCGTGTGTTGACGGTGATTGGCTCCGTTCCGCCTACGCGGTAAAACTGTCGTTCCTGTAAGGCGCGAAGCAGCTTGACCTGCAACTCTAGCGGCAGCTCCCCAATTTCATCGAGGAAAAGTGTCCCGCCATGCGCTAGCTCCAGCTTGCCAGGCTTGCCTTTTTTCTCGGCTCCAGTAAAAGCACCGCCCTGATAACCAAACAGCTCACTTTCGAACAGAGCGGCAGGAATGGCACCGCAGTTGATCGCGATAAAAGGCTTCTCATGTCGGCGACTTGCCTGATGAATTGCTTTGGCAAACAGCTCTTTCCCCACGCCGCTTTCTCCATAAATCAGCACAGTCGCATCCGTCTGCGCCACTTTTTTTGCGGAACCAATAGCGGATTGAATCGAGGCAGAATGCCCCTTGATCGCATAAAAAGGATCGTCTGCTGCCTGAAACCGACTCATCTCTTGCTGCAAATTGTGGAGATGGGCCGTCGTATGTGCTAATTCTTCATTGAGACGAACCAACTCGGTAATATCCTGTTCAATAGAAATCGCACCGATAATTTCACCCTCGCGGCGAATCGGTGCCGCATTAATGAGTACATGACTATCAGGACGAGGAATATGATAGACACGTTGAACGGATGTCCCTTGACGCAGCGCATCGAGCAGGCGGATCGATTCACTCGCGAAGTGCTCATCGAGAGAAGTTCCGACGACTTGGGCGCGATCGATTTCATAAATAGTTTCTGCTGCCCGATTCCAGTGTTGGACAACGTTGCGGGAGTCCACGATAGTGACGGCCTCACTCATCGTATCCATCAAGGTACTGAGCAGGGCAGACTGGTTTTGGGTCAACACGACAAGGGCAGTCATGAGCTGGTATGGCTCAACCATTCCTGTCGGAGTGCCTTGTTCATCCACGATGACGAGTGTCGGCAGATCGGAAACGCTTGGGCCAGCGAGAATGTGGCTGATAGATTGTTCGAGCGTGGTTGTAGAAGAGACGATGACGACTCTGCCCTTTCGTTCTTTATCAACCCATTCACCTACAGTTTCACCTGCACGTATTTTGACAAGATCAGGTGGAAGCGGAATCGCAAAGGAAGAGATCGTACTATCCAGCGAAAATAACGGTTTCAAATCGTCACCTCTTATCCAAACTAACAGGAAAACGGCTCGTCCCTGTTGTACATCTAATCAGAAGTGTACAAGAATAGACACGCAATGTACATATGTGTTGAAAACGTCGTATAGACATCACGATAGCGCTTACGAGAATAAGTTGGCACGATTCATGCTAGTAAAAGTGGACAGAGTACGTTGAGGAGGAGACAGTCAACGATGGAACAAGCTATGAAGGATTTCTTTCTATTTTTATCCAAAAACAAAACCTTAAATTCTGCCGCGAAAAAGTGGGGTCTACGCTTTGGAGCGAGTCGCTTTGTATCCGGTCAAACCATTGCGGAGGCAATCAGCGCTGTTCGCAAACTGAACCAGCAAGGTCTCGTTTGCACACTGGACCATCTGGGCGAATTCGTGTTCAGCGTAGAGGAAGCAAACGAGTCTGCTGACTATTGCATCAAAACGCTGGAAGCGATCCACCAATCCGGTGTTGATTGTAATCTTTCGTTGAAAATGACTTCGCTCGGTCTGGACATCAGCCGTGAGCTTTGCATGGACAACATGAGACGCATTTTGGATTCGGCTAAGAAAAACGGAAACATTTTCGTTCGTATCGACATGGAGGACTACGCACACAATCACGTGACCATGGAGATTCTGAACGAATTACTGCAAGAGTACGACAACGTCGGAACCGTTATTCAGGCTTATCTCTACAAAGCATCGGACGATATCGACAGCCTGAAGGACAAAAAAGTGAACTTCCGTCTCGTAAAAGGAGCTTACAAGGAGTCTCCTGAAGTCGCTTACCCGAACAAGCCAGATGTAGATGAGAACTACAAAAAAATCATCAAGCAGCATCTGTTGAACGGCGGGTACGCTGCTGTGGCAACTCATGATGACAACATCATTGATTTTGTGAAAAAGCTGGAAAAAGAACACAGCATCCCGCGCACACAGTTTGAATTCCAAATGTTGTTTGGTATTCGCACGCAGTCCCAAATTGACTTGGCTCGCGAAGGCTATAAAATGCGTGTTTATGTACCGTACGGAAACGACTGGTATGGATATTTCATGCGCCGTTTGGCAGAAAGTCCGGCAAACGTAAAATTTGTTCTCAAAGGAATGTTTACGAAATAAGTTTTGCGAAGTATACTTGACACCTTCGGAGGATTCTCCGGAGGTTTTTATTTTATCTGGAAAGGTGAGAGTCTTGTGAATTATTCGATTATTTCGCTTACTCCTCCATATTCTTTTGACCGGTTGCTTCGGCGTCTTGAGACACATCCAGATACGCAGATACGTGTGAATAAAGAAAAAAATAGCCTAGAGCGCGTCTTTCGTATTGGCTTACGGCCTGTTCTGGTCCATATGCAATTTGTGGGCAGCTTGGAAGAACCCACATTGCGCTACGAGACACAGGCGATCATTTTGTCCACGACAGACCGGCAGCTGCTAGAAAAAATGATTCGCCGTACTTTTAGTGCCGATTTGGATCTATCCGTTATTTACGAGCAGATGAGGGAGGAAAAGGAACTCGCCATCCTGACCGAGCGGTTTCGCGGTCTTCGTCTTATGCTGGATGCCGATTTGTTTCAATGCATGGTCAAGACGATTATCGGACAGCAGATCAATCTGACCTTTGCAGCCAATTTGACCGAGAGGCTGGTTACACTGGCAGGCGACCCAGTAGAAAACCCAAACGGCGAGGGCATTATCGCTTTTCCGACTCCTGATGCGGTAGCGAGATTGACTGTGGAGGATTTGCGTACTCTGCAATTTAGTCAGCGAAAAGCAGAGTATATTATCGATTTCGCCCGTGCCATTGTGAATGAAACGGTAGATTTGGAAAGACTATGGACAATGAAGGACGAGGAAATCATTACGTACCTCACTTCGCTGCGAGGAATTGGACGGTGGACAGTAGAGTGCCTGCTCATGTTTGGGATGGGGCGTCCAGACTTGTTGCCAGCTGCTGACATCGGTTTGCGAAATGGAATTGTTCACCTCTATGGAATGAAATCGAAGCCAAATGAAAACGATATTCGCAAGCTAGGAGAAAAGTGGGCTCCATGGCGCAGTATCTATTGTCTGTACGTATGGGAAGCAGTGGGGGCGATTAAGAGAAAAGAGGTATTTGACCTGTAAAAACTTTCATTTTTAACAAAAGTTCAATAATTTTAAAAAATTAAAGGTTGAATAGTAAGTAAATTTTAAGTTATACTAATGAAAATTTTATTTTATTAAATAATATTGAGAGGATTCATATGAAAGAACTTTCCACGAAAGAAACAATTACAATTGGTTTGATGCTGTTTGCCCTATTCTTTGGAGCAGGGAACATGATTTTTCCGCCAGCTCTAGGACAAGCTGCAGGAGATAATGTTTGGATCGCGATGCTCGGCTTTTTGATTACCGGTGTAGGTCTGCCTTTACTGGGAATTATTGCGGTAGGCTTGGCTGGTGGTAATTTGCAGACGATGGCGTCAAGAGTCCATCCGATGTTTGCAGTCGTGTTTACCTTTATTGTTTATCTGTCGATTGGTCCATTCATGGCGATTCCGCGGACAGGTACAGTAACCTTTGAGATGGGCGTGTTGCCGTATTTGCCTGAATCCATGAAAGGCAGTTGGGTACCGCTTTTTGTGACCACGATCGTCTATTTTGCCATCACCTTCTGGTTGAGTCTAAACCCGAGCAAGCTGGTGGATCGAATCGGTAAAATCTTGACACCTGCTCTTTTGATCATCATTGGTCTGATGTTTGTCAAATCACTCATTTCTCCTTTGGGTGAGGTGGGACAACCGACAGGCGCCTATCAGGATACAGCATTCTTCAAAGGATTTATCGAAGGCTATCTGACGCTAGATGCTTTGGCTGCGATGGTATTTGGTCTGGTAGTAACATCGGCTGTTCAGGATAGAGGCATCATCGATCGCAAAAAAGTGATGTGGTCCACGATCAAAGCCGGTATCCTCGCCGCTACGGGACTCGGACTCGTATACCTTGCCCTCAGCTATTTAGGAGCGACGAGTGTTTCGTTTGCGAAATCGGAAAACGGCGGTCAGATCCTAACCGGGGTTGTGCATCAACTGTTCGGTCCATTAGGCTCACTCCTGCTGGGAGCAGCTGTTACGCTTGCTTGCCTTACGACTTCTGTTGGGCTCGTCACAGCGTGCAGTCAATTTTTCTCGAGTCGTATTCCTAGCATCTCCTACAAGAAAATGGCTGTGATCCTGTGTGTGTTCAGTGCTGCGGTAGCAAACGTAGGCTTGACGCAGCTGATTACCTTCTCTGTGCCTGTCTTGATGGCGATTTATCCGCTGGCGATCGTGCTGATGCTACTGACGTTTTGTGATCGGATGTTCAAAGGACATCGTGCCGTATACGTAGGCGCGATTACGGCAACGGCTGTCATCAGTCTGTTGGATGGAGCTTCCCAGCTTGGATTGTCTATCGACTCACTGACACCAATTCTGGAACAATTGCCACTGTACAAAGTAGGAATTGGATGGCTGGTGCCAGCTTTTGCAGGCGCACTGTTAGGGTTGTTGTGGGCTAGCCTCACACGCAGTGTCCCGATTGTAAGAGAAACGAAGTAAAGAATAAGAGCGAGTGGGCTTTAGGTCCACTCGCTTTTTTATTTTCGTAAACAATTTCTGTCCTGCTTTTACCAGCTGGATAGGACTTCTATCCGTCCACAACACGGGTGATGTATGTTACCATGGAAAAACGTAAATTGTCTGAACGGCATGTTTCATTTTATGTCGTTTGGAAAGAAGGGAGGTTATTGGCTATGTCCACGATGAAAGTCTTGGTTGCCGATGACGATCCAAACGTACGCGAAATTATTCGCCTTTATTTTGAAAAACAACAAATCGAGCTCATCGCAGCAACAGATGGACGAGAAGCTCTTGAGATGATGGAAAAGGAACAGCCGGATGTGGTCATTCTCGATGTCATGATGCCGCAGTTGGACGGCTTTGAAGCATGCCGGGAAATCCGCAAGAAGTGGGATACGCCGATTATTATGCTGACGGCAAAGGATGAGGAGTTTGATCGTGTACTCGGCTTGGAGCTCGGAGCGGATGATTACGTAACGAAGCCGTTTAGTCCACGTGAGATCGTTGCTCGTATCCGCGCGATTATGCGCAGATTGCAGCCAAAGCCAAAAGTAGAAGATGAGGCGGTGCTTCGGACCTTTGCTTTTGATCAATTGACGATTGATCTGGATAAACGGGAAGTGATCGTTGCAGGGGAAAAGGTGAGCTTTCGCCCGAAGGAGTTTGATCTGCTTGTTCAACTCGTCAAATCTCCGGGAAGTGTATGGTCGCGGGAGCAATTGCTGGAACAAGTGTGGGGCTTTGATTATTTTGGCGATGTTCGAACGATCGATGTTCATATTAAAAAGATCAGACAGCGTTTAGATAAGCTCCCTTATGAATGCATTCAAACGGTTTGGGGGATCGGCTACAAGTTTGGGGTGGATAACTGATGCTAGGTATGGCGAAAAGTATCTACCGCAGACTGCTGGTCAGCTTTTTGGCTACCGTTTTGGTGGGGCTAGGGATTACAGGGATCGTTCTCTCCTTTTTTACGAAAGAGTATATTTACAACGCTAAAGAAGAAGAGCTTTTGCGGATGGCCAAAAAAGTGAATGCCGCTATCCATAACAGCAATGAAGTAAACAAACGGCTCTTGGACAAGCTGGCGATGCTGGACGAGTCATTTGATACCCGCATCTGGTTATTTGATACGGAAGGAAAAATTGTCGCGACTTCGATGAAGGATGAGATGCTTACAGGCAAGTCCGTGGCAGTTTCCATCGCGGGTAACGTGCTGAACGGAAAAAGTGCGGTAACCGAGCTGCAAATCGAAGGTATGGATGACCCGATGTTGTCAGTCTCCGTCCCGTGGGGCGAGGGCGAAAACGTCTATGGCGGAATTATTTTGCATGCGCCGATTGAAGGAATTGAGAAAACCTTTGGTCAAATGCGCGAGTCGATTCTGTGGGCGACATTGTTTGGGGTGCTTCTTTCTACGATCATGGTTTCGTATTTGTCATGGTCAATCTCCCGCCCATTGCGAACCATTGAGAGAACAGCGGCTGAAATTGGTCGAGGGAATTACGCAGAGCGCGTCCAGGTCGATACGTCTGACGAGATCAACGACTTGGCGCAAACGATCAATACGATGGCACAGAAGCTGGAGAAGGTAGAGCAGGAGCGTCATCATCTGGAGCAAGTGCGCAATGATTTTTTGGCGAATGTCTCCCATGAATTGCGTACGCCTCTCACCGCGATCCAAGGTTTTCTTGAGGCGTTGCAAGACGGCTTGGTAGAGGAAGAAGAGGCGCGACAGAAGTATTACGCTGTGATGTACACCGAAACGATGCAAGTGAACCGCTTGGTGGATGACCTGATGGACTTGATGAAGCTGGAGAACAACGAAGTAAATCTGGCCAAGTTCCCTGTCGATGTGGCAGATGTCATGAATCGGGTTGCTTTTTCCTTCCATCAAGAAGCAGAGGAAAAAGGGATTCGCATGGGAGTAGAGGTAGAGGACGAGCTGCCGAGAATTTATGCCGATAAGGACCGGATCGCGCAAATTCTGAAAAATCTGGTGAAGAATGCACTCAAGTTTACGGCTGCAGGTGAAATTCGCATGCGTGCTTCGCTGGAAGAGGAATACGTACAGATTCAAGTGATCGATACAGGGATGGGAATTGCAGCAGATGACCTGGATCGTATCTGGGAACGTTTTTTCAAAGTGGATCGGGGACGTTCCAAAAACAATAAAGGGACAGGGCTTGGACTCGCTATTGTAAAAGAGCTGGTAGAGCAGCATGATGGCAAATGCAGAGTAGAGAGCACGCCTGGGAAGGGCAGTACTTTTACGATATGGCTTCCGAGGATTAAGCCGGAGAACTAAATCATGATCCAATCAAAATGATCATGGTCATACTTTTTTCATATTTTGATCATCGTTTTTTCCCACTTTCCTTACAGAATGGTTATCTTTGTCCGTTACGATATAAGTGTGACAGCGAGAAGGTCACGAAGCCAAGGAATGAAAGGGGAATGAACATGAACAAAAAATGGTTCTCCATTGCCACTGTCGCATTACTCCTGTCTGGCAGCTTGGTTGCCTGCTCTGACACAACAGGAACTCCTGAACCGGCGACACAACCAGAGGGCACGACAAGCGAAACCGCTCCGGGGTCCTCCACTACTGATAGCGGACAATCGACCGATAGCTCGGTTTCGCAAGATCAGTCTACAACGGACGCTTCTACGGACAGCTCTAATGCATCGAAGGACACAGGTTCGTCTACGGAAGCACCTGCGACAGATGCCAATTCTGATGCAGGTACAAGCACTGGATCGCCTGGTGCTACGGGAACTGAAAGCAGCGGTTCCACTGGACAGTCTACAACGACTGACGCCAGCAAGAAGTAATCATTCACGAACTGGAAACACGTTTGTTTGAACTCCTCTACTTCCCTCCCGTTTTATATACCTTGATGACGGCTATAGGCCGTCTTTTTTTTGTCTAAGAAAAGTAGCCGTAGTGAGGAGAAGTGCATTTTCAGTCTACGCTTCGGCCTACGCCCTACTGAGGGTGTGGACTGTCCGCTCCGAAATAAATGGCGGGAGTGCTTCAAACGTAGAAGTTTCATGAAGGATTTCATAAGTGAAGCTGGCTCCAGAGGCGCTAGGACTGGAAATGCACTTCTCCATTCGCAGGTTTCTAAAACCAGTATGTTCTTAATCAATAGTGATACAGAAAGCCTGAAAAATGCCTTGGTGGTATGTGGTATGATTATCCAAAATCATACATAGCGAGCGGGAGGGAGAAGCATGATCACGTATCCATCGTTGAAAAAGGGCGCTACTATAGGGGTAACTGCGCCATCATCTGGTGTACCAGAGTATTTGCATGAACTAATCAGGCTGGCATGCAGTCGTATGGAGAGCAGGGGGTATTCCATCGTTTGCAAAAATACAGTCTGGACACAGGAAAAAGCCAAGTCAGCTCCTACCACAAACCGCGCAGCCGAATTCAACTCCCTGATGCAAGATGAAGACGTCGATATCATCATTCCTCCCTGGGGTGGCGAGCTGCTGATTGAGATTTTAGACAAGCTTGATTTTCAGTCCATGCAACCAAAATGGGTGTTAGGCTATTCAGATGTGAGTGTACTGTTGCTCGCGATTACATTAAAAACAGGGATGGCTACGGCCCATGGGACGAATCTGATAGATTTGCGTGGAGCAGATATGGATGCGACGACCGCCATGTGGGAAACGGTTCTGTCAACGCAAAAGGGAGAATCGGTCTTGCAGTACTCTTCCCCGATGTATCAAAAGGAATGGCAGCATACGAATCCTTCGCCGCATATCTTTCACCTAACGGAACCGACTCTATGGAAAACCACAGAGACTACTCCCCACGTAAACATGCAGGGGCGGCTACTTGGCGGCTGTATCGATATCATTCGGCATGTGATCGGCACACCGTATGGGGACGTACAAGCGTTTCAAAAAGAACAGATCGGGAATGAAGCGATCATCTGGTATTTGGAAAACTGTGAGCTTTCTACGACTGATCTACGCAGATCTTTGGTACAAATGAAGCTGGCCGGATGGTTCGATCATTGTGCGGGGATCATGTTTGGGCGCAGTCCAGCGAATCAGGCGGTCGAAGGTTATACGGTGGAAGACGTCTATCAGGAGCTGGCTGCTGAGCTGCAAGTCCCTGTTCTTTACGATGTAGATTGTGGGCATATGCCGCCGCAAATCACGTTTATTAATGGAGCATTTGCTGAAGTGGAGCTGACTTTCGAAAAAGGAAGCGTACGGCAATATTTTCGTCCATAAGCATAAGAAAACGAGGGCTTCCCAACGAATGGGAAGTCCTCGTAGCATGTTAGCATACATAATTCTTAGCCTTGCTTCTCGTTGTAATGAGGGAGAGGATGTTCCTCCGTTGTTTCACGTTTATTTTTGGCCGATTTACGTGTACGCAGAGTGGACAAGGCGACACCGAGGAAAATAAATGCGCCGCCAGCGAAAAAGCCGACGCCCAAATGCTCATGCAGCAACAGCCAGCCTAAAAATGCACCGACAATGGGCTGAACAAAAAAGAATCCGGCCCCACTCCCTGCGGGCATCAACTCGAAGCCTTTGTTCCACAAATAAAAAGCACCTGCGGTAGAAATCATCCCGATATAGAGGACGCCTGCCCAGATGTCCCAACCAAATTGCCAGGAGACAGGCGTGACAGACAGTTCCCAAAACATGAGCGGACTTGTAAAGATGATGCCAAACAATGCTACGTAGGTAGTGACTAGCAGGGACGAATAGCGCTGCGTTGCCTTTTTGCTGAGAACGGTATACAATCCCCAGCTAATCGCTGCTACGAACAAAATCAGGTTGCCAGTCAGGGAAGACTGGGCGTCAGCTTGATCTGGAACACCGATGACGATAATCACACCAATCATCGCTAACAAAATACCCGCTGCCTGCTTTAGATGGATGCGTTCCTTTAATAGCCAGACCGCAAAAATGGCAATAAAGGCAGGGGATGCGGAGGTAATCAATGCACCCATGTGAGCAGTAGACAGCTTGGTACCAAGAAATTGCGCGGCGATTGAGATCGTGACCCCGACGAAGGCGATGGTCATCAGAAGAGGATAATCCTTTTTCGCGACACGCTCCTTGCGAGCAACGGTAAATGCCCCCAACACGACTAAAGCAATGCAAAAGCGCAAAATCAATAGCGTGAACGGTGGAATCACTTCCAACACGACCTTGCTGACGACATAAACACCGCCCCAGATTGCTGCGGCGAGAGTTAGGCAGACAGCCCCCAAAAACATTTGCTTCCATTGTGATTGTGACATAACAAGTCCCTCCCGGAATAATGAATCAATCATTCGAGCGTTATTCCGTAGCCGGGAGGCAGTAAGAGAACCTCTTCCTCACCGACTAGGAGAGGAGGGTGGGCACATCATTTTCAAAAAGGCGACGGTTCATATAGTTCACCTCCTTAATTTGTAGGGGTTAGCCACTTGGCTACCAGCAGCACCGGTTGTGTCAGCCGACCGACTGGTGCCTCCACCTGACGATACTGCTCATAGCCAAGCCGCCCCCAGAAAAGAAGAGCGTGTTCATTATGTGCAATGACACCGTGATGAACATGCTGACTGCCATGCTGGATGCAGTAGGATTCCATGAGTATCACTGCTTCTTTTCCAAAGCCCTGCTGCTGATAATCGGCATGCAGAAGCAAGAGACTAATCCAGCTTTTTGGATCGTTTTCACTGGAGAGGACGATATGGATGACTCCGATGATCGTATTTTCACGAGTAATGGCGAGCCAATGCCCGGAAGGTATGCTTATCGTGGCGTCATATTCGGCTTGCAGTTCAGTAATACTTACTGTGCTCGTGCCGTTTCGAAGCTGATTGTACCTTGGATTACTGTTGTAGGTGGCGAGTAAGTCGGGTAAGTCCTCGCGCAGCAATTCGCGAATGATGAGCCGCTCACCTGTCAGAATGAGACTCATTGAGCTCCTCCGTACTTGCGGATAAGTCCAATCTGCCCGCCATGGTAGCCCATATGATAGATCAGACGACCAAGTGCCTGACGGGGAGTCAACGTGGCAATTGGTGCTTCAAAGGGGATGTCCCACGCGTCTTTTGGCAGGGCAGCCAGAGAATCCAGCAAGTAATGGTAGGCAGCATCTTTGAAAGCAAGCAAGGAAGACAAGTCGGTAAAGTTCCCTTCATCCTTTACAGGTCCAATTGTAGTGAGGGTGATTTCGGACGGGATTGCTCTTCCGAAAAACATCATACAAAATCGATATTCGACTTCCGCGATGTGATGAATCAAAAATCCGATGGAATTGGAGCCCGGAGCCAGCTTCCAGCCAAGCTCGGCTTCTTTCAAATGGACGAGTGCATCCTGATACCGGGAGCGAGCTGTTTGCAAGGTCGGCAATAGTTCTTGTTCGAACATCCAATCTTCCTTTCTGGTGTTTATTTTAATTATAGGAAAAAGTTCAGGAAAGAACAGCATGATCATTCGGAATATTTTGAATGAATGTTCACTCAGCTACCAGAATTCGTTATACTGAAGAAAAACAAGGAGTGAGAACGATGGCTCATCGCTATCATCTAACTGTTCGTTCTACTGATATTGACGTAATCGGACATGTGAACAATGCCAAGTATTTAGAGTACATGGAGTGGGCGCGTTTTGAGTGGATATGGGAGCAAGGATTTACGCTGGATGAATTAAGGAGACGGGCTATCATGCCGGTAGTGGTCAATATTAACATTAACTACCGCAAAGAGTTGAAGATGCGTGAAGAGGTAACGGCGATTACTACAGTGGTCAAAGTGGGTGAAAAAAGCTTCGTCATCCGCCAGGAGCTGTACAACGCTGCAGATGTATTAGTGGCGGACGCCGATGTGACAATGGTCATGATTGATGCGAATACACGCCATTCTATTTCTTTGCCAGTTGAGTTGAAAGAGACACTGCTTGTGGAATTGCCTAAAGGCTAAAGGTCTCAGGAAGATTTGCGAATGAAATCGAGGCGGAAATTATTCCATTCAAGAGCACGGAGCGTCAATGTCTCCAAGATGCGTTCATGACGATCCTGTCCTTCCTTTAACTCAGCAACATCTTGCTTCAACATGGCGACATCCTGTTTCAGTTCGGCAACATCTGCTTTTAACTGGTGAACGTCCATAGTCAAAGCTTCCATCTTGGCATCCAATTCGTCCTGCCGATCCATAAGAGCATGAGCAACCAAACGCAACTCATTCATACCCTCTATTAAAATATCCAGTTTTTCGATAGACATGTTTCCACCTCCTTTTTCCGTTACAATGATCATAACAAAAGACAGAGTCATATGCACAATGAAAACAGCAAGAAAAAAGGGAAGGGGACGCAACTCAGCCATGTCCAAATTTACAACAATCCTATTTGATCTCGACGACACTCTCTTCGATTTTTCAGCTTGCTGGGAGAAAGGGATGCAGCAGACGATTGCGACGCATACACTTACAGCAGAATTAGACCAAGAGAAATTTCTTGAGGCTCTGCGGCGCCACGGCGATGATTTGTGGGCCGATGTTATTGCCAAACGCTACGATTTTACGCAATACAGAAGGTTGCGTTTTCAGCGAGCCATGGCTGATTGTAACCGACAGATTGAAGCGGAGCAGGTCGACGATTTTCAACGCGCCTATCAGGCTGCATGTATGGATGCAGTTCAGCCAGATGCCACTGTTCAGTCTACGATTGCGAGGTTGGCAGAAGAGCATACACTAGGGATTGTCACCAATGGTCCAGTCGATATGGCATTTATCAAGCTGGAGCGGTTGGGATTGTCTGCGTATTTTCCTCGGGAGCGGGTGTTTCTCTCCGAAATCATCGGACATCATAAGCCTGATCTACGCATATATGAACATGTTCGTGAAAAGCTTCGTGTTGAGAGCAAGCAGGTGCTGTTCGTTGGAGATACGTGGGAGGCAGATGTAGCAGGCGCGATGGACGCAGGCTTCTCAGCAGTCTGGATCAATCCACGAGGGAAGAAGCCTACTTCCGAGCATCAACCACTCGCTGTCATTGAACGACTGGATCAGCTTCTCGCAATCTTGTAGAAAAAAGAAAAAAGCAGTTCATTGCCCCATAGCCGCATAACTTGCGAGCTGTTTTCGGTGGCAATCAAGCTGCTTTTTTCTAAGTATTTTCTTGCTTCTTTTGTTCCTCGCGTTTTGCGTACTGCTTTCTCATGAAAAGGATGAGAGTAACAATAATCAGCCCAATTAAAATCCCGATTGCTCCCGGTGTAAGATCTCCCCAAAAGATTTTATACAGCAAAATCCCTGTCAGGATAACGGCAAACTCCAGATACCTACTGGCCATGCGAATCTTCCCCCATTTACATGGGCCTGATTATCGTTCGTATCTACTAACCTGATCTTTCATTTTTTCATGCTGACTCTTCCTGTACTTTGTGATGAAAAAGATGAGATTGAGGACAATCAGGCTAATTGTGATTGCCATACTTCCGGTGGTCATGCTTTTTCCTATCGAGATGTTGAAAAGCAGCATCCCGGATAGGAGCAGGGCAAAAACGAGATTAAGCATCATAAGACTCTTCCCCCATAAAAATTCGTTCGAGAGAAGGTACTTCAACGTTCACGCCATATATATCCACGCGTGCCTGAACAAGAGCACGAACGAGGGTTGCTACTTTTTGATCATCATCGACCTGGATCGAGAGACGTCCGTCTTCCCAAATCGTATTGCGCCCGAGGGACTCAATAAAGGTGCGCAGGTTTCCAGAATCCTCCGTAGCAAAAGCCGAGTGACGCACATGCACAGATCGCCATGCCTGATGGGCAGCTTGCAGCTCATCGAGAGTGCCGAGTGAACTGATTTTTCCGCTTTTCATGATGGCGATGCGGGTACAGATTTTCTCGACTTCATTCAAATTGTGCGAGGTCATGAAGATCGTTTTTCCTTGTTGATGGAGCTTGCGCAGCAGATTTTGAATATGCAGGCCTGATTCGACGTCTACGCCAGAAGTAGGTTCATCAAGGAAGATGAGCTCCGGGTCTCCGACTAATGCTTGGGCAATACCCAGCTTCTTTTTCATCCCGAAGGAAAAGGTTTTGGCTTTGCGGGATGCATGCTCCTCAAGCTCAACGTCTGTCAGGATGCGCATGCATTCTTCCTTTGTCAGTGTGACGCCTTTTACCTGAGCGAAATAGTGCAGGTGCTCCGCAGGAGATAAATGGTCGTAGAAGGTGGAGTAATCCGGCAGTACGCCAATTCGTTTTTTCCATCCCTCTGTATGGGCATCTTCTCCAAACATGCGAATGGTGCCCGCAGTTGGAATCAGAATGCCTGTCAGCATATTGATAAAGGTCGATTTTCCTGCGCCGTTTCGACCAAGGAATCCGAAAATCTCCCCGCTGTGCACAGTAAGACTGACGTCATTCACGACCGTGCGATTGCCAAAGCGCTTGTTCAACTGTATGGTCTCGATCATTGCCATTAACAATCCCTCCGTCGGAATAGGTACATAGAAGCGATCAGGAAAGCTGCTGCATAGAGCCAAATGAAGCCGGTCCAGGCGCCGCCTTTTTCCATAAATGAAAAGGGTGTCAAATATTTAATCCATGGTGCTGCTGGGTGACTGGAGAAGGTGCTCCACAGTCCGAGACCTGGCATGATCAGTGCGATCACAATTCCCAAAAATATCGTGTAGCTGGGGCGAGGTATTACGAGCGAGAGCAGCAGTGCCAGCGAGATGCAATAGATAAGCAGGGATATGCAGAGGTAAAAGGTCTTCGCGTCAAACGTTTGCACGGTGGCGAAAACGACGCTAAACGTAATAATCATGCAGGTTAACCAGAAGAACGCCACTCCTAGAAATTTCCCCAAAATGATCTGATTGCGTGAAGTCCGGGTGACGAGAAAACGAATCGTCCTGCCCGCTAGCTCACGATTTATGACATCATGAGACAGGCTGAATACAAACAAGGGCCCGAATAGCATGATGAGCACAAAGATACCAAGCGCGTGTCCCTGCGCCAGCTCCTGTTGTGGGAGAAAGCTTGCTGCCTGATTGACGAGGTCAGAAACCAAGTACGAGATGCCGACGATAAAGGCAACGGTAATTAATGATTTGATACTTTTAAACAACCGAAAAAATTCGTGTTGGCAAATAGCCCACATAGGTGAATCCGCTCCTTTCTCCTTCATCATAATGGCCAGACCTTTCCCCTACTAAAACGCTACCTTACCATTTCCTTATCTTTTTTGTTGGGGTCGTTTCTCATGGTAGAATGAATGACAGCAAGGGAGGGAACGGATATGGAGAAAGAAGCAAGAATCTTGCTGGTAGATGATGAAGAAGCGATTTTGCAGATGCTCCAAACAGTGCTAAAAAAGGAAGGCTTTATCCAGATCGATACATGTACGACAGCAGCAGAGGCGATTCGTCTCGTGGAGGAGAAGACATACGACTTATTGATTCTGGATGTCATGCTGCCTGATAAAAATGGATTTGAGCTGTGCGTAGCCGTGCGCCAGCGAACGAAGGCACCGATCTTTTTTCTGACAGCAAAGGGCACGGATTTTGATAAATTAAGCGGATTTGCTTATGGAGCGGATGATTACATAACGAAGCCATTTCATCCACTAGAGGTTGTTGCCCGGATGAAGGCTCATCTGCGCAGAACCTTGGGGGGATCTGCTCCAGCGCAGGAAGAAAAGCGCTTTGATTTTGGACGTTTTCAAGTAAATGTGGAGGCAGCCGAGCTGTTCGTGAACGGAGAACGAGTGGACTGCCCGGCGCAAGTATTTTCATTGCTCGTCTTTTTCTGCCAGAATCCGAACCGGGTATTTACGAAAGAACAAATTTACGATCATGTATGGAAAGATGAGTACGGGATGTTTGATGAAAATACAGTCATGGTGCACATTCACAAGCTGCGCCAGCGCATAGAAGAAAATCCGGGACAGCCAAAGCTCCTGGTCACGGTGAGAGGGCTGGGCTACAAGCTGGTTAGTCCGGCAAGACAGTCATGAATTTGCGGAACAAGCTGATCTTTCAATATGTCCGACAACTGTTCGGGTTTCTCCTCGTCTTGCTGCTATTTCTGATTATCGCGATGCTGGGGTTAGGCTGGCGGATTATGAACGAGCAATTGTCCATCGATTTGTCCAGACTGAATGCATCTGATTTGACGTTGAAGATTGATTATGAGGCGGAGCGTATTCACGTCAATCCGGAAATCGAAAAGAGTGTGGCGAGACATCAAGGCTGGTTGCAGATCATCGACAAGCACGGCAAAATTCTGTACAACTATCGGACACCTGCTGATGTTCCCAGTCAATTTGGGCCAGGGGAGTGGATCGCTTATGTAGAAAATCGTGATGCTTCTCGTTACCACATCACACATTGGGTCATTAACCAATCTGACGAGAACATTATCATCCTTTATGGAACACCCGCTCCCGAAAAAGAAATGATAAAGCGCCTGATCGCAGCAAAAACGGGAACGAGCAAGGAGACATGGGATGAGTTGAACAAAAGCTTTTCCCGGGAAAAGGCATGGTACTTGGTATACGATCGTGAGGGGAAACTCATCCATCAGTGGAATCACCCGAACGCTTCCGCCCAGTTAGATATGACGGAAGTTCTTCAGAATGGTGAGGCAGCCAAAAATGTTCCTGTCCATATCACTAGCAGATATGAGAAAAATAGCGATTTGACATACGTAGTGGGCATTCCAAATCCAACCTATCAGTCTGGTGTCCAAGAGACGTCGGAGGATGTCATGGTCAAGGAAACGTTCCTCCAGATCGGTATTCTTTTGATCCTGGTCGTTCTATTCGCAGGCAGCTGGTATGCGTGGCGGGTAGGCAAGCCGCTTTTGCACATGGTGAATTGGCTGGAAAGACTGGCCCAAGGCCGCTATGAGGAGCCCATCGGGAAAAAAGGGAAACCAATAGGAAGGAATTGGCGAGGGAAAGAAAAGAAGTCATTTCGTGTGTTCAAGGATGTGTTTGACGCTCTCCGGCATCTGAGTGAAACCTTGCGTTCCAATGAAAAGCTTCAGCAAGAGATAGAGCAGACGCGAGAGGAATGGATTACCGGGCTCTCCCATGATCTCAAGACACCGCTGAGCTCGATTTACGGTTATGCTACCTTTTTGGAGTCCGAACAGTATGAATGGGACAGAAAAGAAGTCAGCGAATTTGGGAAAACGATACGGGAAAAGTCAGACTACATGAACGGGCTGATTGAAGATTTGAATTTGACCTATCGACTCAAGAATCAAGCTTTGCCGATGGTCAAACAACCTGTTGCGATCATAGAAACCATTCGCAGGATTGTGGTGGATATGGTGAACGATCCGAGCTCGTCCTTGCATGACATCGAATTTTCGGCGAATGTCCAATCGATAACGGCCGAGGTTGATCCAATCTGGTTTCGCCGCATCATCGTCAACATTTTGACAAACGCGATCAAATATACCCCGGCAGGTACACACGTGCTCGTAGAGGTACAGTCGATTGCAGCCGATCAGTTTGTGGTCAAAATTACGGACAATGGTCCGGGCATGGATGAGACGACACTGGCCAATCTGTTCGAAAGATACTATCGAGGTGGGCATACAGGAGAGAATACCAGTGGTACGGGGCTGGGCATGGCGATAGCTAAACAGCTCGTCTTGGCTCACGGGGGAGAGATTACGGTGGAGAGCAAGCTGGGTAGCGGAACTGTTGTCGTGATGACCTTTCCTGCGGTCACCAGCTAGTTAGTTTTCTTAATAAAAGCCAAGGGATTTGCGCTGTCCCTTGGCTTTTTTCTGCTATGGTCTCGAAAGGAACGTTTGTATGACTTTGCCATCCTCTTGACGCTCTTGAAAGTGATTGACTGTGTAATCACGGATGCTGGCACGCCAAAAGCCGATGGCAGGCATGTTGTTTTCCAATTGAAAGACTTCCCAGGCACCCGGGAACATTTTGAAGACTTGATGGGAGGCCGCTTTTCCGATCCCCAGTCGACGATAGCGCTTCATGATAAAAAATTCAGCAATGGAGTGGGTTGATGGCAAATCTGGATCAGGGCTTGTGAGCATGCGGACAAGGACAAATCCAGCCAGTTTACCATTTACCTTGATGAAAAAGGGATGGCGTTCTGGTTCGACCCAATACTTCTCAAAGTAGTCATAGCCAAACAAGCCGTCGTCATCTACTTCGAAAGGCTCAAACTCAGTGAAGTCGTACGTATACAGCTCCAACATTTGCTTGAGAGCGTGCTTCTGTTCAAAAGGAACCCGTTCTATCGAGAATGCTTGATTCACTGAGAAAACCTCCTTTTTCCACGAGATATACGAGTATCGTACTCTATTTTTTAGGTTGTGGAAACATATGGTAGACACTTCTTTATAGAACCTCACACGAGCGTTCATTTTGCTCGAGATGGTTCCAGTCGGTCTATACTAGAGTCAAACGAAAGAAATCAATACGAGCAAGACAGCAGCCATCCGGTGATCAGACGGGTGGCTGTTTGCGTTTGTCGGTTGGTTTCATCCGTTTGAAAAAATCAACAGAAAGGGGTACAGAAATCACATGAAAAGGAAGCATCTTATCTTTTTCCTGGTTTGTTGTCTCATGTTGCAACCCCATCGATTATTGCAAAAGAAAGAGACAATCCTTCCAAAAAGGCTTTGCCAATGGAGGCGGCAGATCGGTCTAGCCAGCAATTTGATCGTGAGTGGGTCCACTATCCAAATGAATGGGAGCTGCTCATGAAGCTTTCCGTCAAAAACAAGAACCTCGAACTGGCAAAAAAATTGACTAGGGAAAGAAACGATTCTTTAGCAAAACGAAAAGACGAGAGAACAGGAGATTTACTTGAGAAGTACCAAGCTGAAATGAAAGCGGCACGGGAGCAATTAACGAGTCGGTCTGTGAAATCCTTCGCTGCTGCGAAAGCAGTTTCTGTAGCTTCTTCCGTCGATCTATACGAGCCGAATGATGATGTTTCACAGGCTCTCCAGTAAGTGCTGGGAATTCAATCGAAAGTTACCTGTCGTACTCAGGAGATCAGGACTTTTATTCGTTCGAGGTCAAGAAAAATGCTCCGATAACGGTCAGCTTGCAAGTTCCTTCTGCCTTGGATTACGACGTCTATGTCCTTGATGAACTCGGGGAGGTAGTAGCAAGTAGTGCCAATGGTACGGGTGAAGAAGAAATGGCTACGTTCCAGGCAACAGCTGGAAGCAAATATTATCCAGTCGTCCATGGGTTTGGTTTTTCTACCGACGAACCGTATCAACTACGTTTGGCAGAAGATCAGTTGTATGTCTTTCAGCCATACGATGTCAGTCTTCCTGATGGAGTCGATCAGGTCTTTCAATTGACACCGACAACGGATGGAATCTATCGGATTTATACAGGACCAAAGCTTAGTCAACTATCAAGAGAAACATTATTAATAATTGCAGAGCAGTTACAGGGATATAATGATTTCTGGAAGGATGTGGAATGGTACGATAATCAGAAAATGCACGAGTTATTACCTAAGTTTAAAAAAATAATTATGCAAGAAATAGCTAATAGACATGATAGTAAATAAAAAAATACCCTATAGACAGACGTTCCCAAACGCCCACTCTATAGGGTACACTTTTTTCCCTTTAATGAATCGCTTTCTTCTTAAACTGCCCGCCGCGCACATCGTGAATATTGCCGACAGCCAGGAAGGCATTCTCGTCAACTTCTTCCACGATCAGCTTCAGCTTGGCTTCTTCTAATCGTGTAATGATGCAGAAAATTACTTTCTTGTCGTCTCCAGTATAGCCGCCCTCACCATTCAAATAGGTAACGCCACGGCCCAGACGAGCTACAATCGCATCTCCCAAATCCTTGTGATTGTCGCTAATGATCCATACCGCTTTAGACTCCTGGAAGCCTTCGATGGTCAGATCGATCATTTTGAATGCAATGTAATAGGCGATCAGCGAGTACATCGCCCGATCCCAACCGAATACAAATCCGGCACTGCTCAAAATGAATAAGTTCATGAACATAACGATCTCACCAACGGAGAACGGAGATTTCTTGTTAAGCAGTACAGCGACGATCTCTGTACCGTCCAGAGAGCCTCCATAACGAAGAACGAGTCCTACACCAATTCCGAGAAGTATGCCGCCAAAAACAGCTGCAAGCAGGGGATCATCCGTTAGCCCTGGAACAGGGTGAAGGAGTGTCGTTCCAATTGACATGATCGTAACCCCAAAGAGGGTCGAGAGTGCAAACGTTTTTCCGATTTGCTTGTACCCTATGATTAAGAAGGGCAAGTTAAGCACGAAAAGGAAAACGCCAAGAGGCAACCCAGATAGGTGCGAGGTAATAATCGAGATACCTACGATTCCACCGTCGATAATATTGTTCGGTACGAGAAAAATCTCGAGTGCTACCGAGAACAAGGAAGCACCAATCAGGATACCGAAGACCCTCTTGAGCAATTTTCCAATGGGTAATTTCTGATGAGTCGATTTAGCAAGTGGTTGTTCCATCGTTCCTCTCCCCATTGTGAAATTTTTTACTTACTTAGCTATTATAGCATTCATTCTTATGCGATTACTGCATAATTACACTTTTTAGTAAAAAATATTCCATTCAGACTTGTTCAGACTCATTTATACGCTTGAAATCTCATTCAGACGTGAAATTGGAGATAGCGAGTGTTCTGTATTGACTGATTATACAGAAATTGCTATTTTCAAACTGTTAGGAAAATAGTTGGGGGGACGCACAATGGGTTTCTTGAAAGCGGAGATAGAAGTATCATCGTCTATAGAGCTGGTTTGGTGGGCGTGGACACGAAAGGAACGGCTTGTTCAGTGGTTTGCGCCTGATGCAACGATTGAGCCGTATCTGGGCGGAGCGTACGAATTGTACTTCAATCCAGCCAATCGCGATCAGATGGGGACGAAAGGGTGCATCATTACCCATTTTGAACCGAAGGAGCGCTTGGGCTTTACATGGAAGGGACCGGATGAATTTGCAGATACCATGAATCACGAGGATGCCTTGACTTACGTGCTTGTCACCTTGTCTGAAGCAGAGGGGAAAACGCAAGTATTGGTCGAGCATTTCGGTTGGAAAGAGGGAGAGGAGTGGGAAAAGGCTCGGGGCTGGCACGAAATGGCTTGGTCTCATGTTTTGGAGAGCCTGAAATCTGCACTTGAATCGGGCAAAGGAGATCTATGCTGCTCCCCACAGGCTGTCCATCAAGGGTAGATTTTGAAGATTCGTCCGTCATGGCGAGCTAATGTGATGATTACATATACAAACTATGCTTCAAAGCTTCCCTTCCTTCGGGCGGGTATATGCCGCCTATGGAGGGGTTTTTATCATTCTTGCTGTCTTTTGGGGATGGAGGGTGGATTAAAATACACCCGATTTGTATGACTAGGTGGGTGCTATCATCTACCTGGTAGGAGTGAGCGTCATCTTGTGGGCGCCGCGCCAATAACTTTGGAGTGGGGGCTGAAATGAAAAGCTTCGAGGAATTGTACTGCGAAGAGGATTCAGCGATAGAAGAAATAAAAAAATGGCAGTCAGCGTCAGACCGAAAGATTACCCTTCTGCCGTCTGAACAGGAACAAGGGAAAAAACAGCTTGTTGATTTACAAGTAACGACGAGGTCAACTCTAGGTGCTATTGCTTTCGAAACAGGCGGGATTCTGATTCACCAAGGCTGGCTACGCATTCTAGGGTCCGGCCATCCTCATTTACCTCGTTCCATCACTTCTTGGAATCAGCAATGTGCTTTGAACGAGATGCTGTTGGTAGCAGACGATGTCATAGGGGGATTCTTTGCGATCAATGGTGGAATGTTTCCGGATTCGGTAGGCGGTATATGGTATTTCGCTCCGGACAGTCTTGCGTGGGAGGACCTTGAAATTGGCTATACCGACTTTTTGCACTGGGCAATGACGGGGGATATCCATACGTTTTATGCGACATTTTTCTGGAAGGATTGGGAGAAGGACGTTTCCCTGCTAAAAGGCGATGAAATGTTCGCGATCTATCCTTTTTTGTGGTCAAAAGAAGCGCGTGAATTAACGATGGAAGGGTGCTCAAAAAAGCCGGTACCTGCATTGGAAATTTGGGGGATGAACCAGAAAGCTGTGTAAAAGGAAAAAAGAGCGGCCCACGAAGGACCGCTCTTTTGCTTTTATTGTTTGGTTGCTGCAACTTCAGCTTGAGCGTTGTGATTATCCAAGTACTCATCTGGACCGATAATTCCCGCTGCACGATCCTGTTTTTCCAGTTCAAGTGCTTTCGGAACGGAGAGCCAGTAAGCAAAAGCAATCCCGATAATACCTGCACCCAATTTACCAATCATGACTGGCAAGATAATGTTTGGTTGGAAGTTAGCCGAGAAGGACAAGTGGTCACCCAGCAAGAAAGCTGAGCAAACCCCGAAGGAAATGTTGATAACTTTGTCTTTCGGCGGCATGGAACGAATGAGACGGAACATCGCCAGGATGTTCGCGCTAGTTGCGAGCAAGCCTGCACTACCAGAAGGGCTCATGCCCAGCTTATTACCCAATACTTCGAGCGGCTTCGCTGCATATTTACGCAGCATGTATACCATTGGGAACGCACCTGCGAGCATGATACCGATGTAACCAGCAGTTTCCAACGCACGGTATTGATCAGTTGGATCGGCGATGATCGGATCGAAGCCCCAAGCTCCGAAAATCTTTGTGAAGATGCCAGTAAAGTGTTGCACGATCGAGAATACGAGTACGAGCTTGATAGCTGCATCCATTGTCTTTCCGAAAATCATGAAGCCTTTAATCATCAAGTCTGGCAGGAAGCGCAGACCAGCAGCAATCGCTAATACGAAGAACAAAATTGGTGAAAGGTTCAACAGTACCTGACCGAAACCAATAGCAAAAGCATATGTGGATTCAGCGTTTGTCGAGATTTCATTGCGAACTTCTGCATTTGTCAAAACAAGAATGGCGCTGGAGATAAAAGCACCAATCGGAACTGTCAAAATACCGGACATTACGCCAAGCGCCATGTATTTATGGTCGCGCTTGTCCAACATAGCAAGACCCATTGGGATGGAGAACACGATTGTAGCACCGGCCATCAGACCGACGATCATCGCCATAATCCAACCTTCCGTGGAGGTCTTCAGGAGGTTTGCCAACTGATAGCCGCCCATGTCAGATGCGAGAATCGCAGTTGCCGCAATCGCAGGATCTGCTCCAATTTTGTTGAAGATGGGTGATACCGCTTTTTCTACGAACCAAGAGATATACGGGAGGGACGCCATAATACCGGCAGCAGGAACGAAGATGTAACCTGTTGAGTGAATCCCTTCCATGAACTCCTTACCGAGACCCTCATCGCTGTTGCGGATCGCGGCAATGGCACCAATTACTGCACATAACATGATGATGTAAATAATGACGCTTCCAATGTGCTCCATGGATATCCCACCTTTTTGCGGATGTAAACAATAAAAGCACTTAGGATCTCATGAATGAATGAGATATACCCTAAGCGCCTTTGCTTATTTCGTATGAACTTTTGTTTACAGGTAATGTCAATAACAACCAACTGGAACCGCTTTCATAGCTCGCTAAAAATAAACGAAAAAGGCAAGTCACGTTTATTTCGTTGTGTACATTTTAAAACTTATGCTAGAAAGCGCCGTTGCTTTACTCTGCATTATAAAGTGATTATATGGGGAGGCATAGCTAATGTCAACTGCTCTTTAGGAACAAAGAACGAATTTTGTGAGGAAAAATGACTGGAAAAAAAAGCCACCCTTGTTATTCGCAAGGGCAGCTTTATGTGTAATTTACAGTTTTGTTACGTTCTCAGCTTGTGGACCACGGTTGCCTTCAACCACGTTGAATTCAACGCGTTGGCCTTCTTCGAGGGTTTTGAAACCGTCGCCTTGGATTGCGCTGAAGTGAACGAATACATCGTTTCCGCCTTCAACTGCGATGAAGCCATAACCTTTTTCTGCGTTGAACCATTTAACTGTACCTGTTTGCATGGGTGTTACCTCCAACAAAATAAAATGAATATGTAACTTTTATTTATATAAAATAAAATTCACACATTGTAAAAGGTTCAAACATAAATGTAAACCCTTTACAATATGTGAACGCTTTAAATAAGAATCTTTTGTTTAAGCTAATACTATCACAGACGATAGAGGAAAGCAATCGCTCAATAAAGGAAAGAACGGCCCGAGTACGAAATCTCTGAGCCGTCCATTACGAACATGGAGCGAAATGTTACTTAGGAAAAGAACTTCACTCTCTCATCCAGCGATTGGAATTGTTTTTCACCTGGTTGAGCGGTTGGTTTGCCAAAAGGCATTTGTGCTCTCAGCTTCCATGTGCTAGGGACCTTCCATGTTTGTTGGACTTCTTCATCGATGAGTGGATTGTAATGCTGCAAGGAAGCACCGAAGCCCTCGATTTCCAATGCAGTCCACACAACATACTGAAGCATTCCGGAAGATTGCTCGGACCAAATCGGGAAATTATCTTTGTACGCTTCGAATTGCTGCATGAGGTTTTCGACGACACTTTGGTCTTCAAAGAAAAGAACTGTGCCGTAGCCGCTACCGAAGGCGTTCATTTTTTCTTCCGTGGCTCCGAAATTTTCAGCGGGAACGATTTTACGCAAGGTTTCTTTGGTGATGTTCCACAGCTTATCGTGCTCCGCACCCAAGAGGACAACAACGCGAGCGCTTTGGGAGTTGAATGCGGATGGTGAGTACTTTACTGCTTCCTGCACGATTTCTTTAATGCGCTCATCAGATACAACATTTTCCTTGCTGATCCCATAGTACGTTCTTCTGTCTTTTACGGCTGTAATAAAATCCTTACCCACTCTGCATTCCTCCTGCAACTTGTTTTTACACTATCATGATGCATTGAAAGGGAGAAGCTTATTCAATGTTTCGTTCCTTACATTTCGTAATTAAATATAAATACCTGTGCAACTATTGTCAACATTTGGGTATGCTGATAGCGATAAGTAAACTTTTTTTCGGTTACAATTGGATGATAAGGTTCGAGTTAGTAAGGAGGATATTATGATTACCAAAATGGCAACCGTAGCTGTCTACGTAGAAGATCAGCAACGTGCAAAAGTGTTCTGGACAGAAAAGGTTGGATTTGAAGTCAAGCAAGAGCACCCGATGGGACCAAACAGCAGTTGGCTGGAGGTAGGACCAGCAGGTGCCCAGACTGCTTTGGTACTCTATCCGAAAAGTATGATGAGCAACTGGCAGGAACAAAAAGCCTCGATCGTTTTTGAATGTACAGAAATTGAAAAGACGTACGAAACGATGCGCGCAAACGGTGTTGTTTTTCAAGGGGAACTGAACAAGATGCAGTGGGGGACCTATGCGACTTTTCAGGATGAAGATGGCAACAGCTATTTGCTAAAAGGATAAGCGTAGTGACAACCTCTGGCCAAATACGGCTAGAGGTTTTTTAACAGGAAGAATCAAACAATCGCGCGAACGAGGTAATACATATGCGTAGTTGGCAGACCGTCAGAAGTCGCATAGTGGTCAAAAATCGGCATAACACTCTCCATGTGTTGTTCGATGGTGGACGTGAGAATAGTGGGACTTTGCCCGAAGCAACGCATGCGAATGACATCGAGTGGGGTCTGAAGATACTCGGTGGCGATCACCGTCTGAATATCCACTCGCTGGAAAGCAGCTTGTCTGAGTCTCTCCTGTAGATTTTGCAGGATTGGAGTGTTTACTGGACGTGAACCAAATAAATGAGGAAACCATTCGAATAATTCGGAGGACATTTGATCGCCCGGATGTAATCCGATGAATGAGCCTCCTCTTTTGACCACGCGTGCTATATCTGGATAGGCGGAGGTAGGTCCCTTGCGATTGTAGGCGCAATCGAACGTATCGTCATGGAAAGGGAAGGTATATTTCGTATTGGTGATAACGAAGGAAACGTTTGCGGGTGTTTGCGTACGGGCGTTCTGCACAAAGTTTTCTGTCACATCCAAGCCGACAATATCTTTGGCAGAACGACTCCAGTGCAGTGTGAATGCTCCGTGCCCGCAGCCGATATCGAGAACGGATTGATTCGGAACCATGCGACTAATTTCTTCCATAAAAAGCGACTCGCCATTCGGTTCCGTAATGGTAGAGCGCCACGGGTATACGTATTCACCAGTCATTTCGCCCAGCTGAGTGTACCAGGCCAAAGAATGGGGGGCAAGCCAGTCGGGATGGGTGTTCGGATTCGGTGGATGAAGCATAATCGGTCACCTCTTATCTAACGAAAATGCACAGCAGGTTCCATTGTAATAATTTCCCTGTCTTTTGACAAACTCTTTAAACGCCTTTACACGAACGAAAAGTAGCGATAACGTGGAAGATGGAAAGCGGTTGAAAGGAGCTAGGGCAAATGATTTTGTCGCAACAATATAGAAGCATTCTGGTCGTGACCTCCGTTGACGCAGAACGGGATGCAGTGATGCGCGGCATTCAAGGGGATGAGCGTTTCACAGTCATCGCTGGGGGAGTAGGGCCTGCTGCAGCCGCAGCGAGTACAGCCAGAGCGCTTGCTTGCGCGGACTACGATCTGGTCATTTGTGCAGGAATATGCGGTGGATTCGTGGGACAAGCAGAGATTGGGTCGCTCGTTGTCGCGACAGAGATTATTTGTGCGGATTTGGGGGCAGAAACGCCTGAGGGCTTTTGCAGTGTAGACGAATTGGGATTTGGATCAGCTCGAGTAAGTGTCGATCAGGAGTTGGTCGAACGGGCAACGGAAGCAATGAGGGCAGCAGGCTTGGCTGCCAAAAAAGGCATCGTACTCACACTATCAACCGTAACGGGAACAGTGGAAACAGCGGCGGCTTTGGCACAGCGGATGCCAGACGCGCTGGCTGAAGCGATGGAGGGGTATGGCGTTGCGACTGCTGCCGAGGCTGCTGGACGACCTGTTCTGGAAATTCGCACGGTATCGAATGCAATTGGACCACGGGATAAATCCGCTTGGCGGATAAAAGATGCGTTGGAATCTCTGGAAAAGGGAAGCTCTGTACTACGGGAGGTACTATCATGAAAATTGCGTTTTCACCATGTCCGAATGACACATTTGTTTTTCATGCCTGGGCACATGATTTGATTCCGGGAGCGCCAAAGCTCGATATAATGTACGCAGATATCGATATTACGAATACGCTTGCTGCACAGGGGGAAGGCCCTGAAGTAATGAAAATCTCCTATGCGGCATTGCCATGGGTGATGGACAACTACTCGTTGCTCCCTTGCGGCGGTGCACTGGGCAGAGGATGCGGGCCACTCGTTTTGACCCAAGGAAATTCTGGCGAGAGTGCGAACGATCCAGCACGCCTGTCCAACAAACGTGTAGCAGTTCCGAGTGAGCGCTCCACAGCTTATTTACTGTTCCGGCTCTGGGCTGCACAAAATGTCCCAGGTGGTGTAGGGGAGATCGTCGTCATGCCGTTTCATGAGATTATGCCTGCTGTACGTGACGGCAAGATCGATGCGGGACTCGTGATCCACGAGGCACGTTTCACGTATCAAAACTACGGGCTGTCTCTCATGACGGACTTGGGCAACTGGTGGGAGTCTGATACCAATTTGCCGATTCCGTTGGGTGCCATCATCGCGAAAAAATCAATGGACATCGAGGCTCTGACCAATTGGACGCGCTCCTCTGTGGAATATGCATGGGCGAATCCAACCGCATCGCAAGAATATGTCATGTCCCATACCCAAGAGCTGTCTCTGGAGGTAGCGCAAGCGCATATTAACTTGTACGTGAATGAGTTTACGAGAAACTTGGGTAACGATGGTTATGCAGCTGTCGAGGCGTTGCTCGGTCGTGCAGCCGAGGAAGGGCTTGTACCAGCATTTGATTTGTCTACATTACGGCGATAGCTGATTCAATAATGGGAGGGGGCAGCTTACAGAGTTGCCCCCTTTTCCTGTTCGAGTGAAGCGTTATCCAGCGTAGATCAATCCGCATGCCAGTCGTTTTCCGCTATTTCCTGCCGGCTGCGAATGGAAGTCGTCGGGACTTTGGTGGATGATCACGCTTCTGCCGACCACATCTGCTGCACTGATATTGGTTGTGAAAAAAGTCATTCGTGCATAGCCGTCATTGGAAAACAGCACGGGGAAGTCGCCTACGTGGTTGCCATGTGGCTGATGTGTAGGGTTCCAGTGACTGCCTGCTGCGGTAAAGGGATCATTCGGATTTCCTACCGTACAGACGCCATGCTCATGCAAATGAAAACCAAATGGCCCGATTTGCGGTTGATTGCCAGCGGCTGGCTGGAAAGCGGGGAGACCGCTGACTTCCACGAACACTTCGGTACCGTAGGGGACATCGGTAAACACAACATATCCATTCAGATTCGGCGCCAGTGGACCGCCCTGAATTTCGGCAAAAGATTGTCCTGTTCTCCGCCCATGTTGTGAGGACACGGCTCGCAAGTCATATTCATATGGGTATTCATAAGGCTGATATCCGTACATGTTACACCACCTTCGTTCATGATCCAGTTTGACATATCTTATGTAAGTGGTGGGCGCATGGTTACTGGGCTGCGTAGGAGAACATTGACGCTGATAATTATTTTCATCTACAATCAGGTGGAATTCCCCGGCATGGGCAAAAGGGTGGGCAAAATGTGAAAAGAGTGCTGCTGATAGAAGATGAGATCAATATGGCCCGATTTATTGAGCTAGAGCTGCGCTACGAATCGTTTGCGATTACAGTCGCGCACGATGGACATAAAGGACTCGAGCTCGCTTTACAGGAAGAATGGGATGTCATACTATTGGACGTCATGCTTCCAGGGCTTGATGGTATAGCGGTTTGTCAAAAAATACGCAGCGTGAAAAAAACGCCGATTATTATGCTGACAGCCAGAGACAGTATTACGGACCGTGTCTCAGGCTTGGATAGTGGTGCCGATGATTATATTCCGAAGCCATTCGCGATCGAGGAGCTGTTGGCACGCATACGCGTTGTGTTTCGCCGTCAGGAAGAACAGGAGAATGTCCCCCGAACCATGCTCGCGCACCGAGGGCTGGTGGTCCAAATGGAGGGACGTATCGTCACCAAAAATAATCAACCTGTTGAGTTGACCAAAAGAGAGTATGATTTGCTCGTGACGTTCATGAAAAACATCAATCGAGTCCTGCCTCGCGAGGTGCTACTCGATACCGTATGGGGATTCGAGGCGGCTGTCGAGACCAATGTTGTCGATGTGTACGTTCGGTATTTGCGTAATAAAATCGATTCTCCCAATGAGGATAGCTATATCTCGACTGTACGCGGGATTGGCTACGTGATGCGAAAATGAGAGAGCCATCGAGATTCTTAAAGCTCCCTATCAAATGGAAGCTGACACTCTGGTCGTCACTTCTGCTTTTTCTCGTATTCATTGGCTATAATAGCTTCCAATATTTTTTTGTAGAGAAGTGGATGTTTAATCAGGAACAACAGGTTGTGCAACAGACGATGCGAGAGTTCCTCAACTACACGCTGGAAAAAGAGCAATCTTTTGAGGTGGAGGACCTCACAGAGCTACGCAGCTTCCTGGAGAAAATCAATCAACGAAACCAGATGATTCGCATTCTGGACGAAGAAGGTAAACCGATTGTTGTCGTATCGGAAAATTTTCAAGATATCACACTGCCACCGCTTCCGCCTGTTCAGTCGATTCGCACCCAGACCCAAGAAGTGCGTGGTGACCTGTTGATCATGAGCAGTCCTCTTACGATCTTTCAATTTAACGGGACAGTCATGATTCTGAAGAATATGAAAGAATTTGAGCAGTTGAGTGGTGCGCTTTTTCAGGTCATGGCAATTGGGTGCTTGACCGCTGTGATCATAAGCGGCCTGGGTGGCAGATTGCTCGCGCGGCAATTGCTTAGGCCTCTGCAATCGATGAATGAAACGATGAGCAATGTCCGGCAAAAAGGATTCCATGAACGCGTGCAGTTTCACGATAATCAAGATGAGATTGCGACCTTGATGAAAATGTTCAATAAAATGATGGATCAGGTGGAGCGGTCCTTTTTGCAGCAGAGACAATTCGTCGAAGATGCCTCACATGAGCTGCGGACGCCGATCGCGATTATCGAAGGGCATCTGGGAATGCTGCGGCGTTGGGGCAAAAATGATCCAGCTGTTTTGGAGGAATCCTTGCAGACATCGATTCAAGAGCTCGCCAGACTAAAAGGACTGGTGCAGGAGCTACTCGCTTTGACAAGAGCGGAGCATGTGGAGATCGAAGAGGATGTCGCGCTCCGTGATCCGGATCGGGCTGTCTGTCGCATGATCAAGAAATTCGCCACGATTCAGCCGACATTTACGATAGAGCAAGAACTAGGGCCTTTGTCTGGAGAAATCCTAGCCATTTCGGAAGAACATCTGGAGCAAGTGCTACTGATCCTTTTGGATAATGCGGTCAAGTATTCCGGGGAGAGCAGGAGAATCTGCGTGAGGGCCATGGTTCAAGAAAATGTAGCCAGTATGGCAATCATAGATGAAGGAATCGGCATACCTGAGCAGGATTTGCCGTATGTCTTGGACCGATTGTATCGGGTAGACAAAGCCAGAAACAGCGGGGAGAGCGGGTATGGACTTGGGCTTGCCATCGCCAAAAGATTGCTCGCGCGTTACAACGGAAGCATAACGATTCAGAGTGTGGAGCAGAAAGGGACGACTGTGACTGTTTTTGTACCGTTTCGTCAGTGAATTTCAACCGATCCACATCTCGCTAAAAATAATTGGGGATGTTTTTTTATTTTCACAGTATTTTCTCATTTTTGTTCGTTACAATAAGCCTTGTCAATTGGCAATGATATTCATTATCAATAATCACTGCGATAGAGAGGGAGAATCAAAATGAGAAAAAAATCGATGCTGGCGGTCATGCTGAGTACGATGCTGACGTTGCCAATACTTGCTGCATGCGGAAACGGCGCGAATACTGCCCAGCCGCAAACAGAAGCGCCAAAGGCACAGGAGCCGGCTGCCACAGAGCAAGTCGTTAACGTATTTACAGCGCGTCATTACGATATTGATAGCAAATTGTTCGCAGAATTCACGAAGCAAACAGGCATCAAGGTAAACGAAGTGAAGGGTACAGCAGAAGAGCTGGTTGAGCGCTTGAAACGTGAAGGAGAGAGCTCCGAAGCGGATTTGTTCATCACGGTAGACGGTGGTGTTCTGAACTACGCGAAGCAAAATGACGTTCTGCAACCGATTCAATCTGCTGAAGTAGAGAAGAACGTACCGAAAGAACTGCGTGATCCTGACAACCAATGGATCGGTATGGCTACCCGTGCGCGTGTGATCGTGTATGCGAAGGATCGTGTGAAGCCAGAGCAGCTGTCTACGTATGAAGATTTGGCTACGGATAAATGGAAAGGCAAAGTATTGGTACGCTCTTCTTCCAACTTGTACAACCAGTCACTCGTTGCTTCTTTTATTGGGCTGAATGGCGAGCAGGCTGCACTGGATTGGGCAAAGGGTCTGGTAAACAATTTCGCGCGCAAGCCTGAAGGTGGAGACCGTGATCAGGCAAAAGCAGTCGTTGCCAAAGTCGGTGACGTTGCGATCATGAACACCTACTATGTTGGACAAATGCTGAACTCCAAAGATGCAGAGGAAGTAAAAGTCGCGCAAAACATCGGCGTTTTCTTCCCTAACCAAGAAACGACAGGTACACACTTGAACATCAGCGGTATTGGTTTGACCAAGCACGCGAAAAACAAGGACAATGCCGTGAAATTGATTGAGTTCGTCACAGGTAAAGAGGCTCAAACGATGCTGACAAACGGAAGCTACGAGTTCCCTGTAAATGCAGAGGCTGACAAGCCTGCTCTTTTGAAAGAGTGGGGAGAATTCAAAACGCAAAAGCTCGACTTTGCTAAGCTCGGCGAGTATAACAAAAAAGCGGTAGAACTGCTGAATCAAGCAGGTTGGAAATAAGCATGACGGGAGCACTTTTGCGTAGAAGCCTGAGACGAAAACTGAACGGGTGGGTAACGCTGAGCGTGATAGGGGCCATTTTGGCCCTTCTCCCGTCTCTTTATATTTTTTTCGGACTCTTTCAAAAACAAAATGAAAACTGGCAGCATATCCAAGAGTACATGCTACTGGATTACGCGCTGCAATCGTTATGGCTCGTGCTCGGTACCGGAGCCTGTACGATCATCGTAGGTGTGACCTTGGCCTGGCTGGTCGCTGCCTACGATTTTCCATTGCGTCGCTTTTTTTCATTTGCTTTCGTGCTGCCGCTAGCGATTCCTCCGTATATCGCAGCATACACGTACGGCTCCATGCTCAGCTATACGGGGAGCATTCAGACGATTTTGCGTGATACATTCGGGCTGACGCTCGATCAACGCTACTTTGACATCATGTCGATGAAGGGCGCTATTTTTATTTTTACTCTGTTTTTGTTCCCGTACGTCTATTTGATTACGAAAACCTTTCTTGAAAAGCAGAGTGCTGTGTTCATTGAAAATGCCAGATTGCTCGGTAAAAACCAAACGCATATCTTTTTTCGCATCGTCCTGCCTATGTCACAGGCAGCCATTGTGGGTGGCGCGAGTCTGGTGGCATTTGAAGTGCTCAATGATTTTGGGGTGACGAAGCATTTTGGAATTCAGTCTTTTACAGCGGCGATTTTCAAGACGTGGTTTGGCATGTACGACGTAGAATCGGCTATCCGTTTGTCCGCCTGGCTCATGACGTTGATTATCGGGATCTTTATCGTCGAACGTCTCGTGCGTAAAAGAAAAAAATTCAGCTCGCCTACGAACAGGAGCACGCCGCTCACACGCAGAAAATTGCGCGGAATCCCGATGTACGCTGCCGTAATCTTCGGATTGGTTATTGTTTCGTTTTCGTTTGTGATCCCTGTTGGACAATTGATTGTCTGGGCAACGTGGACGTACGGGGAAGTATTGAACGAGACCTTCTGGAAGCTCTTGAGCAATACGCTGTTCATTTCCTGTATCTCAATCACCATCTTGATGCTGCTCGCGGTAATCGTAGCGAATGTCATCCGATTCTCCCAAGGTTCGATATTCGCTGTGGCACTGACGCGCTTGATTTCCATGGGCTATTCCATTCCGGGGGCAGTCTTGTCCATCGGTGTGATGGCGGTGGTGATGTCCGTAGATAAAGAGCTGAGTTCCTTCTATAGCTGGCTGGGCTTTGGCGCCAACAAGCTGGTACTCAGCATGTCCTTGTTCATGCTGACGTTTGCCTACATCATCCGCTTCCTTGCAGTCGGATTCAATGCAGTCGAGGCAGGGTTTGAGAAGACGGGAAACCGCTATTCAGAAGCGGCACGTATGCTCGGGATGAGCATGACACGAACCTTTTTCAAGGTGGATTTGCCATTAATCAAAGGGGCTGTGCTCACTGGTTTTATTCTGGTGTTCATGGAAATCGTGAAGGAATTGCCGCTTACCTTGCTCCTTCGTCCCTTTAACTTCGAGACGCTGGCAACAAAGGCGTATCAATATGCAAGCGATGAACAAATTCATCAGGCCGCGATTCCTTCGCTCTGTATTATTGCAGTGGGGATCGTCTCCGTTATTTTCTATCACTGGTTAGGAGAGAGACAGGCAAAATGACTTTTTTTGAAGTGAAAAACCTGACGTTTGGTTATGCAAGCGGGAACGGCAGCGTCATCCGGGATTTTTCCTTGCAGATGGAGCAGGGGGAAGTTGTCGGGCTGCTCGGGAATAGCGGTTGTGGAAAAAGTACATTGCTTCGCTTGATAGCCGGACTGGAGTCCCCGAAGAGCGGGCGCATCCAGATCGATGGGAAAGTGTTGGTCGATCAAGGGCAGTTTGTGGAGCCAGAGCAACGCGGGATCGGCATGATTTTTCAGGATTATGCGCTTTTTCCGCATTTGACTGTCGAGCAAAACATCTTGTTCGGTCTGCATCGCTTATCCAAAGCAGAGAGTCTGGTTCGTTTGAAAGAGATGTTGTCGCTCGTACAGCTCGAAGGTTACGGCAAGCGATATCCTCATGAGCTGAGCGGGGGACAGCAGCAGCGTGTCGCATTTGCGCGTGCACTGGCACCTAGACCGGCTATCTTGTTGATGGATGAGCCGTTCAGTAATCTGGATGCCGAGCTGAAAACAAAAATACGAGATGACTTGAAGCGAATGCTGCGAGCTGCCAAGATGACTTCGATCCTGGTCACGCATGACAAAGCAGATGCGGAAACGATTTGCGATCGCATCATTCGCATGACTCGCTAAGGGTAAAGTGCAGCTTTCAGCCTCCAAAGTGCATAGTCGTACCGTGCGTTGTTGTATAATGTGCATACGACGAATTTTGCAGTGTGCGGTTTGCTGTCTTTCGGTCAGCTCCGTTCAAATAGAGGAGGATGGAACATGAAAATTGAAATCTGGTCTGATTTTGCCTGCCCGTTTTGCTATATCGGAAAGCGCCGTCTGGAAGGAGCACTGTCTCAATTTCCGCATAAGGATCAAGTAGAGGTCGTATATCGCAGCTTCCAGCTCGACCCGCAGATGGAACGCGATACCGATATGGACATGCATGAAGTACTGGCAGCCAAGTATAGCATTCCGCTCGCACAGGCGAAGGGGATGAATGACCAAGTAACCCAAATGGCAAAAGGCGTTGGTCTCGACTATCATTTTGACACGATGATTCCGACCAATACATTCGATGCGCACCGCTTGACGCACTTTGCCCATGCTCATGGAAAAATGAAGGAAATGAAGGAGCGAATGCTGAAGGCGTACTTTACGGAATCGCTCCATCTCGGTGACCACGAGGTGCTGGCACAGCTTGCTTCTGAGGTAGGCTTGGACAAGGAAGCGACGCTCGTCATGCTGGCAGGCGACGAATACAGAGAGCAAGTACAAGAGGACAAACAAAGAGGCAACGATTTGGGTGTCACGGGTGTACCGTTCTTTGTCATTAATAACAAATATGCAGTCTCTGGCGCGCAGCCAGGAGAAGTCTTTTTAGGCGCATTGAACCAGGTATGGGAAGAAGAAAGCGCAGCTCCTGCTCTGAAATTCGTGCAGAACGACGAGAAAAAAGACGAGCAATCCGGCGACAATTGCGCAGATGGCTCCTGCAAAATATAAGGTTTAGCCAGGCTACAACCGATTCCTAATAAGGAGTCGGTTTTTTTTGTGGAAAAAAATTCAATTAACCTGAAACAAAAACCGTCCATGAGAAGACGCTTCATGGAGGTTTTGTTCTTTACTGACGTGCAAGCTGTTTCTGTAGTGCAAGCGCGAGCTCCAAAGACTCGACAGCATGATCAACATCGATGATCGATTGTGTATGGCCAGTAAAGCATTGGATGGCATGCCGTAAGCTCTCTTCATACGGATTGACGGGTTGGAGAACGAGCTCATTCTTGCCTGAGGACGTGTATTCCCATAAGAAAGATTCCGTCTGACCATGGCTGTCGGTTTCCTGAAAGACGAGCTTTGCCTTCTCAAAGTACGCTTCGTAACCGACAGTAAATGGGTACGAGGTCGGCATCTGCGAGGAGGCGACTATTTCAGCATGCGTATCAGGGTAATGAAAGTGCGAGCGGACGATAGACTGTTTTTTATCCGATGATTCTGCCCCCCATGCGCTCATACTGGCATTGCGACCGAACAGCCATGTTACGAAGTCCAGCTCGTGGATCATCAGATTGGTCGTAATGGAGGACAAGCCCAGCTCACCCCATAGGGGAGCTGTTTCTCTTTTGAGCGAGAGGGAGAGGAGCTGTCCGTACTTGTTTTCTGTCTGAGCACTGTGAAGGTAGGCGTACGCAGGGTCAAATTTAATAAACTGATTCACCGACAGCTTTTTCCCCGACCAGTCTCTTGCATGCTTCATGGCTTGTGCATCGTCTAGCGTATAACAAACCGGTGTTTCGCAGAATACATGCTTTCCGTTTTCGAGTGCTTCTACAGCGAATTGTCGATGCAGCTGCGAAGGCAAGCAAATGTCCACGACATCGATAGTAGGATCGCGCATGATCTCGTCAATATGCTCTGTAATCTCCACATGCAGCTCTTCCTGTAGCTTTTGCAGCTTCGATTCATTTCGACCGAAAACTACCACTCTATCCACACCATCCATTTTTTTCAGCAGATGTGCATGGTACGCACCAAAGCCAGTTCCTAATACCGCAATATTCATCCTGCATCCCTCCCATAATGATAGCTCTATGATATCTTTGTATTGTTGACAACATCGTGTCATCAATTTGGCCGCGTTGAAGAAAAATAGAGTGGTCGTTTTGTCGTGGAGGCTGGAGATGAGACTGCATCGATTGATTGCGATATTGCTGCTGATAGAGTCAAGAGGAAAAATGAAAGCAAAAGAACTCGCTATAGCACTGGAGACGTCTGTTCGCTCGATTTATCGGGATATTGACGTACTATCCCAGGCAGGGATTCCGATCGCGGCAACTTCGGGGCCTGGCGGTGGAATTTATTTGATGGAAGGATATACGGTCAATTTGAAACAGCTGTACATCGATGATGTCGTGCACTTGTATTTGACCGGGAGGGGGATTCATGTAGGGCAGGATACCGAGACTGGACACAAATTAACGTCTGCTTTGCTCAAATTGGAAAAGACGTTGCCGCAGACTTATCGGCCGGATATCGAGAAAGCGAAGAAGCGTTTCTATTTCGATGAGGCGCCGTGGTGGGAAGAGAGAGTAGTCATACCGAATCTGGAGGTTTTGCGGGCAGCGGTTTGGCGATTAAGCAAAGTCGTCATTGCCTACCGCAAAATGGATGGGAGTAGCTCGTCACGTACGGTATGTCCCTACGGTCTCGTCGTGAAAAAAACGGAGTGGTATCTCGTTGCTTACTGTGAAAACGCGCAGGAGGTTCGAACTTTTAAGTGCGAGCGGATTCCTTCTGTTCATGTACGGGAGGAGGCATTCGAGATTCCAGAGAGCTTTTCGTTGGCAGGTTATTGGACGAATCAGGAGGCGGCGTTCAAGCAGGCTTGTCGTGAAGTCGAGTATTTTCCTGTCGTGATCAGATTGCATGCTGAAAAGCTGGCCGTGCGAGAGAGGCTGGAGGTGATTTCCGCTGTGCAGCAGGGAGAGTATGAGCAATTGACGGTCAATTTGTACAGCTATGAAAGAGCATGTCGCGATATTTTGGATATGATCGGACATATGGAGGTAGTGGAGCCAGCGGAATTAAGAGCTTTTGCAAAAGAGAGACTGCGAGAATGGATGGCACTATATACGTAGCTTTACGCGAAAAGGCTTCGCATCAAGTCGATGCGAAGCCTTTAGCGGGAAAGCAGGGGATAACTCGCGTGCACATGCTGTTTGAAACTCTCATAGTCCGAGGCATGTATATGAGAGTCGTGGTCACTTATACATACATGCTTCATGCTAAGACGCTGAGCGAACCGATTGCCGGCTTCTGTGATATTATCCATGATGATCGATTGGATGCGGCAGCCACTCTGCTCAACATGAGCCAGCACATCGAGATAATGATGTAGCATCATGCGCAAGGCAGGACTTTTCCGATAAGATTGATCGACAACGACACAGGACAGAAAATAATAGACTTGCTCGGGAGAAGTAGTTAAATCTTCAATATCCGCAGTCGTCATCAGGCTGTCTTTAAACGTCCCCTGCGCAATTTGCAGATAGATATGCGGCTTGACGGGAAGCAGGTTCATAAAAGCGATGATGCGCCCATTCTCTTCGATCGCAACGACTGAATCGGGACGAAACAAATACCAATTGTAGCTCTCTTGGTACGGTGTAATAAATTCAGCATCATAGTATTGAAGCTCGAGTTGTGCCATTTGTCTAAAATGCTCAAGGTGCAAATGCTCCATGATCTTCATAAGTAAATCTCCTTCTTTACGCAAAGCGGCTTTTCCGTAGAGCTTCGGCTCGCTGTACGCTTTCTTTGGTCCAAGGTGGTGTCTTGGGATGATCCATTATCTCCTCCAGCGTCATCCAAGATTAAATAGCGAATAGCTCGTTTGCGAGTTCCTCGAGTGTGCGGATATCTTGCAAAGGCAAACGATCAGGAAGCATGTAGAAAACGTCCATGGCATAGTGCTGCGTAAGCCCATGTGCTTGACGATAGAGGGCTTGCGCCATCGCTTGGTGGGCAAAATCGGTGGTTAGCGGCCAATTGCTTGCCTCGAGAAATGCTTTCAGCAAGGTCTTGTCACAATCGAACAAATCCAAGTGCAGCTTGGCGAACTCATAGTGTCGATCTGTCACCATCATATCGCCCCAATCGATAATCCCGCTGAGACGGCCATTCTCCACAAATACATGACGGAACATCAAGTCACCGTGGACGACGACAGGATCAAGCGGCCCGAGTCTCGCAAGATAGTCATCAATTTGGGAGATCAAATGCGGCGGCAACGAGCTCTTTTTTGCAGCAGCAATCACATCCATGTCCGCCCAATCTGCGTGTGTAGCGATCCCGATTGGAGGTAGCGCATGGACTCTCGCTATTTGTTTTCCCAAGTCGGCAGCGACAGAGAGCTGTTGTTCGTAAGGTAGCTTGGCATTTTGCCAGGAGACGCCAGACATGCGTGTGGTAATCAAGTATGGCCATGGATGGTTGGCATCATCGAATAGGTACCCTTCGGCAAGCAGTCTGGGTGCAGCAATTTCCGGGTCGTTGGCGAGCAAGGTCTGTGCAGCGCGTTCAACAGAATGGCTCCTGCGCCATGGTTGCAAGTATCCGAACAGTTTGACTACGACATCGCCGTAAAGAAAGGTAGGATACGTCCCGCCAATCCCAGCCACCAGCTCTTGATCGGCTTCGAACAGGTCATGACGTTTCAGAATGTCAGCAAGGTAGGGCATCCAGAAGCTGGTGGCGTTACTGTACAATACGTATTCTTGCAAAGTTGTAAAAGTGGGAGGATGTACGGGTTTGTTCCTTGCTGAAAATACTGAACCATCCATAAAAATATCTCCTCGAATAGACGATTTTGTTGTTATTCCATCGTACTAGGCGACAGCTCGCAGATATAGCGTATAAATCTCTGAGTCTCCTTTGCCCGCTTGATTCTGTTCGAAAATAAAGATGGTTCGTTTGATTGGTATCGTATTCGCAAGGATTCTTTCAGTAAAAGATGCCATTCACTGGGAAGTTCTTGCAGGGCTTGTTCTACGGCTTTTCTCTTCGGAATAATGCTCTCATGGGTGAGCGCGTAATAGATTCGGCATAAGGTGAAAACGGCGAATTCTACCCACTCATCGAGCATGAATTTCACCATGCTTTTTCCTTTCGGCGACCAATAATCATGTACATTGTATTTCATCGTTTCCCCGACATCAAACCACTGGGTAGGGATGTGTAATTCTTCAACACTTTTCCCCTTAACGGCAATGCCCTGTTGCTTGAGGATCCACCACGTTACATGATTGATATCATAGTGACCGGATGATTTGAATGTCCCACTGTCAACGTAAGGATAAGGCTCCAAGGATGGATTGGTTTTTCCGATGTCATCCAGCTTGATATACATGCCGTCCATTCTTTTAGCGAGTGAGTTGGCGTTTTGGAGAGCATGATGAATGTTCTTGAGCGTTTCTCTTTCGGCATTCGTTAACCCTCTATGCAAGAGTGTAACAAAATCAATATCGCTCTTATCTTCCTCGAAGCCTGACAGAGCAATCGAACCATACAAATACACACCATAGATGACATCAGGCAGTTCTGCCATGAGTCGTTGCGTATAGTCGTGTAATAAAGGTCTAACGCTTTCCGGGATTCTGGTGTCCATAAGGAAACTCCTTTTTGGTTATCAATATTAGCTTGATGTTCATCCTGTAATCATGCAAATTGGCTGCCCAACTTTCTCGAATTCACCTTTGAAATTGATTTTTGTATAAAAGCTTGTTGCGTCTTGCGAGGATATAAGGAATACGAGAACGCCATCGCCTAAAAGCGCAGTAAGGTGGTTGAGTAATTGCTTTCCGATCCCAAGCTTCTGGTAATCTTTATGTACCGCCAAGTCGTTTATATAACAATCAAAGGTATAATCAGTCATGGCACGCAAAAAGCCGACGAGCTCCTCTAGATATTCAGAACTTGTTCTGCTGTAAGTGGCGGATTTTTTTGAAAAGTGTTTTCCATATTTTTCATACTCCCAGTAAATGAGATAAAGTTTACTTGGTTTTTGATTTTCTCGCAAGATGACGTCGATTTGCTAGAAAAGGCCTGTTCCTACGAGAAATAATACTCTTGACTTTACACTCAACTGGAGAGTGTAGAATCTAAACGACAAAATCAGAAGAGAAGGTGAAAACATTGTTTAAAATCAGCGAATTCTCCAAGCTGAGCCGTATTCCGCTGCAAACTCTACGTTACTACGATCAAATCGGACTCTTAAAACCGGCCAAGACCGACGAATCGAGCGGTTATCGGTACTACTCTGCGGAACAACTGCTGAAGATCAATCGAATTGTGATTTTTAAGGAACTGGGATTCACGTTGCAGCAAATCTCGAAGCTATTTCATGAAGATATATCAGCTGAACAGATTCGCGGTATGCTGACGTTCAAAGAGAGTGAGATCGAGCGCAATCTAAATATCGAACTCTCCAAGCTTTCCCGGATAAAAGAACGAATGCAGCTTGTGGAATGTGAGGGAAAGATGGATAAAGAACAAGAAATCGTTGTGAAGCGCGTTGAATTCATGCACATGGTTACTTACGCTTCCACGGGCACGGTTGACGATATCCCAAATCTTTTCGATATCTTCGATGGCTTGCTTGATAGCCGAATCCGATCTGCCTTATCCGGCCCGCGAACGGTGTTATGGAACGTATCCGGCAGCTCGGCCCATGAGTTTGAGCTTGAGGCCGGTTATGTCGTGAAATCGGAAGCCCTTAGGCTGCCCGAGCATCTTCATTTCCGTTCCCTGCCCTCGGTGACGATGGCCACGATGTTATTCCGTTCGGATTCGGGATTTTCAGAGACGGCATGCTTAAACCTTGCTGAATGGATTGAGCAGCAAGGCTTTCACATACGGGGCGACCAGCCCGGTAGAGAATTCTATGTTCCACTACCTGGAAATCCAGGTGTTAATCTCATCGAAATCCAAATTCCAATTGAAGATAATGAGGAACGTTCATGAACAATAAATGGGTCGTTTATTCGCTTGCACTGGCGGTGTTTCTAATTGGGACGATTGAATATATAATAAGCGGAATTCTTCACATAGTAGCAGCAGATCTTGGGATTACGACATCCGCAGCGGGGACGCTCGTCACAGCGTTCGCCCTTGCCGCAGCAATTGGCTCCCCCGTCGTGATCGCTACAACCATCCGGGTGGACCGAAGAAAAATACTGCTTATGATGCTCGGCATTTTTCTTTTAAGCAGCATCCTGGTCTATTTTAGTCCTTCGTTTGAGATGATGCTAATGACACGAATAATCCAGGGGCTCAGCGGAGGGGCTGCCACGGTGATTGCAATGGCTGTCGCAACGCGTTTGGTTGAAGAGCGTAATCGAGGTCGTGCAATCGGCACTATTCTGATAGGGTTAAGCAGTTCGCTTGTTCTAGGCGTACCTGTAGGCACGTTATTAAGCGAAACGCTTGGGTGGAGAACCTTATTCGTCATCGTTGGGTTGCTGACGGTAATTCCGCTGCTTGCGGTTTTCCTCAGAGTCCCTTCCATTACTGAGAAGAGAGCCATTACGCTCGGAATGCAGCTGTCAATTCTGAAGGATAAAAAGATTGTGCTGGCGGTTCTCATTACGCTTTTCTATATAGGAGGATACTCTGCACTGTTTACGTATATCTCACCCTTCTTGCAATCGAATGCCGAACTGTCTGCGGCGGCCCTTTCCGGCATTTTGCTGCTTTCAGGGATTTGCAGTTTTGCTGGCTCCAAAATCGGAGGCGTCGCAGCGGATACGAAAGGGTCCAAGTTCACAATCTATGCCGGACTGTCGCTCCAAGCTGGAACGCTACTGTTGCTGACCTGGTCAGACGGCTTGATCTATGTTGTCACCCCGTTGATCATGATGTGGATGGCCGCCACATGGATGACCTCCCCGGCACAGCAGTTATATTTGGTTACCTTGGTGCCCCAGTCGCCGGATATTGCTTTAAGCGTCAATACTTCGTTTCTCCAATTCGGCTTTGCTATTGGCTCAGGAATTGGGGGATTGATGATCAGCAGTTCCTCTATAGACAATCTAGGCTTGGCAGGATTTGCATTGGTCTTGCTAGCGCTTCTACTGGCAGCCTGGTTGTTTGCTTACGATAAAAAAACCGGACACGCAGCGAGAAACAATGACAATGAAAACAGAAGCGTCTATACAGAATTGAAATAAGAAAGGCGGAAGAGGGGAGCGCTAGAGAGACTTCCCTCTTTTGCTATTACAGGGAAGGATGTTTAGCACTCCTCGATCACACGAGGAACGATCTTTTTTTGTTCGATTGGTGAGGACATGACGATTAAAGTCGTGGAATCTCCGTGTTCCCCGCTGGCATTGATAAACGCCTCCAAGGACTGCATGGAAGCAGTGACGACCTTCAGCAGGTAATTGTATTGTCCGCTGATTCTGTGCAGCTCCAACACATCTGGATACTCCTTGCAAAACTCGATGAATTTTTCGCAGCGTTTTGTATGAAAAAGCAAATAAGCAGTGATATGTTTATTTGCTTTTTCCGGAGCGAGGATGGCACGATATTGCATGATGACGCCTTTGTCCTCCATTCTTCGAACTCTTTCTGTGGTAGCCGGTTGAGACAGGTTGACCATTTTCCCCAATTCCGTCATGGAAATGCGGGCATTCTCCTGCAAAATCATGAGTATTTCCTTATCCACTTGATCCATTCGCATGACCCCCCTTTACTTTTTAGGATTTATCCCCATAATACCGTTGATTTCAAGGGGAAAATAGCATAATTCCTTTCATGTCATCTGTAAAAGCAGCTGGTGATCTTATACGATGTAAGTAATTTACAGGTAAGGATGGAGAGGGGCAAATGAAAATGGGAGAACATTTATTGCTGCAACCAATTCACATGGGAGCTTGGAAGCTGCGTAATCGAATCGCAATGGCCCCAATGACGCGCACCTTCGCAGATGACCAGACTGGAGTAGTTGGTCAGGATGTCGTCGAATACTATCGGAAGCGAGCAGCAGACGGTGTAGGTCTGATCATTACAGAGGGAGTTGCCATTAGTCCTCGTGCAAAAGGAACGAAGGGTGTTCCAGGCTTGTTTACCACGGAACAAATAGAAGGCTGGAAAAAGGTCACTGACGCAGTTCATCAGGCGGGGGGAGTGATTATTGCACAAATTTGGCATGTCGGGCGGTTGTCACACCATGAGATCGCTGGAGGCTTACCCCCGCAGGCTCCTTCTGCACTGCGAGCAGAGGGTCATGTCCATCGCTTGGGCAAACCTTACGATATCCCGGAAGAGATGTCGCTCGCCGATATTCAAGAAGTGATTCAGCAGTATGCGCAGGCTGCTCGCTATGCAATGATGGCAGGCTTTGACGGCGTTGAGATTCATGGTGCGCACGGCTATTTGATAGATCAATTTAATTCAAATACATCCAATCAACGCCAAGACAAATACGGAGGAGATTTGCGCCAACGCTTGACCTTCATGAAAGAGGTGGCGAAAGCAGTTATTTCCGAAGTGGGCGCTGATAGAACGATCATGCGCTTCTCTGCGTTGAAGGATGATCAGCGTGAGTATATGTGGGAGGATCCGGATGCGGCTATTCAAACCTTTGTAGAGGCATTTAAGGAAGCAGGACTAACGATGCTTCATCCTTCCACAATGAATTTTGATCAAGTGATTGTAGAAGGCAAAACGCTGCACGAGCTCGTCCGCCAATACTGGGATGGCATCATCATAGGCGTGGGCAATTTATCTCCTGATCACGCCGAGCAGGCTGTACAGGATGGAATCATGGATGTAGCGGCATTCGGACGTCCATTCCTTGCCAATCCTGACTTGGTCAGTCGCGTTACTAAGGGAGAAGACTTGGTCGCTTTTAATGGACGGGAGCATTTGCAAGTGTTGGTGTAAGGAGAGTCATCAAGAGGGGGAATAACCCTCTCTTTTTTTATGCAAGTTGATTCGGAATTCTCTTGCAAGAAATACAAAGATGAGGTAAAAGTTGGATGTATCTCATGCCGATACAATAGAGAGGACCAAGCGTCTGAATGATAAGAAGGTGAGGATCTGCGATGAACTTTTTCAAAAAGCTATTCGGTGGCACGAACAACGGAGAAAAGGCAAAGGACGGCACTACGATTTACACATATGACCAGCAGGCAACTTATGAACCCCCAGCTCCCATGGAATATGTAGAAGAAATCGGGAACCACTTTGAAACAGTATTTGCGGGAAGAGAGAGCAGTGTTTTTCACGAAATTATTTCCGATACGATCCATATCGATGTGAACGTGATGAGCCCTACAGAAGAAGAACCATTTTGGGTTCTGTATACGAATGGGATGAGTGACTTACCGATGACGATCCCGGATGAAATACAGGAGCAGATGGAAGAGAATATCGAGCGAGCAGAACTGATGATATTCTTGCCGGCTTCCTGGGAGCTGACACAAGAGTCGCTACAGGATGAAAATAACTACTGGCCAATCAGACTAATGAAGCAGCTGGCGCGGTTTCCTCATCAGTACAATACATGGTTGGGATACGGACATACGATACCGAATTATCAGGAATATGAACCATATGCAGATGGCACGGGTTTAAATGGAGTCGTTCTGTTTCAGTTATCGGAAGAAATCAGTGTCATTCCCGCCAAGGACGGAAACAAGATCCATGCCTATTTCTTAATTCCTTTGTATAAAGAAGAGATGGAATATAAATTAGAGCATGGCATGGATGCGCTATTGGATAAATTGTTTGAGCTGGAAGATGACGCGCTGATTTTGAATCCGAATAGAAGAAACACCTGCAAGTAAAAATATATGAATTACCCACCCCTTTTAGCTAAAGGGGTTTTCTTGTAAGATGTTAGAATAATTGCACAACAAAGTCGATTGGAGGCAAACGATGATTCATTTTCGAGTCGCAACAGCAAAAGACCTGAATAGAATTGTGCAAATGCTTGCGGATGATGAATTAGGTAAGACGAGAGAGCGTTACGAAACTCCGCTACCAGAAAGCTACATAAAAGCGTTTGAATCCATTGATGCAGACCCCAATAATGAATTGATTGTGGCGTGCCGTGATGAGGAAATTATTGGTGTGCTTCAGATTACGTTTACTCCTTATCTGACACATCAAGGTAGCTGGAGAGCGACGGTTGAGGGGGTTCGGACTGCATCTACGGAAAGGGGGCAAGGAGTTGGGAGCAAGTTAATCGAATGGGCCATACAACGGGCGAAAGATCGAGGCTGCCATCTGTTTCAACTAACGACAGATAAACAACGCGAAGATGCGTTGCGCTTTTATGAACGATTAGGATTTAAAGCGACGCATGAGGGGCTGAAAATGAAGCTGTCGATCGACTAACAAAAGTGCGATGGAGAAGGAAAACGGGTTCCATATACGTAATATAGAACCCGTTTCTACTCGGCAATGACCGAACCAAGTCAGTCACGTTGTCTTTGCCTATTCGATTTCAATTCGATTAATATCACCAACATCCAAATTTCCAAGCTGTATGGAGAAGCTTGGTTTCCCCGGACTTCTCAAAATATAGCCGCCCCAGTCCCGGCCGCCGTATGCCGTATACCCAGAGATATCTATGCCAAAAATGTCTTGAATAAGTGGCTTGGTTACGGGAATGACTTCATTTAGTGCTTTGATTTTATAGTTATCTGTTACATGGCTCACTTCATACACTTGACCTGTATTTGCTCCGATCATTACCTCATATCTCTTTTGTTTATTAATGAGCAACCATTTATCTTCACTTTCGTCTGAACGTTTTTTGGCTTGGGTAAAGGAAAGATTTTTTTCATTGGATAAACGCATCAGGGCTGTTTGCGCGATGGAGATGATCTTTTGATCGACGTCTTCCAGGTTGTAATATAATGTGAACCCAGAGACTTTATTTGTTAGGAAATCGACTTTGACGTACTGTTTATCTTCTGTCCAAAAGGAAAAATATGCTTCTTTCTCACTTTTGAAAAAACTGGTTTTTTGGAAGGTAACCTGTTGTTTCGTATCCTTAAATGCTTCTTGTGCAGTCTGTACATATTTATAATAGGGCTTCGGTAATTCGTTGATCGCAAACCTCGCGAAGACGGTAAGAACCTCTGTGGTACCAGGCTTAAAAGTTACGAGGGCTTCTCTCGTTTCTTGATCCTTTGCCTGTACCATATAGGAGTCTGCGTCTTTCTCGATCTCTCCAAATGGGAAGGTCTTCTGAATGCCACTCGCATCTTGTACGGCTTTTTGAGCAGCTGCAAAATACGTTTGTTCTTCAGGAGTCAAGGCTGCACTGCTAGTTGATTCTGCTGGTGCAGAAAATGGTTTCATCCAGAAAAAACCGAGCAATAAGCCGCAGGTGATCAGCCCTTTTGCCAGCCATCCATAGTATATTTTTCGTTTGTTCACTTTTTGAAGTCTACCTCCTTCTTCTCGCACACCCTCTAATATTGCTTGGCTTCGTTCTCGGGAAAGGATTTGCTCCGGGAATTGATTCAATTCTTCCAGAATGACCTGCTCATCACATGATGGCATCGTTCATCACCTCCGCAATCGAAACATTTCGTTTGTTTTGAATCGACTTTATCGCTCTATGCATCGTGAGATTGACTTTGGCTTCGCTCCATCCCAAAACCTCCGCAGTCTCCTTGCTCGATAATCCCTTGATCCCTCTGAGTATCAACACGTCCCGGTAAGAAGACTTTAACTGATTGATCATTTCATAGAGCAGACGCTTGTTTTCACTTAATATCAGCGACTCTTCCGGTGTTTTGTCGTGCGAAACGAGATGCTGCAAGAAGATATCTGGTAACCAGCTAATCAGTTTTGTCTTGCGCCTTTCATCGATGGCTACGTTTCGTGCTATGGCAAACAGCCACGTTTTTGGATTCTCAACCTCTGTTCCCTGCATAGCTTTGAGGGCACGAATAAAGGTCTCTTGAACAAGATCGTCGATGTCTGTTCGTCCCGTATAATAGACGAGAAACCGATATACATCTTGGCCGTATGTGAGAAACCATTGCTCAATTCGTGCGCCAAAATGATCATCCACTGTGTTCCACCTCCTTATCACTGTATAGACGGAGTAGCTGCTGACAATCTTTCACTTTCATGAAAAAAAATGAGACACCCCGGATAATCAGTCAGGTGTCTTCGCTCTACCTCATATCCATCAACCTCTCGTAAAGCATAGCATGGGGATGAAATAGAGTTATAAAATAATAGATGAGTCAAAAAACAGCCGAAATGAAAAAGTGGGACGCAGATTAGTCGCGTCCCACTTTAATAGCGGTCTAGCCCATAAAAGTGATTTGAATTTTCGTGTTAAAGCGATCGGTAACAACCCAGCCTGCTGGAATCTGTTGATTATACCTGATCCATAGCTTCGCTCCCTTTGGTGCTCTTTGAATGCTCGTAATTTCAAATTTATCAGTCGTACTATCTGTTATGACCCATCCTTGCGGCATGATTTGATTGTTCCGCACCCACAGTTTATCTCCGTAACCAGCTCCTTCCGTATAAATGATTTGCAGGGAAGTTCCACTGCCATCTATAACAGCCCATCCATCCGGAATTCCTTGGTTGTACTTGATCCATAGTGTCGATCTGTAGGTAGCCCCAATCACACATGTAATTTCGAAATGGGTGCTGTTACTGTCTGTAATCACCCAGCCTTCTGGGACCAGTTGATTGTTCCTGATCCACATTTTTGCTCCATAAGAAGAGCTCGCTGATAGGGATTGTTTTTGTGATGCATGGGATGAAATATTTTGTTCGGACGATTTCGAAAGCGTTGGTTCTGCAGCCTGAGTAGGAAGTGTGAAAGACATCACAACGAATAAAAGACCTAGACTGGAAGCCATACTTTTTTTAAGCATAAACAAAACACCTTTCTTTTATTTTAATCCATTATTTGTAATTTATATCCGTTTTTGACAATTGTAAAGTGATAGTTCGGTTACATGATCTATTTTCAATACTCTGTCGCAAAGTTATGTTATCTGCTTTTCATGTGTGGAAGGCCCTTCTTAACAATCTCTTCTTGAGAAGAATTTATATATTAATCACTGAAATTAACTTAGATCTTCTTGTTTCATTTTTCCACTGAAGAAGTATTTATTTTATTTCCATTTCTATCCTTTGAACCAATAAGGTAAATTACTATTCCTAAACTTAAATAAACTAGCGAATCAGTAATAACTTTTAAAAAAGGAGTGTTCCATTTTATAGGGAAAAATGGAACTACTATTATGGTCATTATTGATAAAAAAAGAGTTGCTACTCTTAAATATGATAACGCGCTTCTAAATGCTTTTTTATCTGACTTTTCAACAAAATGACTAATAAGGTCAAACAGTACAAACAAAAAACCTGCTAACGAGAGGCTGAAAATATTTTTAAATTGGATGGTTATTAGCCCCCCGATTTTTAAAAATCCTAAAATTAGAAATCCTATACCAAAGAATTTTATGATTAATGAAAAAATATTCATCATGATGCACCTTCCCTCTTAAAATATTTGAGTAAAATAAGAAATCTCACTAATTTTTTTTAGGATGATCAAGAGATTCTATGATCTTCCAAATTAGGCAGAAGACTACCTTGTTAAATTTATTGCTAAGGGGATTGTGTAATTATACAAATATACCAATAAATTACATTAACATTCAAACGACAAGAGGGCACGAGTCCCTCTTGCGAAAACTACCTATACGCTAAAAAATTCTCTCGCAGTCTTGGTAGTAGCGCTGGCCACTTCCTCAGGGCTCAACCCCATACATTGTGCGACTGCGTGCAGTATATGTCTCAAATACATGGGCTCATTCCGACCATCCACAGGCTTTTCTTTCAAATCACGAGGGGTTAAAAATGGCGCGTCCGTTTCAATCATCAAACGATTCAAGGGAATCTTTTTGACAAGCTCCCGAAGATGTTTCCCACGTCGTTCATCACAAATCCATCCTGTAATCCCGATATGAAAGTCCATATCTAAATAGGTTTCTAATTCCTTGGAGGTTCCGGTAAAGCAGTGTACAACCGCACGAGTGATACTTTGACGATGTTCTTTAAGAATCGAGACAAAATCAAGGTGAGCATCGCGTTCATGTAAAAACAACGGCAGTTGAAGTTCTGTGGCCAGGGAAATTTGTTCGATGAACCACTTTCTTTGAATATCACGCGGGGAGAAGTCACGGTTATAATCCAACCCGCATTCTCCAATCGCTACCACATGGGGAAGAGATGCCAGTTCTCTTAATTTCTTGATCGTCGATTCATCACAGCTTTTTGCATCGTGAGGATGAATCCCTGCCGTAGTGTACAGCTTTCCTTTGGAGCGACTCGCATATCGTGAGGCATCCATACTGTTTCTCAAGCTTGTCCCTGTCAAAATTAATGGATAAATTCCTTGTTTCTCTGCTCTGGCAACGACCTCATCGCGATCTTGGTGAAAGGAGCGGTGCATCAGGTTTACGCCTATATCGATGATCTGTGTATTCAAGAGAATCAATCCTTCCTAGTAAGAGGTATGAGTACGTACTGATTTTCACTAAAATTCCTATTTTTGGTTGTGTTTCATTATAGCTGATCGAGTTGTGATGTTCTAGAGACGAAAAAACCTCCCTGCGGTGACAGAGAGGACTCGTTTCTTTCTATTCTCATGAAGGAATGGCATCTAATGCTCGCCTTACTTTCCTTGCGAAAGCAAGAGGTTTATCAACTGCTTCAATATTTACATATATCAAGCGGGGACGATCGAATAACCATTCATTACGGACAGACGAGACTTTGATGCCTTGATTCCGAATGGCTGTAATGAATGGATTGACTTCTTTCTGCAAGAATGCAGCTCTCCCTAAGCAGAGCGCTTTGCCCGTTTTTTGATTGAGGGATTCAAATGAAAAAGAAGACGTAACGCGAAATCTTTTCCCCAAAATGGTCGCTTTTATTTGATTTCGATTGATGGTCGAAACGCATTTTCCGCCAGCAAAGCCAGATTGCCCCCTGATAATTCTGGAGAACTGCTCACAAAGCGAGACTTTTTTGGGCATTCCTCGTTTCCTCCCTGTTTTTGTTTATCGTATGAAGACAGGTATAAGATGGAAACGGATGATGGCCTATTCTACGGTGGATGAAACGAGAAAGGACAGAGCGTCAGAGACGGCTCCATCCTTTTGCCTATCACCCAAAGTGAAGATTTTCTATTACTCAACCAAAAATCTGCTTATAAATCAGATCAGCATTCTCTTTCTTTACAAACTTTCGAACCTTGCCTTCTTTATCGATAAACGCCCAACGATAGCCCCATTGTGCATCTTCCTCTGGCGTTGGTTTGTACGCAAACACTCCTTTGTTTGAGCCTTTCCAATCAGAGTCGGGTCCATATTGATTGTATTGCATCAATGCATGTTCTTTATAAACGTACTTTCTAAGAGTCTGTTCTTTATCCAAAAAGGCCCATCGGTAACCCCATTGCGCTCTTCGAATAAATCACATAGCTCTTCTTTTAACATTGATCAGACATTCCCTATGAGGACGAAAAAAACTAAACTCCTGTTCGATCAAGGGAGTTTAGCTTTTTTTATCCAGATTTTCCATGAAAACATTACACGTAAGACAGGCACGTAAAGCAGTTGGTCGATAGTTTTAGTCTACTCCTTTTAATGATTCAATCATATTGATGTTGGTTACTTTTCTCCGTAGCAGCAGATTGGACAGAATCGTAAGCAAGTAGGCAAGAATAACAGAAACCAATAGGATAGGAATAGTTAATTGATCCGGGATCTGTTGATGGGTACTAGACAGTGCCTTGACAATCATGGAATAAACGTAACCGCTTATCGGTAGAGCTACAAGGATCGCAAATGTAGAGAGTATCATGTTTTCAAAAAAGATAAGTCTGTTTATTTTATGTTTTTGATAGCCTAATACCTTAAGTGTTGCAAGCTCGCGATTCCTTTCATAAATGTTGATGGAAGAGATCGAGTATATCGCGCCAAAAGAGAGGATGACGGCGCAAACAATAAACATGATAAATACAAAACTGTTTTGTTTCAAAATATATTCAGCGGTTTTCTTTAGATCATTTCTATCTGCAATGGTTTCTACATGAGGATCTTGTTCAAAGAAATTACGAACGCTATTCAGATCTACAGAGCTATTTGCTTGAACGAAAAGCGAGGTTGGGCTGTAGTCTATGCCAAAGCTCTTTAAATAGTCTGGTGTGATATAAAACGAAGGATTCGAATACTGCGTAGAAATATGTAAAACCTTCATTTCTACAGATTTATTTTTAAGCTCTGGTGCTTTGAACGTTATTTGGATGATATCTCCTGCTGAAATATGATATTTGTCGGCATAGGATTTTGGTACCAGCACACCATTATGATCTAAAGTGATCCGATTTTCATTTTCGTCCAAGAATTGGATGAGAGTGTTTTCTTTTTCAGTTACTACGAGTGTGGCATTATCTTTTTCATCACCGTTTATGAATTCAACAGAAAAGGTGGATAGATAATAATGATTTTTCATACCGGAGGGGAGCTTTACCGTATCAGTAGATGTCCCCATCGTATAATCTACTCGTAAATCATACGTATAGACATCTTCAATTTGGCTAGCTACTTTTTGCAAGGCAGATTGAGTGCCAAAAGCAGTGATCAATAAGACCGTGCTTACAACAACGCCAATTGAGCTCGCTAAAGCTTTTTGTTTATTAAGGAAAATATTTCTCAAAATGAGTTTATAACTATAGGAAATATGACTCCAAATACCCGGAATTCTTTCTATCAATAGCGTTTTCATCTTCTTTGGCGGTTTAGGACGCATAGCCTGAGCTGCACGTTCTTTTAATAGGGTTCTACCACTTAAGTAACACGCTAGGATTCCAAAAGCACTGGAGAAAATAATGGGAGGAATGAAAGAATAAAAAGAAAGGGAGTAGGTAATACCAGGCAGAGAGTAGGCTCTTGCACTCGATGCAGTTACGAATGGAACAAATACGAGAGCGGCAATAACACAACCGATGATTGAACCTATGATACCTGCCAGCACAGGGTATCCCATGTAATGAAGCATGATGTTTCTGTTTTTGACACCTAAAGCCTTCATAATACCTACTTGGTTTCTTTGAGAGTCAATCATTCTCGACATGGTAAGAAACAGGATAATGGCTACAATCAAAAAGAGAACGAAAGGGATAACCATAATCATCAATTTGTTATTCTGGATCGTTTCATTTATTTTCGAATAGCTGAAAGTCCGTTCTTTACTTACTTGGTTTACATAAGAAAGGTGTTTGGATTGTCCTTCAATGGATTGACTCAATTTATCAATATCGTATCCTTCTGTAGCATCGATCATGATTTCATTATAGGAAAGGCCACCTAAGATTTCAGAGATTGTTTCTTCGGCAATATAAGCGACTCCGTAGGTTTTATGATCTTGTATTTCGTTCTTTTTTGCATGTTCGACATTCTCACCCAAGCCGCTAATGGTAAACGTAAAATTCCTTTCATTCGTGTTAATACTGATTTCATCGCCGACTTGAAAAAGATGTTCTTTTGCATATCGAGAATCTAATAATATCTCATTCTTTTTTGACGGGATTCTGCCCTCAATCATAGTAATCGTGTTTATTTCGTTTTTGACAGGGATCGAATGAATTTTCAAAGAAGCTTTATCACCTTCAAAGGCTTGCGTGGCATCAAAGGTATAGCGTCCTTCCACTTTATTAATGCCTTCTATTTCACTTAAAACAGCGACATCATTTCTGGAAATTTGATTGTAAAATACATGCAGGTCGCTTAAGTTATGTTTTTTAAAATAACCTTCTGTATAAGCACTAAGATTATTGCTATAAGTGACTAGCCCCCCATAGAAAAAGGCTCCTACTGCGATAACCAAAACAAAGGCGATAAATTGCCCGATCGATTGTTTGATATCCCTTACTAATTTTAAAAATAATTTCATCTTCACCACTCAATCCCTTCCACACTTTGCTTTTCACGATTAATGGTAACGCTTTCAATTATTCCGCTTTTCACCTTAATAATTTTGTCAGCCATAGGAGCAATGGCGGAATTATGTGTGACCAATACGACGCACTTTTTCGTTTCTTTGTTCAAATCCTGGAGAAGCTTTAAGACGGACTTACCTGTCACATAATCCAATGCTCCGGTTGGTTCGTCACATAGTAAAAGCAAAGGATTTTTAGCAACAGCTCTCGCGATTGCAACTCTTTGTTGTTCGCCACCAGAGAGCTGAGAAGGGAAGTTTTTCATACGATTTTGTAATCCAACTTTATGTAAAATCTCTTTCGCATCCAGATGGTTTTTACATACTTCGGTGGCAAACTCAACATTTTCGAGAGCGTTTAAATTCGGAATTAAGTTATAGAATTGAAAGACGAAGCCAACTTTCTCACCGCGGTATTGCGTTAATTTTTTTTCGTTGAACCGAGAGATTTCTTGATCGCCAACAAATACTTGACCTGAGGTAGCCGTATCCATTCCGCCTAGCAAATTCAAAATCGTACTTTTACCAGCACCACTGGCACCCAAAATAACGACGAATTCTCCTTCTGCGATGGAAAAATCAACACCATTAAGCGCCTTGATTGGCACTTCTCCGATTTTGTATTCTTTCGATACTTTTTTGAATTCGATTAACGCCTTCACGGATTACATCTCCTCGGATCTTATTCTTGAAACTTAAGTACCATAATATACCAATGGGGAGTAGTTACATCCCGCAGTCGATGTATTTTGACATCGGTCTCCAGTAGGAGTTTGATCTCGCGTGTTCTATACACGACCAGTATCGCCTTTAAATTCGCCTACTATTACAAATAGCAGGGCGAAGCCGAATCTTACACCTTGGTTATGAAAAAACGGAGCAACCTCTAAAGGGTTACTCCGTGTCCATGCTATTTCCTCACGAGAAACCAACGGGGGATTAACACCTCACATGTTTCCGTTTGAAGCCAAGCTGATCTTTACTTACTGCCTTTTGAATATTATCGAAAGCGTTTAGGAACTTGCTTTTTGCTTTGTCTTTTTGGACTTCTACAGGACCTACTGCTTTTGCGATTTCGACTGCCTTATCGTGGAGTGGCAAATAGGAAGTCCCCACCGTGTAAATAAAATTATTCATAGCGTATTTCGTTCGTTCGGGAGAATCGTGAATCGTATTTTTCACAGTTTCAAGCATATTGGCAATTTTGCTTTCGGTAAATTCACGATCTGGGCGATTACCCAAAAGCCAGCAGTAACAGCTCCAGCCCGCAGACATTCTGAGCTCTTCGCCGCTTATGATCCAGTGATCAGCAACTTCTTGGGCAATATCTGCTTCAGATAAGGTTACTGCTACCACATAATCGGACAGCATATAAAAATAAGCTGAATCCATCCACCGATCAAAATCCGCCTTGGTCATTGCTTTTGGATCTGCGATCACACCGGCAAAGTACATAGCGTCGTAGTTCCCGGTAGCGTAAAGCTGCTCAGCCAAGGGTTGATTAATCTTGATTTTTCTCGCCATTGGCTTCATAGCGCCTGTAGCCACGCCAAAAAGTGGTTCGTGAGCGCCATTGGATAGATAAATTTTCTTGGTTCGTTCCTTGCCGAGAGCTTCAAGCTCTTGCATGACCATTTCTAAATCCATCGTATATCACTTCTTTCATTGACGGGTGTTCCCTTAAGATTATAACCATCAAATCCATGACTCATGAGTCTCGATATCAGGGGTACCCGTTTAAAATTATTGACTATATAATTAGTGATTATTATAATAACTACCATAGAATTAGAGGTTATTGCAATAATCACTAAAGATAAGTATTAAAGGTGGTGGTTTTCTTTGGATGAAATTTATAAAGAACTTCAGAAATTAGGATTTTCACAATATGAATGCAAAGCATATATAGGGCTTTTAAAGCAGTCTCCTATAACTGGATATGAGATTAGTAAAAGATCAGGTGTACCTCGTTCCATGATTTATGAAGTATTAGGGAAATTGTTAGATAAAGGAGCAGTTTATACGGTACCTTCTGAACCTCTGACCTACTCTCCTTTACCAGCTAAAGAATTAATCTCGCGAATGCGTAATTCCTTTGAGCAATCATTTGATTATCTTGAAAAAAATCTATCTGCATTAGAAAGTGAACAGCAAGTAGACGTGGTTCGACGCATTAGTAGTGATGAACTGGTTATCACTGAAATGGTTGACATGATAAACAAAGCCAGAGAAGAACTATGGTTATCGATTTGGCAACCACAGGTTTCTTTTATTAAACAGGATGCAGATAAGCGAGTAAAAGAAGGTATCCCTGTATTTTCCATTTTGTTTGGAGCACCCGATACCGAGATAGGTGCAACCACTCATCATGATTACATGTCTCCTAAAGTAGCAGAGGAACGTATGAGTGGTCGTTTAACCATTGTCTCCCGAGACAATGAAGAAGTATTAATAGCAAATTTCGCTCCAAATACCTCTGCATGGGCTATAAAAACACAAGACCCAGCACTTGTATTAGTAGCAATGGAGTACATCAGACACGACATTATGTTTGCACAATTAGTTAAGGAAATTGGCCCCGAGAAAGCCGAATCTGTCTGGATTAACCATCCTGACCTGTTCCATGTGGTTACAGGAAAACGGTTCAAGTAATTTGAACCGTATTTTCTTTCACTTTTTCATAGTAGTTATGACAATAACTCCCTGAATGTAAATCAGGCTAAGGAGGGATAAAATGGGTTTAGCGAATGACCAAATCGAAACGGTGGCAGATTCAAGAGATCAGGATACTTTTCGCCAAGGTGTAAAGGATTGTGTCCCTACGTTGCTGGGTTATTTAAGTATTGGATTCGCTGCTGGTGTTATCGAAAGGACAGCGGGTCTGAGTATAGCTGAGATAGCCCTGATGTGTTTAATTCTTTATGCTGGCTCAGCCCAATTTATCGCCGCCGGAATGATGGTAGCAAGCAGTTCGATTACCACCATTATTATTACGATTTTCTTTGTTAATCTTCGGCATCTTTTACTTAGTGCAGCCCTAGCACCATATTTTCGGCATCTTTCTCCGCTTAGAAACATGCTAGTAGGGTCTCTACTTACCGATGAGTCGTTTGGTGTGGCTATCAACGAAGCTGCAAAAAAGAATTACATTAGTGAAAAATGGATGCACGGTCTAAATATAACGGCTTATTTAAACTGGTGCGTAGCCAATATAGCCGGAGCATTCTTCGGACAATGGATTTCAAATCCTGAAAAATTTGGTTTGGATTTTGCTTTGACAGCGATGTTTATTGGACTTCTGGTACTTTCGATGTTAAGTCGGAGGAAAATGGCACGGGATGTGGTTGTTGCAATAATCGCAGTTATTATTGCTGTGGGAACCAGTTCAGTTTTTTCTGCCAGTATGGGAGTTATTGTTGCTACAATTTTTGCTTCAACGATAGGGATGGTGATGGAAAAATGGAAGTAAGATGGGATGTTTTTTTGATGATTGTAGGAACAGCTATTGTTACATTCATCCCTAGAGTCCTTCCTCTTATGGTACTGAGTCGTTTTCAATTACCAGAGTGGGCAACACGTTGGTTAAGCTATGTCCCCATATCTGTTATGGCTGCTCTAGTAGCTCAAGAGATATTTAAAAATGGTGATAAGATTTCTTTTTCTACGAATAACGTTGAACTTTTAGCAGCCATACCAACCTTTTTCATTGCGATAAAAACCCGTAGTTTATTGGTAACTGTACTCGTAGGCATTATTGTTGTGATGGTATTACGTTTTTTGTTTCCATCTTGATCGCTTCAAGATGTTCATTTGATTTCCGTTTTCTTTCCTGACCATAACTGTCAGTGAAGTTGTTTTACAATTCATTTGTACATGACGTTACAGGGAGGGAATCACTTTGAAGGAAGTGTTCATTTTTATTACGGATGGTTTTGCTGATTGGGAGGCAAGTTACGTCAGTTCCGAGCTAAACAAGCCAGGAACAGAATATCGTGTAAAGACAATTGCCATTGATCAGGAACCTAAAATTTCGATGGGTGGTTTAACGGTCCTTCCGGATTATACAGTAAACGAATTCAATCCGAATTTGGATATCGCCATGTTAATCATACCTGGCGGAACGGGATGGAGAGAAGAAAAGAATCAACAAGCAAAAGTAGTGGTTGAGTATTGTGTGAGCAAGGATATTCCTGTCGCTGCCATCTGTGATGCTACCACTTTTTTAGGGAATCATGGATTTTTGGACAATCATAGACATACTGGCAATACGTTAACTTATTTGAAGGAAGGAGCTCCGAACTACAGAGGAGATCAACATTATGTAGAGGGTCAGTCAATCCGTGACGAGAATCTCATCACTGCGAATGGAAGCGGTGCATTGGAGTTTTCAAGACATATTTTGGAAATGTTGGGTGTATTGGAAGGCGAGGAATTGAATCAATGGTACGAATTATTTAAAAAGGGCTACTTTCCCTCCTAACAGTCTGGTTTGATAGGAAAGCACGAAAGCGTACATGCTTGGGTGCTTTCCTATTTCTTTAGATACTCATTTAAGTTGAAGGAGTGTCACACTTTCCACATGTGACGAGATGACAGGGAGTACAGACAGTATTATTAATAGAATGACATTTGCTCTCTGACTTTGTAGTTCTTAATTCTGTTAACATTACCAAGACATTGAAGAAGCTTTTTACAGTTAGAACAGTAAACTATAGTTAGCTTTATGATTAAAATTAATAACTCTTATTGCCACCCTACTTGTGGATGGCTTTTTTTATTTTCAGACCTTGAATATTGTAGAAGATCTGTAAAATAGTTTCACTTAAAAAAATAAAGGCTTATAATTACCATAGTAGTCCAACATTTATTGTTAGTAAAATAATATAAATTATTGGAGATTCCCATGAACATAAAAATAGATTATAAAATAATATCTAGTTCTACGTTTAATAATAATATGGAATTATTCATTTATAGTGATCAAGAAATGATTTCACAATTTGAACAACAACTAATATATGGTAACCCCTCATGTTTCCTAGTAACAGGATATCGAGGATCTGGGAAAACGTCTTTGATACATCAAGTCGAGAAAAAACTAAAAAATCAAACTAATATTTTATTTATTCATATGAATTTTTCAAAATACGAAAAGTATACTCTAATACTTAGAAAATTAATTCGACAAATTTATTTAGCATTCTCTAATCACCAACAATATAAAGTACTTAAAAATTCCGATCCAGAGATAATAGGACAATTAGAGTTATTGTACAAAAGAACTTTTAATGATGTTAACCATGCCCATAATGATAAATCTATTAACGAATTCGAAACTAGCTTACAAATTGATTCAAACTTAAAAAAGCTTTTAATAAGCATTGCTTGTATTATTTTTACTGGATTTAATTTAACCTTTAATTTATTACCTACCCATCTAAATTCTTTACTTTTATTATTTACTGCTCTCTGGGCAGCAATTGAGGCTATAAAACTAACTTCTAAATTTACCAAAAAGACAACTAAAACCAACGAAATGAATATAAAATCACTGTACGACGATGAGATTGCTGAGTATCATCTAATAAATATTTTAAAAGTAATAAAGAAACACAAGATTAACATTGTTTTTGTATTTGATGAGTTGGATAAAATTGAGAATGAAGATGAAATTGAGCAATCCATATCTGAATTAAAACCTCTTCTATTATCAAATTTAGCGAATTTCATTATTGTTTCTGGCCAAAAACTTTATTATAAATTTACTGATTCTAATACTGTTGATGATTCTGTATTATCAAGTCTCTTTACAAAACAAATCCATGTTCGACTACTATCAGATAATGATTTCAGGACAATCTTTAAAAATATCGTTATTAATAAAGATGTTCTCTCACAAAAACTAGCAACTGTTTACCTTGACTCATTAATCTTAAATTCCAATAGAGTTTTAAGGAAATTTATTAATTTAATTTCACAAGATATTGTCTGGGAGAATTCTGAAGGTAAAATATTAATAAATGAAGAAGATGAAGAGATTTTAATAACTGATTCTAAATTATTAAATATTATTACTTCTATTATTGAAAAACATATTGAATCCCTTGAACTTAGTGAAGGAATTAAAGACTTTTTTGTTTCACAAATTTACAAATGGGTCCAAAAAATGAAATTATATAACAAAATATACTTTTCGAAGGAAGACATTTATAACATTGAAAAGGACTATATAGAGAAAAGTTATCCTTATTGGTGTATTACACAACTGGATCAAATATTTGCATTTTTAGTTGAAGAACTAAAGAAAAATAATTTATTGGATGAAATGGAAAAAGATATAGATGGTGAAAAAGTAATTCAATATAAATGGAGTGAGAATGCAAATATTAAAACTGATGTAAATGTTAAAGACTCAAATCAAATAAAATCAAAATTTGTTTTAGATATGATTGAGTTTGAAAAAGCTCTAAGAAATGCATACAATGATTTAACTTCAAATCATCACTCACAAAATAAGAAACCGAATAGTTTGAGATCATTAATTCAGGAGCTAATTCAAATAGGTATGTTAACTAATTGGCCTAGTAATCAGATTAACGAATTCATTAACCTCAATAATAAATTAAGACATGGTGAAGAGATTAGTGAGGAAGATACCAATAAAGTAGATAAATACACTTTTAAATTACCGAAATATTTGTATCAACTATATGAGGACTATACTTTTTATGTTACAAAAAAATATTTGGAACAGTACAACTTTGATGTTTCTAAACCTTTTGAATCAAAGATTAAAGTAAATAATTATGATTTTATTGCTAGGAATCGTATCGAAGGAAACGCAGATATATTGTTTGAGGTTATACATAGAAACTCAATTAGTAAAAAAGATATTACATTAGTCCATAAGAGTGTACAACTTTTAAAAGAATATAATATTGAAACAAACAAGAGGAATAAAATGGTTATTTTCTTTTATTCTAAAAATGGTCGGAAATCTTTTGAAAATTACCGTGAATTTTATAATGAGTTTCTTTCAAACGAATCATCCGACCTCAATGAAGACGTTACTTTATTTTACGCATCTGAATACCGTTCAAATTTTAGTACAGGAAGATTAGAAACATATTTAAAACAGGTAATCGAGAAATAGCGGAGGAAAAAGCGAACGCTTTACAGTCCTCTACTACGAAAGAACTAAAGCGAGTTGACAGAGAATTAGTCCAACTTGACAAACGCTTTGACAGGTTGTTAAGCCTTCACGTTGAGGGGGCAATCTCAACGGAGCAATTCAAGCAACAGAACGAGCGTATCACTCAACAACAGCAAGACCTAGCAAACAAGAAAGTTGAATTACAGTTAACTTTAGAAGCAAAGAAAGACCTAAATGAACAGCTACAAACATTTAGAAAAGAAGTAGAACACATCGTTAAACTAGACATTAACGATGAACTAGTAATGAAGCAGGTTCTACAAAGGCTCATCCACAAAATTGAAGTATTCGAGGGCGGAAAGATTAAGATTCACTACAATCTTTCCCACCCTCTCTCCTCAAATTAGGTACAGTTTACTTGACTGTATCTTTTCTATCAAGTCTTACTATCACCTCCACATGCGCCGTATGCGGGAACATATCCACCGGCTGCACGCTCTTTAACTCATACCGCTGCATCAGCTTCCCAACATCCTTCGCCAGCGTAGAAGGATTACAAGACACATACACAATCTTCTTCGGCTGCACATCCAACAAGGAACGAATCAGCGCATCATCCAGCCCAGTCCGTGGCGGGTCGACTACGACGACATCCGGTCGAGTCCCTTGTTTGGCCCATTTTGGCATCAAGACCTCGGCACGCCCCACGTGAAAGCTGGCATTCGCCGCTTGGTTACGCTCTGCATTGCGATTGGCATCCTCGACAGCCTCAGGAATCAGCTCGATCCCGCGAACCTCACGAGCATAAGGAGCGAGCCACAAACCGATCGTCCCTGTACCACAATACAAATCGAGCACGAGTTCTTTTCCGGTCAATCCAGCAGCCGTTTTCACCTGATTGTACAGCTTTTGCGTCTGCTCGGGGTTCAATTGGAAGAAGGCACGAGCCGACAAATCGAAGGACAGCTCACCTAGCTTTTCAGCAATGGAGGCCTTGCCCCACAACGATACTGTCTTGTCACCGAAAACAAGCGATGTTTTTTGCGTGTTTACGTTTTGTGCGATTCCTACCAGCTCTGGCAGTCTCGTACGGAGCTCCAAAAGTAGCTCTTTCACCCGTGGGATTGCTGGAGTAGCCGTTACAAGCGTTAATTGCGTTTCACCCGTAGCAAAAGCGACACGAGCTACGATCGTGCGGATGACGCCCGTCCGTTTTTTCTCGTCGTAGATCGGAATTCCGAGCTCCTCGATGATTTGCTTCGCTGCTTGGACGATTTTCGTTGTCGCTTCATGCTGTACCTGACAGCCTTCCAGGTTGACGAGCTTGTGGCTGCCTGTTTGATACAGTCCAGCGATGAGCTTGCCTTTTTCCTTGCCCACCTGAAACTGTGCTTTATTTCGATACGACCACGGATTATCCATACCAATCGTAGGGGAGACTGGTGGCTGATTCAGTCGAGCGTACTTGCGCAGTGACTCGATGACGATTTCCTGCTTGCTCGCGAGCTGTGCGGCATAATCCATGTGCTGCAAGCTGCATCCGCCACACTCCGCATAGACCGGACAGGGGGGCTTTGTGCGAGATGCTGATTTTTCAACGACTCGTAAAAGACGCGCGGTCGCGTATTTTTCTCTTGCCTCGGTTACCTCTGCATGGACAACCTCTCGAGGGAGGGCACCCTCTACAAAAACGATTTTTCTTTTAAAATAGCCGATCCCTTCGCCATTAATGCCCAAGCTCTTGATCGTGAGCGTCATTTGCTGGCCGACACGGATGCTGGCGTCTTGTTCTTTTTTATTCGTTGTCATCTGTTCCGTTCTCCTCAAGCAATTCAGTATTTCCCTATTATAGAGCATTACGAGAGAGGTTGCATGCTTGCGAGAGGGGCTCGAGTGTCTATGAAAGCTTCACAGATAATGGCAACTTCCTGTCCACCGTTGTTTTTGTTATAATAGTGCGGAGAATAATGAGGGAGTTGTGACGCTAGATGCAAGATCTATTTGAAAAAATGAAAGAATATCTCAACATGGATACTGAGATTTCTTTTGACGAGTTTGATGGCTACTACAAAAAGGTAACCGCGTTTCTAAACGATAGCTGGGAGACGTTGAACGAGGAAGATACCATGCACATGCTGTTCATCCTCGACAACCTCAAGTCCAACGGTGAAGAGCGCTCCAAGCGCAAAATCAAGGAAGCGAAAAAATACGCGAAAATGGCGCAGCGCACTGAGATTTGGGCAAATGCACTGATCGGCCGTCTGCGTGAAGCTGGTTTCACAGATGAAGAAATCGGCAAGCGTTACGAAGCGATTTACGAAGCAGTATAGGATGAAGCGAATAGAAAAACGGGTACCGTTTTGAGTGTAATAGCTCGAAAGGGAACCCGTTTTTTTGTCATTGCTTTCCTGCCAAATAACAAGAAGATTGACAACTTGTGGGTTTCGGCGTAGAATGTTTAACTAATTCGAATAGTTCGTATGTATGAGCGTTGAAAAGGAAGAGTAGAAACAGTAAGCAGCGTGCAGAGAGCCGTTCCCCGTGCTGAAAGAATGGCCGCCAGCCTGTTTTGAAAATCACCTTGGAGCATTGTCCTGGAAAATCAGCTTGCCTAGCCAGTGAGTATAGGACAACGAATTCGTCCTCGTTATCGGACGGGAGTTTCATAGTGAACTTCCTAAGTCTGTTTTTCGTGAGGAAGACAGAGAAGCTGAGTGGTACCGCGATGCCCTCGCCTCAGCCAGCCGTGCGCAAATTGTGCGTAGCTGGTTTGGGGCGGGGGCTTTTTGATTTGGTCTGGTCTCTATAACAACAGAGAAGTTACTTAGGAGGAACATATATATGCATACGGTCAGAGTGGAAGACATCGTAGTAGCCAATCACGCATTGAAAGACGTGGTGGAGAAGACGCCCTTACAAAAAAACAAAGTACTGTCCGAGCGTTACGGCTGCAATGTGTATTTGAAAAGAGAAGACTTGCAGGTCGTTCGTTCCTTCAAAATCCGCGGTGCTTATCATTTTATGCGGAATCTTTCCACAATGGAGCGGGAGCGTGGTGTCGTCTGTGCGAGTGCGGGCAATCATGCGCAGGGTGTAGCCTACTCATGTAACCATTTGCAAATCAAGGGCACGATCTTTATGCCAGCGACCACTCCACGTCAAAAAATATCGCAGGTCAAGCTGTTTGGCGGCTCCTACGTAGAAGTTGTATTGATCGGTGATACCTTCGATGATTCATTCGCAGAGGCGATGAAGTATTGCATTCAGGAAGATCGGACCTTTGTCCATCCGTTTGATGATCCATTGGTGGTAGCCGGGCAAGGAACAGTCGGTCTGGAGATTATGAATGACATGGAAGAACCAGCTGATTTCGTCTTTATGAGTATCGGCGGAGGTGGATTGGCAGCGGGTGTGGGAACGTACGTAAAAGGCATCAGCCCGAACACACAGATCATTGGTGTGGAGCCGGCAGGAGCAGCTTCGATGCAAGCCGCTCTGGAACAACACGACGTTGTCACTTTAGATGAAATTGACAAGTTTGTCGATGGTGCAGCCGTCAAGCAAGTGGGGCAGCTAACGATGAGTATTTGTCAGGAGTTACTGGATGACATCGTGCTGGTGCCAGAAGGCAAGGTGTGCACAACCATTTTGGAGTTGTATAACAGCAATGCCATCGTCGTAGAACCTGCAGGTGCCCTGTCGATTGCCGCTCTCGATTACTACCGGGATCAAATCGCAGGGAAAAACATAGTGTGTGTCATCAGTGGCGGAAACAACGACATTGACCGGATGCAAGAGATCAAGGAACGCTCCCTGCTGCATGAGGGCTTGAAGCACTATTTTGTTATCAATTTCCCACAACGTGCCGGTGCCTTGCGAGAGTTTATGGAAAAAGTACTGGGGCCGCACGATGATATCACACGCTTTGAGTATACGAAAAAGAACAACAAAGAAAATGGTCCAGCGCTGGTCGGTATTGAAATGAAATGCCAAGATGACTATCAGCCATTAGTCAGTCGGATGAAGCAGCATGGTATCCGCTATGTAGAGATTACGCATGATCCGTATTTGTTCAATCTGCTGATTTAAACCCTTGTGTTACAACAGATGCGGAATTTGCAAAAATGTATGAATACAGCGAAAAAAGAAGCAATGAAGAGAGATTGAGCGAGAGAGAAAGATAAATCGGCGTAATGTATTATAACAAACTTTTATAAAACAGATGCTGTTGTAATACAATACAGATAATAACACACGGGGGGTTTTAATCATGACGCCGATCACTACTTTCTTTCGCAATCTCGAAGCAAAATGCTGTGCTGCTTGCGGTCAGATGATCCATGAACAAGCTGAATCGTATGCAACAGAATGCGTACCTTGCCAAGAGCAAGCATCCTTTGACGCTTACAAGTACTATCATCAAAAACGCTAATTCGAACATGAATACTGGATAAAACAGGTGTACCACAGGGCATGAGCCATGGGAGGTATACCTGTTTTTTGATGTAAAGAAAAAGCCGCTGTTTCATAACAAGCCGCTGTTTCATAACAACGGCTTTTTCGCATGTCAGCGCGGTTTATCGGCGTGCTTCGCAGCTTCCTGCTTGACGTAATCAATCAGCCCCAATTGAAAGCCTTCCTGTGTAAGGAGACGTTTGGCTTCATACGTACTCGCATAATAGGCTTGGACATGCGGATCGTTGTCCAGAACGTAACGACACGCCTGATCACGAGACAACTCCTGGTACCAGTCTGTCTGTTTTATTTGGGCGACGAGATCCTCATAGGCTGGTTCCGGCTTTTTCCATGGATTCAAACGATGAATAATTTCACCAAGGATTGCAACAACGATTAGAATTCCGATTAAAAACATGGCTGTCACCTCAAAGGTTGGATCACTCTCATGGTACCACTCTCCTGGAGGCGCCGCCATGGGGAAGTCGGTCTGCTTGCAAAACAAGTAGAAAGCAGGCATGCTATATACTGTAAATAGAAAGGGCCCGATTGTCTGGGAAAAGGAGGGCGCGAGATGTTTCATCCGCTTGTTTTTGACAATATCAGAGTTGTGTTGGAAGGTGCGGTATACGATCGGGACTTCGAAGGGGCAATCACGATTACGAACCGTTCGGATGTCATGGATATGGCTACGTTCCATCGACAGTTTCAGATCGAGTTCAAGCTGGCTGATCAACAGGATCATACCGTAGCTGTCCGTGCTGAGATGCAGCTTCGTACCCAGTTAGCTGATATTGCAGCCGAGCAGCTAGAACAGCCGTTGACAGATCATATCGGATGTACGATTTGCATCCATTTTTTCATGCAGATGGAAAATTACAGAGATATGCCCGCAGAAGCGAGAGAAATCACATCGATTCTCAATGATATCTGGGGTCAGCGACCTTATATTACACAGAAAGTATCGGCTAAGTTAGAGGAGCATCGAATCGATTGGCCGCCGAAGCAAATAACCAATCAGGTGACGCTGGACTTTCATCGGAAAATTGATGAAGGCAACATCGATGACCTGAACGAATTAATCGATCATACGGTTCAGTCACTTCAAAAGCTGCAGCTATACATGGATCAACAAGCAAAAAGGTAAGCGGACAGAACGGGGATTTACAAAAGGGCAGATGCGTATTATTATTTTGTTAACCTTATAATATTTTTAGTTAACAAAACGGAGGCTAGTACGCATGAGAAACGAACGCTTGAGATGGCTATTACTCTCTGCCATCTTTGCTGCAATGACAGCGGTATTGTCGCAGGTGACGATTCCCTTGCCGTTGATTCCAATTACCGCACAGACGTTAGCAGTAGGGCTGACAGCGACCATTTTGGGAAGGCGATACGGGACACTGGCTTTGGTTATTTACGTTTTGCTCGGTGCAGTCGGATTGCCTGTGTTCAGCGAGGCAAAAGGCGGATTGCAAATATTGGTCGGCAAATCCGGCGGGTACATATTCGGGTTTATTGCAACCGCTTATGTGACCGGACTCTACTTGGAGAAAACAAGATTCAACCTGAAAAACGCCATCACCGCCAATATCATTGGCATGTTTGTCACACTCGCTTTTGGTACTGTACAGCTCAAATACGTCATGGACATTCCATGGGATAAAGCTGTCGCTTTTGGTGTAACGCCTTTCCTCGTTGTAGGGGTTGTCAAAGCAGTTCTGGCTTCTCTGATTGGTATCAAGGTACGCGAGCGACTGATTGCTTCTCGTCTGTTGCGCACAGATCAACCTGTTACACGATAATCAAATTGATTTCGTAAGCCATCCGAAGTTCGGGTGGCTTTTTTTCGCATAATCTCCTTATCGTGCCGGATACTATCGGTAGGATTTTGCATGTAAAAAGGAGGAGACGTATGAATATCACGGTCACTGGCCCAAAAGGTCTTCCGATCTCAGGGAACTTGATGGCATTTCGCAGATCGCCGCTTCAGTTCATCCGCGACGCTGCAGAAGAGCATGGAGAAGTCGTCCATTTTCGCTTCGGTCCTTCCCGCCATGTTTACCTGTTAACGAATCCGGATCACATCAAAGAGATTTTGGTCAGCAAGCAGGCGCATTTTCGAAAAGGGAAAGCATTGCAGGCGGCACGACCTGTCGTAGGGGATGGAATTCTCACCAGTGAAGGAAAAAAGCATCTGCGACAACGGCGGCTTATGCAGCCAGCTTTTCATCGAGAACGTATCGCCAGCTACGGAGATGTGATGGTCCGGCAAGCAGTTGATCTCATGGCAGATTGGAAAACCGGGGAGCTGCGTGATATTCACTCGGACATGATGAAAGTAACCCTTGCGATCATTACGGAGACTATGTTTGGCAAAACCGTCAAGGAAGGCGCCGATCAGATTGGACATGCCATCGATGTCGGTTTGAAATACGTGGCAAACAAAGGCTCCTCTTTTATCGACATTCCTTTGTCCGTACCTACAAAAAGCAATCGGGAGTTCCTGGAGTCGAGTGAGTTGCTGGACAAAACGATCTACTCTTTGATCGAAGCTCGGCGTAATAGCGAAGGAGAAGAGCACAAGGACTTGTTGGGAATGCTTTTGGCAGCGCGTGATGAAGATGATGGAGAAGGAATGACAGACGAGCAGGTGCGCGACGAGGTCATGACCATTTTTGTAGCTGGCCATGAAACGACTGCGAATACTATGTCGTGGATTTTCTATTTGCTGGCTACTCATCCCGAGGTGGAGAAAAAGCTGCATGACGAGCTGTCGACGGTGCTGTGTGAAAAGCTGCCGACAGTCGAGGATCTTCCGCAGCTGAAGTATACGAATCTCATTGTACAGGAAACGCTGAGGCTCTATCCTGCGGCCTGGACGATTAATCGGGAAGTGGTAGAAGAGGTTGAGATCGGCGGTCACACGTACAAGCCTGGCGAAACACTGATGATGAGCCAATATGTCATGCACCGTAACCCACGCTATTATGAGCAGCCTGAACAATTTATTCCAGAGCGTTTTGACAGCGACCTCTTAAAAAGAAATCCAGCTTATGCTTATTTTCCGTTTGGCGGTGGGCCGCGTGTTTGTATTGGGAACAACTTTGCTTTGATGGAGGCGGGTTTGCTATTGGCGACGATCGCACAGCGATATCGACTACGCCTGGCTGAACCGAATCAGGCAGTGGAGCCCGAGCCGTTGGTCACCTTGCGTCCCAAAAACGGACTGCCGATGCGTTTGGAGAAGAGATAGAAAAAAATGGAAATAGAGGGCAAAAAAAGAGGCATCTTATCACTACGGTTTCGCCGATTGTGTCAGATACCGAACTGGGGGTTATTTATCACTGAAAGCAACATGCTTACAAAAATTATTTTACTAGTAAAATATAAAGAAATAATTAACTGGCAATAAATCTATATAAAGTAAGGGTAGCTTGTGAAAGCTACCCATGGAAGAAGGGGATGGTGAAGGAGAAACTGCTTCCCATTCCCAATTCACTGTTTACCATCAGATCTCCGCCGTGAAGCCGGACGATGCTCTTGCAAATCGTTAAGCCTAAGCCTGTACCGCCATTGTTGCGATTTCGTGATTTTTCCGCCCGATAAAACTTGGTGAAAATCTTCGGCAAGTCTTCAGAGGCGATTCCTTCTCCTTTGTCGATCACAGTAAAAAGGACATGTCCTTCTCGCTGATCACAAGTAAGGTAAATGGAGCCATCCGGTTTATTGTAGTGAATGGCGTTGTTCAACAAGTTTTCCATGACACGTCGCAGCTTGGTCTCATCCGCTTCGATGTGTAGTTCATTGGAGATACGCAGCTTCCATTGAAAGGTGAGGCCTGCCTCTTTGATTCTTGGCAAATAGTCCTCAATAATTCCTCTCAAGAAGCTTTTGACATGAATGCGGTTAATGTTGAGTCGGACTTCGGAGCTTTGGGTGGTGAAGTCCTGCAACTCATCCAGCAGCTTTTCCAAGTCCGTCGTTTTTAGCTCGATTTTGCTCATCTGTTTCTGTATTTTGGTCATATCCGTCACACGACCGGAGCCGATATATGACGCATACCCTTTGATCGTGGTGAGTGGTGTGCGGAAGTCGTGGGCGATCGAAGCAATCATTTCAGCCTGTCTTTCTTCCGCTAAGCGAAGCTCATCAACCATATCCCCGAAATATCGAAAGAGTTGTCCAAACTCATCATGCGATCGATACGTAAATGTCACTAACCGTTTCCCTTCCTGGATTTCTTGGGTGACGCGCGATAATTCGTTCACGGGCCGTAGTATCCAGCGAACGAACAAAGCGAGTAGAACCAATCCCACCAGACTAATGCTTCCGTAAATAAACCAAAGCATCATGGAAACCCCTGTCGTAGCCATCATGTCGTAATCATCTGTGTAGAAATAAACAACGATCTCCCCTGTACGCGGTGGCTCCTGCTGAAAATGGTACTCAGCTACCACTTTGAGGTCATTTTGCTTGGCAGAATCGCCACGGTTTGATGAGGAGGGAGAAGGCATTTTCAAATTATAGGCGCGTGATGTTTTGCTGTAGATGGTGTTTCCATTGGCATCCTTCACGAGCATGCGGTACATCACGTCGTCTGGCAACTGCTTTTCAAGCTCCAAACGTTCGATTGGGTCCTTGAAATTACTGACGAGAAGCAATTGATTGAGCATGACCTTCTCTGCGGCTTCCTTCTCAGCCTGGTACTGATTATGCCGATCATTTTTGAGTTGAGCGACAATAATGTCTTGAAAAACAAATTTAAACAACAAGATGTTGAGTGTGATCAAGGCAATGAAGGAGAGAAAAATTTTATTACGTAAGCTCATTTAAAGCTTCTCCCCGATGAATACGTAGCCTGTCCCCCATTGTGTTTTAATGAACTGACGCTCTGTTTCCAACTTTTCACGGAGGTTTTTGATATGGACGGTCACTGTATTGAGCGAGCCATAACCATATCCCCAGACACGGTCGTAGATTTGCTCTCTTGTAAAGACGATGCCCGCATTTTCTGCGAGGAATGTGAGCAGTTGAAATTCTTTGGTAGAGAGCTCAATTTTTTGATTACATACATAAACGGAATACGTTTCTTTATGAATTTCTAGGTCCTTGAATTTCAAAACGGTAATCGGAGAAGAAGCTGTTTCCTTCTCTGGCTGCTCCTCAGTATGCTTGCGAATGCGCTCATAACGACGCAGGTGGGCACGAATGCGAGCGAGCAGTTCTTCTGTATCAAATGGCTTTGTAATGTAATCGTCTGCGCCAATTTCAAAGCCGACTACCTTATCTACCGCTTTTCCTTTTGCACTGAGAAACAGTATAGGCAAATCCCACTCACGGCGAATTTGAGAACAGAGCTCGTAGCCACTCATGTTGGGCATCATAATACCCAAAAGGATCAGGTTGGGTCGCTCTCCTTGGCTGAGCAGGGAGAGTGCATCTTCTCCACTCTCTGCGGAGGAAACGCTGAAGCCCTCGTTCTCCAAAATGTCTTCTAGCAGTTCAATAATCTCCAGATTGTCATCGACAATTAAAATGTGATCTTTCACCGGAACAACCCCCAGTTACTTCTATTAATAAGGAATACCATTCAAAGAATGGGTCTTGTCTATCATAACATGCTTTGACCTGATCAGGGGAAGAAACCCCGTAAGTTATTAAGTTGTTCTAATATATGAGGGTACCTCTTTAGACCAGGTACTAAGTTTCGTCAGAAAAAGCCAGAGACGTAGTGTCCCTGGCTTTTATTATTTTGCCGAACGACTATTTTTTAGCTGGTTTTTCCGGCAACGATGCAGCTTGCACCGCTTTTTCCTTTTTCGGAGTTTCTGCTTTCGCTAGAACAGGAGCGCTGAGACGCTTGGCGCCTACATAACGCTTGCTCCAGTAGTATGGATCGCTCAACTTAGTGTTGACGACTCCACGACCAGATTCCGAGTGTACAAATGTGCCGTCTCCAATGTAGATACCCACGTGAGAAATGCTGCGACCGTTCGTATTGAAGAACACGAGATCGCCTGGCTGCAAATCTTTTCTGGCTACCTCTGTACCTAATTCGTACTGAGAAGCAGAATTGTGAGGCAGGTCTACACCTAACGCATCAAATACGTAGCGCGTGAAACCGGAGCAGTCAAAGCCCTTTTTGGACGAGCCGGAAGATTTGTAAGGGGTACCGTACAAGTCGCTGACTACTTCATTGAGAGTATTCTCCTCAGCAGCATGTGCAGCGCCTGCCCCCATAGCAAGCATTCCAGCCATAAATAAAGATAAAACTACCTTGCGCAAAAGAAACTGCTCCCTTCGTGAGCCTACGAGGTTAGCTGAAGGGTTCGGTCGAAAGGACGCCCTAGGCTGCTAGGAGTAGCAACCATTCACCCCAAAAACGTGGTTCCCCCGTTTCCGCCAAGCGGAATTCGGCTATTTTTCGATGTTTTTTTACACGCACTCTTACGAAGATTCTACGCCAGTCCTTCTTTTCCTTCTTTTTCATCCACTAGTTCACATATTCGTCACAAAAATACCGTCAAATGCTGTAACGTTTTCGTTCAACAGTGCAAGACGCCTTTCGACGCGCGCTTGTTCTGCCTTGCGGGACAGCTCGTCCGATTAGGGCAGGAAATTGTCTCCGTCCAAGGACGGAGGGAAAAACCAACCGCACGCCCGTTATGGGAAGCCTATACCGGGGGCTACAATAAGGGCATAACGTTCCACAAGCACCACATGCAAAACGAATGGAGGTAAGCGAGTAATGAGCGAACGGTCTGGCAAAGTTCTACTCGGGCTGGTTCTGCTGCTAGTCGGTGGGTTGGTTCTTCTAGATCTGGTGGGTATCGATATCGGAGACTTGCTCGGGTTCATCATTCCCGGTGTGATCATGATATACGGTGCCAAAAAGATTATGGGACAAACCGGTTCACGCTTTTGGGGAATCCTAGTCTTCCTATTCGGGTTCCTGATGTTGATTGGCAAGCTTGACCTACTATTTCACGCACTTCTGGCCATTGGGGTGATTTATCTGGGATATCGCTTACTGCGTCCCAGTCAAGAACCTAAACAAGCTCCACCTGCTTGGGAGCGTGAATGGGCCCAAAAAGTATTAAAAGAAGATACGCTAGACGCTTGGGAGAGAAACGTAACCAAACGGCCATAACCGTTTTGGTAACCGCAATAACACTGTGTCGCAAGAGTCTTTTGGATGAACAATATGATGTGATATGATGAGGAGGAAAAAATAATGAGTATCTTTAAACGTTTGCGTGACCTGACAGTAGCTTCGGTAAATGATGCATTGGATTCGATGGAAGATCCGGTAGTAATGCTGAATCAATATATGCGTGACATGGAAGTAGAAATCGGACAAGTTGAAGTAGCGGTTGCCCGTCAGGTTGCACTGGAAAAGAAATTCCGCCAGCAATTGGACGAAGCCAATGCTCTGATCGAAAAACGCGATCGTCAAGTCAAGCTCGCCTTGACTGAGGGAGAAGACGAGTTGGCTCGTCGAGCACTCGCTGACAAGAAGCAGTACGAAGGCCGTGCAGCGGAATATGAAGGTCTCTACCTGTCAGCATCCGAGGCAGCTACGCAAATGCGCGAGAAGCTGGCTGAGTTGAAGGAAGAGTTCTATAAAATGCGTGCGAAAAGGTTCACACTGATGGCACGTGCACAAGTAGCTCGTACACAAAAGCAAGTCAATCAAGCAGTTGTCGGTATCGGCAATCCGTCCGCAGGCCGTGGCTTCGCCCGCATGGAAGAAAAAGTCATGCGCATGGAAGCAGAAGCGCAAATGAGTGGACAATGGCGCCAAACAGACCGCGCTTGGGAGAACGCTTTGTCTGAACTGGAAAAGGATGATCTCGATGCAGAACTTGCTAGTATCAAAGCATCCATTAATGAAGTGAAAACACCGGTAGCCAAACCAGTACAATCCTAATTCGACAGGAACTGGGGGACTGGGTGTAGAATAGCTTGTGTCAATTCGGCAGCCTGTGTACATCAGGCTGCTTTTCCCCTAGGAGGTACGATTCTTGCAGGACTTCTTGGTCTTTTTGCGGCGGTTTATCGCTGAGCCTGGACGCGTCGGTAGTATAATCCCCAGCTCTCGTTTTTTATGTGAGCAAATGTTGAAAAGCGTCGATTGGGCTTCAACCGATGTGATCCTGGAGCTGGGACCTGGTACAGGGGCATTTACCCAAACGATCTATCAGCGCTTGCGTCCCGGCACACAGTATGTGCTTGTGGAACGAGATTCCCATTTTCGCTCTATGCTTCAATCACGTTTTCCCGATCTTCCTATCAGGGAGGAAGCGACTCAACTTAGGTCTTACTTGGAGGAGCAGAGCCTTGCAGGTGCAGATGTCATTATCTCAGGTCTGCCATTCGCCAATTTTCCACAAGAGCTGAGGGCAGCAATTCTGGACGAAGTTCAATCTGTACTGAAGCCAGGGGGCCTATTTATTACATTCCAATATTCGCTACAACTCCAAGCTGAGTTGCAGGATCGTTTTTCCTGGGTCAAGATCGACTTTACCCTGTTGAACATTCCGCCTGCATTCATCTATACATGTCGTAATGGTCAAAGTGAAAACGATCAGCATGGGGCGTGAGAGAGGAGACTTTTGTGAAACTGTCCCGTTTGCACAAAATGTTGGCTGGTGTCCTGATTATTTTTACGGGAATCGGTCTTTTGTTAGACAGTTTGGGTATCATTTCATTCGGTCTGTTTGATTTGTGGCCGATGGTGCTTATTTATTTTGGCCTTCGTTTGTGGGGGCAGAAAAATCGGATTGGCGGAGGGATTCTATTCTCCCTGGGGACCATTATCGCGATGGATATGTGGTTTGGTGTCGGGGTCGATGATTTGTTCCAAATTGCAGTGCCAATCGTGTTTATTTATTTCGGGTTTCAGTTGATTCGGGGCAAGAACAGCAGAAGAGATCACCGTGTGAATCAACCTTTGGGCGATACGGGGACCCCATCTGCTGCGGAGACGATTATGACAAGTGATGCGAGTGTTCCGAGTGACATGAAGGTTTCAACAGAGGAACGTCCTTGGCTAGACAGCTGGAACAAATGGAAGCAAGTTGGTGGCAAAATTCCTCATCACGAAGGAATGTCTTCATCATCTGACGACACGTTGCCAAAAGATTCCCGCAGTTCTCTGATTGGAGATTATCACCTGACCTCGGGGCGTTTTGAACTGAATCACTTGCATGTCTGGCATGGAATCGGGGATGTCGTGATTGATCTTTCCCGGGCAGTGTTGATGCGAGATGAGGCAGTTCTTGTCGTAGAGGGCTGGGTAGGCGATGTGACGATTTATGTGCCTGTCGATCTTCCTGTATCGGTAACGGCAGGGTTGAGTATTGGTGACCTGGAGGTGCTAAGCCACCGTCAGGGAGGTATCAATCGCAGTGTTAAGATTCGTTCTGATCAGTATGATGAAGCATTGCAAAAAGTAAACTTGCATATCTCGCTGCTTGTCGGCGATATAAAAGTCAAGTACATCTAGGAGGTACTGGCGGATGCGTCGACAGCGATTGGCAAGTATTCAGTGGCAATACGTGCGCTATGGCATGTTACTGGCCGTCAGTGCAATTACTGCCGCGTTTATTTGTTTCTTTTGGCTATACTTTTTATGGAAAGATCACCCCGGGATTCATCGGTGGTACAACGAAATGATCAGCGACCGCAACCTCGTGTGGTGGCTTGAAGAATATATAGGCATCAATCTGCCTGCCGATCCAGAGGGCTTGATTCAGCTTGCTGCTTTTGTTGTCTCTTTGCCTGCAGGTGTCTTAGTGGCATTGATCATTTCCTATATCATTGGCAATTTGTTGAAAAAGAGACTTAGTGTACTGTGGGAAGCTGCCATGAAGCTTGGGCGCGGAATGCTGTCGTATCGTGTTCCCGAATTGGGCGTCGATGAAGTCGGCGAATTAGGATGGCAGATCAATCGCTTGGCTTCACAATGGGAAGAGCAAGTGGCATCTTTGCAGCGGCTGTCGAACCACAATGCGGCTCTCGCAGAACAATTGAAGCATGCAGCGGTAACAGAGGAGCGACAGAGATTGGCGAGAGAACTGCATGATGCAGTCAGCCAGCAGCTGTTCGCCATCGCCATGACGACTGCGGCGATGAAGCGGCTAGTAGAAAAAAATCCACAACGTGCAGCACAACAGATTGAATTGGTCGAAGAGATGGCAGCAGCTGCACAAGCGGAGATGAGGGCATTACTCTTGCATCTTCGTCCGGCTACGTTACAAAACAAGTCATTGAAGGAAGCCATTCTGGAACTTTTAGATGAGCTGACGCGTAAAAATACTATGCAGCTGACTTGGGAGATTGAAGACGTCGAAGGCTTGCCGAGTGGAATTGAGGATCATTTGTTCCGCATTTTGCAGGAGTCCTTGTCCAATACATTACGGCATGCCAAAGCTACCCAGATTACAGTAAAGCTGTTTACGCTGCAAGAGCAGGTTCGCCTGCGAGTATCGGATGACGGTGTTGGTTTTGATCCGGATGGGGAGAAAATGACGTCCTACGGTCTGCGCAGCATGCAAGAGCGCGTAGCAGAGGTCGGAGGCTCCATGGAGATTTACTCGGCAATTGGGAAGGGGACGCAAATTGAGGTGCGTATTCCTCTAATGTCACAGACGGAACGGGAAGGGTGAAGGCTCGGTGATTCGGGTACTACTGGTAGATGATCACGAAATGGTTCGGATGGGTCTGGCTGCTTATTTGTCTACGGAGGACGATATTGAAGTCGTAGCAGAGGCAAGCAGTGGAGAAGAAGGGGTGCGGATGACACAAGAGCTGCGCCCAGATGTCGTTCTGATGGATTTGGTCATGGAAGGCATCGGCGGTGTGGAAGCGACTCGGCGTATTCGTGAAAGCTGTCCATCCAGTAAGGTTATTGTCTTGACCAGCTTTATTGATGACGAAAAGGTATATCCGGTCATTGAAGCGGGGGCATTCAGCTACTTGCTGAAGACTTCGCGTGCAGCTGAGATTGCAAAGGCAATCCGCTCTGCTGCGGCGGGTGAGCCAGTTTTGGAATCGAGGGTAGCAGGAAAAATCATGGCCCGTTTCCGTCACGGTCAAGAGTCCCATCCCCATGAGCAACTGACGCCGCGTGAGTTGGAGGTTTTGAAGCTGATCGGTCAGGGCAAGTCCAACCAGGAGATTGCAGATGAGCTGATTATCGGGATCAAAACGGTCAAGACTCATGTGAGCAACATTCTTGCCAAGCTGAACGTGGAGGATCGCACGCAAGCGGCCATTTACGTGCATACGCATAGTTTAGGCTAATCACATAGCATCATGTATAGGTAAACGCGCCAAAAAGCTCCTCGGGTAAACAGGGGCTCTTTCGCGCGTTTACTTTTTTAAACGGTTTTCTTGTACACAACCCGTGAGTTTTTTTCGCAGATGTGGTAAAGATAGTAAGTAACGAATGAGAGATAACGGAAAGGAGGGACGCGCTATGAGGCACAAACCTCAAACGCGCTCCAAGGTGCTTTCGGCTGACAATGGTGTGGATATCGTCGGCGATGTTCACGGCTGTTACGACGAATTTATAGAATTGCTCAAACGCTTGGGATATGAACAAACCCGAGACGGTACATATCGCCATCCCCACGGCCGAAAGCTCCTTTCCCTCGGTGATATCACGAGTCGTGGACCTTACTCAATCAAAATGCTGCAATTTTTTCACCATCATGTCACGGCAGGCCTGGCTGAGATGGTGGATAGTAACCACGGGTGGAAAGTAGCCCGCTGGTTGGACGGCAGGCCAGTGACATTGGCACACGGAGATGAAAAGGTAGAAGAGGAGATTCGGCTGTATCAGCAAGAATGCGGACCGAAGAAGGCCTCCTTGCTACGAGAGCAGAGTCGCAGATTGCTATTTTCTTCTCCTTCGCACATGATCATCAAACAGAATGAAAAAACAGTAGCGGTCGCCGTTCATGCGGGGATTCGCGATGATTACATAGGAATGGATTCGCCTGCGGTCTACACGTTTTGCCGATATGGCGATGTGGCAGGGACGGGACCGGATGGGCGCCCGATCCGTAGAGAATGGGCGAAAGAACGAAAAGTGACTTCGCCCATAATCGTATGGGGACATGATCCGCATCCAGAACCAAAACGAAAAAATGGCACCATCAACATCGACCAAGGATGTGTGTTCGGCGGAATGCTAACCGCCTACCGCTACCCAGAGGACGAATTAGTGAGTGTGCCAGCAAAAAGAAACTATTCGGGCTTAACGGATACGCCGCTGACCCGTTTTAAGGCAGACGATTAAACGGAGACGTTATGTTACGTTTTGAGCTTTTCGAATAAACGCTTCAGGATGACAGCCTGTGCCCAGAGCGGCAGAGGTTGGTCAGGCTGCTGACGCCATTGTTCGTCGGTTAATAAGCCTTGATCATACAGCCAGTTGACGGCTTCCTGCTTCCAGTCAGGCACATTCCCTTCTCCGTTTCCAGGAGAAGTGGTGGGAGCAAGGGTCGGTGCTGCAGTAGGTTTTGGAGTAGAAGTAGGAGTCGTAGGGGGCTGGTAGGGAAGTTTAGCGTACGTGCAAAATGCCCGGACTACCCCTTCAGCGAGATCTCGCCAATCCTGTTGCAGTTTATTTGCGTCCAAAGTATTGTCGGCAAAGCCATACTCGACGATTACCGTCTCCACGCTGCCAGTCTCCCGGTGCATGAAGTAGTAATCGAGCCGCGGATTATCTGGCAGTGTCCGCGTAAAAATGCGTCGATTCGGCATCCCTTCCGCTGCCAGGGCATCCTGGATCAATTGGGGAAAGGTTGGGGAGCCGTAAATCGAGTAAATGACCTCGGAGCCTCGGCCGCCACCTGAGTTAATGTGGTTCGCTATACAGTAGCGAGCACCACTGTTTCGAACCAGAGCAGTCCGAGCCTCACTTGTCAGAGTCACATCGGTTGTCCGTGTGATAGCGACAGGAATATTTAGAGCCAAAAAGCGATTATATTGGTAGAGCGATATTTGCAAATTCATATCTTTCTCGGTAAATTGCGTGTTGTTTCCTCCACCTGGATCGCTGCCACCGTGTCCAGCGTCCAGAATCACAATTGGAGCCATAGTTGTTTCACCTCTTGCTATTAGAATATGCTTGAAACAAAGATATTGTTGAGGGCAGTGTTCTCATTTTCCAAGTTTTCTAATCACAATTTACAGAAGATAGCCCAACTATGGTACAATAAAAGAGTTCATAATTACGTATAGAGGATGGTAATGTATTGATGGCTTGGTACAACTGGGTAATTCCAATTGTTACATTGTTAATCGGTCTCGCTGGTGGATTTTATGGAGGGACTTATTTCTTGAAAAAACAAATGTCCAACATGCAAATGGACGACAAGCAGCTTCAAGCCATGGCCCGTTCAATGGGGATGAATCTTAACCAAAAGCAGCTCAAACAGATGAGCCGTACGATGAAAAACATGAAAATGCCAAATAAATTCGGGAAGTAGCGTGAAAGGGAGTGTCGTTTGATGGGGGCGACCCGGCTGCGCTACACGATGATCGGTTTTATTCTCGGCGTGTTTATCGTGTATCTGAAAGACCTGCCGCTTGCCGAAGGAATTCGGTTTGCGGCCCCTTTTTACGGAGCGGGGATTGGACTGCTCATTGACGGCATTATTTTACGTATGAAAAAAAGAAAGCAAGAGTAGGGGAAGAGCCTGGCGAATGATGCCAGGCTTTTTTCTGTTGGAAAGGGCTTATTTTTCAAGAGACTCAGCAAAATACTGGACGATAAAATCACAGAACTTGCGTGCTGCCAGGGAGAGATATCTTTTTTCGTGCCGAATCATTTGAAAATGTCGCTGGCAGATCGGGTGTTCGATCGGAAGCATGACAAGGTGAGGGTCTTCCTCTCGACTGATACAGCCATAGAGGGCGATGCCAAGACCTGCGCGGACCAGCTTTTGGATAGAGCCGGGATCATCTACCCGACAAGCGAATTTGGGGGTAATCCCTGCTTTTTGAAAGAACTGATCGTACAGCATTTGAATGGGAAAGTCCTCCCTGTAGCCGATAAAGGACTCTTCAGCCAGCTCGCTTAGTCGAATACTGGTTTTCTTGGCTAAGTGATGTGTGCGGGGGACAGCTACATGAATATCTTCTTTCAATACGGGCGTAGTCAAAATATCCGGCACCCTGATCGGTAAATGGGTGAAGCAAATATCCACTTCGCCTGACTCCAAGAGGGTTGCCATTTCTTCGATGCTGGCTTGCGTGATCTGGAAGTGTACATCAGGATGGACGGCGAGAAACTCGCCCAACGGTTCTGATAACAGATCCAAGGTCGACGTTGCCAGATGAATACGACCATGTTCCATTCCGGCCAGATCCGATACGACTTTTTGACCTTCCTCCAACAAGTTCAGTGCTTTATCTACCCGTTCCAAATATGCCTTCCCAAATGTATTCAGCCGAATACGTCCTCGCTCGCGGTCAAATAACGGAACCCCGACATCCTCTTCCAACCGAGCAATGGTTTTGCTGAGAGCAGGCTGGGCAATCCGCAACTCTTGGGCGGCTTTCGTCATATGCTGCCACTTGGCCACTGTTCGGAAATAGTGCAATTGCAACAATTCCATTCGATTCAACTCCATATACTCAGGTATATCAACTACATGTCAAAAGATATATTTTCGTTTATTTTAAAATCATTATAAACTACATCTAGCAAGGCCAACAATCACCTTCCCGGGAAGAAATCGGTGATAACGAGAGGTGTCTTTCCAATATGCAAACCGTACCACAACAACAATCTGCTGAAAAAGTTCTTCGCGTACTCGTGTTTACTCTCATGATTACGGTGATGAGTGCTACGATGTTCAATATCGTGTTACCGCAAATCAGGACAGAATTTCATTTATCTTTTAGCCAAGTAAGCTGGGTAACGTCTGCCTTTTTGTTAATCTATGCGGTTGGGACCGTGATGTACGGAAAGCTAGCCGATTCCTACAAGCTCAAACATTTGCTTACATTCGGACTGATTCTATTTGCCATCGGCTCCGTTATCGGGTTTTTCGCCCATAATTATGGCACGGTGCTATTTGGGAGAATTGTTCAGGCAGCAGGAGCTGCAGTGGTTCCGGCTACGTCTTCCATTATTCCGGTGCGTTATTTTCCACCAGAGAGTAGGGGGCGAGCTCTAGGAATCTCAATGACGGGGATGGCAATCGGTAGTGCATTAGGTCCCGTTCTTTCCTCTTTGCTGGTCAGTCTGCTCGATTGGAGATGGCTGTTCTGCATGCCGTTGTTCACGCTTTTTGCCGTACCTTTTTTCCGTAAGTATTTGGAGGAGGAGGAGCGGGAAGCTGTCAAAATGGACTGGATCGGCGGTGGGCTTCTCGCCATAACGATTGCATTGCTTCTGCTGGCTATTACAAATCAGAGCTTGTTGCTCGCACTGGGGTGCATCCTCTCATTCCTTCTGTTCTTGGTAAGGATTCGGACGACCGCAGAACCATTTATTCGCCCTGGTTTATTCCGGAGCAAACGCTACTCGCTCGGGCTGGTCATTGCCTTTTTGATGATAGGGAGTGGCTATTCGTTCGCTTTTCTTAGTCCACAGTTGTTGGCAAATGTGAATCATCTGGCACCGGGGCTCATTGGCTTTGTCATGGTACCAGGAGCAATTGTGACAGCGTTCTTGGGGAAAAAGGCTGGGATTCTTGCAGATAAGAAAGGGAATTCGTATTTATTTTACACAGCGTCTGCGCTACTTTTGAGCAGCTTTGTCCTCTTCTCTTCCTTTGCGGGAGTATCCCCGCTCCTCATTGCCGTTTTTCTGATTTTTGGCAATGTCGGACTATCGTTTATGATGATTTCGATGTCAAACGCAATCTCGCAGTCGCTACCAAAGGAACAGATCGGCGTCGGTATGGGACTGATGGCAATGCTGAACTTTATTGCAGGTGCACTTGCAGCTACCTTGTACGGCAAAACGATTGATGGAGGAGCTGCTGTGAGCTGGAATCTGTTCAATAGCTATTCCGGAGCGTCCGTCTATAGCAATATTTACTCCGCTTTAGTGCTCGTGGTACTAGGTCTCGCCTGCCTTTATTACAGACAGTTCGGCCGAAGCTCAGTGAGAGGGTTCAATTAATTGGGTTATTAAAATTAATTTTATTGATATCCTCCATTGACAATCAGATATAAACCGAATAAAATTTCAAACAATAATAACAATAACGCGAAGAACGGGAACAGTAAGTGGACTGATCTGTTTAGAGAGCTGCGGGATGGTGCAACGCAGTCAGAGAAGCCAGTGAAGCTCGCCCGGGAGCGGCAGGACTGAACAAGATGTAGCGCTGCATCGAGCAGTAAGTTCTGACGGTTAACCTCCGTGATCGGGTTGTGCTGATTTTGACTAGGATCAGTACATGAGGTGGACTTCTGGCGAGTAGCTGGGGTCAACGAGAGTGGTACCGCGATAGACAAGGTCTGTCGTCTCTTCGATAGAGACGGCAGGCCTTTTTGATTTTCACAACGACATAGAGCAAACGCGAAGAACGGGAGCTAGTAAAGCGAATTTCTTGTCCAGAGAGCTGCGGGTAGGTGCGACGCAGTCAGGAAATGCTCGAATCTCACCCGGGAGCGGCAAGGTTGAAAACATACAGTAGACCTTGACGGATCGTCCCACGTCATCGGGACAGCGAGGTGGATTCTCTTTTGTAAAAAGAGGGGATCAACGAGAGTGGTACCGCGGCAGCCAAAAGCCTGTCGTCTCTTGTATATGGAGACGGCGGGCTTTTTTATTACGGAAAAAACGACCAAAAATTGAGGAGGCAGTACTCATGACAAAACGAATCCATATTTTTGATACGACACTGCGTGACGGAGAGCAAGCGCCAGGAGCGTCTCTTTCGCCTGAGCAAAAAATCGTGATAGCGAAGCATTTGGCAGACCTCGGCGTGGATGTCATTGAACCAGGCTTCCCAATCTCCAGCCCCGGTGACTTCATGGCGGTGCAACGTATTTCACAAGAGGTGCACGGCGTGGAGATCTGTGGCTTTGCTCGTGCGGTGAAAGAGGACATCGATGCTGCCGTTCGGGCTACACAAGCGGCAGAGCGTCGCAGACTACACATGTTCCTGTCATCCTCAAGCATTCATTTGGACTTCCAACTCCGCAAGTCGAGAGAGCAAGTGATTAAGATTGCCCGTGAAATGATTGCGTACGGCAAACAGTTTGTAGACCGGATCGAATTTTCTCCGATGGATGCGACTCGTACAGGAGATGAGTTTTTGTTTGAGATGATCGAAGCGGCAATTGAAGAAGGGGCAACCATTATCAACATCCCCGATACAGTAGGGTACGCACTTCCAGAAGAATACGGGGCCATGTTCACTCGTGTCATGAAAAACGTTCGTGGCAGCGACAAGGTAGAGTTCAGTGCGCACTGCCACAATGACCTGGGACTCGCGGTTGCAAACAGTTTGGCTGCGATTCGTGCGGGGGTCACCCAAGTCGAAGTAACGGTCAACGGGGTAGGTGAGCGAGCAGGGAACTGCTCCTTGGAAGAGCTGGTGATGGCAATTGAGACGCGCAAAGAAGCACTGGATGCCGAGACTGGAATCAGACCGGAGCACATTTACACCACTTCACAAAAGGTGAGCCGTGCCATGAGCTTCCCGATTGCTTTCAACAAACCAATTGTGGGTCGCAATGCCTTTCAGCACGAAGCGGGAATTCATCAGGACGGTCTCTTAAAAGAGCGCAGCACGTACGAAATCATGGACCCGGAGAGCTTGGGTGTGCCTCGCAACATGATCATTCTCGGAAAGCACTCCGGGCGCCATGCCATCAAGCACCGCGTAAACGAATTCGGGATACAGCTGACCGATGAGCAGATGGAAACACTGTACGTCCAATTTAAAGAGCTGGCTGATAAGCAAAAAGTTGTCCAGGATCATCAGTTGCTTGAGCTGGTAGGACATACCGTGAACGCGGTACTGGAGCCATTCACACTGGTCAATGCGCAAGTGCTCACCGGCACATCCGGACATCGTATGGCTTCCTGCACGATTACGAACAATGTGACAGGAGAAGAACAAGCATACTCTGGCACCGGAGAAGGACCTGTTGAGGCATTGGTGGCAGGCATCAAGCAGGCACTGCAGTTCGACGTGGAGTTTACGGACATGGAGCTGTATTCATTGTCGTCGGGAGAGCATGCGACAGGAGAAGCGATCGTGACGGTCAGCGCCAACGGAAGTCATTTTAAAGGAGTTGCCGAGCATCGAGATGTACTGATGGCAGTCGCGCAGGCTTTTATGGCGGCGAGCAATCAGGCGGTGCGTGATCATCAGGCCAAAGCTGTAACAGCCGGGGCTAACTAAGAGTCAACTATAAAAAGTCAGCCTGTAGATGTTTGCAGGCTGACTCATCACGTGCTTATGGCTGTAGTGGGGAGAAGAATATTTCCAGTCTAGGCTCCAGGCTCCGTCCTGCTGAGGGCTGGGACTGTCCGCTCCGAAGGGATTCGCGGGGGAAACGCAAAAGTGGTAGCCGCTTCGTAGCGCGAGCACGTTGCGTTTCTTTTGCCCGCGAATCCCTTCTCAGCTCGGTAGGACTCCACAAGTCGCTACGTCTGGAAATATAAACACGAACAGCTCGTAGAGGAAACAGGAGAAATAAGCGAAGATCTTAGGGACGCCGCCCGAGACGAATGCAAAAAGCGAAACACGCTCTTAAGCGTCCACCTCTGAAAAACTTCTCGAATGGACTACTTTGGACGCGGTTTCGCTTTTTGCATGGAGTCGGGCAGTCAATCCCACAGCGGGTGGCCCTAGAAGCTGAGCGTTTTCTCCTGTTTCCTCCCCAGCACTACAGCAACATACAAGAAGGTCTATTTAATCAAGCTGTAAAAATCAACTCATACACCATCTTCACGATCAAGGTAATGGATACAACCAAGAACAACGGACGGACATAACGTACTCCCGTTTTGATGGCCATTTTGGCACCAAGGTTAGCACCTAACAGCATCGCGATCCCCATGATGAGACCAGTCATGAAAACGACCTTGCCTTCCATTGTGAAGACAAAAAGCGCAGAAATGTTACTGGCAAGATTCAAAATTCGGCCATTGCCGGCTGCAATCACAAAATCATAGCCAAATAAAAGCACCATCAGAAAAACAAAGAACGAACCAGTTCCGGGCCCGAAAAATCCATCGTAAAACCCGATTAAAAAGGTAAAAGGAATCCCGATGCCGAGCGTAAACTTGGTCAGCCCTTTGTAGTTAGAATCCTGACCAAAGCGTTTGTTGAAAAGAGTGTAAACAAAAATGAGTGCCATCATGATAACGACAAGGATCTTCAAAAACTCCTGGGGAACGAACAGAACTGTTTTCGCTCCGAAATAGGCGCCGATCAGGGAGACGGGAAATAAGATCAGCATGAGCTTCTTGTCAAATTTACCATTCTTGATAAAGGTGTAGGAGCTGGTGGCAGATGAAATTGTGCCAGCCAATTTGTTCGTGCCAAGAGCAAGATAGGGTGGCATTCCGAGACCGAGCAGGGCGGGGAGGGAGACGAGTCCGCCTCCACCAACAGTACTGTCGATGAATGCTGCAATGAATCCAAAGACGGCGAGAAGTACGATCGTTGATAAGTCCATTTCCACTAGATATCACCTGATTCTCTTCGTTTGTAATAATCCAAGTCTAGCACGCTCGGTTTTGTTTTCAAGATAGAAATCTTTGAAATAATAAATAGATTAATATACTTTGCATACCGATTTGTTGAAAAACTGTTTGGCTTACAGTATAATGAAGTCGTAAGCTTGACCTACATAATTTGAGGAGGAATGTTACAATGGCACATCAACTTCCTGCATTGCCTTATGCACACAACGCTTTGGAACCACATATCGACGCGCAAACCATGGAAATCCATCACGGACGCCACCATGCTACTTATGTTAACAACCTGAATGCAGCTCTGGAAGCACACGCTGACCTGCAAGGTAAAAGCATTGAAGAGCTGATCAGCAATCTGGATGCTCTGCCTGAGTCCATCCGCACTGCTGTTCGCAACAATGGTGGAGGCCATGCTAACCACACACTGTTCTGGGAAATCATGAGCCCGAATGGCGGCGGCGCACCAACTGGTGAACTGGCTGACGCAATCAACGCGGCTTTCGGAAGCTTTGACAACTTCAAAGCAGAATTCGCAAAAGCGGCTACTACACGTTTCGGTTCCGGATGGGCTTGGCTGACTGCAGAAGGCGGAAAAGTAGCAATCACCTCTACTCCTAACCAAGACAGCCCAATCATGGAAGGTAAAACACCTATCCTTGGTCTGGACGTTTGGGAGCATGCTTACTACCTGAACTACCAAAACAAACGCCCTGACTACATCGGCGCGTTCTGGAACGTTGTAAACTGGGATGAAGTTAGCAAGCGTTTCGCAGCAGCGAAGTAATTGTAACTTTACCTGTCAAAAGGCTTGTCGTTCTTTAAGAGCGGCAAGCTTTTTTTGTTCAGAGGAAAGAAACGGCATCGATTCTGGATACACTTGTAACCGTGATGAATATGAGATATAATACTTACTAAAAGTAACTAAGTTTAAAAAGTATAGAGGAGAGTGTACGAAAATGATGCCGTCTTTTTTCATTGCACATGGTGCCCCGTTACTTGCCATAGAAAACAATACCTATACAGAAGCACTGAACCAATTGCCTAGACTGCTCCCGCGCAAGCCGCGTGCTATCGTCATATTTTCCGCTCACTGGGAAGCACATGATCAAATGGTGGGAACCATGGACACCTTCCCGACTATTCACGATTTTGGCGGTTTCCCGCAAGCGTTATACGAAATCGATTACCCGGCAAAAGGAGAGCGTGAAGTAGCGGATGAGACAATCGGACTTCTTCAGGAAGCTGGTATTCCAGTCGCTTTGAACACGACAAGAGGCTTGGATCATGGGCACTGGGTTGTTTTGCGCCATATTTATCCGGATGCAGATATTCCCGTTGTTGCCTTATCGGTTAATCCGAACCTGACCGTGACAGAGCAATATCAGATCGGCAAAGCACTCAGTCCGCTCCGCGAAAAAGACGTTCTGATCCTCGGCAGTGGCGGAACCGTCCATAATTTTTCCTATATGAACCTGAGAGAGTCCGATAGTGATACTTTTGAGTGGGCGGAGCAATTCGAAGACTGGCTGCAAACAACATTGACTGACTGGAATGTCGAGGATCTCGCCAACTACCGCGAGCTTGCTCCACATGCCGAAAAAGCTGTTCCCGCGTATGGAACAGAGCATTTTGTTCCGCTTGTGTACGTCATGGGAGCTGCCGACGATGAACGTACAGCGAAGCGCCTGCATATGAGCATCCGCTATGGAAGTCTCAGTCACACCCTTTGGCAGTTTGGTGATACAAAATAATGACCGTGCACATGGGGGATGTTTATCGGGAGTATAAATCATTACTGTTTTCCCTTGCGTACCGGATGACTGGTTCGGTAACGGAAGCAGAGGACATTGTTCAGGATACTTTTCTTGCATTGGCAGGTACCGACATCCAAGACATTCACCATGTAAAAAGCTATCTGTGCAAAGCTGTGACCAATCGCTGTCTGGACTTATTAAAATCAGCCCGTTGGAAACGGGAGCAGTATGTAGGGGAATGGTTGCCAGAGCCGATGCTGGACGCTTCTGAAACCAATGATCCCCTGCAAACAGTGATTGCCGGAGAAGCAGTCTCGTATGGCTTGCTTGTTCTCTTGGAGAATCTGCCTTCGACGCTACGTGCCGTTTTTGTGCTCCGAACGGCACTGGACTACGAATACAGTGAAATTGCCGCGATGCTCGAAATGACCGAAGTAAATTGCCGTAAGAAGTTTAGTCTTGCGAGAAAAAAGCTGGCTGAAGCAGGATACCAGGCGATCGTCCCTCAGTCGAATAGGACTTCGAGCTTGGTAGAACAGCTGATGCAGGCTATCTCCAAGTCAGATGCGAAGTCGTTGATCGGACTTTTGACAAAAGATGCTGTGTTTGTCAGCGATGGTGGCGGGAAAGTCCGTGCGGCTATTCATCCCATCTTCTCAGACGAGCGGATTACTGCCTTCTGGATGGGGGTATGGCCGAGGTGGGCTTCTCAGGCTACCATGCAGATTCGCACGATCAATGGCCAAGATGGAATTGCCGTCTACTCCGAAGGTCAGCTGAAAATGATCATCCAGATCACGATGAATGAAGAAGAAGATCGCATTGCACGCTTGTACATGATGGTCAATCCAGATAAGCTTGCCCATTTATAAAAAGAAAATGGATGATTCGTCACAAGAAGGACGCTTCACTCGTCTTTGAGGTTGAAAGCAAATTCGAGTGGAGAGGACAGATGAATGATGCAAGCTAGATTCAATCATCGTGCAGCAAATCCTGAGGCGTATCAAACCATGCTCAAACTGGAAAGTTTCGTGAATGAGAGCGGCTTGGACAAAAAACTGATTGAGCTGATCAAAATTCGTGCTTCCCAAATCAACGGCTGCGCTTTTTGCATGGATATGCATACGCAAGATGCACGCAAACTCGGTGAAACTGAACAACGCATTTATTTACTCAGCTTATGGAGAGAATCCGCGGTTTACACAGAGGCAGAGCGGGCTGTCCTTGCTCTGACAGAAGCTGTCACTGTCATTACGGCTAACGGTGTTTCTGAAGAGCTCTACCAGCAGGTACGCGAGCATTTTGACGAGAACCAGTACGTTGCCTTGATTATGGCGATCAATACGATCAACAACTGGAACCGAATCGCGATTTCGACAGGAATGAGTGCTCCGTATAATAAGTAAAGATCAGTCAAGCAAAAGACACGCCTCTTAGGAAAAGGAGCGTGTCTTTTTTCGTTGCTATACATCCATCTCGACTTTTCTTCCTGGATAGAACTGTTTCTCTTCGGAAAGTGGATTACCTTTGGCGGTCAGCACGGTAGGCGTAATCCGGAAAATGGCGGTTGTACTGCCCATCGAAGAACGATACTTGATGACATGCTGCAAAGGCAAAGGTTCTGAATAATAGCCGGGTACGTACTTGTCGATCATGGATTGCATCGCATCGCGCATCTCCTCAGGTTCAGAAACACGCTCAATGGTCCCAGCGATAAACACACTCATGTAAGCCGTATCGATATGGGCAGGCACAGGTGAGGCGATTGTGCCGTACTCCTCGCAAACACTGAAGCATACACGGTTGTTGCCATTAATCATCTCAATTTTTCTGCCAGAATCCGCGCCGTGAAAATATATACAGCCATTCCACCAAGCAAAATTCAAAGGGAGGATGTACGGCTCGATTTCATTGGACAAGCCGAGATGGCCGACCTTTGCCATTTGCAAAAACTGGTCAATTTGCGCCTGATCAGTGATGGTACGCTTGGAATAACGAATTGGTATCATGTCGAGTCCCCCAGTCTGTCGTTGCTATTTTGATCGTAATCGGTATTTGACTAGGAGAACAGGTGCAATTTTGGCAAAAATGAACGGGTCAGATGACAAAAAAATAACCGCCCTCTACTGACAGGGGCGGCAGTCTCATCTTATTACGAGCGTTTTGAATCCAATTTTTTGGTAAGCTGTTCTTCTCCGCGGTGGATCCAACCGACGAAGGAATCGCGGATGGTCAGATCAAAATCGAGGTAGACCACCGCGATAAACATGTAGTGACTCTTCCCTTGAAAACGGGAGCGGTAGCGCAGATCAATCCATTTGACCTCATAGCCAAAGGAGCGCTCCTTTGTTTCTACATGCACATGATGGGTAAAAGCTAGGAAGGATTGGACTTTGTAGCTTTTCTTGGCTGCTGCAATCCGCTCATTTTCCGGTTTGATGGAGAAGGTGTCTAGGATGACGACGTCTCCCGAAATGACTTCACCTACATACCAATGCTGGTCTGTCTTGGCGACGAAGGTCCAATACGTCCAGGAAAGAGTAGGGATGATGGTGAAGGTACCAGCTTTGCCGATTCGCTGACGAACCAGCTCGGTCGTTCGTCTTTGCGCCTGAATGCGCCAGTAGTAGTACCCAGCAATGATCACGTATATCCATAAAAAGACGTGTCCTGGATGCACACCTGCCGCCCATAGCATAAAGCCGACGAGATGAGCAGCGAAAATGAATGGATCGAAAATGAAAATGGCGTTGAGCGCCACCCATTTGTCGCGAAACGGGTACAGGCCCTTTGTGCCATAGGAATTGAACAAGTCAACGAATACGTGTAAACAGACGGCCAGGAATATCCAGCCGAGCAAATGCAGCCAATGGGGCTGTGGCATCATGGCCTGGATGAGAACGAAAATGGCTCCAGTCCAGAGAAATAAAGCGGGAACCGAGTGAGAAACGCCTCGGTGGTTGCGAATGTAAGCAGCGGTACCACGAAGACGGACTAAGCCATCCAAATCAGGTGCCTGCGAGCCAATGACCGTACCAATCATGACGGCCACTGCAAGTGACGGAGTAGAAGCTACGACAGGATCAAGATAGGCGAGCCCGGCCAATCCAAAGCCCATGGCAAAATGTGTGGCTGTATCCATGGAATCGTTTTCTTCCTCCCTTCCTTCCACTTTTATTGTTTATTATAGCGTTTGCCTAAGGTTATTTCCCGCCCGTTCTGAAAATATTTGTGTGCTTGTTCGCACGGGGGTGGGAAGGGTATGATGAAAGCGTTGAATCGTTAAAGGAGGAACATGTCGCATGCTAACGGTTTTCATTGAATACAAGCTGGATACTGAAAAACGGAGTCACGCTCTGCGATTGCTCACCTCGATGGCTGAGCGAATGGAAGCGCTGGGGGCACGTCAGTATCGCTCAATGGAGGGCTTGGATCAGCCCGGTTTGTTTGTCGAAACGTTTGAGGTCGAGACTGTTCAAGTATACGAAGAAATCAAGGCAAACCGATTGGCAGACCAAGACTTTTGCGACTGTATTTCCGGCGGAGCTGCGAAACTGCATGTGTGGGCGTTTCGTCCGGCGGAACTGGGATGAAAAGGAGTAGAATAAACGCAAATGGCAAGAAAAAAAGAAAGCTTGAAATATACACTTCCTGAACAATTTCATGTGTTTGGCTTTGCCCAAGATTTGCTGGCCTGGTACGACTCACAAAAGCGGGATTTGCCTTGGCGGATCAACAAAGACCCATATCGAATCTGGGTATCGGAGATCATGCTTCAGCAGACACGCGTAGAGACCGTTAAACCTTATTATGCGAATTTCATGGAGAAATTTCCGACGGTGAGTGATTTAGCGAAAGCGCCCGAGGATGATGTCTTAAAAGCGTGGGAAGGACTCGGTTATTACTCCCGCGCGCGCAATCTTCAAGCCGCAGCCCGCGAGGTAACGGTTCGCTATGGAGGAGTTGTGCCGGATACACCAGAAGAGATCGCTACACTAAAAGGTGTGGGGCCCTATACAGCAGGTGCCATTCTTAGCATTGCCTATGAAAAGGCGGAGCCGGCTGTGGATGGAAATGTTATGCGTGTCTTTTCACGTCTGCTGTATTTAACAGACGACATCGCCAAGCCTGCCACAAGAATCAAAATCGAGCATCTCGTACGCCAGGTCATTCCGGCGGGGAGAGCGGGAGATTTCAATCAGGCTTTAATGGAGTTGGGAGCGATGGTCTGTGTACCGCGCACTCCACAATGCTTGACCTGTCCGGTGTTTGACTACTGTATGGCGCGTCAGGAGGGAGTGGCAGAAGAGCTACCGGTCAAAGGCAAAGCCAAACCTCCACGTCCTGTTGATCTGCAAGTAGGCATTATTATTCGCGACGGCAAAGTATTGATGAACAAACGTCCCGATCAGGGGCTTCTCGCTGGCATGTGGGAATTCCCTACTGTTGAAACCGAAAAGGAAAGTGATGCTGCCAAGCAGGAGGCACTTGCAGTTGGTTTGCGTGAACGATTCGGAATCGATGTAGAAGTCATGCAGCCGCTAGGTACGGTTCAGCACGTCTTCTCCCATTTGCAGTGGAACATGCAAGTATGGTCCTGTGACTGGATCGAAGGGGAAGAGCTCCCCGCTCATGCAAGATACGCAGCTTGGGAGGAATTAGATGCATACACCATTCCGATGGCGCATCAAAAAATTCGCGAGCTGTTGGGACAAAAATAACAAGTAGGTAAAGCTGTCGAGCATTTCTCGGCAGCTTTTATTTATTTCATCAGACCGATGTGACGCAAGCCGTGAGATATCCCGCCATCATCGACGTGGCGCGTTACGTAATTGGCATGCGGCAACAAAGCTTCATGCGCATTGCCCATCGCGATCCCCATCCCGACATAAGAGAGCATTTCTTTGTCATTCAGACCGTCTCCAAAAGCAACTGCCTTGCTTGGCGCAAGCCCGATATGCGAGAGGAGCGCTTCAATACCAAGCGCTTTGGAACCGCCTTTCGCAAATACATCCATACAATACTCATGCCAGCGTATAAACGAGAGAGCCGGAATCTCTTCTCTGTACTGGTGTTCGTGTGTATCTGGCGTAAACAACAGCGCTTGATAAATATTTTCCGAATGGGCGAAGTCCGCATTATGATCAGGGGAATCAAGCTTCAATTGCTGAAAAGTCCAATCCAAATAAGGATGCTGCTTATGGGTAGAAAAGCCCGCCGTACTGCCTTGAAACACGATGGGATGGTCGTGCTGGGTCGCGATCTGCTGCAACTGTTCGAGTGTTTTGGTCGGGATGGGGCGATCATAAATGGTTTTTCCTTGATAGACGACATATGCGCCATTGCAACTGACATACGAGTCGATGCCGCACTGCTGGGCAAGTTCGTCAAAATAATAATGAGCTCTGCCTGTTGCTAAGACGACCTCGATCTTGTTTTTTTGCAGCTCTTGAATAGCTTCGAGTGTATCCGGTGGTATGATTTTCTCTTCATTGACGAGTGTTCCATCAATGTCTAAAAAGACGATTTGATACTCCATGATTTCACTCCCCACGTTTCTCTTTTGAAACCATTATAAAGCTTCGAGAGAGGGGAAGAGCCAGTGGAAAATACAAAGATCATGCCCCCGCAGACATGATCTTTGTAAAACCGTTTCTTTTTATCGAATCAAAAACTCTGGAAATTGTGTCACGATCTGATGCTTTTGTTCTTCGATGCGTTTCAGCGCTTGCTGTTGCATGTATTTTGCTTCAATTTGCTTCGGTGTCAATTTCCGTTTCTCAATAATGATTGTGAAGAAAATCATTGGAATGTACATGAGTGTATCCCTCCCATCCCGTTAGTTTGGTGCAGTCAGCTGCCATCTATCGCTTTGACTCCTGTAAACCTCATCATCTGACGCCGTTGTTTGTTTTTCATACCAAAATCCCTCCTATAGTCAAGTAATCGTGTTTCGTCCATTAAATACGGCTCACAAATTGTGCTGCTTGAAAAGCATGTTCTTCGGCGCGTTCTTCGAGATAGCGACAGCGAGCAGATTCTGCGAAAAGTGTCTCCGCTTGTTCCTTATTGCGTTCAATCTTGACTGTGAAAAGCAAAAAGTTCAGTACCATTACCAATCACCTCCTTTCAAGGTGGAAAATGTTAATTGAAGAGAAAGAAAAAGACCACGGGCGAAAGCCTGCGGTCTTCTGGCAACAAAAACGGACATGCCGTTTTGAAGGACATAGAAAGACCACAAGCAACAACGCCTGTGGTCGGTAATAGACGAAATGGAAATGTTGAAGAGTACGAATACTACTGGAATTCGTCGACCCAGGAGGCGCTGCTATATTCAGTTGGAACAACCACAAGACGATCAATAAGAGCTAGATTTAGGTTCATTGCTATCATCATCATGGTGCTGCCTCCTTTCTTTCCGTAGTAGTAGTGTGTGGAACGTACTCTTAGAATATGGCATTTTTTTCTTGTTGTAAAGCGATTTTTTACCTAATTCTAGAAGAAAGTATATTCTGAATATAATAAAAAATAATAAATAATAAACAAATGTGCAGTTTAGTGGGCAAATGAAGGTTTACCATTAGGCATATGGCGGGTATCAATATAGGATAATCATGACACGAAGAAAGGTGATGCTAGCGAATGAAAACACCTAGACTTACTGTAAAATCCAAGCTAATCGCTACATTTTCCACAATATTAGTGATGCCCATGCTTTTGCTCGGGTTGCTCTCGTATCAGAGTGCCAAGGCAGAGCTGTCAGATGAATTGCTTACGACTGCCTCTGAAAATGTTCGGTTGATAGATGCGCTTTTGAATCACACACTGCTGGAGCAATCGAGGAATGTGGAATGGATTGCTTCTGATATTGTACGCCATGACATCTTAGAAGAGACCAAAATGGGAACGAAAAAGCAATTGCAGCGTTTTCTAGCGATGAACCCAGAAGTGAGTGAAGCGTATATCGGGGACGAGAATGGAGGCATGTTGACTGCGAATGATGCGAAGCTTCCAGAGGGATACGACCCGCGAAAGAGGGATTGGTACATAGCAGCCATGAAGCAACCGGGGAAGAGCGTCATTGTGGACCCATACATTGATGCCATAACCGGAAAAGTCGTGTTGGGAATGGCGATGTCCTTGCCAGATAAATCCGGTGTTCTGGGAATTGATATTCAACTGACAGCGCTGGACGCGACGGTCAAGCAAGCGAAAATCGGTACCCAAGGATTCATGGCGATTTTGGATAAAAACCGAAAAATGCTGGTCAATCCAAATGGAGAGTCTGGTGTTGAGATTGCAGAGTCTTGGGTAGATACCGTATATGCAGAAGAGTCAGGTCGCTTACAATTCCAGCGCGAAGGAAATCCCGTACAAGCCATGTTTACTACGAATGAAAATACGGGTTGGAAGCTTGTAGGCGTGATGTATGAAAGTGAAGCAGCAGAAGCAGCAAATCCGATTTTTTACACGATGCTCGTGATTATAATAGCTGCGCTGGTGGTAGCTGGCGGAGTCATTTACTTGATTTTGCGCTCCTTACTCCGTCCTTTGCGTATGTTGACAGAAGCAGCGGAAAAAATGAGCCAAGGCGATGTGACACAACAAGTAGATATACGAAGTGACGATGAGCTGGGTATGTTGGGCACAGCCTTCAATCACATGGCGGAATCTCTTCGTTCCTTGCTCCATTCTGTGAATGATTCTGTTCAGCAACTGGCTTCTTCGGCAGAGCAGCTCGCTGCAAGTGCGGATCAGACAAGCAAAGCGACAGAACAGATCGCCGAGACCATGCAAGAAATGGCGGGGGGAACCGAGCAGCAAGTCTCCCATACGCAGGAGGGGAACGCAGCCGTCGAACAAATGTCGGCAAGAATCGGTCAGATTGTAGAGCATACACAAAATGTATTCACCGCAGCCCAGGAATCGTCGGACTTGGCAGTGGCCGGAAACAAATCCATTCAATCGGCTGTGCTGCAAATGAACGCATCTAGCGAATCGATTCACGGTCTAGCAAAAGTCGTGGATAATCTGGGGACGCGTTCCCAAGAAATCGGAAACATCGTGGATGTGATCACTGCCATCGCAAATCAAACCAACCTGCTCGCACTAAATGCGGCAATCGAAGCGGCTCGAGCAGGGGAGTATGGACGAGGCTTTGCTGTGGTGGCTGATGAGGTACGCAAGCTGGCAGAGCAATCCGCAAGCTCGGCACAACAAATTAGTCAGCTGATCACCGCGATCCAAGCGGAGACAAACCATGCTGTGATTGTTATGGATCAGAGCAAGCGTGAAGTAACGGAAGGTATTGAAAAAGTGAACGAAGCTGGCCAGTCCTTCGAACAAATTCAATCAGCCGTCAATGAAGTGGCAGAGAAAATCGGTCAGGTATCTGAAGCGACGCGTGATTTCTCCACAAGGGCACAGCAAGTGGTTGAGATCATGGGCCATATTTCCGAAGTGACACTGCAAGCCTCTGATGGAACACAAAGTGTATCCGCAGCTGCCGAGGAGCAGCTAGCCTCTATGGAAGAGATCGCTTCCTCAGCCGTTTCTCTCGAACACCTCGCGGAGGAATTGCAAAACCAGATCGGCATATTTCGTATTTAAAAATAAGCCCGGCGCCGTGTTTACATACACGAGCAGCCGGATTTTTTACTTAATCGTAAATAGGTGACGAGGAATGATCCCATCCCCCGCTGTCTCCATTTACAGGCCCACGGGATTCAAGCTCATGGATGACTTTGACGTGAAGAGAGGCTCCTTCTGCACTGAGGTAAGCTGCCAGTTGTGAAAAACTGTGATGGTAATAAAGCAGCTCATTCATTTCCCAATCAGCCAGTGGCACCATGGTTAATTCAGACAATTCCCGACCTATGTACACCCTGCCATTCCTCCTTATGTGGTAGTGGTTTGCCTGATACTGCGAGCTTAGTATGGCTATAGTCGAGAGGATCAAGTCATGCCGGGATTTTTTCCGCAGGTAGAAAAAGCGCAGGTGGAGTTGTATAATGAATAAGTGATTTTTACTTATTAGTACCTACTATTAATAGTTGGTCAGGTTGGGAGGTAATCTTTTTATGAATACAACGAAAAAAGTAGCACTGGTTACTGGCGGAACGCGAGGAATCGGAAAAGCGATTGCGCTTCAATTGGCGGAACAGGGCTATGACCTGGTGCTGAACTATTTGCGTAACCGCACAGCGGCAAAAGAAGCGGCAGCAGAGCTGGAAGCAAAGGGCGCTCGTGTCCATCTGATCAAAGCCAATGTAGGGGATGTAGCAAAAATCAAAGAGTTGTTCGCAGAAATTGACCAGGAATTCGGTCGCTTGGATGTATTTGTGAACAATGCGGCATCGGGTGTTCTGCGTCCACTGATGGAGCTGGAAGAGAGCCATTGGGACTGGACCATGGAAATTAACAGCAAGGCTCTGTTGTTCTGTGCGCAAGAAGCGGCAAAACTAATGATCAAGGGCGGCAACGGCGGAAAAATCGTGAGCTTGTCCAGCCTTGGGTCCATTCGAGTTCTCGACAACTATACAGCGGTTGGCGTATCGAAGGCAGCTGTAGAAGCGATTACTCGTTATTTGGCAGTCGAGCTCGCACCGCATAATATTGTAGTAAACGCTGTTTCTGGCGGAGCGGTGGATACGGATGCACTCAAACATTTCCCGAATCGTGAAGAATTGCTCGGCAGCTCAGCAGAGCGTACGCCAGCAGGACGCATTGTGGAGCCGGAAGACTTGGCTAATGCTGTGATGTTCTTGCTCTCCGACAAAGCCTGGATGGTTCGCGGACAAACATTGATTGTAGACGGCGGTATTTCTCTTTTGACATAATTATTTATGGCAGATATGAGTATGGAGTTGGAGACTTTGTGGTGTTGCGATACAAGACAAAGTTGTCCATGTGTTGTACAATAGAGGAAGAAGGTTACGAAGGAGGCAACACATGCTGATTCGTCCGTTTCGACTCGGTGACTATTCGGCTATCACACGTATTTGGCAGGAGACGGGGTTGGACCAATCGGACAAAGAGTCATTGAACGATTTGGCCCAGCATTTGGCTTGGGACAGCGATCTGGTAATGGTTGCAGAAATTGAAGGCAAAGTTGTAGGGGTCGTGGTTGGCACGATCGACGGAGCACGTGCCTATTTCTACCGATTGGCTGTACTTCCAGAGATGCAAGGCTCAGGTATTGGTCGTGAACTCGTTGAAGCAATTGAAAAGCGTTTCAAGCAACGAGGTGTCAATAACGTCTTGATCATGGTCAATCAATCAAATCCGGAAGTCCTTCCGTTTTACCTTTCACTTGGCTATGAAGTACAAAAATATGTTACACTTTCCAAAAAGCTCTCTTCTTAAAGGAGGCTTGTCCCCATTCAAATAGAGAAGAGAAGAAAGGGGAGAGTCATGTCACCAACTCCGGGCTCCAATATCCGCATAGAAAGTTATAAACATGACCATTCGTTGCACCGCATATGGGACAAATCTACGTTGATTCATACCAGTGATGCGGTGGTGATTGGGGGAAATGATCGGGTCAAGGTGACAGAAGCAGACGGGCGGGAATGGCGTACGCGTGAACCGGCCATTTGTACATTTGGTAGAGGCCAGTGGTTCAATACCATTGCCATGATTCGTGATGACGGTATTTATTATTATTGCAACATTGGTTCGCCTTTCAGCATGAAGGGACAATTGCTAAGCTACATAGACTATGATCTCGACGTAAAAGTGTTTCCTGATATGACGTACTCGATTCTCGACGAAGAGGAGTTTCTTTTGCATAGCAAACAGATGAACTATCCTCCATTTGTTGTGGAAAGAGTGCAGACAGCATTGCGAGAGGTGCTGGATTGGGTAAGCGCACGACGTGGCCCTTTTCAAAACGGATTCGTCCAACGTTGGTACGAGCGTTATCTTTTAGTACGAGATGATGAGGAATAATCCCTTTCCCGAATGACCGGGGGAGGGATTTCCTTGTTTGCAAAGGAGGTATGATGCTTGAGCATACGCCGTTATTTGGCATATGTATGGCCCTATTGGAAACAAATCCTGGGCACCATATTCATTGGTATTATAAAATTTGCGATTCCACTCGCTCTGCCGCTACTCATCAAATACGTCATTGATGACCTGCTGCCGAGTCCGATTCCTCGCGAAGAAAAGCTAACAGAACTATTTTGGCTGATGCTAGGAGCCTTTTTGTTATTTACAGTCGTTCGCGCTCCTGTAGAATACATTCGGCAATACTATGCACAGTGGGTATCCAGCCGCATCCTGTTTGACATCCGCAATCAATTATTTTCTCATTTGCAGCGACTGTCGATGCGCTACTACAACAATACCAAGACGGGTGAGGTCATCTCCCGCGTCATTAACGATGTGGAATCAACTAAAAGCTTCGTGGAAACGGGACTGATGAATCTCTGGCTGGACCTGATTACGATCATCCTGACACTGGCGATCATGCTCTACATGGATGTGGAACTGACGCTTGTGGCGATTGTCGTTTTCCCTTTGTACAGTATTTCCGTCAAATTTTTCTACAAGCGCTTGCGTCAATTAACCAAGGATCGTTCTGCGGCACTGGCGCGTTTGCAAGGATATTTGTACGAACGCGTCAATGGGATGGCGCTCATCCGCAGCTTTGCCTTGGAGAAGCAGGAAAGCAAGGAATTCGCAAAGGAAAACAATCAGTTTTTGGATAAGGCACTGGCGCAAACACGCTGGAATGCGCGAACTTTTGCTGTAATCAATACGGTGACGGATATCGCACCGCTCCTGGTCATTGCTTATGCTGGCTATCAAGTTATAGGCGGAAGTATGAGCGTAGGAACGTTGGTTGCGTTTTATGTTTATTTGGATCGCTTATACACGCCGCTGCGACGCTTGGTCAATTCCAGTACGGTACTGACACAGGCAATTGCCTCGATGGATCGGATGTTCGAGTTTATCGATGAATCGTACGATATCGTCGACAAGCCAAACGCAGGGGAGCTACCTGTCGACCCTGCAACCAAACGCATTCGCGGGGAAATTCGCTTTGAGAACGTGTCCTTCCGCTATCGGGAGGAAGGTCCTCTCGTCTTGAACAATGTGAATCTGAGCATCTCTTCTGGGGAAACGGTTGCGATTGTCGGGATGTCAGGCGGCGGAAAATCTTCGCTGATTAGCTTGCTGCCGCGTTTTTGGGACGTGACAGAAGGGAAAATTACGATTGATGGCATCGATATCCGTGATGTGAAGCAGCAAAATTTGCGTCACCACATCGGGATGGTGCAGCAAGATAATATTTTGTTTAGTGAATCAGCAAAAGTAAATATTTTAATGGGCAATCCTGATGCAGATGACAGTGCTGTGCAAGAAGCTGCGAAGGCGGCAAATGCCCATGACTTTATTAGCGAATTACCGAATGGCTACCATACGGAGCTGGGAGAGCGCGGCGTAAAGCTCTCTGGCGGGCAAAAGCAGCGAATCGCGATTGCACGTGTTTTCCTGCGTGACCCGGGTATTCTGATTCTGGATGAGGCGACTTCTGCACTCGACTTGGAATCAGAGCACACGATTCAGGAGTCTTTGTCCAGATTGGCAAAAGGAAGAACCACGCTCATCGTGGCCCATCGACTTTCGACGATTACTCATGCGGACAAAATCATTGTCATGAAAGAGGGACAAATCGTTGAGGAAGGCACGCATGAGCAATTGCTGGAGAGAAAGGGCGTATACTATGGCCTGTGGAGTGTGCAAGATTTAGGAAGTACATCCGACCCGCAACTGGGATAAGCAGATGGGATTGGAGGAAATCCGATGGAGATATGGCGCCGTAATTTATATGTGCTTTGCGGATCGTTGTTTTTCGTCATGGTGGCGATGAGCATGATCATGCCTTTTTTACCGCTTTTCATTCAGCAGGATTTCGGAATTGAAGACCCTCATCAAGTCACGGCTTGGGCGGGGATTATTTTTGGAGCTAACTTTTTAACGGCGGGCCTCGTCTCGCCTATTTGGGGAAATTTGGCCGATAAGCACGGGCGCAAGATCATGATTTTGCGCTCGGGATTTTTCATGTCCATTACCATGGCACTGACCGGTTTTGCGGGAAGTCTGTGGCAGCTTTTGGCCCTTCGTCTGCTCAATGGACTCGTAGGGGGAATCATCCCTGCAAGTACCGCACTAGTAGCATCCTCTGTACCAAAAGAACGAATTGGCTGGGCAACGGGGTTGCTTCAGTCTTTTATTACGGCGGGAACCATTATGGGACCGCTATTTGGCGGCGTTCTCGCGGAAAAGATCGGCTTTCGGATGATTTTTGTGATTACCGGTTGCGTATTATTACTGGCGACCTTGGTCATTACGTTTATGGTGAAAGAGAATTTTGTTCCACCTGAAAAAAAGGAACGGTCGAGTCTACGGGAAGATTTTCAGATGATCTTCTCGTCCAAAGAACTCCCGGCGCTCTTTTTTGTAACCGTAATGATCCAGTTTGCGCTGTTTAGCATTATCCCTGTGTTGCCGATCTACATTTCGCAATTGGTTGGATCAGAAGGGGCAAAGGTAGCGCTGTGGGCCGGTATTGTCCAAGCATGCATGGGGGTAGCGAATGTCTTTGCCTCCCCACAGCTGGGGCGTTTAGGAGATCGGTTCGGTTCGCAAAAGGTGCTCTTGTTTTCGCTTTTGGCTGCCGCAATCATCTTTATTCCACAAGGTCTCGTACATACGGTTTGGCAATTGGTCGCGCTCCGATTTTTGTTAGGCTTGTCACTGGGAGGATTGCTTCCATCCGTCAATGCTTTGCTGCGACGAGCAACACCTGTACATATGGTCAGTCGCGTTTACGGCTATAACAACAGCTTCGTCAGTATCGGCAGCATGCTTGGACCGATGATTGGCGGTTTTTTGGCAGGCTATGTGAGTATTAGCGGAGTCTTTTACATGACGAGTGCGTTCTTGTTTATTAACGCAGGCTGGGTGTACTACAGCTTTTTCCGAAACAAATCTGTACAGCATTCTGATTCTGGAATAGAATAAAAGGTAATTTTCGCGAAAAGAGGTGCACCTCCATTGTGATGGCGAGTCGGTGTGAATAACTTCATATTCCATCAGGACGTATAGGCTGGTCCTGAACCGACAGGAGGGTGTGCTTCATGTGGCATCGACGCTTTATTTGCCTCTGGGCGGGTCAGACATTGGCCAACCTTGGGGATGTATTTTATATTGTCGCGTTTATTTCGATTATCTACGCTGCAACTGGCTCTGTCATGTACACGGCGTTTATACCGGTTGTCATTGTATCTTCGCAGTCTGTGAGCAGCTTGTTGGCTCCGTTAGTGTTTCAGCGATTGTCGTTGACGGGTATGCTCGTGCTGTCGCAAGGCTTGAAGACGATACTTTTGGCTGCAGCCTCATTAGCCGTAAGCAGCGGTGTAGGAGAGCAGGGAGAGTGGATCTGGCTGTTGTTCGGATTGGGGGCAGCCATTGCCTTTATGGATGGTTGGGCCAACCCTGCGCGCAATGCCATGGTACCGCAGTTGGTCGGACGAGAAGACCTCATGCGAGCAAATGGGTTGCTTGCCACTTCGGATCAAACCGTTCATTTTGCTGGCTGGGCTGCAGGGGGATTACTCGTTTCTTGGTTGGGAGCGGGTATTGTTTTGTGGGGAACGGTTGGTGCCTATGTTGTGGCAACGATCGCGATGACAGGCATTGCACCGGCAAGCGAAAAGCTGCGTGAAGGTCAGGCAGCTAGGGCGACAACAAACTGGCTCACTGGATGGAAAACAATTCGCGATGTACCTGTACTCCGACTGCTGGTTGCGATGGATGTCGTGATCGGCTTGTCCGGGGGTGTGTGGATCGCTGCGATTATGCTGCCATTTGTCCTTGATGTGCTTGGACAAGGAGAAGAATGGTGGGGCTACATCAATGCCGGTTACATGCTTGGAGCCATTGCAGGTGGGACGTTGCTATTGATGTATGCGGAGCGGATGCGTCGCCATTTATTTCGCTGGATCATTTGCGGTACGATTGGCGTCGGATTCTTTACCTTTTGTTTTGGCAGCAGTACAAACGCGCTGGTGGCACTGTTGTTTTCCTTTGCGCTGGGCCCGTTTTTGGAGATGGTGCATGTAAGCAAGCAGACACTATTGCAGCAAGAGACGGAAGAATCTGCACTGCCCTATGTCCTGTCAGCGAAGGGGACGATTGATTTACTGGTCTTTGGCGCTTCTGCCTTGGTGATGGGAGCTATCGCTGAATGGCAGGGAGCCCGAGCTGTTTATTATGTATCTGCTGGATTGTTACTCATCGCTTTCTTTTTTGCGCTGCGCTTGCAAAAAAAGCAGACGGAGCATTCTAGTGGGGTTTCCGTAAATTAAAACACGAACAGGCTGTCTTATCCGTAGACTTTTCTACTGGTAAGGCAGTATTCTTTTGGTGATATGTTTCTTGATCATATTCAGTATGTGTTTTCTTTTGTAGGCATACCATTTGCGGGCTATATCATCGGGGAAGGCAACAAACCCGGTGATGTATTGTCAGATCAACGGGCAGTATGAGGAAGCGAAGGTTTTTAATGAGTGGCTGAAGGCAAAACAATAGCGTATTGGACGAAAAAAGACCGGAAGCAATTCCGGTCTCAGACTGTCGAAAAAGTCGGCAGTCTTTTTTATTTGTCATAATTACACACGACACCGCGTTAATTTACTGTAATATTCTTAAAATATGAATGGTAGGTTTTCTACAGTTATGAATATGGTTGAGGGGCAATGTTATTTGCTTTATTTTCTCCTAGATTTGTTGAGAGCGACGCAGGAATGAACTCCGAGGTGTCCGCTTCGATATGCACATGTTTTTCAAGCAATGCCAGTAGATGATGAAAGGTAGGAACCGATTCTTTGGCAAGGATAATTCCTTTTTTGTCGATCAGGACAGCAGATGGGATGGCATCGATTTGGTACATTGAAAACGAAATGGTAGAGTCGATATACTGAATATCGTCCTGGTTTTGGGTCTCGTGAATGAGCTTTCCTGAATAAACAACTAGTAATTTAAGCTGAGGAAATCGTAGTTTTACCTTCTCTAAATGTGGAATGATTTGCTGGCATATGGGACAACCTTCTGCCGTGAAAAGTACAAGTGTAGAGTGGCTTTTCATCTCTGTAAAATCAATGCTTGTTCCAGATGGACTGTTATCGATCAGAACCGGGGCTCTGGGGCCTATCCAGTTGTCTACACTCGGTTCTTTTTCTTTTGCTTGTAATTTATTGATAAAATCTGCTACTAGTTTTGTTAGCAGGTAGATAACGACGAATTGCACAATGACAAATACCCATAACGCAATCACAGACCATTGTATAAACGTTTCCACAGAGGACCTCTCCTTTTTCGTGAGGAAATGATATTTATTTTTGTGCGACTAGCTCTTGTACTTTCTTCCGAATGCTCCCTAGATGTTGACCAATCAGAATCACAAGTGTGGACAACAATGCGATGATCATTAACGTCCAGTACTCTTCTCCATATACGGACCTGAAATTTCCTGTTTCTAATGCCCATGAGAGATTCCCATAGGTGGTCGGTATTTGATAGACCCAGAGACACATCGCAATGAGCAAGACGTTTCGGCTGACCAGTACCCATGATAGATTGTGATTGCCGACGATGCCACCGCAACCACATGATATTTCTCGTCTTCCGCGCAATAAATTGACCACAATAGCCACGCTATACAGGAGTAGTAAACCACTACCAGCCAGAGCTGCCCAGGAATAGTACAACCCGAAAATGAGTAGCAATCCAATCAGCAATTCAGAATGAGTGTCGAGGACAGCAAAAAATCTAATAGATCGTTCAGGCAGTATTTTGTAGTCTTTTACAATTGAAGCATGAGTCGTGCTGTTTTTGATTTTTGATACAGACGAGCTTATAAACAACAGTGCTAGAATCATGCGAAAGATAAAGGATGCGATTTCCAATTTTTCACCTGCTTTCCACTGGTGTTGCATACCATTGTGCTTGAGCATGATACATCTGCGCATATTCTTTATTACGTGAAATCAGTTCATCATGCGTTCCAGACTCGACTAACTGACCATCCTTCATCACGATAATCCGATCTGCCATTTTAGCGGCAGCCATACGGTGTGAGACAAATAGGGTTGTTTTATTTTCGGTCAGATTTCGTACGAGTTGGTATACAGAAAGCTCAGTCATGGGATCAAGAGCTGCTGTTGGCTCATCTAAAATCACAATATCACTATTTCGAAAAAGAGCACGAGCCAAGGCAATTTTTTGCCATTGTCCTCCAGAAAGATCGGCTCCCTTTTGCAAATAGCGACTTAAATAGGTTTGGTAGCCATCTGGAAGTTTGGAAACGATTTGATCTACGCCAGCTGTAGCGGCAATTTCTTGCATCCATTTTAGATCGTTTATTCGTTCGGTATCACCAAAACCAATATTATCTTGTAACGTATAGGCATATTTGATGAAATCCTGGAAGATCACGGTCATATTTTTGCGTAAATCATCAGGTTTGATCTGGTTAATACTGAGGCCATCGAAGGAAATGTCACCTTGTGATATGGGATACAACCCCATCACACATTTGACTAAGGTTGATTTACCCGAGCCATTTTCACCGACGATTGCGATTTTTTCACCAGGCCGTATGTGCAAGTGAATATCCCTTAGAACAGGATTTGTCGTATTCACGTAGGTAAATGACAATCCTTTTATAAAAATGCCCTGTTGTAGCGGGGCAGGAAAGAGAGCCGAGCCTTCGTCGCTTGCATCCTTTTCAGGGTGTTCATATTCGATGAACTGAAAAAAATCGTTTATATAGAGAATCTCTCCAAATATTTTGGCTAACTGGTTAGATAGCTGATTGGTCAATCCTTGTGTTGCCTGCACAGCTTGTCCGATTGCTACAAACTCACCGATTTGCATAGAGGTGGTACGGATTAACCAGATGATAATTCCAGCTGTCCCAAAGTACAAAAGTGCGGTAAACCCATCTAGGCCGACCTCAGTTGCTTGTTGCTTTCGTAGCACCTTTAATGTTTCAGTGAACTGGTGGGTAATGGAGGTTGACCATCTTTTCAGTAGCATTTGACCTAAGCCAAATAGTCGAATTTCCTTGGCTGACTGCCGATCTTTCAATAAATAACTGGTATAATGTATGTCGCGAATTAAGGGGGTTAAGCCGTATTTGAGCCAATAATTGATACTGCCAAACCGAATTTGAACAAAGAAGACGGGAATTGCCGCGATCAGACTTAAAATGACGAGGCTCCAGTGAACGGTAAGCAAAAAGAGCAAGAAACTGAAAATAGTAATGCTGGCTCTAACGATCTCTAGTAGGATCGTGAGTGGTGATAAAAAGCGTGAGCCCACATTCAAGTGAACTCTCTCTAAATGATTGTAAAAATCGGGAATATCAAAATAGAAAAGTGGTACCGCTTCTACCTTTTGAAGTACAAGTGATTGCGCCGCGAGTTCCAAAACATTTTCAAGCTTTCCATTCAGGTATTGTTGGATATTGAGAAGCACAGATGTAGCCATCGCTATTAAAAATTGAAGTGAGAGTAAGAAAAAAGCATAACGATAATCACCCACTTGGAGTTGAATGATTTTCGCGACCTCATTGATCATTTCTTTGGATAGCCAAAGGCTGGCTACTGGTAGTAAACCAGTCATGATTGTTAAGCAAACTAAAAGCGTGAGAAGTAGCCGGGCATGTGCCCATAAGAAAACGAACAGCTTGATAAATGATTGAACAATCATGAGGAACACCTTTTCTAGTTTTATTGGATGTTGTGAAGCTCTTGCTTCTCCTTGTGCTTCAAGATGTCTACTAGCTCACCAATTGAGCGTCCTACATATCGAATGATCCCCTGTGAGTCAACAATAAACAGGCTTGGGAAGTTGATGATTTGTAATTCGCTCATGGTTTTTTTGTCGACGGGAACCATCGTAATTTTTCCGCTAAATGTGTCGATAAAGTGCTGATAGTCAGAATCATCCTGCTTAACCGCACATAAGAAAGGAAGGTTGGTTGTTTTTTTCTTGATATGGGTTAAGTATCTTTCTACTTCATGATGGCATGTATCACATGAGGGGGCAGCGAACATGACAATGGTTGGTGTTTGTGAAAAATGCGTGGGGAATATAAGTGACTTTTTGAGATTTACACCGATAAAATACTGGTTTAGAAGTGAAAAAAAAGAATCTTCTACAGAAAAGAGAGTAACGATATTCCTGAACTTTCGGTATGAATAGAGTTGCATGCCGAATAAAGCAACTGCTACCGTTAGTGGAATGAGAACGTACACAGAAACCTCCCTCAAACTTTGAATTTGGTAACTTTTTGTAAATAATGTATCATTTGACAGTTTGTGTTGCAATTCTTATAATTGAATTGAAAGTAAAAAATGTAAAAATTTGGAGGTTATGATTATGTTAGATCAATTTTCAAAGTTAATTGGTATCAAGAATGAATCTACAAACCGTATCGATCCTCCCTGCACCATTAATGTGTTTTGTATTTTAGAAAAGGGGACAGCAAAACATAACTTGCAGAACCCTCTCAAGTTTACCTGCTGCTAGGGAAAAGAATAATTTAGGGGATGAGGGTACCAGCATTACACGAAAAATTTGCTAGGATACTAAATCATCCTCTACAAACAAACCTTCAAAACCACTAGAAATGTGGAGCTGGAGGTTTGTTTTGCATTCACAAATATTCTTCCTATCCGTACACCTCATAACGCCGTCGCCATTTCACTATAGATGTTTTGCCAGCTCTTTTCGTTAATCGTTATTATTCCCACGGATAATCATAATGAAAGAAACCCCGAAAAAAACGGAGTTTCTCTACAGTCTTAGACCGGAAGCAATTCCGGTCTTTCGCTTTGTCATCTTTCACCGATTATGAGGTGAAGCTGTCTAGTTCGGTTATGGTACCGGAATGGAACAGACTTTTTCGAACACCCTGTGCATCGTAGGTATAATGGGTATAAACCAGCATTCTATTAAAATCAGCAACTTGGCTGACCGTGTAGACTTCTTCCAACCAGTACATAAAATATACGCAAGGAGCTATCTCCACGTAGTTGAATGTATAGTAACCATTGAATCCTCTATGCGGTCCAGCAATCCCTTGATCATGCCGATGAGTAGCGTCAAAGAAATGAATGATAAATACATTGCCATCATCATAGTCATAGCGAAAGGTCTTACCAGCATATACAGGGGGTAGATGACTGTATTGTACATGCTGAAAATTTGGATGACGCATATCATACTCCTCCTTTTGTATGCAATATATGTAAAACATAGGTGTATGCTCTGCGTGGAATGCAAAAAAACAGCGGCCAGACTAAGACGTTATTTTCAGGTCTTAGGTAGCCGCTGTTTCATTTATGTAGGGTCAGTCTAAACACGAAACCTATTTTTCACCGAGGTGACGCAGGATCGCCATCAAATCGAGCTCTCCCAGTCCTGATTCCAGTGCATGACGATAGGTGGCATTGACGGATTCCGCCAAAGGTGTAGAAACGCCTGCTTCATGCGCTAGTCGAAGGTCCTTGGCCATATGTTTCAGGGCAAAGGCTGCCGGATAGTCGTCAGCGAGGATCGAGGCTGCTTTTCCGCGGATTAACGGGGTTCCCACGGCGCTCTCGGAAATGATGTCCAGCATCTGTTCTGTGCCAACGCCGAGAGAGCGAGCGAACAGCAGTGTCTCAGAGACACCTTGTACCGTAATGCCAAGCAACAGATTGATCGCCAGCTTGGCAGACGTGCCAGCACCGTTTGGTCCCAAATAAAAGGCTGCTTTGCCTAGCTTGTCCAGCATCGGCTTGGCTACCTCATAATCCGCTTGCTCGCCGCCTACCATGATGACGAGCTTCCCTTCTTTTGCAGGTCCTACACTGCCTGAGACAGGTGCATCGAGAAAGCGCAGCCCAGCTTGTTTGGCCTGCTCGGCAAGAAAACGGGAAGTATCCGGTGAAATGGTGCTCATGTCCACTGCCAGCTTTCCTTGCACAGGAAGGCTTAAGAGACCATCTGAGCCTGTATAGATTGCTTTTACGGCATCATCGTTACTTACCATGGTAAACAGTACATCGCTTTGTGCTGCCACCTCGGACAAAGTCGCAGTCTCTTTCGCACCCAATGCTACCAATGTTGCAGCTTTTCCCGGTGTACGATTCCAGACACGTACGTCGTAGCCAGCAGCCAGTAGATTGCTAGCCATTGGAATGCCCATGTTTCCCAAACCAATCCAACCGATGATCATCGTCTTGTTCTCCTATCCGCGATTTATGCTTTTATTTGTTGTTGGACAAGTATCTTCAAAGCAGCGTGCTTGGATTCTGTCATTGCAAACAACTCGTCAAATCCAGAAGGGAGTGTCTTGTCAAGAACACGCAAGCCTTCCTCGGTAATGCCACCTTTGGTAGCAACACGCTCGATGAGCTGATCGAAGCTAAGCTGTTCGTTTTTGAGCAAAAGAGCGGTTCCCAGCATCGTTTCCACCAGCATGCTTCTCGCAGTATCGAGGTCAAGATCTGGTGTTTTGCGAACGGCTGCCTGCGCGAACGAGTCAAGAATTCCTGCGATCAGTCCTGGTGCGCTGCTGGTGAGGATCGTCGCTGTTTCGATCTCGACCTCGGACACTTCCTGTGATTGACTAATGGAAGACAGGAGAGTGAGTAGCTCATTGCGATCCTCTGCGCTTGTTCGACTGCTGCATGTAAACAACGATACACCATGCAGCTCTTGCGAAGTGACTGTAGGAATTACCTTGCTTACGGCACCAGCATGGACGGTTTCCAAATCATCGATGCTAACACCAGCTGCTACAGAAACGATATGTACACTTTCAGGGATAGATAACGCACGCAGTACAGGCAGGATATCCAGTGGCTTTGTGCAGAGAAAGACCAGATTTGCCTGGTCGCACACCTCTTGCGCACTTTCAGCTATGAGAATGCCATGCGATGCTTGCAGAATTTCAGCCTTTTCTCTTGTTCGATTGAAGACAGTGATATGCTCGGGCTGGATCACACCGCTTTTACAGAGTGATTTCACCAGCATTTGACCCATACTGCCTAGTCCAATGATTCCAATTCGCATGTGCAAAACCCCCCGTCTTATTGTAACGTAGCCTCATGAAAAAGGTACAGCCTCCCATGTGAGAGAGCTGTACCTTTGCAGTTTCGTTTAAAGGATTAGTCGTCAGAGCTACGGAAAATCATGATGTATTTCGCCAACTCCAGAACGGAGATCAGAGCGGCAGCTACGTACGTCAGAGCGGCTGCGCCCAGCACTTTGCTTGCGCCACGCTCTTCTTCATTGCGGATGAAGCCCATTTTAAGCATCAGTTCTTTCGCACGGCTACTTGCGTTAAACTCGACAGGCAGTGTGACGAGCTGGAAGGCAACTGCTCCGGAGAAGAAGATAATCCCGATGAGCAAGAGTCCAGCCATTTTAAAGAAGAAGCCAGCCAACAGCAGCAACGGCGCCACACCGGACACCAGGTTGACTACTGGGAAAATGCGATGGCGTGCTACCAGCATCGGGTAAGAGACCTTGTGCTGAATCGCATGACCAACCTCGTGACAAGCAACGGACAGAGAGGCAATCGAGTTGCCGAAGTATACAGGATCAGACAGGCGTACGACACGGTCAGTCGGGTCGTAGTGGTCAGTCAATGTCCCTGGGATATGTTGAACAGGAACGTTCGTCAAGCCGTTCGCATCGAGCATGCGGCGGGCTGCCTCAGCACCGGTAATACCGGAGGAGGTAGGAACTTCAGCGAATTTGTTAAAAGTTCCTTTCACACGAAACTGTGCCCAGAGCGACAGTCCGAATGCAATTAGAATCAGGAAATCCATAGGATGGAAAAACATTCCACACTCACTCCTCGTTGTAATCTATGAAAACGAAATGTTGCTAAGCCATACATGTAACCTTACTACTTCATTCTGTCCCATATTCATGTATACGAATAAGTCCTATGACAGTTTCACTATTTTATTGTACAATCTCTGACCATTATTGACAATATTGCTGCATACGAAAAAAACAGACACATTCCTCGTCAGCATGATTGGGAATGTGTCTGTTTTGATGTTCATCTGTCGTGATTTTGGGTTTTGTGATGCTCGGTTTTTCGTGGGTTTTGAAAGCCGGTCACTTCGAGCATTTTACTGCTCATTTTGGAATCCAACGTCTTTTCAGGAGCCTGCGGATATGATTTTTCACCTTTGGACACCGAAATATCCTCCTCGAAAACATAATCGCGAACAGGCTTATTATTTCCTTGGACGGATGCGAAAGGACGTGGGAATGGTTTACAGCTGAGAAAAGGCGCGGTCTACAGCTGCGATGGTGTTTTGAATGTCTTCTTCTGTATGAGCTGTCGTCACGAACCAAGCTTCATATTTGGATGGTGCCAGGCATACACCTTCATTCAGCATCAGTTGGAAGAAGCGGGCAAATATTTCTCCGTTCGCTTTCTGAGCTGCATCATAATCATGAACAGGCTCGTCCGTAAAGTAAACAGCCAATGCCCCTTTTACACGATTGAGCTGGATGGTTACGCCGTGTTTGTTGGCTGCCTCGGTGATTCCGTTCGCAAGCATGGCGCCCAGTCGTTCGAATTCATCGTACACGCCCGGCTGCTTCAATACTTCCAGGCAGGCAATTCCCGCACGGATGGAAGCTGGATTACCAGCCATTGTTCCTGCTTGATACGCAGGTCCGAGTGGAGCGACCTGCTCCATGATTTCCCGACGACCGCCATAAGCGCCGATTGGCAGACCGCCACCGATAATTTTGCCCAATGCAGTCAGATCAGGCTCGACTCCGAGAAGGTTTTGTGCTCCGCCATAGCAGAAGCGGAATGCAGTAATCACTTCATCGTAGACGACAAGTGCGCCTGCTTCGTGAGTGATGCGGTTAACCTCTTCCAGGAAGCCAGGCTCAGGTGCCACGATACCGAAGTTGCCGACAATCGGCTCAACGAGGACGCAAGCCGTTTCGCTTCCCCATTTGCTCATAGCTTCTGCGTATGCTTCGATATTATTAAAAGGTACGGTAATGACTTCGCTGGCAATGCTTTGTGGAATACCCGCACTGTCCGGAATCCCCAAGGTAGATGGTCCGGAGCCAGCAGCAACGAGCACCAAATCAGAGTGGCCGTGGTAGCAGCCTGCGAATTTGATGATTTTGACACGACCGGTATAGGCACGTGCTACACGAATGCAGGTCATGACTGCTTCTGTACCGGAGTTATTGAATCGAATGCGCTCCATCGAAGGGATTGCTTCGCGGATCATGTTTGCGAAGGTAATTTCCCATGGAGTCGGAGTACCGTACAGGGTTCCGTTGGCAGCTGCTTCGCAAATCGCTTTGGTCACATGTGGATGTGCATGGCCAGTAATGATGGGGCCATATGCTGCTAAATAGTCAATATATCGATTGCCGTCCACGTCCCAGAAATACGCGCCCTGGGCACGTTCCATCGTTACGGGTGCTCCCCCGCCTACAGCCTTGAAAGAGCGGGAAGGGCTGTTTACCCCGCCTAGAATGACGTCGAGTGCTTCCTCGTGCAGTTGCGCGGATCGTTCACGTTTCATGCATATTCCCTCTTTTCTTTTGGAACTACCTCTTTTGGAAAAAGTCCTTCATTATCTTACCACAGCTGTTCAACAACTGGATATGAACGGAGAGCTATAGATGAGGAAAAGGAAAAATGATACAATTTTCAAGCAAATCACTCCATGGGTAAAGGCGGGGTCATCATGAAACTTGAGTGCATCTCCACGAAAGGAAGCGGCAAAAGCAATGAGGACGCCTATGTGATTCAGCAGGTTAAGCATGTGTATGCGGTTATCGACGGCATTACGTCGCTGATCCCGTATGAGAACGCAGCAGGACAGACAGGCGGAGTTATCGCTGCGGAGCTCGTAAAAAAGCAGCTGGAAGCAATGCCGGAGGATGCAGCTTTGCACGATTATTTGGAGACGATAAACGAAGCGCTTCAGGAGCAGATGCAGCAAAGTGGCATCGATCTTGAGAAAAAGGAAGCATTGTGGGGAGCGGCCTGTGCAGTCGTCCGTGTAGGAGATGCCCATATCGAGTACGCACAGTTGGGAGATTGCATGATATTTGCCGTTTATGAGGATGACATTGTACGACCCCTGACGCATACGCAAGTCAGCCATTTGGAACAGGCCTCCTTGGCGAAGTGGGAAGAAGGAATCAACGAAGGATTGTGTACCCGAACAGAGCTGTACGAACGATGTATGGACATCCTGATCCATAACCGCTATCAGGCGAATGGACCAGGAGGCTATGGCGTGTTGAATGGCGATGTTGCCTGTCGGGATTTTATCGAGTATGGACGCATGAATCGAGTTGGCGTGAAGGCATTGGTGCTGGCAACGGATGGTCTTTTCATGCCGAGAGCTTTAGGTGAAGCACAGCCGAAGTGGGAAGAGACGGTGCTGCCGATCGTACATAAAGGGCTGCAACGTTATACAGACGAGCTCATCTCTCTGGAAAACAACGATCCCGAATGCATCCGCTATATCCGCTTCAAAAAGTCGGACGACAAAACGGGCATGATCCTTAATCTTCATTAACAGTTTGGTGCAGTTTGCCTTTTGCACAAATCGATTGGCTCATATACACTACAAATGGTATTTAAGCGAAGAAAAAAGGACGGTTTTCCATGATTCAAGTAAATCATTTACAAAAGGATTTCCGCATCCATCAGTCCAGACCGGGCCTTGGTGGTGCTTTTCGTGATTTGTTTAGTCGGGAGTACAAGACGGTAAATGCGGTGGATGACCTTTCTTTTACAGTAGAGGAAGGGGAAATGTTCGCGCTGATTGGGGAAAATGGTGCCGGAAAATCGACCACGATCAAGATGCTGACCGGTATCTTGACCCCGAGCGACGGCGAAATCGTCATTAACGGCTATGTGCCTTTCAAGCAGCGTGAAGAGTATGTTCGATCCATCGGAGTTGTTTTCGGGCAGCGCTCTCAGCTTTGGTGGGACCTATCTCCGCTAGAGTCCTTCCGTCTGTTGAAAAGTGTTTATAAGGTTGACGATGCAGAAGGAGAAAAGTGGCTGGAGCGTTTAATTGAGGAGCTGGATATTTCTCCGTTCGTCAGTCAGCCAGTACGCAAGTTAAGTCTCGGACAACGAATGCGCTGTGAAGTGGCTGCTTCATTGATTCATAAGCCACGTCTGCTGTTTCTCGACGAACCGACAGTTGGACTCGATGTGCTCGTTAAGCAAAAAATCCGTGAGTTTCTCCGCAATCTGAATGAGACGGAAAATATGACGATCTTGTTGACGACTCACGATGTGTCAGACATCGAAGCACTCTGTAAACGCGTGCTTGTCATGGACAAAGGGAAGCTGATCTTCGATGGCTTGCTGAATGACCTCAAGGAAAAATGGGGCAATGGCACAGAGGTGTCCTTCCAAATGAAAAAGCGCACTTCAACAGCCGCACTCCGTCAGGCATTGGGAGAGATGCCTTGTGAGATCGAGCAAATCAATGATTTTACCCTCAGTGTAAAAGTTGCGCGGAGTCAGGAAATGCTGCCCTTTGTTTTGTCGACAGTCATGTCAGCGTTTGAAGTCAGCGACGTGAAAATCGAGGAGACGAGCACAGAGGATATCGTTCGCAACATTTATTCCTCAGACCAAGAGGTAGCCAGCCATGCGTAAGCTTTATATGGAACTCATCCGCATGAGGTTTTTGACGATGCTTGCCTATCGTGTGAACTATTACAGCGGGATCATTATCTACGCGATCAACATCGGTGCGTACTACTTTTTATGGGGAGCAATCTACGGAGGCCAGCAGCAGCTGGGCGGGCTTACGGTGGAACAGATGACTTCCTACGTTGCGATTGCTTGGATGTCACGGGCGTTTTATTTTAACAACATCGATACAGAAATAGCCCAGGACGTCCGAGAAGGCAAGGTCGCGATCGAAATGATACGCCCTTATAATTACTTGTCCGTGAAAACGGCGCAGGCGTTTGGGGAAGGGATCTTTCGCTTTCTCTTTTTCGCGGGTCCAGGGATATTCCTTATCAGCCTGATCATTCCATTCAGCTTCCCGGCGACAGCGACTGGATGGGGGCTGTATTTGATCAGCTTGATGTGTGCGTTTTTGATCAATACACAAATCAATCTGGTGACGGGCTTGCTGACTTTCTTCCTGTTCCGAAACGATGGTATGATGCGAGCCAAGCGGGTCGTGGTGGATCTGTTGTCTGGTCTCGTGCTGCCGATCAGCTTTTTCCCGGGCTGGGCGCAAACGGTAATGGGTTATCTCCCATTTCAGGCGGTCAACTACTATCCGAGCCTGATCTTCACAGGTGCGATTACAACGGAACGTTCCTGGGAATTGATCGGTTTTCAGGTCATTTGGATGTTTGTCATACTGGTTCCCATCTTGGTGATGTGGCGTCTTGCCCGCAACAAGCTGGTTGTGCAAGGAGGGTAGAGCATGCAAAACATGAGACATATTTTCAGTATTTTTGCCGACTACCTGAGCCAGTACTTCAAGACGAGACTTGCCTATCGAACGGATTTTATCGGGGATTTTGTGTCCAATCTGGTTTCTGAGTTGATCAATCTCGTCTTTATTATTGTCGTGTTCACGCATGTTCCGCTTATGGGGGATTGGACGCGTGATGAGATTATCTTTATCTATGGTTTCTTTTTGGTTCCATACGCGTTGTTCTCGATGTTCTTCGGTTTTTGGGACTTCAACGAACGGTATATCATCCGGGGCGAGATGGATCGCATCCTGACGAGACCGATTCACAATCTGGCACAGGTGTGTCTCGAGTCGATTGCGCCAGACCGCATTTTTGGAGTCATAACCGGGATCATCATCATGGGGTATGCTGCCATTCAACTCGATTTGTCGTTTTACTGGTACGACGTGTTCATCTTTATCGGGCTCTCAATCAGCGGGGCACTGATTTACGGTGGCGTGTATACCGCAATTGCTGCGGTTAGCTTCTTTTCCGACTCGCGGACAGGGATTGCTCCGATGATTTACAACATCCAGCAATATGGGCGCTATCCGGTAGACGTGTACAACAAGGCGATTCGCTTTGTGCTCACCTACGTGCTGCCGTTTGCCTTCGTGGGTGTTTATCCGGCGGCTTACTTTTTGCGCAAGGAAGTCTGGTACACATATGCGGCAATGACGCCGGTAGTGGCTGTTATTTTCTTCGGGATTGGGCTGTTAGTCTGGAACTGGGGAGTCACGAAGTATCGGGGAGCGGGTTCTTGATGATTTAGTCGTTGTGGTAATATTGGATGTAACGAGATCTAAAAGCATAAGGTAAAAAAAGACCGTCCCGGCTGCAACCGGAACGGCCGGTACAATAGGCGCTTCCGCAAATACTATGTTGTGAAATAGACCGCAGAGCTGGTGAACTCAAGGGCGGTCTATTTCTTTTGGGTCATGTTATTCCTACTAAACAAATCGGAAAAATAAACAAAAAGTGTCGAGCTGGCAGTTTCCTCTATTGTCAAATCAAAAAACAGCAGTATAATATGCTGTATACAACTACACATTCCTTCGGGGCAGGGTGAAATTCCCGACCGGCGGTGATCATGCTTTATGCATGTTAAGCCCGCGAGCCTCCCGAGCTGAAAGTAGCGACGGAGTGCAGGATCTGGTGTGATTCCAGAGCCGACAGTACAGTCTGGATGGGAGAAGGATGACGACAGTACGTTTATCACGCGTGCTTGTTTGCCTGTGCAAACGGGATGAGAACGTAGAGGCCAGCCCTCTAGTTTCTTGTACCTTTTATTTGCGCATGGTTTGTCATACGCTTGCAAATGCCCTGTGGAACTAATAGCCACAGGGTTTATTCTGTTTGTGTAACAAGACGTGTGAGCTTACGACGACTGTTGCCATTCCTCAAGAAGGAGTAGAAAAATGAGGAGATGGTAAACATGAAAGAAACAGCGTTGCATTCTTCGCGCACACGTGCAACCCAAAAGCTGGTGACGATTCCCATGCTGGCGGCCGTTGCATTTATTCTGCAGTATCTCGAGGTTCCCGTTCCGCTGATGCCAAGCTTTTTGAAGCTCGACTTCAGTACACTCCCGGCATTGATCGGGGGACTCATGTACGGACCTGTAGCCGGCGTTATTATCGAGGTACTGAAAAATACACTGCACATGCTCTTCAAAAATACAGACGGTCTTTTGATCGGGGAGCTTGCAAACGTTGTAGCAGGATCAAGCTTTATTTTTGCGGCTGTCTACATGCAGCGACTGGGCCAAGGCAAAAAAGGCTTCCTGACTGGTCTCGCTCTGGGAACGATTTTGATGACGATTGTCATGGCTGTGGCAAATGCTTATGTGCTGTTGCCTGCGTACGCTGTGCTTTATCAAATGCCGATTGAACAGCTCTTGACCATGTTCAATGCGACAAGTATCTGGTCATTGGTTCTGTACGGAATCGTCCCATTCAATCTCTTCAAAGGTGTTATGATTTCAGTGGTTGCGTATCCGATCTACGTGAAGCTCGGCTCCAGAATCGCTGCGCGTACCAACAATTGACAACGACGATGTGACTCGCTAATATGTTTAGTTAATAGATAGTCACAAAAGGCTATGAAAGGACCCGCAGCTATTCCCACGTGACAGAGAGTCGGCCCTAGTCTGGAAGGCTGATACGTAAAGGATAACTGCACCCCATCCTGAAGCCGCTAGTGAAGAGCTTAGCCGGATGCCCACCGTTATCGGGTTATCGAGAGGACTATGGCGTATGCTGTAGTCAATCAGGGTGGTACCGCGGAAGTTGATCCTCCGTCCCTTTTTGGGATGGGGGATTTTTTGCATTTTGCGTAAGAATAAAAAGGAGCGTAGACGGATGAAAGAGGACAAAGCGTTTGTAAAAGAAATTACACCGCAATCGGAGGATTTTTCGCGTTGGTACATCGATGTCATTAAAAAGGCGGATTTGATGGACTACACACCGGTACGCGGCTGCATTGTGTTCAAGCCGGATGGCTTTGAGCTATGGGAGCGAATTCAAGAGGCGATGAATAAGCGTTTCAAGGAGACAGGGCATCGCAATGCCTATTTCCCGATGCTGATCCCCGAGTCCTTCTTTCAAAAAGAAAAAGAGCATATCGAGGGCTTCAATCCAGAGCTGCCTTGGGTAACAGAGGCTGGGGGCGAGCAGCTAGAGGAAAAGCTCGCGCTACGTCCAACCTCTGAGACGATCATAGGACATATGTACAGCCAATGGATTCAAAGCTACCGCGACCTGCCTGTATTAATCAACCAATGGGCAAACGTTTTTCGTTGGGAAAAGCGGACGATGCCGTTCTTGCGGACATCAGAATTTCTCTGGCAGGAAGGCCACACGGCACATGCGACAGAGGAGGAAGCTCGTCAGGAAACGATGCAAATGCTGGAGATTTACCGAGAGGTCGTCGAGCAGGAGCTGGCCATTCCGGTTTGGGAGGGACAAAAAACACCAAGTGAACGCTTTGCCGGTGCTGTTGACACGTATTCCATTGAAGCGATGATGAAGGATGGCAAAGCAGTGCAAGCGGGAACCTCGCACTATTTGGGCGATAAATTCGCGCGTGGCTTTGAAATCAAGTTTTTGGATCGTGACAATCAGTTCAAGTACGTTCACACCACATCATGGGGAACCTCTACGCGACTGATTGGTTCGATGATCATGGTGCATGGCGATGACCGCGGTCTAGTGTTGCCGCCTCGCATGGCTCCGACACAGGTAATAATGATCCCAGTCGGTCCGATGAAGCTGCGCGAGAAAGTCATGGAGGCGTTTGATCCACTCTTTGACGAGATCAAGGCCGCAGGAGTGCGTGTCCGTGCTGATCTTCGTGAAGAAACACCAGGCTGGAAGTTCAATGAATGGGAAATGCGCGGGGTTCCTCTGCGTCTGGAGCTCGGCCCACGTGACGTGGAAAATGGTCAAGTAATTCTGGCTCGTCGTGATACAGGGGAGAAGGTGACGGTTTCACTTGAAGGTATCGCGCAGACAGTGGTTCAACTGTTGGGAGAGATTCAGCAAAATATGTTCCAAAAAGCACTAGCCTTTCGTGATGAGAACTCACATTTTGGGATCGATACACTGGAGCAGCTATCTGCTCATATTGCAAAAAGCGAGAGCGAAAACAAAACGAGCGGATGGGTGTTAGCTGGCTGGTGTGGGGATGATGCTTGTGAATCGAAGATCAAAGAGGAAACCAAGTTCACTTCTCGTAACATCCCGTTTGAGCCTCCTGTACAAAAGAAAGCCTGCATTTGCTGCGGCAAAGAGTCACAGCATAGCGTCTGGTTCGGACGGGCGTATTAAATTAAAAAAAGGGTGTGTCCACGCTTCGGCGGCAGGGCACACCCTTTTTTCCTCTAGCGTCCGAGTATCCATTCGGTAAAAGCTTGCACATCCGTAAAGTGGTAGTCAGGCTCGGGATCGAATTTTCCCGACTTTTGTGTAACCAAAAGCCAATCCACACCGACTGTTTGCAAACCAGCGGCACGACCAGCCAACACATCAGCATCACTGTCACCTACGAAAATGGTTTCCGCAGGCGTAGCGCCTAGCTGTTTCATAGCAGTAAAAATACCTTCTGGATGAGGCTTTGGATGTGTGACCTCATCCCCTGTGATCACGACGGAAAAATACGAAGCTAATCCCCATTCTCGAAGGGAGATGTCAGCGCTTTTGCGCCCTTTTCCTGTTACGATTCCCATTTGGATACCTGCTGCGTGAAGTTCATCGAGCATGCTTCGGATATTTTCAGGATTTTGTACGCGGGAGTGTTCATCTGTGTATACACGAAAAAAATGAGCGAGGGCGTTGTCATGCACATGTGAGGGTAGCTTGTTTTGCAAAATGCCTGTCTCTGTGGGGCCAAAGAGAGCTACAATGTGCTCGTCGGTATAATGCTCTTGTAAAAACTGCTGAAAGGTAGAGCGAAAAGCGGTGAAGATCAAGGGGAGGGTATCGGCAACTGTGCCGTCGAAATCAAACAAGATCGTCCGCATGGGAGTCCTCCTTTGATTAGAAAATGAAAGAAAACCATCGTACCTGATGGTTTTCTTGGTGACTTACTCATTCGAATCATCAAAAGGATCATCTGAATCATCTGTTGGGTCAGCTGGAGTCAATGGGAACAGGGTGTCGAAAAACTTGAATTTTCGACGGCCAGATTCCTTTTTGAACCCTTTGTACTTTTGCAACAGCTCAGAGATGTCTTCCACAAATTGATTACGTTCCTCTTGACTCAAATAAAATTCAGTCAAATTATAAGCGAACGTATTTTTATACTCTTTCCTAACATCTTGGTCGCTTGCGACGAAGCGATTGAGAGTTCGCATGAGGTCCTTTTCCGTAGTACGAAACGGAGTAAACATGACATCACTTAATTGTTGAGCGTTTTCTTCAATCATCAATTGGAGCTTGACCTGAATGACCTTGGCAACAGGCTCATAATATTTCTCCACAATAGAGCCTTTTACCCGGGTATCCACTTGCTCGAGCAACCCAACACGCACGAGCTCCTTCACATGGTAATGTAGCCGTGCAGCATTTTCGCCTAGTTCTGTAGCGATTTGTTTGGCCGTTCTGGGCTCCAAATCTTCAAAGAGTTCCAAAATTTTAACCCGTTCCGCTATAGCAAGCGATTTTAGCGCTTCTGGATCTGTTACTTCAAAAAACTCTTTCATGCGAATTCACCATCCAACTGACTAGGCCAAATTTTATTTTTTTTTATTCTATCCTTTTCTGAATCAAAGCGCAACTTGTATGCGGATGAAGTGACTACTAGATTGTGGTAAAATGGGACCAGCGAAAACAGGACATTATTGAGAGGAGGGAAAAGTTTGACGGCAGTAGGACAAGCTGCACCTGCATTTACTTTGCAGGCGAGCAACAATCAGACCATCTCACTTTCCCAATTTCATGGACAAAATGTGGTGCTTTATTTTTATCCGAAGGACCAAACACCGACATGTACCACAGAAGCATGCGACTTTCGTGACTTCCATTCGGGCTTTGCTGAGCTGAATACAATTGTTCTCGGGATCAGTCCGGATTCTGTGAAGTCGCATGACAAATTTATCGCGAAGCACGAATTGCCTTTTCCACTTCTGGCAGATCCGGATCACCAGGTGGCAGAGGCTTATGGTGTGTGGGTATTGAAAAAAATGTACGGACGAGAGTACATGGGCATAGAACGCACGACGTTCGTCATCAACAAAGAAGGCAACATCGCAAAAGTATGGCCAAAAGTAAAGGTCAAAGGGCATGTGCAGGAAGTGCTTCAATTTATTAAGGAAGAACTTCAATCCTAACGTTTATTTCGCAATGGGCGAATGGAGGAACATACAGATGAGTGTATCCACGGAATATGTTGTAGAAAGCTTTTGCCAATTGGCGAACATCCCAAGTCCATCTGGCAATACGGAAAAAGTAATGGCCTGGGTTGCACAAGAGTTAGAAAAGCTTGGCGTTTCCTATAAACGGACAAACAAAGGGGCAATCGTTGCAACAGTAGCGGGGGCCAATAATGACAAAGCAAGACTCTTGACAGCTCACGTCGATACGCTGGGCGCGATGGTAAAAGAAATAAAGAGCAACGGACGCTTGAAGCTGACCTTGATCGGCGGCTTTGCATTCAATGCGATTGAAGGGGAGCACTGCGTTGTAGAGACTAGCAGCGGTCGTCTTGTAACCGGTACCATTTTGTCCACCAAAGCTTCCGTGCATGTATACAGCTCAGAAGCAGGAAAAGCGGAGCGCAATGATGCGAACATGGAAGTCCGACTGGATGAAAAGGTCACAAACAAAGAGCAGGTCCTTGCGCTTGGGATTTCCGTCGGAGATTTCGTCTCCTTTGATCCTCGGGTAACAGTAACGGATAGCGGCTTTATTAAGTCCCGCCATATCGACGACAAAGCAAGCGTGGCTGTGTTGCTGGGGGTTCTGAAAGAACTGAGTGAATCCGGCGAGAAGCTGCCTTACACCACGCACTTTTTTATCAGCAATAATGAAGAGATCGGCTACGGAGGCAACTCCAGCATCCCTGACAACGTGGTGGAGTACCTGGCTGTCGACATGGGCGCGATTGGGGACGGACAGACGACAGATGAGTATTGTGTGTCCATTTGTGCGAAGGATTCCACAGGACCTTACCACTACGGATTGCGCAGCCATCTGACCAAGCTCGCACAAGCGAACAGTCTGAACTACCAAGTGGACATTTATCCCTACTATGGTTCTGACGCAAGTGCTGCGCTGAGAGCCGGATATGACGTTGTCCATGGTTTGATCGGACCGGGAGTAGATGCATCCCACTCCCATGAACGTACACATAAAGAAGCGCTCGACAACACGGCAAAGCTCGTTATGGCATACCTTCAATCAAAAGAAATGCAAGCATAGGAGGACCAGATGAGCAATATGTATCAATGGGCTGACTACTATGATCTCACTCAACGCGGTGTTGCGGGTGATGTTGAGTTCTATCTGGAACAAGCCAAGCTGGCAGGGGGAAAAGTGCTGGATCTCGCTTGCGGCACCGGAAGAATTAGCATTCCGATGGCGCAGGCTGGCATCGATGTTACCGGAATTGACCTATCCCAAGATATGTTGGCAAGGGCTCAGGTAAAAGCAGAGGAACAAGGTGTAACATCCGGCTTGAAGCTATTGCAGGGGGATATGCGCGCCTTTGACCTACAGGATTCATTTTCGCTGATTATGATTCCTTTTCGGTCGTTTTTGCACCTGTTGCATGTTCAAGAGCAAATGAAGGCATTGACGTGCATTCGCAAGCATCTGGCTCCAGGCGGGAAGTTCATCATGAACGTGTTTGTGCCCAAGATTCATCATTTTTACGAGGAAAATGAAAAAATGTCCTTGCGTGGCACCTATCCACTCCCGTCGGGGGAAGAGGTTGCGATGTGGGATTACACCCGTTATGACCATTTTCAGCAACTGTCCGAAGTGACACGCATATACGAGCGTACGGATGCACAGGGAGTTGTGACAGAACGGGTGAAAGGCCGATTTACTCTCCGCTATATTTTCCCCGCGGAGCTTCATCATCTGCTTCGCTTAAACGGCTTGAAGGTCATACAACGATACGGTTCTTTTGCAAAGACAGCTTTTGATGCAAATAGCTCAGAATTGATTCTGGTCGCAGAAGCTTTGTAAACGGAACCTGTGGAGGGGATACGGAATGAAGATTTATACAAAGTCAGGGGATAAAGGTGAGACGTCCCTGGTTGCTGGTGTCCGCGTGCCTAAGTTTGCAGACCGTGTAGAGGCATACGGTACGTGCGATGAAGCCAACTCGCAGATTGGATTGGCACTGGCCCTGTTGCCTGCGACAGAAGAATGGAAGGAATTGCAGGATGTCTTCCATGTCATCCAGACAAAGCTTTTCCATGTAGGGGCTGAGTTGGCGACGCCAGAAGGCAAAAAGGTAGGTTGGCCAATTACAGAAGAGGACGTTACTTTTCTGGAAGAGCAAATTGACATGTTAGATGCAAAGTTGCCTCCGCTCACCAATTTTATTTTGCCTGGCGGACATCCGGCAGCGGCTGCCTTCCATGTTTCGCGTACGGTCGTCAGACGTGCAGAGCGCAAAGCAGTCCATGTGGCACAGCAGGAGCAGGTAAATCCGTCCGTGGTCAAATACCTCAACCGATTGTCTGATTATCTTTTCGTTGTGGCTCGTCATATTAATAAAGAGACAAGTGCAGTAGAGAAAACGCTGCACGAATAGGCAAAAGCCCCCTGGGATCAAGCAGGGGGCTCCTATTTTTTATTTGGTACGCAGGTAAGTGGTGATTCCCGGGAGAAAGTCGATTCTCTCTGTGTGAAAAGTATCGTAGAGAAGCTTTCCGTCCTTACATGCGTTTCCTTCTAGCAGCATGGTGAGCTGCGTATTCGTAATCGGGAAAAATGGGAATCTCTCCATCATATTTACCACAGGCTTCATTAAAGCAAGGGGAATATGAATTTTATTGACCTTCCGCTTTCCGATAGCCTCGCCAATCGTATCTAGGATTTGTCCGTAGGAGAGTGGTTCGGGTCCGCCTGTTTCGTAAGTTTGATTGGTTGCTTCTGGTCTGCTCAAGGCTTGGACGAATACATCGGCCACTGTCTTGCGAGCAACTGGCTGCAAAGGGTATGAGCCATCGCCAATGACCGGTGTGATAGGTAACCGAACCAGATCGGCGAGCATGTTCACGAATTCATCCCCAGGACCAAAAATAACAGATGGACGGAAAATGACGTATGGAATACCGCTTTCTTGCACAAGCTGCTCCGCTTCGTATTTGGTTCGGTGATAGGCGCTTGTGGCGTTTTCGCGTGCACCAAGAGCACTCATATGGACAAAGCGCTTGATTCCAGCTTGCTTGGCGGCCTCCAGTACATTTTTTGTACCTTCTACATGGATACGAGAAAAGTGAATGCCTTTCCCCGGTTGTTCGCGAATAATTCCGACAAGGTGGATGGCAGCATCGCAGCCTTGCATTGCTCTCATCAATGATTCTTTATCAAATAGATCGCCGGTTGCTTCCGTTATTTGCGCATTGGCGGATTCTTTGTAGGGAAGCTTACCTGTTGAACTAGCTCTGGTGAGGCAAACGGTCTCATATCCTTCTGCTTGCAAGCGCTCGAGTATACCTCGTCCAACAAACCCTGTGGCACCAGTCAGGAATACTTTCATGGAAAACCCCCTCCCGTTAAATACTTCCAGACACATTGTACAACAGGTGCAGCTTGCGGTGCTATCGATCGCTGTGTTGACCAAGGCGGTATAATGTAGGGAAAAGGGGGATATATTTATGGCACAACGCAAAGTACCTGTTGGCGACATTTTGGATAATTTGCAGCAGCTTTATCCGGATGCGCACTGTGAATTGAATTATACAACCCCATTTGAACTTCTCATTGCGACCATTCTTTCTGCTCAATGTACAGATAAACGGGTGAATGAGATTACGGCACCCATGTTCCAGCAGCTAAACCAGCCGGAGCATTACCTTCATTTGACACAGGAAGAAATGGAAGAGCATATAAAAGGGCTCGGGTTGTATAAGAATAAGAGTAAAAACATTTTAGAGACCTGTAGAATCTTGTACGAAAAATACAATAGCGTAGTTCCACAAACGCATGCCGAGCTCGAAGCATTGCCGGGGGTAGGGAGAAAGACTGCAAATGTCGTTTTGTCCAATGCATTCGGGATTCCTGCGATCGCGGTGGATACGCATGTATTCCGCGTAGGAAACCGGTTAGGCCTTGCGAATAGCGACAATGTGGACGAAGTGGAGCGTCAGCTCATGAAGCGCATTCCGAAAGAGAAGTGGACGGATGCGCATCATTGGCTAATCTGGCACGGCAGACGTGTATGTTCGTCACGCAATCCACAGTGCGGCAGCTGTACACTTCAATCCATGTGTAAGTTTGCACAGGCGGAAGCCAAAAAAGCCAAAAAGCCTGCAACCAAAAAGCCTGTAAAAGCAAAGTAAAAACTTGATTTTCCACTTCTTTCTTTCCAAATCGGATGAATGGATATTGACAGTTTTCGCCGACTAGACGTACACTTATTTATAGTAATTCTAATCAATGACATTAGAGAAGCTTGTTCTTTTGTCTTGCGAAAGACTGTGGGGTGTAACAAGATGGTACAACGTGTGGAGAAAGCTGTTGAAATCCTGAAGAATACCGGGGTTCGCATGACACCTCAGCGCCATGCAATTTTGACCTATTTGCTGGAAACGATGACTCACCCGACGGCTGACGAAATATATAAAGCCCTTGAAGGCAAATTCCCGAATATGAGCGTTGCAACGATTTATAACAATCTACGAGTCTTTAAAGATGCTGGATTGGTTACAGAGCTCACTTACGGGGATGCGTCCAGCCGATTCGATGCCAATGTGGAAGAAGATCATTATCATGCGATCTGTTCCTCCTGTGGTGCGATCAGGGACTTCCACTTTCCGTATTTGCGGGATGCAGAAGTAGCTGCTTCCAAAGACATCGGCTTCAAAGTAACCGGACATCGTATGGAAGTTTATGGCGTTTGTGATTCCTGTCAAAAGAATCCCCACTAAGAATGTATTTGATGGATGAGCACCTCCTGCTTGAATCGGATAATCCCGGTGATGCAGGGGGTGTTTGCTTTTGGAGGACATAACCCTTTCTGTCGATATCTGTAACCTTTTGGCTTTTCGTACGTCTTCTTCTTGGTAGGAAGCTTGTCCGTGAATTACCAGAATACAAAAGGTTGTGAATGGATTGAACCAACGCTATGATCGAAATAATGAGTCAAATCATACAGCCCAAGTCAGAAGACAGGCTTATGTACCGGGAAGCAGGTGGAGATTATGAGCAGGGAGTCGGGTAGAGCTCTGCGACCAAGAAGAAGGAAACGACGGGTTTTTCGTACGCTGTTTTTGTTAAGCTTTCTCTTGTTGGCCATCTTCGGCAGCATTTACTGGTTTTTTGTGCTCCGTGCCTCAACTGAGCATGTGCAGCCGTATGATGGTGAGAAAAATGTGATTGTATACGAAGGCTCGCAGAAAGATTCCACGTATTTATTGGAATCAGAGCAAATATTACTGCCCTTTGATTTCATTAAAGAGAACATTGATCCTTCGATTTTTTGGGATGAGCCTACACGTTCCGTTATCGTCACGACGAAGGATAAGGTGCTTCGGATGGAGAGTGGAGAAGTTGTCGCCTATCTGAACAAAAAACCTGTGGATTTACTCGTTCCGGTAAAAGAGGTCGACGGCACACGCTATGTCCCGTTGGATCCGTTGGAAAAGCTGTATCCTTATTCTTTTGAGCAAAAAGCAGATTCGGGTGTCCTGGTCGTCGAAAAAGAGGGCTACGAAATCCAGCAAGCGAAAGTGATCGCTGCCGAGGAAAAACAGGTAGTTCGTACCGGTGCTTCTCACCGAACCCCAATCGTAGCAGAGCTGTCGTCAGGAGAGGTTGTTGACGTTCTTGGCAAAAAGGAAAACTGGTATCGCATATTGACGGCCTCAGGAGTAGGCGGATTCATTTCAGAGAAAAGTATTGAGATGACGGATGTGCGCAAAGTCCAGCTGGAGCACACGACTGCTACCGGACAACAACATGCTGCTTGGAAGCCTGAGGGAAAGATCAATCTCGTATGGGAGCACGTCGTCAGTAAAAATCCGGATGTTTCAAAAATTGGTGCATTACCAGGGGTAAATGCAGTTTCTCCTACTTGGTTTGAAATGAAGGATGCAGAAGGAAATCTGTTGAACAGGGCTGATTCTGCGTACGTCAAATGGGCCCATAAGAGGGGCTACAAGGTTTGGGGTCTAGTTACAAACGGTTTTAATCCAGATTGGACCAAATCTGTTCTCAGTAGCTATGACAAGCGAGATAAGTTAATCGCCCAACTCTTGTACTACGCTCATCTATACGATCTCGATGGCATCAACATCGATTTTGAGAACGTGTATTTAGAAGAGAAAGAGGAGCTCGTTCAGTTTGTTCGAGAGCTGACGCCGTATCTCCATCAGCAAGGACTGACCGTTACCATTGATGTGACGATCAAGTCAAATGCTAAGCAATGGTCCATGTTCCTGGATCGGAAAGCTTTGGCCGAGGTTGTCGATTATGTTGCGGTGATGACGTATGATGAGCATTGGGCAGCGAGTCCAAAAGCTGGATCTGTGGCATCATTGCCATGGGTGGAGCGAGGCTTGCAAGGAGTGCTGGAAGAAGTCCCTAACGAAAAGCTGTTGCTGGGTGTACCTTTTTACACACGCTTGTGGACAGAAGCCAAGCAGGCTGATGGCACTGTAAAGGTTAGCTCCAAAGCTTATTCCATGACGAAAGCCCAGGAATGGATCAACGAACGCAAGCTGACGCCAGTTATGGATGAAGCTTCAGGTCAACATTATGTGGAGTATAAAGACCCGAAGGATGGCAACGTCTATAAAATGTGGATAGAAGACGTAACTTCTATGAAGAAGCGTATGGAGATCGTCAATAAGTACGACTTGGCGGGTGTAGCTTCTTGGCGCCGAGGCTTTGAGGTGCCGGAGATATGGCAAGCAATTGACGAGACTCTGAAATAAAAGACAGACAGCTTTCAAGAAAGAAAGCCACCTGCACCCCGAATGCTCGGGAATTAGCAGGTGGCTTTTTACGTATAGATGAAAGAAATCATATTATGTTTGGTTTTGCTGAGGATGTCCGTCTTCTATGCGTAAAGGTTGTCCACAAAACATACAGGCGTCTTCTTTCCCCAACATCTTCGTGACTTTTTGGCATGAAGGACATTGCACCTGTGGAGCTGACGTGGAGACCATCCCAGAAATCATAAACAAGACTGTACTGCCCATTGTCAGAATGAACCCGATGATCAAAAGCAGCGTCATAAAAATGTAAGAGCCTTTTAATAGGCTTCCAAGTAAAGGAATAAAGTCCAAATAACCTGCAAAAAATGCGTACCCTGTATACATCAGCAAAATGCCGATTACCATGCTCCAGTTGCCCCATGTGCGCATGCGTTTGATCTTGCTCAGGCGTTCTGTATTTTTCATGATCATTCCTCCTACCCTATAGTATAGCATACAAAGGATTTGTCTGTTGACAAGCAGGAAACGGACAAGACTTGTAGAATCCATAAGTTCAACCCAGGGGGCAGGGAGGAACAAGGCATGACTTTAAGGCAAACGTATCTGAAAAATCTTCAGCAGCGTTTGGATGTGCAAGCGGTGCTTGTTTTGAATGATTCGGATATGCTAGTTCCCTTTCGCGAGGGAATCTTTTATTTCGTCGTAGTAAATGAGCCCCAAGCTGATGGTAAAATCCGTCGGATGCTATTTCAGGAACAAGTGATCATCGAGCAGCAAATCAGCACGTGGCAGCTGGAGAAGGGAGCCATCTGCGGTTTGGATGAACGACTTGCCGAGATGCTTCGAAGGGCAGAAATCGTTTGGGACAAAGAACATTTTATGAAACAAATGAAGTTGCGCCTGGCTAGTTTGTCATCTTCTCTCCAGAAAAAACATATCTGTAAGGAGTATTCCCAAATCCTTCGTTTTTTTCACGAGACAAAAGAGTTTTTGCAGCAAGGTATGATGCTGGACGCGCATCACTCTGCTATTCAAACGATTCACTATTTGGCTCGTCTCATTGTATATGAAGCGGGAGATCATCCTCAGCCAGCATTATGGACGCAAGTCAAACAGATAGATCCTTCTATATATAAGTTGTATGAGGAGCTGTCTTTTAATGCAGAAGCATTGGAGAAGCGAATTGAACTACTTGTGCTGGCAATTGAATTTTGGATCGCATCCAGAACAAAGGAATCTGTTCGATACTTGGTTGAGCTCATGGAGACAAAATCAGGGCCTTGGCGTTTGGAAGAGTTGATGAATCATCCGATGATTACAGAGGCAGAGATTGAGATTCCTCTCGTGATAGATAAGATGCTTCAGCGCTTGTTGATCCAAGAGATCGTATGCAAAGAAGGGGAAAATGGCGACAGAGAAACAGGTTTTATTTTAATGGGATAAAATTTTTTCAATTAGTGTTGACTTCTATTTGTGATCCATGCTATATTAACAAACGTCGCTGCTGCGCTAACGCAGAGTGGCCGAGAAAAAAGTTTTAAAAAACACTTGATTTCTTAAGTGGTTATGTGGTAAATTAAAAAAGTCGCCTCTGGGCGGCAGAACGAA